>CAZAIK010000001.1:0-103822 GCA_964485195.1 uncultured Methanosarcinales archaeon
CACAGAAAACTTTATAAACCCTTTCCAAAGGTTTTTACTTATGCCCCAGTAGCTTAGCAGGTAGAGCGCATGGCTGTTAACCATGAGGTCGGCAGTTCGAGTCTGCCCTGGGGCGTTTTTTTAATAAAAGCAAAATTATTTAAAATCCAAACCCCTTTTCCTAAATATGGCTGAGTTGCAAAAGCACGAACTTCTTACGCGTTTTATCAGAAGGCTGAGAGACAAGATAGTTGAAATAAACAATCTCAAGAGAGACGCCAAAAGAATAAGGTTCAAAAAGGATAGGTTCATAATAGACCCCTGGAGCAGAGCGAGAGGCTGGGAAATATATATAGACATTATAAAAGAGGAAGGAAGTAAATATGAGAAGGGGGAGGGAAATGTTGTCCTGCAGCCAACAGAGCAAGAGAGAGAACTTGGAGAGGTTTTTGACGCAAGGCTCCTCCCCGTTATAATTTCAGATATTCTGGAAGAGGCAAGCCAGTTGCTTATGAAACTCCCTTACATCGGCTTGAAAAAGGTCTCCCCTGAAGATGCACAGAAGGTTGAAGAACAGATACTTGATGAAAAGAATATGGAATTAATTGAACTGGCCATAATGAAGCTGGTGGACTTGCAGTATATAGCTACTATGCTTATGACCAGCTGTTCAGACCTTGAGGAATATAATGGGAAATGCCCTTCAAACCTCGTTAGATTTGGCCCGGGAGACAGGCTTGCGCACCTTTTGCAGGATTTTGACAGCACATTTTCAATCATAGGGAAGAGGATAAACTGGAGTTATGGGCACAGGTTGGTAAAAATCCAGTAGTCCTGAGAAACATTTATAAACCATTTCTAAGAGTTTTTTTCCCTATGGGCCCGTAGCTTAGCCTGGTTGGAGCGCACGACTGATATCCAAAAAGGTAAGAAATCGTGAGGTCCCGAGTTCAAATCTCGGCGGGCCCACTTTTTGATATTCTTTTGGTATAGGGAAAAAACCTTTCCTGGTTCTTGCATTACACTGCTATCATCTAACTTCCTATGCTTGATTGCCATGCAAGAAAGAAATATTTACTTATTGAAGCAGTGAGTTAGGTTAGAGTAGTTCTGGCAATTAAGCCACAATCGAGGGCAATTAATAAGAGATTAAGAACTGCCAGAAATAATTTCTTTTTATTATTAGAAACATTTAAAAATTAAGATGTTGTAGTTATTTTGGCCAAAAGCTGATGATTACCTTATCCCTATCTGACTGAAGTATGAGGATGGTTGAAATTTATGAATCTGGTCAAAATCATAAAATGAAATGCAAGAACGGAAAGGAAGTTGAATGCAACTGCACCTATCCCTGCGAGAGGAAGGGGAACTGCTGTGAGTGCATAGCTTATCACAGGAGGATGGGGGAACTGCCTGCCTGTTACTTTGACAAGGAAGCAGAGGCAACCTATGACAGGAGTGTTGAGGCCTTTCTCAATCAGAAGTGATTCTTGCCTTTTTCAGGTCGGCATACTGCCCCAGCACAGCCCATAAATGCTTTATTTTATAGTATTCCCTTTTTTGGACTTCCCCCCTGCTCTGGACTTTCCAGTCGTCGGGCTGGTGTTTGGCAGGATGGTTTGTCGTAGGGACTGAGGCAACAGGCTCTCCCTCTTTCATTATGTCTATTTTGAATTTGCTTTCCCCAAGCTGGTAAGCTCCCTGTCCTGTAGCATTAAGATAGCTGTTGATGTCTCTTAAAACATCTTTCAGCTCTCCACTTTTCCGTAAAGATGACAATGGAGCTTTCAGGAAGGGCAGCTTTTTCACTACTTTTTTGCCTTCCTCTGTTTCCACCTCTTTTGTGACTCCATACCTGTCTGACAGGAAGTCCAGCAGGGTTTTCCCGGGGTCAAAGAAGGAGACTTTTCTTCCGGTTTCTTCATTATCCAGAATATCCTCAACATCCCAATCTGGCGTCATAAAAGACCAGATTCACCCTCATTTATAAACTTTTGGTATTGTTACCATTTATTAATAAGAAATAGAAACTTTATAAACTGCCATGCCAGACCATAATGTGTGAAAAAGGCAAAAATAAGGGAAGAATATGAAGAGAGCGTAATTAATCTTGCCATGGACACAATAATCAGGGGAAAGCAGGCGCTTGTATTTGTCTCCACCAAGGCAGGCTCTGAAGCCACAGCTGAAAAGATAGCGAGGAAAGCAAAAACAAGCCCTGAAATGACAGGGATTTCTGAGGAACTGCTTCACGCGCTCCCAAGGCCCACAAGGCAGTGCGAAAGGCTGGCAAGAGTGGCAAAAAAAGGAGTGGTGTTCCACCATTCAGGGCTGCACCACAAGCAGAGGGAAATAATAGAGGAAGAGTTCAGGAAAGGCACAGTAAGGACAATATGCTGCACTCCTACTCTATGTTTGGCAGGAGATACCATGCTCTGGCACGGCATTCATGAAACTAAAGTTGCAAAGTTCCAAAGCTCTAATCCACTTTTTGTGCTTTCTGATAATAATTTAATAAAAATGAAAGCTCAAGGTATTCAAAAAATAGGCAATGAATCCAAACTTATCCAAATTTCTTCAGCTTCAGGATATTCAATCAAGGTAACGCCAGAACATAAAATGCTGGTCAAAAGGAAGAGCAAGAAATGCCTGATTCCTGCCAAGAAAATCAGAAAAAATGACAGGATTGCCACAATTGGCAAATTAAGCCTGGCAAAAAATCGCACTCCCAAAATTAAAGATTTCATTATAGACAACGAGTTGACAGCGCCAAACAGTAAATTTAATCCTGATTTGTCCTATTTAATTGGCATAATGCTCGGGGATGGCTATTCCGGAGCTGAGACAGTTGAAGGAACAATCAAATATAAAGGGTCTCCTTCAATTGTTGGGATTGATAATGAAATTTTCTTATCAACCGCGGAAAGCTGCAATGCGCTAAAATTAAAGTACAGAAAAACAAGAACCTTTCACGGTGCTCCACAAGCTATCCTGGGAAAAAACAAGTGGTTTAGGGAATTCTTGGTCAGATGCGGTGTAGAAAAAAGGGACAGAAAGCACATATCTGAAAAATTAATGGCGATGGATCCTGAGAATGTTTCCTCAATGTTAAAAGGGTTATTTGACACTGATGGGTTTGTAAACAAAAAGAGAAGTGTGGGTTTTAGCAGCGTTTCCGAAAGATTGGCCAGACAAACCCAAAAATTGCTTTTAAGATTTGGAATAGTTTCAACAGTCAGAAAAAGAAAGGGAAGTTCTATGAAAATCTATGAAAAAACATATAAAACCCTGCCTATTTACGAATTATTGGTATCCAACAAAAGAAGCATTCTTAATTTTTACAAATTCATAGGATTCAGGATAAAAAGAAAAGAAAATGAGCTTTTCGGGCTGATAGTTAAAATCTGCGCTAATTTTCACTATGTCTCTTGCAGCAATTGTGATTACAAGGTGTATAAAGACCTCTTTACTGGAAGAACAAAAAGGCAAAAAGAAAAAGCCAACATCAGATTACAGGTCGTTAAACTGCTCGGCAAAGAGGGAGAGTCAGGTTCGCGGGAGATTAGGAGAATCATAGGAGAAAATCCTAGAAGCAAGGAGAGCAGGCTTAATCATCATTACGAACTAATAAAAAAAAGCAAATCCGGAAGCACAGAATGGCTATGGAGCCTTAATCCCATAGGAAAATGGATTTATAAAAACATAATTCAAAATAACAAAGACGTTAGCGAGTTTCTTAAAATACAAAAATGTCCCTTGTGCAAGAAAGAAATGGATTTCATAATTAAAAAGGGATGGAGAGGCTCGGATTTTGAAGGGGATATTTTCTGGGATTTCGTCAAGGAAATAAAAACAGTGCCTTCTGAGCCATATGTTTACGACGTTGCATTGCCTGATAATCCTGAAAACAGCCATATGTTTGTAGCAAATGGTTTTGTCGTGCATAATTCCGCAGGAGTAGACCTCCCCGCATTCAGGACTATCCTCAAGGACCTGAAAAGATATGACGGAAGATGGGGCTATTCCTGGATTCCCGTGCTTGAATACCAGCAGATGTCCGGAAGGGCCGGCAGGCCGGGAATGGAAGATTTTGGGGAAGCAATAGCAATCGCGTCAAATGAAAACGAGAAAGAGGAGATTCATGAAAGATACATCAACGGGGAGGTGGAGCCCGTTTATTCAAAGCTTGCAGTTGAGCCTGTCCTGAGAACATACATTCTTTCACTGATTGCAACTGAAGTCGTGAGGACAGAGAAACAGCTCATTGAATTCTTCAGCAGGACATTCTGGGCAATGCAGTACAAGGACACAAAAAAGCTGAACAAGAAGATAGTTCAGATGGCCGAGCTCCTAAAGGATTTTGAATTCATTTCCTCATCAGAACCAGAATTTGTTTCAGCAGATGAAATAGGGAACAACAAGCTGAATGCCACAAAACTGGGAAGCCGGGTTGCGCAGCTATACATAGACCCCCTCACCGCGCACAGCCTAATAACAGGAATGAAAAAGGCAGGCAACAAGCCCTCTGTTTTCTCAATGCTTCAGCTGGTGAGCTACCAACTTGAGCTTAGGCCAAGATTAAGGCTGAGAAAGAGCGATTATGAAAGGGTGAATGACAAGATATTGTCAGAGGACCTGCTGGTGAACGAGCCGGTCATTTACGACCCTGAATACTCGGATTTCCTGGACTCTGTGAAGACTGCAATGTTCTTTGAGGACTGGATTGGCGAAAAAACTGAGGAAGAGCTTTTGGAAAAATACAATGTCAGGCCCGGCGAGATAAAGGTAAAGACAGAGAATGCTGAATGGCTTCTTTACTCTGCGGAAGAGCTGGCAAAGATGATTGAAAGACAGGACTTGGTCAAGGAAATAATAAGGTTAAGGTTCAGAGTCATTAACGGAGTGAAGGAAGATGTGCTGCCATTACTGCAGCTGAAAGGGGTAGGAAGGGTCAAGTCAAGAAGATTGCTTAACAACAAGATTAAAACACTAAAGGACATAAAGGAGGCAAGCCTAACCACCTTGTCGCAGGTAATAGGGGCGAAAACAGCGGCAAGTGTCAAGGAACAGCTTGGCGAAAAACCAATTAAGATACCTGAAAGAAAAAGAAAAGGCCAGCTGAGCTTGCTGGGTTATAAGGAAAAAGAATGAAAAGCATAAATTTCCAAAAGCCAAAAATTGATGAGCTGAAAAAGCAGTTTACCTGCGTTGACGCCCACTGCCACACCAGTTTTTCAGACGGGGCAAGCCTCAGGAAGATTCTGGAAAAATGCAGCAGGAGAGGTATTGGTGTTTGCATCACAGACCACAACCAGGTAAAGGGCGCTGTGGAAGCCCTGAAGCAGAAAAAGGTTATGGTTGTTCCGGGAATAGAAGTCAACACCTCTGAAGGCCCTCACTTCCTGGCCTACTTCTACAGCGTCAATGAACTTAAGGATTTTTATTACAAGAACATACATTCAAAAAGATTTTTCAATATGAAAAAGTTCACCAGCATGGCAGACATTAAAATGATAGAGCTTGTGGAAAAGCTCGAAAAATATAATTGCGTGAAATGCCTGCCGCATCCTCACGCCCCTGCCTGGGGAAACATCAGCAGGCTGAAAGAAAAAAAAGAAATCCTGCGAAAAGTGGATGCAGTAGAGGTAATCTCAGGCCTGCAGACAAGAAATTCAAACAAAAAGGCCTGCGAAACCCAGATGAGACATCACAAGGCAGTTACTGCCGGAAGCGACGCCCACGGCGTTATGGACGTGGGGAACTGCCTGACCTTGACAAAAGCATCCAATGCCGATGAATTCCTTGACGCCATAAGGAAGAAGAGAACAATCGCAGTGGGAAAGGAAAAGCTAATGCAGAAGGCAATGCAGACAACAAGATGGGTGAGGAAGGACATAAGAAGGATTAAAACTATTGTAGCCAACAAGCTCTTTTCAAGAAACGACGAGATGCCATAAGCCCCTGTAGTCCAGTCTGGACAGGATACAAGCTTGCGGAAGAACCTGCAAACAGCTTGCGGCCCGGGTTCAAATCCCGGCAGGGGCATTTGTGATTTACTTTGTAATCCCCCACATATGCAAGTCAACGAATTTGTTCTTCTTTTTCTTATATTTCTTTCTCACTCCCTCAAATCTGAACCCTGCTTTTTCCATCGCCCTTCCCGACGCGGGGTTGTCTGAATCATTGTCCGCCTGAATCCTGTACAATTTCAAGTTCTGGAAGCCGAGCTTAACTGCCTGTTTTATTGCCTCTGTTGCTATGCCCTTCCCCCAAAACTTCCTTCCGACAAAGAAGCCCAGATCATACCTTCCCTTGTCCTTGCTTGGGTTTTCCAGGATTATGCTTCCTGCTATTTTATCATCCGCAACTATCGTGAATGAAAAAGCTTTTTTTGTTTTCCAATCTTTAATCCCTTTTTCAATGTCTTTTCTTATCCTGCTTAGAGGGCAGGGGCAAGGATAACCGCTAAGCTGCTTCAATACCTCTTTGTCATTAATCAGTTCTCTTAAAGCTTCTGCATCAGAAAGTTTTGTTTTTCTAATCTCTATCTTCATTTTTAATGCAAAGGGAAAGAAAAATTATAAAGCTTTCCCTTGTTTCTTCAAGGCCTTCAGGCTCCAATCAGAACATTAATAAAGAATTTTGTTATTTTTCTATTATGAACTTTGAATTCAAAAGAGACAAATACAAAAGGGCCAGGGGAACTTATTCCAGGTTGGTAAATTTATACTGCAGGGCTTGCGGGAATTTTCTTGCGGTTTATCAAAAGGATGGCCCGGGCAATTTAAGGAGGCTCTATATGGACAGGATATTTTATCCAGCAAAATTGGCAAATCTGCAGTATAAATCTTTAAATGACATTCCGATGTTGAAATGTTCCAAGTGCAAGGAAGATATTGCCACACCTTACATTTATGAAAAAGAAAATCGTAAGGCATTCAAAGTTTATCAGGATATGGTTGTAAAGAGAACAAGAAGGTTAAAAGAAGCTTAAGATTCTTACTGCCCCGCCTTCCTCTGTTCCTTGTAGAAGGCTTTTACCATTGCTGATGTGCTGGCGTCTTCTGATGAGCGGTCTTCCCTCAGCCTCAGCAGCCTGGGGAATCTCAAGGCGTATCCTGAGCTATAGGTTGGCGATTTCTGTATTTCCTCGTATGTCACCTCAACAACAACTTCCGGCCTTATCCTGACTTCGTTTCCCTTTTCAGATGTTATGAGGGGCTTGAGCAGGTCAGTCAATTGCTGGAATGAAACGCCCTGCTCTTCCTTTTCCTTTATTCCTGTGCCAACCTTTCCCACTTCAAGGAACTCTCCTGTCTCCTCGTCCCTGCAGGCAAGCACGTAGCTTGACAGCCAGCCTGCCCTCTTGCCTGTTCCCCATTCAGCTCCCACTATCACCAAATCAAGCTCCTTCATTGTGGGCTTCAGCTTCACCATGAAACCCACTCTTGAGCCGGGCTTGTAAGGGGCTTCAAGCTTTTTCATCATCACTCCTTCCTGACCTATTTCAAGGGATTCCTTGTAGAACTTCTCTGCCTCTGCTTTCTTGCCAGTAACCAATTGCTTTGCCAGCACCATATCCCATTTTTTTGGATTTATTAATTTTTCAATCAATCCCCTTCTTTCCTTGAAAGGTATCTTTAGCGTGTTCTTGTCATTGTAGTAAAGTATGTCAAAGACATTCACCTCAACAGGAAATTCCTTTGCCATTCTTTCAATTTCATATTTTCTTTTTATCCTCTGGGATATGTTCTGGAAGGGCAGGTAGTTCTTAGTTTCAGGGTTGTAGCCCACAACTTCCGAGTCAAGGATGAAAACTTCATTGGGAGTCTGCTCCCTGACAGCCTTTGCTATGTCGGGGAATTGCTTAGTAACATTCTCCAGTCTTCTTGTAAATATGCTAATCTCATTTTTATTCCTATGTATCTGGCAGTTGTGAAGAGAGAATAATGTTGTGCAATAACTCTCATCATCTTTGATCTGGAGATTGTATAGCAGGGTTCTGGGATCTCTCCTTTTAATCTCTTGCAGTTTTAAAAGCTTAACCAGGATATAATTTCCTTTAATTTTATAATGTTTTTTTGATTTTAACAGCATTAATTTATAATAAGTCTTCCCGCCAATCCTGAATTTTTTTAGGGCAATAACGACGCGATGTTTAAGGGCTACAAGTTGGGCAAACATTGCAAGATCTCTCTCCTTTGTTGTTATTGATGATCTTCCAAGTGAATCAGTATGACCGTCAGAATCTATCCATCCTTCCAGAAAGGCTAGAAACTGCTGCTTGGAGAGGTTATAAAACCATTCAGGGAGCATTTTGCCTTTCCATTCCCTTCTAAAAAGGGCGGAAAGCCAGATTCTCAGCGGTTTATCCCGCCAGTAGAGTGATACCTTCATTCTCTGCCTGCTCTCTGATATCTTTGTGATTTTCAGAGTTTTAGTAATGATTTTCCGGTATTTTTTAATTTTTTTTGTATGGTCTTTATTGAATACCAATCCAACCCTTTCAGTATTATGGTACTCATTTGTGAACCCATCCCCTATCCAATAACCTAAAAATCTAAAAAAGTCCAAAGAGGGGCATATTAACTTTGAATAGTTTGAAGAATCTTTTAAATATAATTTTTTCCCGGGTGGCTCGTCTTTAACAGTAAATGAAGGGATTGGAAAAGCTACCAAGTCTTTTTTAACAAGACTTTCAGAATTAATCCATTTTAGCTTTCCTTCCCTTTCAGTTAGGACAGCGTGGCCTTCTGAAATTCTAAACTCATTCCCTAAAAATGACTGAATATTGAATAATCTTTCCTTCTTGCCTATCTTCCTTTTATTAGTTGCAGTTACTTTTCTAAACCGACCTTTATGTGATAGAACGAGATCATTTTTTTTAATGTCTTTTATAGACAATAAACCCTTTTTATAAACATAGATGGGGGTGTGGCCCGTAACACAACGAAACCCGTCGTATTTGTATTCTATTGCCGCCGGCTCCCCGACCCTTTCAAACCCTTCCTTCACGTCCTCAACCTTCTGGGCGAGCATTACCTTCACTGGCTTGCCCAGCACAAGCTCTATTGCCTTCACTCCTTTTTCCCCTTCTTTCTTTGCGGCCCTGGCCACCACTGAGAAATCATTTGCAGCGTCATAAGCATTCTGCACTATGTCTATGAAATAATTGTACTTGTCCCTGTTCTGCTCTGGAAATCTTATGTTGTTCTTCTTCTCTTCATATTCCAGGCCTATTTCCTCCCTGAAGAATGCCCAAACTATGGCATCCCTTATTGTCCCTTCCCCCAGCCCTACTCTCAGCTCTTCCAGCACTGTTCTTGCTATGTATCTTGCTTCCTTTGGCTTTGCGCTGGACAATAATTCAGCAACAAGCTTTATCTTCCTGTCAACACTCCCCTCCCCTTCAAGGGTTGTCAGTTTCTGTATGTTATCAAAGACCTTGGAAACTGTCAGTTCAGAGGAAAAGAGCGTTCTTTGTCTTTTCTTTGCAGCAAGCTCCTCTGCTGTGATTCCCAAATCCCCTTTTTTCCTGTAGCTTTCCTCAATGCTTTCTTTGGGGAGGCCTGTTGCTATTTCCAGTGCCTTTATCATCATCCTGGAGGCAAAGCCTATCTTCCTCTCATCCCACCTGGGGAAGGCCCTTCCCTGTATAAGCAGGATTACCTTGTCAACATCCTCTGCAGGTGTTTCCCTCAGGAATTCAGAAAGTATGTGTGTTTTCTCAAGCCTTTTGGCGGTATTCTCAAGCTTTTCATAAACTTCTGCCAGCTGTGAATATTTCATATTGCCAGAAGAAGGTCTGCTGTTTAAAAAGTTTTTATTTTTTGGCCCGTCTTTTCGCCTTGTTTTTTCGCTTTACGGGCCTGGCGTCTGAAAGCATTTTTGCTATGGTGCACAAGTAAGTCATGGTGTTGACATCCCTGCTGATAACATTTCGCACTATCTCCTCCTGCCCTGACCACAGGCTTATTGTCTGGGACAATCCAAGGAGTGTCAGCCCAAATTCCTCTGCCTGTTTTCTGTAAACCGCCTGCCGGTCAATGGGAATGTCAAACAATCTCTGCTGTTTCTTGCCCATTTCAATGCTGTCAATAAAACCTGTGATGGACTCTCTTATTTCTTTCTTGCTTGTTTTTCCTGTCAGGACAGCTGTATATGCAATGTCCAGCTGCTGTTCAGGATTGAGAGGCATATCTTCTACCCTCAGGTTCTTGTTGGTGAACAGCAGAGCAGAAGAAAATGGCATCAAGCCTTCCTCCACAAGAATTTTTACTTCCCTGCAAACTTCCTTCTCATACTTCAGCTCGTTAAGCCCTGTCTGCCTGCTGATGCTCATTATTTCAATAAGGTCATCAACCCCTCCTGAATCAGCGAGGTCGTAAACCTGACTGAGAGCTCTTGCCCTTTCAGACGCAGTGAAAGGGACCTGCATATTTTCCTGCCTTTGCAGCCACAATCTCAGCTTGGGGTCAAGGTGCTGAAGCTCAATAGCTGGAATTTTCTTAAGCCCGGCGCGCCTGCAGGCTTCCAGCCTCCTGTGCCCACAGACCAGCACATAATCATTGTCTGTTTTTTCAACAAGCACAGGGTTGAGCAATCTTCCGTCCCTCTTGATTGCTGTGGCAAGGTCCTCAATCTCTTCCTCAGTGACAGGGCCTCTCGGGTTTTTGGGGTCAGGATAAATTGTGCCTATGTTCACTTTTTTTGTCCTGTTTTTCCTGTTGATTACTGATACAGGAGCCCTTTCATCCTCCTCTATTGCCCTCAAGGAGTCTCCTATGGTGTCATAACGCACTCCCTTCCCGTTCACAACACCTCTGTTATTAAAATCATCCATATAAGTTGTGTGCTTTCTTACTTCCTCGCCAAGAGCTGACATCTCGGCAAGGAACCTTTCCACCTTCTCTTCCAGCACTGACTGTATGTGGCCTGCGTACTCCTCGTCCAGGCTGCACAGTTTCAGATATCTGTAAACCTCGTTTTTTGCAGTCCTTGCAAAACCCCTTTTCTCCAGGATGTGGGGCCTGTAATTTTTTTCAATCGCGCCTGTTGAGAAAAAATCATAATCATCTTTTTCATTTGAATTGACTGCCCTTATCATATGTAAAAGCCCGTGTTTCTGGGCAATTTCAGGCTCAGCATCTGCAATTTGAAAAACCCTTGACCTGACTTTCTTTTTCAGGCTTTCAAATGATGCCTTTCCGTGCTTTAGTGCAAATTCATACTGCTCTTCCTTGCTGGGAATCCAGGACAGCAGCACTGCTTTCTCATAGCTCATGTCGCCTGACTCAACAAGCCTCTTGACCTGTCTTGAGCACCTCCCGACATATCTCATGGCATCCCTGACAGTGTTTTCAGAATGGCTTACATATGCGCTGAGCTCTTTTATTGTTATGCCTGGCCTGCCGTCTATCCCCCTCTCCCTGTTTTCAAAGTGATACGCATTAACAATTTCTTCTGCCTTTCTCCAGGGTGTCAATGCCAGCTGGCTGTCTTCATCAATCTGCACAAGACGCCTTTCCAGAAGGCTGAGGTTATTCTTAAGGACATCTACTTCCATTTCCCTGAAAGGCACGTTTTTAGCGGCAAGAAAGCGCCTGTGCCCCACAACAAGAAAGTAATAGTTTTCGTCGTCTCTCATACCTTCAAGAACCGCCTGCTTATCGCTCTCATCAACATCTTCAAGATTGCCAATGTAATTCCTTATCTCGCTGCCGGCTTTAATCTCCACAAGAGGGTAAGTGAACTGACCGTAGGCCTTGAGGGACTCTGTGAGGTCCTGAATTTTATTATGCTCAATTTTTCGTCTCGGCTGTCCTATGTCCGGAACAACCTTATTGATGTCAACAATGCTTCTTTCAGAAGAAAGATTTATCTTGTCTACAAGTCCGCTCATCAACCTCCCCATAATGGGGAATTAGGCCGTCTTTTTAATCTTTGTTATAGCGCAAAATAGATAATTTTAAATACAGATTTTTATTAAGGAATATATGGAAGTTGAAGAATGCATTAAGACAAGACGTTCCATAAGGAAGTTTCTTGGAACAAGGATTCCAAAGGAGAAAATAGTTAATATCCTTGAGGCTGGGAGGATGGCCCCCACTGCGGGAAACCTGCAGAATCACGAAGTCATTGTCGTGACAGAAGCTGATTTGAAAAACAAGGTGGCTGAGGCCTGCCTTCAGCAGTACTGGATTGCCAAAGCCCCTGTAGTCCTTGTTGTTGTTGCAGAGCACGATGTCCAGAAAAAGCATTACGGCAAGAGGGGAGAGCTTTACTCTGTGCAGAGCGCCGCAAATGTAGCTATGAATATGATTTTAACGGCCCACTCCCTGGGAGTTGCCAGCTGCTGGGTGGGCGCTTTTGACAATGAGATTATTAGGCGCGCTTTGAACATTCCGGGCAAGATAACCCCTCTGACTGTGATTCCGCTGGGAACAGCTGACGAGGAAGTTCCAGCACCGTCAAGAAAGGCATTTTATTCCACAATATGGATCGAGACTTACGGAAACCAGGTGAAGGACATTGGTCTTGCACTGGGGCAGTACAGCGGTGTTATTGAGAAGAAGGCAAAAGAGGCCAGGAAGAATATTGAGAAGGGTGCCGGAAGTTTGTTTACAAAGGTCAAGGAAAAGATTAAAAAGAAAAAATAAAATGTTCGCAGCTCTGGCAATAGGTTAATTGCTTAAATTAACAATCTAAATTAGGAGATGCCATGAAAATGTTTTTTATTTCTTAAATAAGCTGATCAAACACATATTTGAAACTGTTTTTTCATAAGAAAATAAAAAAAGAAAAGAACTTCATGCCCCTTGCGGGACATGAAGACCTAATTTTGCCTTCATGTTGGTTTGTTGGGGGTGGTTTCAAATGAAGGCAAGAAAACGCACCGTGAACGGTGAGCGTGATTCTTGCGCATAAGGTAAAAAGATTACCTTATGATTTCTATGCCAAGGTCCTTGTTGACCTCGACCTGCTGGGGGCTTGGCTGGCCGCCTGTCTGCTTTCCCAAAATCCACGGAGACTGCACTCCTGTGATTATGGTCATGACAGTTATCCTGCCTTTCATGTCATCCTGAACTCTTGCTCCCCAGATGACGTTGGAGTCTGCGTCCATTGACTCTGTCACGAGCTCTCCAATCCTGTTGATGTCGTCCAGGGTCATGTCAGGGCCTCCTGCTACGTGGATGATCGCTCCGATTGCCCCTTCATAATTTATGTCAAGCAGTGGATTTGCAAGAGCCCCTCTTACTGCCTCTTCTACCCGATTTGTGGTGTCCGAGCTTCCTACTCCTATTGCCGCAACCCCTCCGTTGCTCATTATCGCCTTGACATCTGCATAGTCAAGGTTTACCAGAGAGGGTATTGCTATTGTCTCTACTATTCCCTTAATCATTGTTGAAATCAGCTCGTTTGCAACTGCAAATGCCTGCGTTACTGGCAGGTTTCCTGCAATCTGAACAAGCCTGTTGTTGTCTATTACTATGACTGTGTCTGAAACCTTCCTTAATTGTTCAAGGCCGAATTCTGCCTTGTCTATTCTTGCCCTTTCAATCTTGAAAGGCATTGTCACTGTGCCTATTACTATGGAGCCGACGTCCTTGGCAAGCTGGGCAATTATCGGGGAGGCTCCTGTTCCTGTTCCTCCGCCCATCCCTGCGCACACAAACACCATGTCGGCCTCTTTTAGTGATTCCTTTAGCTGCTGAAGTGATTCCTTTGCTGCTTCTAATCCTCTTTCAGGGTAGCCTCCGCAGCCAAGCCCTTTTGTGACATTTCTTCCCAAAAGAAATTTTCTGTCTGCTTCTGTTATCTGCAAGTGTTGCTGGTCTGTGTTTACTGCAACAATTTCAGCTCCCTTTATTCCTTTTTTGTAGAGCCAGTTGACCATATTGTTGCCTGCTCCGCCAACACCAATTACTTTTATGTTGGCCTGGCCTGTGCTCATTCCTTCAAGTTCTGTATCCTGTGTTTCCTGTTGTTTCAATGCGTTTTGTACTAAAAAATCCATTTTTCTGCCTCCCCCAATTTTTTTCTTTTGGGATTTTTTTAATAGTTTGAATGGAAGTATAGCTGAACTTAGCGAAACATTTATATAGTAGTTCACACTATATCCTACTTAGAAACAGATATTCGCGCCAACGAATGTTTGTTTGTGTTCGCCAAAACACACTTTGAGTTCGCCAAAACTCAATTATTTTTCTATATATATAACATATCTACTATTTAAACACTTCTGTAAAACAACCTATATTTTTTAGTATACACTTATGTATACTGGGATATTAAAATGATTATTTACTGTGGAGTAGTTTTATAAGCTATTTCTAATGCCTTTTTGATATGAAAAACAGCAGCCAAGCATTCAGGAACAGGCAGAGGGCACAGGACCTGGCCCAGTTTGAGATTCCCAAAAAAATGAAGAGAAATGAACCGGTTCCTGATTATTTTGCCCATTTTAAGAGCATAAAGAGAATTTCGCCTGTGAACCTTAAAAGGCACCATGAGCTTTTGAAACTCTGCTCAAGAGACAGGAGCAAGCTTGAAGGGATGTATCTTGCATTAATCGCCGCGCAGAATGAGGAAGTCAAGGAAAGAGCTCATTATAACAGGCCCCAAAGGGAAGCATTAATCGAGCAATGCTCAGGATTCATTTCTGACAGAAGAATTCTTCTTTTTGGTATGAATGAAAACCTTGGGGGCAAGGTTACAGCTTACGATGAGTATGAAGATGTTTTGAAAGATAAGAATGAATATGATCTTGTCCTGGTTGGAAACCTTGTTGATGTCTATAAAAGCCTGCCCTGCATTGTTTTTGAAAGAATGCTCAGGGAAGACTTTCAGAAAGGGCAGGAAAACTATGAATTTCGGGAAGGCGCAATACAGAAAGCAAGGGATTTGCTTCAAAAGGAGAGAGGTGCGATGGAGGAGGCGATAATCGGGAAGCTTGAGGATTTATTCATAGAGTCAGCAGTGCAAAAATTTGATTATTTTTATCCTGACCTCGCAGGAGAAGCGCACCAGGAAAAGGTTGACAGGGTAAAGGGCTTGATTCCGTGGAGGATTGCATTCGCTGAAAATGCAAGAGAATATGTTAAAGCGAATTTTGAAATAATGTGCCGTAATAAGTTTCCGGAACTGTTCGGGCACATACTGCCTGACGTGATAGCGCAGATAGAAGCTGAAAATCCTGTGGATGTTTTTTATGAAAGACTAAACAAGAAAGGAATGATTATTTTTGCCGCGAGTTCTGCCGGATATGAAAAGCCCGAAGAGGATGAGCAGTTGATTGACACAGGGGAACTCCTTGATTTTGTCGGGGAAAAAAGGATAGGCAGGGCACATTACGCCGCACTAACACCAAGGTTTAAAAAATAAAAAGATAAGAGTAACATAATGACACTAAGCATAATCGGAATCGGGCTGAATGATGAAAAAGACATCACAATAAAAGGCCTTGAATTTGTTAAACAGTCTGATGTTGTTTATCTGGAAAATTACACTTCTGTTTTGAATTGCGATGTTTCTGCATTGGAGGTGTTTTATGGCAAAAAGATAATTTTAGCCGACAGAAATTTAGTTGAGAAAAAAGCAGAGGAAACAATATTAAAGGATGCAAAAGAGAAAAATGTTTCTTTACTGGTGGTGGGTGATGCTCTCTCTGCAACAACCCATATCGACCTGGTAAAGAGAGCCAGGGGACTGGGAATAAAAGTTAACATCGTTCACAACGCTTCAATATTGACAGCTGTATCTGAAACAGGACTGCAGCTGTATAAGTTCGGAAAGACTACAAGCATACCCTTCCCGGAGAAAAATTACAAACCAGAAACAGCATACTATGTCATTAAAGATAACCTCTCCCTGGGATTGCATACTCTGGTTTTATTGGACTTAAGACCGCAAGAAAACAAGTTTATGTCCATTAGTGACGCTATTAATGTTTTATTGGATATAGAGAAAAAAAGAAAAGGAAAAGTAATCACAGAAGAAACCTTGGCAATTGGCTGCGCAAGACTGGGAAGCGAAAATTCAGTTATCAAAAAAGGAAAAATAAAAGAATTAAAAGGATTTGATTTCGGAAAGCCTGTCCACTGCTTGATAATTCCGGGCAAGATGCATTTTGCCGAGGAGGAATTCCTGCAGGAAGATCACCCTTCTGTGACGCAGGCGTCGTTCTCGCAATCGCAGTAGTGCTTCTCTGAAAAGGCCCTGTCATCTGAAGAGCAGTAAAATTCCAGAAGGGTGTCGCTGTCCCTGCATTGGTCCTCGTGAACCGCAAGGTCATTTGTTATGACCCTTCCAGCCACTTCATAATTAAGGCCGCCATCTGTGTCGTTGCAATCAGCGTATTTTACGCATCTGCCGTCCCTGCAAAACTCTGTGTCCGAGCACTCATCTATGATTCCCTGTTTGGCGTCCTCTTCGCACCTTGCCTCCGGAGTTCCGGGATTGATGCATTCCCAGTCGTAAATGTCACCGACGGGATTTGTCTGGAAGCAATAGGCATTCTCCACCCTTCTCTCCCCGCAGTCAGAATCAGAAAAACACGCAATGTCAGCTTCAGGCTCCTGCTGCTCCTGCATTTCAGGTTCTGAAACAGCCGTGTCAGCCCCTTCCATTGTTTCCTGTTCATCAGAAACTATTTCTTCAGGAGCACAGGCTATCAACAAGAAAATAGCTAAAACTGAAAACAGCATTATTCTATGCATTTTCCTTCCTGGCAATAACAGGTGTGCGTCTCGTGCTGGCATCTGTTATCAGCGCAATACCACTCCCAAATCTCATTGGATTCAAGGCATATATCATCCACGTTGTTGCCCAGATCGTCAGTGCAGGTCCCTTTTACAGCGTACTCAACTCCGCCGTCTGTGTCCTGGCAGGTGCTGTCAGAGCCGGAATCCTGATTGTCAGAACCGGAATCATCATCATTTGAAGAGCTTCCAGGGTTTGTATAGACAGTGGAGCCAGATGAAGCCTGTGTGCCCTGCACACTCAAGGACTGCTCCTCAACATTGTTATCTTCATTCTCCTCCTCGTAAGCGTTCAGCGGGTCCAGGGTTAAAACCGCTTCATACTGGCCTTCATCCAGGGAGAAAGCCTTTGTTATCCTGCCTGTTGAAGAGCCGCTGGCAAGGTTTTCCCTGTAACCGTAATACTCTATTTCGGCAACATCATTGCCTTCCATGAATTTTATGCTGTATTCAAAATCCTCAATGTCCTCTGATCCCGAATTCTTAATCTTGAAAGAGATTTCAAATTCCTCATAGGGCTCTGGATAAATCGTGCTCAAGAAGAAATTTGTGATAGTCAAGTCAGCGCCTGTTTCCACGCTTTCGTCAGGTTCTTCCTGTTCCTCTTCAGGAGCTGTTTCATTTTGCTCTGCTTCAGCAGGGCTTTCTGCCTGACCTGATGTTTCAACATCCGGACCAGAAATCTCAGGTTCCGTGTCTGCTTCAACCTGAACTACTCTTACGCCCTCATCAACACAGCCGATGAGGAATGCCAACGCAACAAGTATGATTATTATTTTCAAACGCATTTTCCTTCTGAACATTCGCACCTGAAATTCTGGTTTGCAATCTCTCCCTCTTCACAATAATACTCCACAAGAAAAGGCCCGAAGCATTTGTCCATCCTTCTCATCCCCTCTACCCTCACTGTTCCTTTCACTTCCTTGTTCAGCCCGTTGTCAGAATCCTCACAATTTGCCACCACTGCAGTTTCTTCCGCACTCCCTGTTCCCTCATTTAACACTCCCGATGCCTTGCCCTCAACAGGAAGCTCTGGAGTTTTCACAGAACAGCCGGTGAATGTTAATGAAAGTACAAGGGCTATTCCCAGCAGGACCAATACCCAGACAAAGAGGAAATTCCTTTGGATGTGGTTAAACATACCTATTCCAATCTTCAGAGATATTTAAATATTTCTTTTTAAATAAGAAAGCTTTAAAAACCGCTGTAAACCATGGAAATTCACAGCCCCGTGGTGTAGTGGCCAAGCATTCAGGCCTTTGGAAGCAAACTAAGGACAGCCTGAGACCGCGGTTCAAATCCGCGCGGGGCTATAGAAAATGAAGGTTTTGATAACAGGAGGGGCCGGGTTCATAGGGAGCCATATTGCTGATTTTCTTGTTGGAAGGGGATATAATGTTGTTATGGCTGACAATCTTATCACCGGCAAAAAAGGGTATGTTAACAAGCAGGCTATATCCTATGACGCAGACATAACAGGAGCCATAAAAGGGGAGGTGAGGGACATAGCCTTGGACACTTCCCTGACTAAGAAGGAGTTAGGCTGGAAGCCCAAAACAGGATTAAGGGAGGGAATAAAGGAAACATTTGAGTGGTTCAGGGAAAATATTTAGGAATTCTTCCCTTTTAACGGAACAAATGCCACTCCGTCATATTTTGTTTCCCTTAATAATTCTCCGCCACAAAATTCCTGAACAGTCAAAGGGCCCCTCTGCTCAGGAAACATCAATTTTCCGTCAGGTTTTAATTGCTTGGAAAGTATTTCAGGGTTGAATGTTTCAGGGTTTATTCCTGCTGTCAGGTATATCCTGTCAAAAGGCGCCTCTTCAGGCCATCCTAAAGAACCGTCCCTTAAGCCAAACTTGAATAATCTTTCGCACGCCTCTTTTCCAAAATGGGCTTCCAGGTTATTTTTTCCCAATCTGCCTAGAGCATCAAGATATTCAACTGTCCAAACTTTCCCGCATCCAAGCACATATGAAACAATTGCTGCATGATAACCGCATCCTGTTCCTACTTCAAGAACTTTCATTCCCGGTTCAAGCTCAAGGAGGTCTGTAATGACTCCTACCAGCGAGGGCTGCGAGCATGTCTGCTCTTCACCTATGCTAAGCGGCTTATCAGCATATGCCATTTGCTTAAGGTTTCCGGGAACAATAGCTGTTGAATTAAGAATACGTCCAAGGCCGCTCAGAAGCTTTGATATAAGGTGAGAATATTCTTCCTCACCAATTTGCTGAATTTTTTCAGGATGTTCATTAAGTTCAACAAATGAGTTAAATGTGGGTTCTATCATTGCAAGAAGCCCCACTTCAACCACTCCCATTTGTAAATCAACATCAGGAAGGAATTCTTTCCTATCAACATTGCTCATTGCAGCAAGAACTTTTGGGTCTCTTGGGGATTTCCATTGCAGGTAATGAATTTCATTAGCGACAGCTTCAACCAGATCAGCATTATTCATTTTCAAATGGATGAAGAACTGCAATATAAATGTTACTATTTTGCAATACTAATCAAGAATGCTTTTTTTCACGTATCTCTCTTCATCAAACTGATGGTTCATAAACTTGGAGCATTCTGACTTGTTCTCCCAGAAGTACATGCATTTTTCCTTGAAAGCAGAGTATCTCCAGCAATTGGAACAGACAGAATCTTTCATAGCATTTTTTTCCTTAGCCTTTTTTGTTTTTTTGGCCATGTCCATCTAATCATATTCTCATTTAAAAATTTTATGCAATCCACTGGACACCCCTGCATAGCGCTTTTAAATCTTGCCCTCTGTGTTATCTTATGATTATAAAAGAAACCAGGTGCAAGTCCATCCTGAACAAGTCAAAGCTTTCTGCAGATTACTGTCTCAATCCCTACACCGGCTGTTCCCATAAATGCGCCTACTGCTATGCGAGGTTCATGAAAAAATACACAAATCACGATGAAGAGTGGGGAGACTTTGTTGACATAAAGATTAACGCGCCGGAAATAATCAGGAAAGACCTGAAGAATAGCCGGGGAAGGTCTGTCTTTATCAGCTCTGTAACCGATGCATACCAGCCTATTGAGGGAAAATACAGAATCACAAGAAAATTGCTGGAGAATTTGCCAAAGGATTTTTCTGTTTACATCCAGACAAAATCCTCCCTTGTCACGAGGGATATTGACATTTTAAAGCGGTTCAAAAACGCGAGCGTTGGCTTCACAATAACATTTTCTGACGACAGAGACAGGAAGAACTTGGAGCCGTTTGCAGACAAAATCCAGAACAGGCTTGATGCGCTCAAAAAAATCAAAGATTCAGGGATAGGGACAACGGTTTTCATAGGGCCTGTGCTTCCTTTCATCTCTGACAAAAAACTGGAGCAGTTATTTGAAAAAATAAGTTTTGCTGATGAAATAATGGTTGACAGGCTGAACATAAAGAGCGGAAACTGGTTCTACGTTAACAAAGTGATAAAACAGGAATATCCTGAATTGATTGAAAAGTACAACAGCATATTCTTCGGAAAAGATGATTATTATCAAAAATTAAAACAAAGAGTAAAACAAATAAACAAAAAGGCGAGGTTTTGCTACCGATGCAAAGGACAGGGATGGCAAATCTTCCCCTGCACGGGGGGAGGGCGCCAAGATGGCTTTTCAGCAGGATGACAAAGCTTTCAAGGCAAATTTCCATCGCCCTTGTTGACGAGTTCGGACAGGAAGAATTCCTGAGTAGGATTTCAGACCCTTACTGGTTCCAGGCGCTGGGGAATGTTATTGGCTTTGACTGGCACTCAAGCGGGGTTACCACCACTGTGTGCGGGGCGTTAAAGGCAGCGGATATTTCTGAAACAGGAATCAAGGTTTGCGGGGGCAAGGGGAAAGTTTCAAGGAAAACAATCTCTGAGATTGAAAATTCAGGCATTTCCCAGAACAGGATTGAAAAACTGGCTTATGCCAGCAGGATATCAGCCAAGGTTGACTCTTCATTAATACAGGATGATTATGAGCTATACCACCATTGCTTTTTCTTTTCAGAAAAGGGCAAATGGTCAGTTGTCCAGCAGGGAATGAATGACAAAAACAGCTTTGCAAGAAGATATCACTGGCTTGGCAAGGATGTTGTAAATTTTGTCAACGAGCCGCACAATGCAATATGTTGCGACAATAAATCAGGAGAGGTTCTTGACCTAACTTCCAAGGAAAGTGAAGAAGCGCAGAAAGTTTCTGTTGACTTAATAAAAGACAATCCTGTTCATTTAAGGAAATATTTTTCAAAGCAGATGACGCTTCCTGAATTTTCCACATTGACAATGCCAAGGCATCATCCAATTTACAACTCTGACCTGACTGACAAGACACTTATTTCGCTCAGAAAGGCATATGAACTGCAGCCAAAAAATTACGAGGAGCTTGTTTCGCTTAAAGGCGTGGGAGCAAAATCAATAAGGGCCCTGGCCCTTGTCTCAGAAGTGATATATGGAAAGGCACCTTCCTGGAATGACCCTGCAAAATACTCATTTGCCCACGGGGGAAAGGACGGCTTCCCCTATCCTGTTGACAAGGAGAATTTTGACAGGACAATACTCACATTAAAGACTGCTGTAAGGAACGCAAAAATGGGGGAAAAGGACAAGATAAATGCAATAAAGAAACTTAAGAGTTTTATATGAAAAATGCTTGAAAGATATATTTCAGCAATTCTGGCAGTCAGGCAGAGGGAGAGGGAACAAATAGTTGGTTAAGGATTGCCAAATCAAGGTTTTTTATAATTTTTTTAAAATTCTCACATTTGATTTATTTGCCGAACGTCTTCTTCAGCCTGCTGAAAAAATCCTTTTGCAGAGAAACATCGCTGTGCTTTGCATATTGCTCAAGAATCTCCTTTTGTTTCTTGTTAAGCTTCCTGGGAACTTCCACCCTCACTTTCACAAACTCGTCTCCGTAAGTGTTTGTCCTGAGCTCGGGCATTCCCTTCCCTTTCAGCCTGAACAAAGTCTCTGACTGGGTTCCTGGGGGTATTTTAAGCCTGGCCTTTCCGTTAATGGTTGGCACTTCTATCTCGTCGCCGAAAACCGCCTGCACAAATGTCAGCGGAACCTTGGCCAGAATATCATTTCCCCTTCTCTCAAAGACAGGATGCTTTTTTATGTGAACCGTGACGTACAAGTCGCCGGGAACTGTGTTTCTTTCGCCAGCCTCTCCCTCGCCGTCAATCCTTATGCTCATCCCGTTGCCAATGCCTTGGGGAATCCTTACTTTTATTTTTCTTTCCTTTATTGTCCTGCCTTCGCCTCCGCAGGCCCTGCAGGCGTTTTTGGGAATCTCGCCCTCACCCCTGCATTTGTGACAGGTTGTGGTGGTGGAAAAAACACCGAACAATGTTCTTTTGGTGGTCTGCATAACTCCCCTTCCGTCGCATACAGGGCATTTTTCAAGGTCTTCCCCTCCCATCCCGTTGCAGGTTTCGCAAACCACATATTTCTCAAAAGAAATTGTTTTTTCATCGCCGTGAAATGCACTTTCCAAATCTATTGTGAGCTCATAGTGGAGGTCTGCTCCCTTGTGCCTTCGTCTGCCGGCACCTCCGAATCCTCCGAAGATGGTGTCAAATATGTCCCCAAAGTCAAATCCGAAATTACCTGCCTGGAAACCTCCTGAGCCGAATCCCTGGAACCCTTCAGCACTGCCAAAAGTGTCGTACTGCTGCCTGCTCTTTTCATTCCCCAGCACATTATATGCTTCGTTTATCTCCTTGAACCTCTTTTCCGAATCCTTTGACTTGTTCAGGTCAGGGTGGTGCTGCTTTGCCAGTTTTTTGTATGCCTTTTTTATCTCTTCCTGGCTTGCATTGCGTGAAACTCCGAGGATTTCATAGTAGTCCTTTGCCATATTAACCCTTCTTTTCCTTCTTCTCGTCCTTCTCTTCCTTGAACTCGCCTTCCACTACATCCTCCTTGTCCTCTTTTTTCTGCTCCTGTTTTTCAGTCTGCGCCTGTTGCTGCTGCGCTTTCTGGTATAATTCTGCAGACATTTCCTGGACAAGCTTGTTGAGCGATTCCATCTTCTGCTTTATGTCAGCAATGTTCTTCTCGCCCATTGATTTTTTCAGCTCATCAAGCTTTTTCTGCACTTCATCCAGTTTTTTTGCATCTACTTTTCCCTTCAGGTCCTCAAGGACTTTCTCAGTTGTATACACCAGGGCGTCTGCGTTGTTCAATGTCTCTATCTCATCCATCTTTTTCTTGTCCTCTTCAGCGTGCTGTTCAGCTTCCTCCTTCATCTTCTTGACGTCTTCCTCTGAAAGGTTTGTTGAGGCTGTTATGGTTATTGCCTGTTGTTTTCCTGTTCCCAAGTCTTTTGCGCTCACATTAACTATTCCGTTGGCATCTATGTCAAAGGTAACTTCAATTTGCGGGATGCCTCTCGGGGCTGGGGGTATTCCCACCAGGTCAAACTGGCCTAGCGGATGGTTGTCTGCCGCCATTGGCCTCTCGCCCTGGAAAACCTTAATCTGCACAGAGGGCTGGTTATCGCTTGCCGTGCTGAAAACCTGGGATTTTTTCGTGGGTATTGTGGTGTTCTTCTCTATAAGCTTGGTGAAAACTCCCCCCAGAGTTTCTATTCCCAACGACAGGGGCGTAACATCAAGAAGCAGGACATCCTTCACGTCCCCTGCAAGAACCCCTGCCTGGATTGCCGCTCCCATTGAAACGCATTCCATAGGATCCACTCCCCTTTCTATTGCTTTTCCAACATAGCCCTCAACAAATTTCTGGACTATGGGCATCCGGGTAGGGCCTCCCACCATTATGATCTTGTCGACTTCTTCCTTTTTCAGCTTGGCATCTGAGATTGCCCTTTCCATTGATTCTTTTGTCTTTTCAACTATCGGCTTTACCAGCTCTTCAAGCTTTGCCCTGTTAACCTTCATAACCAGGTGTTTCGGGCCGTTCTGGTCTGCGGTTATGTACGGAAGGTTAACCTCGGTTTCCAGCGATGTGGAAAGCTCTATCTTGGCTTTCTCCGCAGCTTCGTAAAGCCTCGTCATAGCTGTCTTGTCCTTGGAAATGTCTATGCCTTCCTGCTTTTTGAATTCCTCAATTATGTGGTTAAGCAGCTTTTCATCCATATCCCTCCCGCCAAGGTTTGTGTCTCCTGATGTTGATTTTACTTCAAAAACACCGTCGCCGAATTCCATTATGGTAACATCGAGTGTTCCTCCTCCGAAGTCAAAGACCATTATCTTATGGTCCTTGTCTGACTTGTCCAGCCCGTATGCAAGGGAGGCTGCTGTTGGCTCATTGATAATCCTCATAACCTCGAGGCCTGCTATCGCTCCTGCGTCCTTTGTCGCCTGTCTTTGCGAGTCATTGAAGTAAGCTGGCACAGTTATTACAGCTTTTTCCACTTTCTCACCCAGGAATGCTTCAGCATCCTTCTTGATTTTCTGGAGTATGAATGCGGATATTTGCTGGGGAGTGTATTCCTTTCCGTGAACCTTATATCTGTGTTCTGTGCCCATCTTTCTCTTGGCTCCTGAGATGGTCCCTTCAGGATTGCTCACTGACTGCCTTCTTGCAGGCTCTCCCACCAGCCTGCTGCCGTCGTTGGTGAAAGCAACCACGCTGGGCACCGTCTTTCCTGCAACAGTGGCTCCTTCAGCGCTTGGGATTATGACAGGCCTCCCTGCCTCTAGCACTGCTGCAGCTGAGTTTGATGTTCCCAAATCTATTCCTATTATCTTCATTTTTATCACCTTTTAACTTGTTCAGCCAAAGTATTCCGGCGCGCTCTTTTTGGCGCCGGCTGTTTTCTTCTCGGCTTTCTTCTTCTTTTTCTCTGCTGTTTTTGCAGGTTTTGGCTTCTCTATCCTGCCAAAATCCTTTTCATACCTTGTAATGATGTCCTGCATCATCTTTGCCATTTCCTTAATAGCATAAGGCTCGATTATTACAACATTATGCTTCAATGAGAATGTTGCCCCGTTTTGGTTTCGCGGGTCCACTCTCGGGGAGATGCATTTGAAGTCCACAAAAAAGTGGCTGGGGTTGAAGTTGATTGAAACCTCATTTGCAAAAAATGTGTCTCCGTCGCTTATGTTAAGATTAACATTTGATTTTTCTTCAGCCATTTTACTCCTCCTTGGTTTTTATAAGTCTAATTTACCGCCAGCTTCATAAGTTTCTTTTTGATTTTCTTTTGAATCATCTTTCTCAAAACTTGGTGGTTGTGCCCCTGCAACAGAAGATTTTGCTTGTTTTTCATTAATATTTTTATTCATTTTATCTTCCCCCCTTTTTCCAATTTTCACCTTTGCAGTCCTGATTACGTTTCCGTTAAGGGTGTAGCCTTTCTGCATTTCCTCCAGGACTATATTGTCTTTTTCCGACTCCTCCTGAAGGAGTATCTCCTGGGTGTAAGGGTCAAATTCCTTTCCTTCGCAGTTTATTTTCCGAAGGCCCTCCTCCTCAAGCGCTGATATGAGCTGGGCGTAAATCAACTCTGCGCCCTTTTCATCTGTTTTTTCCGCTTTCAAAAGCTGTTCAAAGCTGTCCAGCACTGGAAGCAGTTTTTTTATTATCCTTTCTGAAGAGCACTTGACCAGTTCTGAATTTTCCCTTGCAACTCTTTTCTTATAGTTCTCGAATTCTGCCTGCAGCCTTTGCAGGGTGTCTGTCAATTCTCCTATTTTCTTCTGCTCTCCTGTCTTTTCTTGCTTGTTATCCTCTTCTTCTTTTTTTGTCATCATACATCACCTTGAACAAAAAATAAAAAAATTATTTGATTTGCACTTTCCTTGAGCCTTTCAGCTTCTCCTGTTTTTTTGGAATCTCAATACGCAGAATCCCATTCTTGTAAGTCGCTTCTGCCTTCTCTGAAATCACTGGCGTTGGCAGGGGCATTCTCCTGTAAAAATTGTAAGCGCTTGCTTTGTAGCTGTAGCCCTCTTTTGTTTTTTTCTCAGCCTCCTGTTTTCCTTTAACTTTAACTTCTACAGAGTCTTCAGTCACGTTAAGGTCTATGTCTTTCTTGTCAACGCCCGGAAGCTCAAAAGTTACCAGAATGTTTTGCTCTGTTTCCTTTACATCAGCAATGGGTGTTCTTGCACCTGTTTTTGCCGGAAGGTTGAGATTCCCTGTTCTCTTGAAAAGGCTGTTGAGCTCTTCCTGAATCCTCTCAAATTCCTCAAAAGGGTCCCAGTACAACTTGCCACCTCCGTTGATTTTAAATCAACATAGTTTGTTTAAGTTAAACTAAGTTATATTTAAATGTTTTGCTTTAAAACAAAGATTTATAAACCCAAATTGGTTAATCTAGGATAAAAATGCTTATCAGGCAGAGAAAAATAACAATTGTAAAGCTTTCAAAACCCCAGCACAGCATAAATGAGGAACTGCAGTGGTTCGGCAATTCACTTGACCTCTTTAATATAAGAGACAAGGACAGGTCCTGCTTCAGGATTTTCATTGAACTGCTGAAGACAACAAAGAAAGGGGAGCCCATAAGCTCTGACGAGCTGGCAAGAAAGCTGAACCTTTCAAGAGGCACTGTGGTGCATCATCTCAATAAATTAATAGAGTCAGGCATAGTTATGATAGTAAAGAACAAGTACATTCTCAGGGGAAACAATCTTCTGGAACTTGTTGAAGAAATAGAGGCAGATACAAAAAGGACCCTGCACGAACTCAAGAGGGTTGCCAGGGATATCGACGAGGGGATGGGCCAATAACTAATTTTGGTAATTTATTTCAGTATTACACGATTTTTTACAAGCTTCTGTATAATTCTCTTTTTTGACTGGAGTTTTGACATCCTGAGCTACATCCTTCATATAGCTTGCCAGTAAAGAAGCAGTGATAAATGTTGCTCCTCCAGACAGAAATGGTTCAGACTGGCATAATTCTGAAGCAGCATATAAAGACAAAAGAGCTGTTCCTAACTTGAGATGTTTTGGGTTGTTAATCAAGAGATTGAGGAAAGTCCTCAAGCCAGATTCAGCTTCAATTGGTTTCGCTTTGGTATATTCATCAGCGATGATTGCCATTTTTTCCAGGTCCAGCCGGGTTGTTTCATTCATAAGAAAAAAAGGATAAAAAACCATATTCTTAAGCCTTCAGATAACTTTATAAACCACCTCTTTACCCTTTTTTACAGGATGGGACGGTGTAAAGCTTTCCTATGCCAGGAGGAAGTGTAAATGGCACGTATGCATTCTGGAGCAAAGGGAAAATCAGGCAGTTTGAAGCCTGAAGACAAGACCAAGCCTACCTGGATAAGGTACAGCGAGAAGGAGATTGAAATGCTCATCTTAAAGCTCGCAAAGGAAGGTTTGAGAGGCTCCCGGATAGGAGCTTATCTGAGGGACAGCTACGGAATACCTGATGTAAAGGCAATAATAGGAAAGTCTGTCAGCGCAGTTCTCAAGGAAAAAGGCCTTGAAGGTAAGGTACCTGAAGACTTGAGAAACCTCTTGGAAAGGATAGTCGCACTTCAAAAGCATCTTGCGGTCAACAAGCAGGACAAGACTGCAAAGCGGGGATTGCAGCTGACTGAATCCAAGGTAAGAAGGCTGATGAAATATTACAAGAAAAACAGGGTTTTGCCTGCTGACTGGAAATATGACCCTGCCAACATAAGGCTGTACCTTGAATGAACTTATTTTTTATTTTCCAGTATTCTTGTTATGAATCCTGATTTCCTTTTTTTATACTCCTCTCTTTCCATCCCATTGCATTCTTCCTTCAGTTTTTCAAATGCTTCCTTAAGCTGGGGGTTGTTCCTAAGAATGCTTACCAATCTCCTTGCAATTTCAATTTTCTTTGAGCCTGCCTGGACTATGTGAAACTCCGCTTCAACCCCAACCCTGTAATCCCTCAAGTAGGCAGTTTTGCCCTCGACAGGCCCTTTGTCAAAGCCGTGTTGCGATAGTTTTTCCTGAACCTCCTTGAAATTATCAGCAACAATCATTATGTCAATCTCCTCCTTTCCCTTCATAGGAACAGCTGCGCTTCCTATCAGTTCTGGTTTTAATTCAGGAATTATTTTCCTTATTGCTTTTTTGTATTTATCAAAGATATTGAGAAAATCAGGATCAAAATCCACTATCTTTATTTTTTCCATTTAAGAAATATTCTTTATTGCCTCTATGTGCTCAGCCAGTTCATTTCCTGTTTTGGTCAAGGTCAATAATTTCAGCCTTCCCTGTTTTTCAAATGATATCAGCTTGGCTTTTTCCATCTGCTGAAGGATTTTTACAACGTGAGAATATGTGCAGTCAACTGCCTTGGCAAGGGAAGAAGCATATATGCCTTCCTTGGCATTCTTGAGTTTTATCATCATCATTGCGGGCTTTTCCCTGAAAAATACGCCGAATGTTTTTTTGTCCATTAAACAACCACCCTTGAAAATATATTTTGTAAAACAATTACAATATACGTTATTTTTAAATATTTATATACTGGAGTATATATTTCTTTCGACGGGCTTTTGACAGAAAAGTTTTTAATAGGGCCGGCAAAATCAAGGTAGATGGAACTATTCCCCCACGAGAGCATAAGGCCTGAACAGGAGAAGCTTCTGGAAGCGGTAAAAGCAGCAATCAGGGAGAAAAAGAACCTCATTGTGCACGCCCCCACAGGAATGGGGAAGACTGCAGCCACTCTGACCCCTGCAGTCCAGCACGCCATTGAAAATGATCTCACCGTGATTTACCTCACTTCAAGGCACACCCAGCACAGGATTGTCATCGACACTCTCAAGGAGATGAAGATAAAGCACAAAGCGAGCGTAACAGTTGCGGACATTATCGGGAAAAAATTCATGTGCTCTGTTCCGGGAATCCAGCTTCTTCACAGCAATGAGTTTTCAGAGTATTGCAGGACAGCAAGGGAAAAAGGGACCTGCGAGTTTTATGAAAGGACAAGAAAGGAAACAGGGCTTAGTGTGGATGCCAAGGCCGTGCTTACAGATATAATAATGAAAAATCCCCTGCAGGTTGAAGAGATAATCCAGCAGTGCGCTGGCAGGGAATTATGCCCTTACTATCTTTCCCTGGCTCTTGCTTACAGGTCAAATATAATTATAGCTGACTATAATTTCATATTCAATCCCAGCATAAGGGCCAAGATACTGAGCCAGATACAAAAAAAGATTGAGGACTGCATAATAATTGTGGACGAGGCTCACAACCTGCCCGACAGGATAAGGAACAACCTTTCCAATGTCTTGACCGACAAGGTGTTGGGGCTTGCAGTGCAGGAGGCAAAAAAATATGGTTTTGAGGAACTGGTCCCGTCGTTAACATCTGTCAAGGAAGTGCTTGACAACCTTGCAAGGGAAGCAGAAGCGCCAGAGGAATTGGTAAGAAAAGAGGAGTTTGGAAACAAAATTGAATTGATAGATGAATATGGCAAGCTTGTGGAAAGATTTGAAAATGCAGCGGCTGAAATAAGAAATGACAAGAAACGCTCATTCATAGGAAGCGTTGCTTCGTTCCTGAACATATGGAGAGGGGAAGACGAAGGGTTTGCAAGGATTTTGACCGTGAATGATAAGAACAACAAATTGAGCTACAAATGCCTCGACCCGTCCATTGTTTCCCTGCCTGTTGTTAAGGATTCCTATTCAATGATATTTATGAGCGGGACTATGAGACCCACTGAAATGTACAAGGAGGTTCTGGGGATTGACAACTGCGATGAAGCAGAATACAAAAACCCGTTTCCCCGGCAGAACAAGCTGAGCATGATAGTTCCCTTAACCACCACAAAATTCACAGCTAGGAACGATATGCAGTTCAGAAACATTTCATCCCTGTGCTCAAGAATAATTGAGAACATTCCGGGCAACTGCGCAATATTCTTTCCCAGCTATGACATCAAGGAAAAGGTTTCCAATTACCTTTCCACTGCCACAGGCAAGACTGTTTTTCCCGAAGTGCAGAGAATGAGCAAGCAGGAAAAAGCAGAATTCCTGGAGAAATTCAAAAGGTATGACAACGCTGTCCTGCTTGCTGTTGCCTCAGGCTCTTTCGGGGAGGGCATTGACCTTCCGGGAGTTTTGAAATGCGTGATAATAGTTGGGCTTCCGCTAAAACAGCCTGACCTTGAGACCAAGAAAACAATGGAATACTACCAGGAGATGTTCGGCAAGGGATGGGATTACGGCTATATTTTCCCTGCAATCAACAGGGCATTGCAGGCAGCAGGGAGGTGCATAAGAAGCGAGAAGGACAAGGGCATAATTGTCTTCCTTGACGAAAGATACAACTGGCCAAATTACAGGAGATGCTTCCCTGACCATTATGTTGTTACAAGGAACTTTGAGGATAAGGTAAAAGGCTTCTGGAAATAGCTGTTAAATAAAGTATCCCAGTATACAAAATAGTAACATTTATATACTGAATTCCCTATTTTACATTTATGGTAATACTTTTTGACCAGTTTCACCTGCCTGAGAACGTCTTTGACATAATCTTCGCCACAGAACAGCAGGCAGTAGTTGCCAAGCTCCTTGTAGATGAAATGAAGCAAAACGGAGGGGTTATGGGCAAGACTGAGATGAGTGTTTTTGCAAACACCCTTCACGAAGGAACAGAGGTTGATGTTGAAAAGGGCGAAGGCATAACCAAGAGAAGGGTAAAGGAAAAGATTTCCTACAACAAAAGGCAGTTTTATGACAGGATTTTAACGCCTATGAAAGGAATGGGAATGATAGACTATGACTTGTACAAAAAGCAATATTTCCTTTCAGACAGGTTCCAAAAAGTTCTTGTCAAGATAGGCCTGAGGTGGAACAAGGAACTGCAAAAATAAAAATTACTCGCAGGTTGCTGCCTTTTGAGCCAGCTCTTCAAGCTTTTTTCTCAGGACTTCAACAGCTTCATCTGCAATCCCATATTCTTCCTTGAACACCGCCAGCCAGTTTATTGTGTTCCTTATCTCGTTTTCAAGCTCAACTGATTTCTCTGACATCATAACACCTCCTGAAATAATAGATTTGTCTTTGTTTTTAAAATTAATGTTAACCACTGTTGAGTGTTAAAGATAAGAAAAATTTAAATACTGCAACATAACAGAAGTTATATGAACAGGAGAGAAGCCCTAAAATCTTTAGGAGCCTGTGTTACAGGAACGGCAACCGGCTTGCCAAGGGTAGTCCTGGGTGAAGAATGCCCAACACTTGAAGGTATGCAGCTTCTTATATCAGATGTTATTAAAAGCCTTACAAGAGAAGACGAAGGGAACAAAGGATATGATTTACATGAAAGATGTCCGTTTGAGGTAAAAGAAGTATATTCTCCAACTGAAGTAGAGATCCGATATGAAACCTTTGATAAGTATTTTAGGGAGTTTGATTTTGGAGAAAAAGGCTGGATTAAAATAAAATATTTTTTTTGGACAAATGAAGAATGCAAAAAACTTTACCCCACCCTTAAAATTGAAAGAGCTGATAAAAATTTGTCAGGAGAAAAACCGAAATATTTTGGATGGTGCATATTTGATCACAATAGTAATGGACTTAAAAAAGGTGAAGTTGATAGCATGGAAAATCTTGAATGCGAAGACGTACAGAAATGTATTGATACAAAATTGCCACTTGAAAAAAGCTTACATGGTTACACACAAGCAAAAATCGAAGGGTTAAATAAGGATTATATGAAAACACTTGAAGAAGTTTTTATGCTTATGCAAACAAGCGGCAGGGGGAAAGAGAAGATTAAAGCTGGAAAAATTAATTGTAAAGAAACAAGCTGATAATCACTCCAAAACAGCCTTGATCCTCCTCACGCCTGCAGCAATGCTTTCCTCCTTCTTTATCCTGAAGTGTCCCAGCTCAGCAGTGTTCTTGACGTGGGGCCCTCCGCAGATTTCAAAGGAAAAGTCCCCTATTTTGTAGGTGGAAACCTTTTCCCCGTATTTCTCGCCGAACATTGCCTGCGCCCCTTTTGCCTTTGCCTCCTCCACAGTCATTTCCTCCCGGACAACAGGCAGGCCCTCCTCTATCTTCTCATTGACAAGCTCCTCAACCTTTTTCAGCTCTTCCGGAGTCAGTTTCCTGTCAAAATTAAAGTCAAACCTCAGTCTTTCAGTGGTTATGTTGGAGCCCTTCTGCACAATGTCTCCGGAAACCACCTTTCTTAATGCCTCATTAAGAAGATGTGTTGCTGTGTGCAGTTTTACAGTCATTTCAGAGGCGTCGCTCAGTCCTCCCTTGAACCTTTTTTCAGCTCCCTCCCTGGAAAGCTGCCTGTGCCTTTCATATTCTTTCTCAAAACTTTCCCTGTCAACCTTTATGCCTTTTTCCTCGCACAGTTCCTTTGTCATTTCAAACGGAAAGCCGTAACTCTGGAACAATAAAAAAGCGTCCTCTCCTGACAGCTCCTTTTTTCCCTTGCTTATCTTCTCAAATTCCTTTAGCCCTTTGGTCAGCGCATTCCTGAACTTCATGTCCTCCTTTTCTATCTCGCTAAGGATGAAATGCTTGTTCCTTCCAAGCTCATCATACTGCTTCCTGTAGATGTCTATGACTATTTCGGCGAGCTGTGTCAAAAACTCACAATCAATCCCCAGGGAAAGCCCGTGCCTTATTGATCTTCTTATGAACCTTCTGAGGATGTACCCCTGGTCAACATTTGAGGGGATTATTGCCTTGTCATCCCCGAGGATGAACGTTATGGACCTTGCGTGGTCTGTTATTATCCTTATAGACTTCTCCTGTTTCTCATCAGGATTAATTATTTTGGCAAGTTCTTTAATCTTATTTACAATGGGAACAAAGCTTTCAATTTCATAAACTGTTTTCTTGCCATTCATCATGGCAACTGTCCTCTCAACACCCATTCCCGTATCAACATTCTGCTGCTTCAGCTTTTCAAAAGTGCCGTCCTTTTTCTTGTTGTATTCCATAAAGACATCATTCCAGATCTCAAAATATTTTCCGCAATCGCACCCGGGCATGCATTCAGGAGAGCATTTTTCCCTTCCCGTGTCTATGAACATCTCTGTGTCCGGACCGCAGGGGCCTGTCTCGCCTGCAGGGCCCCACCAGTTATCCTCCTTGGGCAGGAAAAAAATCCTTTCCTTTGGAAGTCCGAGGGACATCCATACTTCAGCAGATGTTTCATCCTTGGGAGCGTCATTGTCGCCTGCAAAGCAGGTAATGTACAAATTGTCAGGATTAAAACCCAAAACTTTTGTCAGGAATTCATAACTCCATTCTATAGCATCCTTTTTGAAATAATCACCCAGGGACCAGTTTCCAAGCATTTCAAAAAAAGTGAGGTGGGTGTCATCACCTACATTGTCAATGTCCACTGTTCTTATGCATTTCTGCACATTGGCCAGCCTTTTTCCAAGAGGATGAGGCTCCCCAAGCAGGTAAGGCACCAGGGGGTGCATGCCTGCTGTGGTGAAAAGAACTGTGGGATCGTGTTCGGGAATAAGTGAAGCAGATTCTATGATTGAGTGCTCTTTTTCCCTGAAAAACTCAAGATAGGCCTTTCTCAGTTCTTCTGAATTCATGCCAAAACCTTTTACATTAATGTTTTTAAATCTTTCTCAATAAAGTTATAAATGAGCTGCATAAGAAATTCTGAGATGAGAAAGGAAATTGTCATAGCAGACCTTGACGGATGCCTCTGGGATTCAAAGCCGAGAAGGGATGAATTTTTCTTTCATATCTGCGGAAAATACGGCAAGCCCTGTCCTGGTAAAAAAGCTTCTGAGATGAGCGACGGGATTCCAAGAAAGATGGAAGAGGAATACAACAATCTTGGTTTCAATTGGGAAGCTGACAGCAAAATGATTTGGGGAGATTTCATCGAGTTCTTTAACAGGTTCCCTCCTGACTTATTTGGGGATGTTTTCAATGCCCTTTACAGCCTGAAAAGGGATGGTGTTAAAAGCGCGCTGGTCACGAAAAACAGCTCAGAAGTTGTTTATCCCCTTATAGAGAGAGCTGGCATTGAGGATTTATTTCTTGCTGTCAAGACAAGGGAGGACGGGCCTAGGGGTTGCAGCAAGTCCCTGCTTTTCAGCCAGTGCCTTGAAAAGCTGAAGATCCATCCTTCAAGAGCAATAAGTATGGGGGACCACATTTATGACATCTCTGCTGCTGAAGAAGCGGGAATCCTTCCTGTTGCAGTTGGCTACGGAGGTTTTGTAAGGCCCGAGCTTTTGCTTGAAAAAATCCCTGAGAGACAGTTTGCAGCAAATCCGGAAGAGGTTTACAGGGTAATAAGGCAGAATCTCAACAATAGCTGAGCAGTTTTTTCTGGGATCTCATCTCCTTCAGCAAAAAGCTTTCCCTGAACAGTTTGTCGGCATCGTAGCCCCATTTTTTCTTTGCCAAAGCTTTTGCATATTTAATCATTGTCTCCTTGTCATTGAATCTTATTGGCTTGTTGTTGAGGGCTTTTCTTGCCGCCTCCCTGGTAACCCACACTCCCAAAGGAACAGCGTAATCATCTGTTATGAATCTCAGGACAAGCACTGCTGCCTGCCTTTTTTTCTCCCTCAGTTTTTCAGCCACTGCCAGCCTCACTGTGTAATATCCGCCGGCGCAGTTTTCGGCGTAATGCTTCCTGCCGTCATATCTTTCATAATCAGTTGTGTAATTCACTTTGTTGTCAATGTTCCAGGCTGTTTTTGGCATATATGCCTCAAAAAGCTCATAGCTCCATACATCAGGAAAGAACATAATAATGTAATAATTTCCGAGATAATTTCCAAAATAAAATTCATAGTCAGATTCCCTGCAGTCCTTTATTTCCTTAATTAATTGTTTTCCCAGGGTATCATCTGTTGCTGTTATCGCCCATCTGGTGGGAACCAGCTTTCTTTGGGGCTTCACCCCGATAGTTCCAACACTAAGTATTCGTGAAAGAAAGTTCTCGTCAAATCCTTTCCTGAAAAGGTATTTCATCGCCTCTCCTGCTTTCAGGTCTTTTTCACTGTAAACCCTGTTCACTTTTGTATGGATTCTTGGGTTTTCCTTTAACTGCGCCTTGACCAGGCTGGCATTGGGGCCCATGGGAGGAGTATTGGAATGGAAGGACAGTCTTAGCTTGGGCCGCTCTTTCAGCTGTATGTCTGTCTCCACAGGTTTTGAGGAAAGAGCTATTTCCCTGCTTGTTTCCAGATGCCGGCTGCTTTGCTTCACATCGCTCTTGAACCTTGAATTCAGAAGAGTGGACCTCAAGTCAATTATTCTTGGTATTTCAAAATTGTTTAATGCCCATCCCCTGGGGTCATCATAAATTCCGGCATTATCAGATTCTGTGGAAAGAATCCCCACATTAATATCAGGGTATCCTATCCTGCCAACAAAAACGCTCGGCGAGGAGCCCGACATTGAATTTTTTGACTCAAAGCCTTTCACTGTCCTGGCAAGGTTCTGGTGCTTTCTCAGGATCGGGCAGAATCCGGAGCCGCACCATAGCCTGCCCTTGCACTTGATACAGTTTCGCCTTATATTCATCAAAATTATCAGGACAACAAGAATTATAAAGATTAGCATATACTGGCTAGTGCAAAGTGGCAAAATACTGGTTCAGGAAAAGGAGAGGATTGCTGACAAAAGACCTTGGATGGTGCTGGATTCCGATAAGCTGGGAAGGCTGGTTTGTGATGCTTTTCTTCCTTGCCATAATAATACTTTCTGCCCTTGTACTGGTGGTTTTCAATGGAACACCCAGTTACACAGCGGTAGCTGCTTTCGTAATAATCCTTGCTGCTTCGCTGGGATGCGGAGCCTTGATTTCCTGGAAAAAATCAAAACCGGCGTAAAGTTATTAAACTTATCAGGGAATGTTTCTTTATGGAACTGGAAATTAAGCCCTGCAGGACAAAGGAGACATATTCAGTAAAGCTGAAAAAGAAATGCGATATTGACATGTCCAAATTAAAGGAAAATTTCAAGATAAAAGTTGAAACCCCTGTTGCCAGCGTGATTGAAATTGAAGGGGAAGAGATAATTGTCCACAAATACGGGGAAATAAGGTTTAAAACCCTGAAAGACAAAGAAAAAATAAAAAAAATCTCTGAAAAAATATTCACCCTTTGTAGCACTTCTTGACCACAGGGCAGAAGAGCATTGACGCGTTTATCAAAATCCACAATACCAACGCTCCGGCCCACAGGTTAACTATGTCTACTTCCAGAAGCCAAAGGGCGTACCAGAAAAAGAAGTAGAACGCCACTTCTGAAATTATCCAGAGCCAGACATTCTTGCTTTTTTGTTTCTTGGCCATTAGATCACCTCTTTTTTCGCAGGAACGATTTCTGCTGATTTATTCGTATTGGGGTTTAAGTTTTAAAAAGGTTGCCCAATTTTAATGGCTAATGAAAGGAATTTTGCTTTTATCAGGAGGGATTGACAGCCCGGTTGCAGGAAAGCTGGCGACAGATAAGGGTGTAGAGATTGTCGCAGTCCATTTCTCTCTTGAACCTTTTACAGGCAGGTCTGCTGAGGAAAAAGCAATCAAAATTGCCAAAGCCATTGGAATAAGGAACGTCTACGTTGTACAGCACGGCCAGATCCACGCAGACGTCGTAAAAAAAACAAATCACAAATATTATTATATAATCACCAGGAGGCTTATGTGGAGGGTTGCTGAAAAAATAGCTGAAAAAGAAAACTGCGATTTTCTCATAACAGGAGAAAACTTAGGCCAGGTCGGAAGCCAGACACTAGACAACCTCACTGTTATTGACAATGCTGTTAAGATAAAAATACTGAGGCCTCTTTTATGCAACGACAAGAATGAAATTATAAAACTTGCCAAAGAGTTCGGCACCTATGACTTGTCAACCGGCCCTGAGATGTGCACAGTTCTCGGACCAAAGCACCCGGCAACCAAATCAACAGAGGAACTGATAAAAAAGGAGGAAGAAAAACTGGATTTGCAAAAGCTTTTAAAGCAAAGCCTGGAAAGCATAGAAGTGAGAGAGTTATGATTCCTGAAAAACAGCTCAAGGAGATAAGAAAAGAATTGGAGGAATGCCAAAACCCCTTCTTTTTCTTTCACGACGATGCTGATGGTTTGTGCTCTTTCCTCCTGCTTTACAAGTTCAAGGGAGAGGGCAGGGGCAAGATTGTCAAAAACCGGCCCTGCATAGATGAAGATTTCATAGGATTCATACCTGACGATGCTGACAAGATTTTCATCCTGGACATTGCAATAGTAACGCAGGAATTCATTGACAAGGTAAAGAAGCCCGTGGTATGGATAGACCATCATACTCCCCTGCCAATTTCCGGATGCAAATACTTCAATCCAAGGAAAAAGAATCCTGAGGAGTACACCCCTGTATCCTCCATCTGCTATGAAGCAGTAGACCAGGACCTTCTGCTGGGAGGGCTGGGCACCATAGGGGATCTTGCGACAGGAATAGCCCTTCTTGAAAAATTTTTCAGGGAATATTCCCCGCTTGCAGGAAAATACAGGGATCTTTTCGATGTCAGCTTCAAAACAAGAATCGGCGAGCTTCTCAGAATTCTTGAATTTAATCTTAAAGGCAAGAAAGATGAGATAAGAAAATCAATTTCCATCTTCATGAAAACAAAGGATTTCATGAGATTTTTAAATCCTGAAACTGCAGGGGAGAAATATGTTTACAGGAAGTATGAGAAGGTCAATGAAGAGTATGAAGCCCTGCTGAAAGAAGCTCTGAAGCACAAGAAGGAGGATCCTTTTGTGTTTGTGTTTGAAGAATGCAATTTTGTCCTTGGCGCGGACCTGGCAAGGGAAATACCCTACAGGATTCCGGGCAAGCGGATGTATGTCATATGCAGGGAGAAGTCAGGCAATATGCTCTGCTCCCTCAGGACAGGCCAGGACATTAATTTGGTTGATTTTCTAAACAATGCCCTTGAACAGGTTGAAGGACACGGGGGAGGCCATCCCTTCGCTGTAGGCTGCAGCGTCAAGAAAAGGGATTTTGACAGGTTTCTGGAGCTGGTAAGAGAAGCCTGAATTTAAAATCCCATAAGAGAAAAGGCCAAATAGAAGAAATATTTACCATATCACTATCCCTAAGAATAATCGAAAGCAGTTTTTTTGCTTTAATTAGCCCAAGGAATAATAAGGGCTGAATGCGCCGGCCGGGATTCGAATTTCCGAACGTCCAGCCCTTTTAGACGTTTCCCGGACAGGCGGCTGCCTTCTGAGACATTTCTGCCTTAATGGAAGGCCGCAGTCATGCCATTAGACCACCGGCGCATGAAATAATGCTTACATAATGTTTTTATAAACTTAACTGAAAGCTTTAAATAATATTCAGGTCTGCCAGTTCCATGGACCCCAAAGTTGTAAAAACAGAACTTAAGAAGCTTGTAGAAAAATACCAGCTTCCGGAATTAGAGCTACTGGACAGGGAACTGGAGCTTGTTGACCTCCTTTCCGAAAGAAGGGAGCTTCCCCAGGATTTGCTGGCAATAGTCAGGAGAAGGTTCACTGAAGTATTGTACAGCTGGATCAACCTTTTGCATTCCCTCGTAGTTCCCAATCCGCAGTCCATAATTGTCAACAAGGACTCGGAAGCTTTTTCAGAGAAAGACATTATTTACAGCATTATGGCAGAGCTGGCCAAAATGACAAGGGAGTCCACCAGATTTGAGGCAAGCCGCGATATCCAGAAAGAGGAAGCCAAGTTCATATCAGAGAATTTCAACAGGTACATGGACCTTAAAAAAGAACTTGCCGAGATAAATTCAAAAATTGTGGAGCATTGGCAAAAAGAAGTTAATGCTTCAAGAAAACCTAAGCCTTTTTCTTAATAAATTTGAAGACCGCTTTCAGGTTTTGCTGCTCCAATTGCATCCCTAAAAATTCATTCAACTTTCCCACAGTTCTTGCGCCGAGTTTTTTGAAAACAAAATCATAAAAAGCATTCCTGCCTGAAAAGATTTTCTGGCCGTCTATGGAAACCTTGTGATAATTTAAAAATTTGTCCATAACCTCTGATTCCATTATTTTTGTGCTCCCGTGCTTGCCGAAAACATAAGATTCCTTGTTTTTTACCTGTTGCAGGAAGCCCTCCTTGGAGCTTGCATAAGCTGCTGTGTATGTCCTGCCCGCCCTAAGGCAGTGGGTATCTGTGCCTGCAATCATTCCTTTATTGTACAGAGTGGCAATAATTTCCAAAACCTTGTTGTGGGAAGCGCCCATTATCCCGTTCCTCACTTCAAAGATATCAAACATTTTGATGCACTCTTTAATCTGCTTCTTGCTAATGGGAAATATCTGGCTCCAGTTATATGCTGATATGTGGTTCAGGGCAAAAACAATATCATTTTTTTTAAGATACCTCACTAGCCTGCTGGCCTTTTCCCGCCTGGCCTGAATTTCCTCGTGATGCTTCTCGTTTATGCCAAAAACCCCTACGTGAATTTCATAATCCCTCTTTCCCAAAAATGCAGAGACTTCCTCCCCTATTATTACTCTTTTGCCCAGTCGCGGATACTTTTTCATAAGCCAGAGAGCCCCGTCTATGGTATTGTGGTCTGTTATGGGAACAAAGTCCATCCCGGCATTCACAGCGTTATCAAAGAGATGCTTGGGAGAGTAGGGAAGGTGGGAATACAATTCATAATTTTTGAGATCGGGCATTTTGAAGCTCTTGTAATTAAAAAGTTTTTTACGAATTGAAAATATGAAAACCAAGAAATTAACCAAGTGCTCCCACCCGTAATATCTGGTGCGCCCTCCGGGAATGTGCTCCTTGGAAAAGGAAGTGTGAAGATGCATATCTGCCTTTTTCAAGGGCTTCCCTGCCTTCAGCTTTGGCAGTTCCTTTTGCGGAGGGCACACCCTCCTGTACAGCTTTTCTACTTCCTCTTCCATGCAACAAGGAGATGGGAGAGGTTTAAAAACTTAAGTGTTAAACTGTAAAGTCAAGTTAATTGTGCAAAAGCTGGTGCTGCGCTCCGTCCGCTTCCAGAAACCGCTTCTGAACCCGACTTATTTGTAGTTTAAGTCTTAGTTGGCAACTGCTCCAGGCAGCACCAGCGCCAACACAGCATACCCGACTTTACCGTGTTAAACCAACATTTAAAAACAAAAAAGGTTTCTGTGGTTTAATGGCAAGGATACTCTATGCTGTTCACGGGGAAGGGATGGGACACGCTATCCGAAGCAAAGTTGTCATCAAGCATCTGTTGAGGAAAAAACACGAAGTGGTAATTGTCGCAGGCGGAAAGGCCTTCCCTTTTTTGTCGAAAATTTTTAATAATGTTTACAACATAGACTGCTTTAACATAGTGTACAAGAAAAACAGGGCTACGAACATTGACACTAGCGTTAATTATCTCAGGAAACTGCCTGTCACAGTCACCAGAAATTTCAGGAGCCTGCTGAAGATAATAGTCAATTTTGAGCCCCATCTGCTCATCACTGATTTTGAGCCTTTCTCCAATTTCATATCCAGGCTTTTGAGGATTCCTGTAATAGCCCTGGACAACATAACGATGATAAGGAAGGGAAAGTTCAAGATTCCCCGAAGCGAAATACTGTCTTATCTTACTGCCAGGCTCATAACAAACTTATTCAACCAAATAAATGCAAACAGGTACATCATAACCACATTTTTTTACCCCAAGATAAAAAGGATGAGAAACACTGTTTTTGTGCCTCCCGTACTGAGGCAGCGAATCATTAGAACAAAGCCGGCCAAGGGAAGGCATATCCTGGTTTACCAGACTTCAATCACCAACAAGGCATTGCTTGATGAGCTGAAAGGAGTGGATGAGAAATTCCTGATTTATGGTTTTGATGAAGAGAAAAAGGACCAAAACCTTATCTTCAGAAAATTCAGCGAGAAGGACTTTGTAAAAGACCTGGCCTCCTGCAAGGCTCTTATTGTAAATGGAGGGTTCACTGTTATAAGCGAGGCTATCTACCTCCACAAGCCTACCTTTTCAGTGCCGGTCAGGAACCAGTTTGAGCAAATCCTGAACGCTATTTATGTGGAAAAACTCGGCTACGGAGAGTATCATAAAAAGGCCACGGCAGACGTGATAAGAAAATTCCTGAAAAACACAGGCAAATACAGAAAAAACCTGGCAGGATATCATCAGGAAGGGAATAAATTATTGTTTGAAGAGGTTGACAAAACCATAAAGGAATTAATGAATAAAAAAAGTTATTTGCACAACATAAAATTTATAAATAAACGCCTTTTCGAGTTTTTGAACAGGCTGGAGGTGTTCAATAGATGATATGGATTGTTTTGCTCATCGCCATAATTTCAATTTGCTTTGCTTTATTCACAGCTTACAGCATTTCCAGGAAGGACAGTGGAAATGCAAAGATGAAGGAAATCGCATCTTCCATACACGAAGGCGCAATGGCTTTTCTTTCCCAGGAGTACAAGGCATTAGCAATATTTGTTATCGCTGTTTTTGTTGTTCTTTTCACCTTGATTAACTGGCAGACAGCAATTGCCTTCATTTTCGGAGCAGTTGCCTCTGCTGTCGCGGGGTTTGTGGGAATGAAGGTTGCCACTATGGCAAATGTGCGCACCACCGCAGCTGCCATGACAAGATTGAGCAAGGCGTTGAGGATAGCGTTTTCTTCAGGCTCTGTTACAGGGTTTATGGTTGTGGGCATAGGCCTCCTGGGAATTACCATTTTTTATATGATCTATGGAGACCCTGCGCTTGTCTTTGGTTTTGGATTCGGAGCCTCTTCCATAGCCCTCTTTGCAAGGGTAGGGGGAGGAATCTATACCAAGGCAGCTGATGTCGGAGCAGATTTGGTTGGAAAGGTGGAAGCGGGAATTCCTGAGGATGACCCGCGAAACCCCGCGGTTATCGCAGATAATGTGGGAGATAATGTGGGGGATGTCGCAGGAATGGGGGCTGACCTTTTTGAAAGCTATGTTGGCTCCATAATAGCTGCAATGAGCCTGGGAGTCCTTGTTTTTGGCATCAGCGGAGCGTTATTCCCACTTATGGTCGCAGGTGCGGGAATCATCGCCTCAATAATAGGAAGCTTTTTTGTAAAGACCAAAAAGGAGCACAAGATTCATCCTGCATTGAGGAACGGTCTTATGATAAGCTCTGCACTCGTGATAATTGCTGCATTTTTTCTGAGCAGGGAACTGCTGGGCAGTTTGGGGGCGTTTTACGCCACAGCGGCAGGGCTTGCTGTCGGAATCATAATAGGTCTGCTTACTGAGTATTACACCTCGGATTCTTACAAGCCTGTTCAGGGAATCGCAGATTCCTCAAAAACAGGGGCAGCAACCAACATAATAAGAGGCCTTGCTGTCGGAATGGAAAGCACTGTGCTTCCTATCATATTCATAGCAATAGCAATATTCACAGGATATTATTTTGAAGGGCTTTTCGGGACTGCCATGGCAGCTGTGGGTATGCTCAGCACTTTGGGAATATCCCTTGCCATTGACGCCTACGGGCCAGTTGCAGACAATGCAGGGGGAATTGCAGAGATGGCGGGACTGCCCGAGAATGTCAGGAAAAGAACAGACTCCCTTGACTCTGTTGGGAACACAACTGCTGCCATGGGGAAAGGATTTGCCATAGGCTCTGCAGCTTTGACCGCGCTCGCCCTGTTTGCAGTCTATTCGCAGACAGCAAATTTAGAAGTTATTTCATTGACAAACCCCGCAGTGATAATAGGCTTGCTGATAGGAGGGGTTATGCCATTCATCTTTTCAGCGATGACTATGACTGCTGTGGGAAAGGCAGCTTTCAAGATGATTGAAGAGGTAAGAAGGCAGTTCAAAAGCATAAAAGGCCTGATGAAAGGCAAGGCAAAGCCGGATTATGCAAAATGCGTTAAGATTTCAGCCAACGCAGCAATAAAGGGGATGATAGCCCCCGGAATACTCGCAGTGCTTGCTCCCATAATCATCGGCCTTTTGCTTGGAACAGAGGCTTTGGGAGGCTTCCTGGCAGGAGCCCTGGTGACAGGGATAATCCTTGCCATAATGATGGCAAACGCAGGAGGGGCCTGGGACAATGCCAAGAAATACATAGAAGGCGGAAGGATGGGAGGAAAAGGCTCTGATGCCCACAAGGCTGCAGTGGTGGGAGACACGGTGGGCGATCCCTTCAAGGACTGCAGCGGGCCCAGCATTAACATCCTGATAAAGCTGATGACCATAATTGCGTTGCTGTTCGTCCCTGTTTTTCTTGGCCTTTGATCACAAATTAACGGAAATATTCCGGGATTTCAAGTTAGTTTAGTTAATTTTTTATATTCTGATGCAATCCTCTTTTCAATGGGAGCGGTAAAAGAATTCATATCAACAGTCTTTATCGTGGATAATGGCAAAGTTCTTTTAACGTGGAATAAAAAATGCAATATCTGGGTGCCTGTCGGAGGTCATATTGAGGCAAATGAACTGCCTTGTAATTCTGTCATAAGGGAAGCAAAAGAAGAATCAGGGCTTGACATTGAGCTTGTTTCTGTGAACAAGGCAGACACAGCCAACATCGCGCAGCCTGCCCAGATGAACCTTGACCACGTAAGCGAAGACCACAAGCACATTAATCTTATGTATTTCGCTGTTGTCAAAGGCGGTGTGATGATGAAGGAAAGTGATGAGGGAACTGCTTTGAAATGGTTCTCCAAACAGGAGCTTGAAGAGGAGGGCCTGCTTCCAAACATAAAAGAATGGGCAATCAAAGCAATTGAACACTTCAGCAACCACAATTCTTAAAAAACCAACCCTTATTACTTCTTTTATGAAAAACATCCTGGTAGTGTGCGCCCATCCTGATGATGAGGTTTTCGGGCCGGGCGGGACAATGGCAAAATACTCCAATGAAGGTTTCAAAGTAGATGCCATTATCTTTTCCTATGGGGAGCAGAGCCATCCCTGGCTGAAAAAAAAATTCGTTGTTGACACCAGGATTAAGGAGCAGAAAAAGGCCAGCGAATTACTTGGGATCAAAAACACAGTGTTTTTTGGGTTAAGAGAGGGCTATTTCAAGGAGGGCATAGAAAAGGAAAGCATCCTCAAAAAACTGGTTTCCCTGATTAAAAGGAAAAAGCCAGTGAAGATATTCACCCACTCCATAGATGATCCGCATCCTGATCATAACATAGTGCACAAGACTGTGCTTGAAGCTTTAGAGAAATCCAAGCACAAGTGCGATGTTTACACATTTGACGTTTGGAACCCGGTTAACATTATGAAAAGGAAAAAGCCAAAGCTTTACGTGGACATATCAGACACTTTCGGGAAGAAGATAGGGGCTCTCAAGTGCTTCAAGAGCCAGAAGGTTTCCCTCATCTCCCTGCTGTGGAGCGTTTACCTCAAGGCTGTAATCAGCGGAATAGAAAACAAAACAAGATTTGCAGAGGTCTTTTACAAGGTAAAATGAGAAAAATAGTGATAGCGGCGGATACATACTTCCCAAAGAAAGACGGGGTGACAAGTTTTCTCAGGAATGTTGTCCCCAGGCTGGCAAAGCATTATTTCGTGACACTGCTGGTTCCTGATTTTGACGGCAAGGGAAAGTTCTTTGACATAAAAAACATTAACGAGATAAGGTTTCCCATAGACAAAAAAAGAAGCTTCGGCGGTTATAATTTTATCAAGAAGACTAAGAAACTGCACAGGATAATGAAAAGGGAAATACGAAACTGCGACCTGGTATTTTCCCAGGATATTGCCTACATAGGCAGAAAAGCAGTAAAATACGCCAGGGATTGCAAAAAGCCTTCAGTCTCTTACGTCCACCAAATTACCTGGGACCAGCTGGCGAGTATGATGGGCGACCGCTTTAGTGAATGGTTCTGGAAGGCTGTCGCTAAAATTTTCGCGAAGGGCGTGTACAGAAAATCCTCAATGCTTTGCGTTCCTTCCAGGAAAACAGCCTGGGAACTTAAAAGGGTGGGTGTTGACAAGGAAAAGGCAATTATCCACCTGGGGGTTGACCTGGAAAAATTTAAGCCCCCAAAAAACAAGTCTTCTGCAAAGGTCAATATCAAGATCAGCCCTGAAAAGAATGTTATTGGCTACGCAGGCAGGGTGAGCAGGGAAAAGAACCTTTCCACATTAAGGCAGGCATTTTTGGCAGTCAAGGAAAAATATCCTGATGCTGTTCTCCTGATAGCAGGGGGAGGGAGCGAAGAAGAGATTAAAGAGCTTAAAAACACCGAAGACACAATAATCACTGGTTTTGTAAAGGACGTGTCACCTTACCTGAGGGCTATGGACATTTTTGTCCTTCCAAGCCTGACTGAGACAACCTCGCTGGTCACTATGGAGGCTATGGCCTGCTCTGTGCCGGTAATTACCACAAATGTGGGAAGGCTGCCTGAATACGTGAGGCACAACATAAATGGCTATCTGTTCAGGCCCAGGGATGCAGAGGCGCTAAAGAAATACCTGGAAAAGCTTTTGTCAGATCCCAGGAGGAGAATGAATATGGCTTATAACGCGAGAAAGGACATTTCCAATTTCAGCTGGGATTCTACTGTGCAGGGGCTGACGAAGGTGTTTGAAGGGCTGTTTCATCAAACCTGAGGCTGACCACTTTTGACTTGCCGTCCTCAACCATAGAGACACCATAAAGATAGTCTGCCTCCGCGATGACCGCATCGTTATGGGAAATTATCACATATTGCGCGTTTTCAGAGTATTTCCTCACGAGTTTCGCAAATTTCTCTGAATTTCTCTTGTCCAGCGCCGCGTCCACCTCATCAAGCACATAGAAATATGCAGGCTCGTGCTCTTGTATGGAAAATATGAATGCCAGGGCTGTTAAGGTCTTCTCACCCCCTGACAAGCTTCTGATGTCCAGGAATTTGTTGCCTGAAATCCTGACCTTGATCAGAAGGCCTCCCTCAAAAGGGGAATCCTTGTTTTCAAGCACCAGGTTTGATTCTCCCTTGGTGGAGAGGGCTGAAAATATGTTTTTGAAATTGTTGTTGACTTTTTCAAATGTTTCCATAAACAAGTCCTTTTTCTTTGTCTCTATCTCATTCATCATTACAAGCACGTCATCCTTTTCATTTTTCAGGTTTTCTTTCTTTTCCACCAGCTTCTTGTAGTCCTCTGCCACGTTATCATAAACTTCCAGTGCTCTCATGTTTATGTTTCCGGCGCCGGCCAGGAATGATTCAGCACTTTTTACTTCCTTTCTGAGGTCCTCCTCTGACTTGTGGGTAAAAAGCTCTGTTCCTTCATACTGCTTGAATTCCCTCTGCAGCGCTTCCATATCAGCCAATATTCTTGCTCTCTCCAGGTTTTGCTCATTATGCCTCAATTCAATTTTCCTGGAATTTTCAGAAAGGTCTTCAAGCTTCTTGTCCATTTTCTTGAGCTCTTCGTCCATCTTCTGCCTTTTTGAGAAGAGCCCCTTGAATTTGCCGTAGAATTCTGACTGGGCTTTTTCTTTGTCCTTCAGTGTTTTTTCATCGGATTTTATCTTGTCAGCTATTTCCCTAATCTTGTTCTTGAATTCCTCCTTTTCTTTCGCGTGCTGCTTGATTATCTTGGATATCTTCTCTTTTTCAGGCCGGATTATGCTCTCCTTTTGCGATTCAATGTTCTTAATCTCTGAAGTCTTCTCCATTAGTTTGTCATTGGTTTCCTGCTTCTTTTCCTCAAACGCCTTCAGTTCTGCTATGACAGAAGGATTCCGCAACTCGCTTATCTTGTCTCGTAGTTCCTGCTTTTTTACTTTTATCTCGGTTAATTTTTCATTCTCAGAATCTATTCGGGACTGTAACGCCTTTGTCTCCTTTTCAACCTTTTCAATGTCCTTGTTAAGCTGTGATTTTAATTTTTTATTCACCTCCATATCCCCTGACTCCAGATGAAGGGCTTTTTCCATCTTGATGATTTCACCCTCAAGGGATGCCTTTTCTTTTCTCAGCTTTTCTATTTGCTTTTCATTTTCCCTTTTTTTCTTTTCAAGGGATTTTATGACAGATTCGTTTTCTTCCAGTATCTTCTTGTGTTTTTCAACTCCTTCCTTAATGTCCTTTTCCCTGAAGCCTATTCCCTTGCTTCCTTTTCCTCTGTATCCTCCCTGCATAGCTCCGCTGATTTCTGCCAGGTCCCCGTCAAGGGTTACCATCTTAACCTTTCCTATCCCAACCTTCCTTGAAACGTCCAGGTCGTCCACAATCAGGGAGTCCTTGAACACATAAGAGAAAACGTCCTTGAACTTCGGGCTGAACTTGACAAGGTCTATGGCAAACCCGTGAATCCCCTTCTCCTTCTTGAGGGCTGCGGTCTCCTGGCTGATTGTCTTTGACCTTATCTTGTTAAGCGGGAAAAATGTGGCAACCCCGAACCTGTTCTGCTTCAGGTATTTTATGCACTGCGCTGCCACTTTATCATCTTCAACAACTATGCCTTTTATCTTGTTACCTGCTGCGATCTCCAGGGCGAGGGAGTATTTTGAACTGACCTCTCCCAGCTCGGACAAGGGCCCGTGCACCCCTTTTATCCCGCTTTCAGATATTTTCTTGACAGCAACGTCCCCTGCCACTGTCTCCTGGATTCTTATGTTCCGGGCGTTTAGCTTTACCAGTTCCTCCTGGGCATTGTTCACTTTTCTTTTCGCCTCGCCTAATTGCGATGAAAGCGAAGAGTCTTCCTCAAGCTTCCCGCCCAGCTGCACAGTGATTTTCTTGAAATCCTGCTGTTTTTTCTTCAGCTCATCTATCTGATCTTTCTGCTCTTTTTCAATAGCAAGGACTTTCTGTATTTTTTCGTCAGCGGATTGTATCTGGAATTCCAGCCTGTCCTTTTTCCTCAGAAGTTCCTGCTGTTCCTGCCTTAAAGAAATGATTTCTTTTTGTTTGTCCTCTAACTTTTTGTCAATCTCCTCTATGCTGTTCTCAACGTCCCCAAGATTGTCAATCTCGTGCTTCTTCTTGAATTCATCTATCTTCCTGTCAAGATCTTCAAGGGTTTTCTTGTCTGATTCTGCTGATTTCTGAACCTCTTTTTTCCTTTCCTCCAGCTTACGCTCTTTCTCGTCCAGCTCTGTTATGTTTGAATTAAGGTTTTGTATCCTTTCCCTTATCTTCTGGATTTCTGTTTCATACGCCTCCTTCCTGCTTATGGAAGTGGCAAGTTCAACTTTAAGCGATTCCACCTCTTTCTGGACCGAAACCTGCTCTTTTTCGCCTTTTGCCTCTATCTCCTTGTTTATTTTTTGTATCTCTTCCTTTTTGCCTGCAATAGCCTGCTTTATGTCACCAATCTGACTGTTCAGGCTGTCCATTTTCTCCTGAAACTTGCCTACTTTCTTATCGTATTCCTCTTTTTTGGTGTTTTTCCTCTTAATCTGAAGATTGAGAAGTGAAGCCTTGTTCTTGTTGAGCTTGTCCGTGATATCCTTGTATTTCAATGCCTGGTCCCTGTCCTTTTTCAGGTCCTTTAATGTTGACTCCCTCTCCTTCAGGATTATATCCGCCTCCCTTAATTTTTCCTCAACGTGGTTAAGCTCATTAACTGCCTTATTCTTCTTTTCGTCATAAATGGAAATTCCAGAGATTTCATCCAGCAGCCCTCTCCTGTCCAAAGGGGACATTTCGCAGAACCTTACAATATCCCCCTGCAGTATTATGTTGTACCCCTGGGGGTCTATTTTTCCCAGCCCCAGCATTTCAAGGACCTGCTGCCTTGTCATTGTCTTGTCATTAATCTTGTAAATGCTCTGGCCGGTCTTCTTCACAATCCTTGAAACCTTGATTTCAGGCACTTCAAAGGGAAAAATGCCCCTTTCATTGTCAAAGAAGATGGAAACCTCAGCCTCTTTTGCCGGCTTTTTGGTCTTGCCCCCATTATAAATCAGATTTGTTGATTTCTCAGCCCTCATGGACTTTGCTGATGTCCTTCCCAGCACAAAGCACAGGGCGTCAAGTACATTGCTCTTCCCGGAGCCGTTGGGGCCCAGAATGCAGTTGAAATTGTCCCCGAATACGAGCTCAGTCCTCCTGGCAAAGGACTTGAAACCGTGCATTACAAGACGCGTGATTTTTGTCATATAATTGAAAATTTGGGTTCTTATTCCTTTTTAAAGGTTTTGAATCTTTTAATAGCTTAATTTATAAAGATTTTAAAGAATTAAAACCCTTCCAGCCTGCTCTGCCCTGCATCCTTCTTTGCTTTTTTAAAGGTGGTCCAGCTGTGCCTGAAGATTTCAGGGTGCTTGCTGAAGTTCTTTTTCAGGAATTCCTTTGTGACAGGATCTGCAGGATACCCGCTTCCTATTTTGCCGTATTTTTTTTCAAGTTTTTTGATATGGTCATCCCTTTCGCATTTGGCGAGTATAGAGGCAGCAGCTACAGTTGGATATTTTGCATCTGCCTTGTGCTCTGCAACGAGCTCCACTTTTGTTTTCAATGATTCCCTGACCCTCTCCCTGTATGCCTTAAGGTTTGGGCTGGGGCTGTCCAATATTGCCTTGTCCGGCCTGAGCTTTTTGACGATTTCAACGGATTTCTTGGCCTCAAGCCAATTAAGATTGTCCCCGTCCTTTCCCCTGACAGCCAGGTCAATTTCCTGGGGCTCTACTATGATTATCTCATAGCCTTTAACCAGCTTTTTTATCTTTTCACAGAGAACTTCTCTTCGTCTGGGAGTAAGCAGTTTTGAATCCCTTACTCTTATGGCTTTCAGGGACTCCTCTCCTTCCTCATCAACAAGAACGCCAGCTATCACCAAGGGACCTATCACAGGCCCTCTTCCTGCCTCGTCAATCCCGCATATTAACATTACCGGAATGAATATTTTTGTTTATTTAAATTCTCTTAATTTTGATTAATAAAATTTATAAACAACAGGGCAAAAGCAATTAGGTATGCCGCGAATAGCAACAGACATTGTTCAGTTCAAGGGGCTGAGGAACCTGGATGAGGAAGAGAAGGCTTTTCTTGACAAGATAGTGCCTGAGTATTATGAAAAAATAAAAAGATACATCCATAATCTTGCAAAGGTTGAGGTGCATTTCAAGAAGATGAGAAGCACCGGCGAAAGGGCTTTGTTTGACATTAATGTCAAGGTGGCAAGCCCTGAAAGAAAGACATTTGTGGGGACTAACTCCAAGCAGAACAGGTTTGAAGGCTGGCGTTTCTCCAAGGCGCTGCACGGCGCTTTCAAGGATGTTGAGAACCAGATAAAAAAGGAATTGAAGAAAGACCAGAGCCATCCCAGGCCCAGGGATTAGGAATAATTCTTTTTCATGTCTTCAATTTTCCTGGCAATCAATGGCCTGGCTTCGCTGAAGACAGGTTCTGCAAATTCCATCGTGTACGTTCTGTCTTCAAAAGACCTCTTTCTTATCTGCTTAATCAGAACATCCTCAAATCCTGCCAATCCCTCGTGAGTGCTCAAGTCCTCGCCGTAAATGTGAAATGAATCAGACCTGTCCTGAAAGGCTGCAATTTTTATAGGCTCCTCCCTTATTGCTGAAATTCCGTCAGCGATATATTTAATCAGGTGGATGAAAGCGAAGTCATTCATAAACGCTGCTTTATACGCATCCCTGCTTCTGAAATCCATATTTGTGTTAAGGTTCCATATTCCTTCAGCGTCCTGCAGCATCCTGAACCAGAACCTTTGGAGACAGGCAGGATCCCCTATCCCCAAATCAACCCACGGCTGCCAGGTGATTGCCTCCACTCTCCTGGTTATTGGAGAGTTTGCAAGAAGCTCTATTACCTTGTCAACCTGGTTTATCGGCTCTGTAATCCCCGGGACCTTATAGCTGAACAATCTTTCGTGATAGGTGTATTCCCATTTCGTGCTATCAGAATCTGTCGCATCCCTGATCAAAAAGTCTTTTATGCCGTCAATAACTTCCTGCCTGTATTCTTCCAGGGAATCAAGGCCCCCCGGAAAGCACCTGTGAATTATGGGCTCGGAGAGAGGGTTTAATATGGTCATGTTCATTGAACAGTCTATGCTTGGAGGGTCGCAAAAACTGCCGTTCTTGTCCTTCCTGTCATATTCTGTCCTTATCTCGCATCCGGCCCAGTAAAGAGCAAGCATCGCGTTTTCCCACGCTTCTGGAAGGTTATCGCCCACAACAGAAATCCTTGGTATGCTCCCGGCAATACCCTGACAATTCTCAGGCAGGGTCAGTCTGCCTGCGGGGGTTATAACTGTTCCCGGCAGGAATATCTTTCCTCCCTTCACCCTGGGAGTTATCAAATCAGAAATATCCTCCCTTTTGTATGTTATCTCCCCCATGAGAAAATGAAAAGCTGAATTTTATTTAAGCATTTATTTACTAAATTAATTATTTTAGAATAGTGATAATAGCGGGGAGTGGATTTGAACCACCGACCTGCGGGTTACCTACAAAACGAAGTTTTGGATTTCCAAAACAGGGGTTTTGATATGAGCCCGCCGGGCACTCCTGACTGCCCCACCCCGCTATGAGAAATCAAAAACTGCGGTTTATTTATAAATCTTAGCAAATATTTAAAAACCAGAAGCATTGTTGCCAAATCATGTCGGGGTGGCACAATCTGGTTCACTTTGTTTGCGCAAAGCGAACATCCTCCCCACTGCGAAAGGGCTGACGCCTTGCGCGTCCCGCCCCGAGCAACAGAGGGTAAGCCTGAGAAGGCTTGAAGTGCAGAAAACTGCGCTGGCCTGCTACCTGTTGCCAGCATTCCTTGCTGGCTCTCTTGGACAGCCAGTTTCCTTCGGGATTTCCGGGTTCAAATCCCGGCCCCGACGTTTTTAATAGGATAATTTTATAAATACGAAAAAACGAGTAATATCCTAAAATGGCGAAAAAGAAGGCGAAGAAGGCTAAAAAAAGCGCTAAAAATTCTAAGCAGACACTTTCAAGAATCAGCAAAAAACTTGACAAGTTACTGGAAGGGCAGCAGGAGATTAAAGAGGAAGAAGAAGAAATCAAAGAATTGGAGAAAGAGGAACTTTCAGAAGAAAAAAAACTTGGCGGGGAGGAAAAGGAAGAGCTGGCAGAGCTCAAGGAGCTGGAGAAGATTGAAAAAGAGGTACAAAAACAGGTAATCCCCCATCCCCTGAAAAGAATCACGACCAAGGACCTGGCCAGGGGTTCCATAGGAGCGCTTTTCGGAGCTGTGGCCCATTACACTTTTATCTACGGGCTTAAGGTTGCGGAGCACATAACATTCACAAGGGCAGCTATTCTTTTCATTCTTTCTTTTGGAATAGGAGGGGTTTTCCTTTACGCCACCGGCTTCAGGAAAATAAGGGATCCAAAAGTTTTGGCATTTTTGCCGGTAAGGCTTATAGTTTTATATATCACTGCGGTTATAATGTCAGTAATAGTGCTGTGGTTTTTCGAGCCCGGCTTCGGAGAATCTTTTGAGGAGGCCTTCAGGCAAACAGCAACCATAACATTGATAGCAGTCATAGGCGCGTGCACCGCGGACATAATAGGAAAGGAATAAATGAAGATAGACAACCTGACTCAGGAAATAGGAGAGCTTCAGAAGTACGAGACGCCGAAGAAGAATATTCTTCAGAGAATCCTGGATATTCTCGGAAGGCTGCAGGCTGCAGAGGATTATGAGCGAATAAAGGAAGAACTCAGCCACCTTCTGAACGCCTTGAACAGGATAGACGCTGTGATTAATGGCCAGGTCAAGAGGTTCAAAAAGAACAAGAGAGTTGCGGAAAAGCTGACCAGGCAGCAGCAGGTAATTGCAGACCTGAGGAGGCTGATAAGGTTTTACCAAAGCAATACCGAGGCCAGAATACTTAATGAAACTTACGGAAAGATTTTTGAGGCAATCCAAAGTTTTATAACACTTTCTAACCAGGTGGTTGAAAAGGCTGCAAAAAAGGCGGCGTGAAAATGAAGATCGAAAGGCTTGTACCGGACACATCTGTAATAATCGAGGGAATAGTCTCAAAAAGACTGGAAAAAAAGGAAATAATCGCTGAGACAGTAATAATCCACGAGGCCATTCTCGCTGAACTAGAGCATCAGGCCAACCTGAACAAGTCAGTCGGCTCTTTTGGCCTGGAAGAAATTAAAAAGATAAAGACCATTTCCAAAAAGCTGGGTTTTGAAGTGGAGTTCATGGGGCAAAGGCCCAAATCTTCTGAGATAAGATATGCAAAGCTTGGCGAGATAGACGCAAGGATAAGGGATCTTGCCTATGAAAATGGGGCCACGCTCATTACTGCCGACAGGGTGCAGGCAAAGGTTGCAGAAGCCAAAGGCATTTCCCTCATTTTCGTTGAGCTTAAGACCAGGCCCAGGAAAATCCGGTTAGAGCAGTTTTTTGACAAGAACACCATGAGCATACACTTGAGAGAGAATATTGAGGCGTATGCGAAAAAGGGAAGCCCTGGAAAATGGGATTTCACCAGGACTTCTTCAAAAAAGCTGAAGCAGGAAGAGATAAAAGAAATTTCCAGGGAAATCATTGAGGAAGCAAGTTCAAGAAGGGACAGCTTTATTGAAATTGAAAGGACAGGCTCCACCATTGTCCAGATGGGTAATTACAGGATAGTTATCATAAGGCCGCCATTCTCGGACGGGTGGGAGATAACAGCAGTAAGGCCTGTAAAAAAACTCAGCTTGGAAGATTACAATCTTTCTGAAAAGATGAAAAAAAGGCTGGAGGAGCAGGCTGAGGGCATCCTTATCGCAGGAGCTCCGGGAATGGGAAAAACCACGTTTGCACAGGCGCTGGCTGAGGAGTTTTCCTCAAAGAACAAGATAGTCAAGACAGTGGAGGCCCCCAGGGATTTAGTTCTTCCGGACAACATAACCCAGCTTGCGATTTCTCACGGAGATCCCCAGGAGATACACGATATCTTATTGCTTTCAAGGCCTGACTACACGCTCTTTGATGAGATGAGGAACACAAAGGATTTCGCTCTTTTCTCTGACCTCAGGCTCGCAGGTGTGGGTATGGTGGGAGTCATTCACGCAACAACCCCCATAGATGCAGTGCAAAGATTCATTGGAAGAATAGAGCTTGGGGTGATACCACACATAGTGGACACTGTTCTTTTTATCAAGAACGGGGCAGTAGCCAAGGTATTTAATGTTGTTATGGAAGTCAAGGTTCCTTCAGGAATGACAGAAAGCGACTTGGCAAGGCCTGTGGTTGTAGTCTCGGATTACGAAACTGAGATTCCAGAATTCGAGATTTACAGTTATGGGGAGCAGACAGTGGTGATACCCATTCAGGAAGGAGGAGCAGCATCCCCCCTTCAAAAACTGGCCAAGAGGCAGATATTGAGGGAACTGCAAAAGTACTCTGAAGAACTTAAAGTAGAGTTCATATCTGACAGCAGAATTGCTTTGTATGTTCCTGAAAAAAATGTATCCTCAATCATAGGCAGGGAAGGCCGAAACATCGACAAGCTGGAGGAAAGATTGGGGGTAGGCATTGATGTGCGAACCCTTGAAAGGGAGGAAAAGCCAAAAAAGAAAGTGCCCTACCAGATGGAGCAGAGGGGCAACAGCATAGTGATGTTCGTGGACAAAAAGTTTGCCAACCAAAACATGGACATTATGGTAAATGAGGAATATCTCCTCACTGTGAACGTGGGCAGGAAAGGGGACATCAGGATTAAGAAGAACAACAAAATAGGGAAGACAATTCTGAATGCTTTGAAATACGGAGAGGATGTTAAGATTGTTCAGTAAGCGCATTTTGCAGGCAAAAAGCTTTATATATCGAGCACAATACCATTATCAAAATGCTGGAAATAAGATTCGTGAGGGAAAACCCCAATATTGTCAAGAAGGACCTTGAAAAAAGAAAGGAAAAAGACAAGGCCAAGTGGGTGGATGAAGTTCTTAAGCTTGACGAGGAGTGGAGAAAACTTAAGGGCCAGGCAGATGAATTAAGAAGCAGGCGGAACAAGCTTTCCCAGGAAATCAACAAGCTGAAAAAAGAGGGAAAAGAGGCAGCAAAACCAATTAAGGAAGCAAAGGAGCTGCCTGGCAAGATAGACAAGCTGGAAAAAACCTTGGAAGAAAAGGAGAAAAAGATAAAGCATTATCTTATGAGAATTCCTAACATACTTCACGAATCAGTTCCGCAGGGGGACACAGAGAAGGACAACGAGGAAGTGGCTAAATTCGGTAAGCCCCAAAGGTTTAGCTTTGAGCCGAAATCCCACGTTGACATTCTTGAGCAAAACTACCTTGCCGACCTTGAGAGAGCTGCCAAGATTTCAGGAGCGAGATGGTATTTCCTAAGGGGGGATCTGGCGCTGCTTGAAATGGCCCTTGCAAGATATGCTGTTGATTTTATGACAAGCAAAGGGTACACTCTTATGATTCCTCCGCATATGATGCACAGGAAGGCATACGAAGGGGTAACCTCCCTGGACGATTTTGAAGAGATGCTCTACAAAGTTGAAGGGGAAGATTTATACCTTATCGCAACCTCAGAGCATCCTCTTACAGCAATGTGGATGGAAGAGGTTCTGGACCCAAAATGCCTGCCTATCAAAATGGCCGGGTTCAGCACGAATTTCAGGAAAGAAGCAGGAAGCCACGGAAGGGACACCAAAGGAATCTTCAGGACGCACCAGTTCAACAAGGTGGAGCAGATAGTGGTTTGCAGGCCGGAAGATTCGTGGAAGTTCCACGAAGAATTAAGGAAAAACCTGGAGGAATTTTTCAAAAGCCTCGGACTGCACATAAGGACTGTTAATATCTGCACAGGAGACATAGGAATTGTTGCCGCAAAGAAATATGATGTTGAGGTATGGATGCCTGCGCAGGAAAAATTCAGGGAAGCTGGCTCCTGTTCAAACTGCACATCATACCAGGCAGTAAGACTTAACATCAGGTATAACGCAAAGGAAGGCAATGAGTATGTCCATACGCTAAACAGCACCTGTGTTGCAACAGGAAGAGCCTTGGCGGCAATACTTGAAAATTTCCAGCAGAAGGACGGAACTGTGAAGATTCCTGACGTCCTGTTTCCTTATATGAATGGAAAGAAAACCATCGGGTTCAAAAAGTGAGGTGCTAAATGGGAAAGAAAAAGAAGAAATCAATATGGGACGCGGAATATAAAGAGGATTCCACGGAATACGCAAGAGAGAGGGGAATGGAGGATGAAGAGGAAGAGCACGAAGGAACCCATATGGAAGCCAAAGATGATATAGAAAGAGGTTTGGAAGAAGAGAACATCTATTCCGAAGAGGGAAGGAATCTTGAAAGGGAAGAGGACGCTTTGGAAGACTGGGAGCAGGGCTTTGCTGAGGGGGCCGAGAGCAAAAGCCCTTTAAGGAAGATTAAGAAAAAGAAGAAAAGGTCATAGTCCCACTGAGCCCATAAAAATCTTTTTAACCCCCTGCAGCCTTCTTATCCTTTCAATCATCTCCTTGATATGCTCAAGGTCCTCTAAATTAAGCTTAAAACTGCATTCAGCCATATTGTTGCCTATTACCTTGGCGTTTGCATTCTGAATGCTGGCCCCAGTGAATGTGATAGTGTTTAGTATATCTGCGAACAGGCCGGGCCTGTCAAGTGCTTCTATTTTAAGAGTTATTACGTCATCGAAATGCTGCCTCCATTCAACTTTAACTTTTTTCTTGGCTGCTTTTTCATAAGCTTTGCAGTCCTTCCTGTGAACAGTAACTGTGTCTGTTTTTGAGGTAAGCCCTATTATTTTGTCTCCTGGGTTTGGGGTGCAACAGCTGGCCAGCTTAAACTTGGGTTTGCTGACAGCTTCACACACCAGAATGCCTGTTGCCTTGTCACCCAAGTCCTCCTTTTCCTTTTTCTTCATGGCCTTGGCAGGCAGCTTCTCCTTTTCCTGCACAGCCTTCTTTATCTTGTGCAGGGCTTTTGTGGTCTTGGCTATGTTAAGCCAGCTCCTGCTGGGCCTTTGAGTTTTTGAGGTTATTACTTCAACAACATCCCCTGTTTTAAGGGGATACCTCAATGAAACAAACATTCCATTAACCTTTGCGCCCATACAATGGTTACCTATTTCAGAGTGCACTGAATAAGCGAAATCAAGAGGGGTTGAGCCGTTGGGCAGCTCTATTACATCCCCCCTGGGAGTAAATGTGTAAATCTCATCCTTGAAAAAATCTATCTCCAAGGATTCTATGAATTCCTTTGCCGTGTCTGATTCCTGCTGCCAGTCTATAATCTCCTTAAGCCAGGACAGCTTTTTGTCAAATTCCGTCCCCTTGCCCAGTCCCTTGTACTGCCAGTGGGCAGCTATGCCCTCCTCAGCCACCTCTTCCATCTCCCTGGTCCTTATCTGGACCTCTACCACCCTGCCTTCGGGAGTAAGCATAACATCGTGCAGCGACTGATACATATTTACCTTGGGCATTGCAATGTAATCCTTGAACCTTCTCGGGATGGGCTTCCAGGTGTTGTGGAGAAGTCCCAAAATCTTGTAGCAGTTTGCAACGCTGTCAGTTATTATCCTTACTCCAACCACATCAAAAATTTCCTCAAATGACCTGTTCTTTCTTTTCATTTTTCTGTAGATGGCATATGCTGTCTTCAGCCTTCCTATAATTTCCGAAGGGATTGAATTTTCCTTCAAAAGAGAATTAAGCTGTTTTTTCAGCTTGCTGATCTCCTTTTCCCTCTCCTTAATTCTTGACTTTACTTTTGAATTAATCTCACTGTATCTCTCGGGCTGGGTATAACGGAATGCCAAATCCTCTAACTGGCTTTTTACCCTGTGAATACCCAGCCTGTAAGCCAAAGGGGTATATATGCCCATTACCTCTTTTGCTATCCTGAGCTGTTTTTCCCTGGGAAGGTAATTCAGGGTGCGCATATTATGCAGCTTGTCCAGGAGTTTAATGATTAAAATCCTGATGTCTTTGGCTGTGGCGAAAAGCATCTTTCGTATGGACTCAAACTGGTATTCTTCCCTGCCTTTTGACTTCAGCTGTGTGAGTTTTGTGAGGCCGTCCACTATCATGGCAACGTCTTTGCCAAACTCTTTCTCTATGAACTTCAGCGGGTACTCGGCGTTTTCTATGACATCGTGAAGAAGGGCTGCGCATACAGATTCTGTGTCCATCTTGAAATCAGCAGCCAGGTTTGCCACCTCCAGCGGATGCACAATGTAAGATTCGCCAGATGCCCTCTTCTCCCCCTTATGCGCCTTCACAGCCGTTTCATGTGCCTTTCTAATCAAAGCTGTGTCAGCATCCTTGTCATAGGACTTCACTTTTCTTATGATGGTATCTATCTTGATCATAGTATTACATAATACAAAGAAATATTTAAATATATCATCACACAAAGCTGTATTATGGGGTTTTTCAGCAATACACAGGGAGGGGAGTCCATATTCGTAAACGAGCTGGCTTTAGATTACACATTCGTGCCGAAGCTGATCCCGTTCAGGGAAATGCAGCAGAAATACATAGCCAGCTGTATAAAGCCTTTATTTTCCAAGCGGAACGGCAAGAATATCATACTTCACGGCCCTCCGGGAGTAGGAAAAACAGTTGCCACCAGGCACATCCTCAACGAGCTGGAAGAAGAAACTGATGAGATAATCCCCATTTACATTAACTGCTGGAACAAGAACACCAGCTACAAGATAGTTATTGAGCTGTGTGACATACTCGATTATAAATTCACGCAGAACAAGAAAACAGAGGAATTGTTTGCAATTATCAAAAACATACTGAACAAGAAATCCGCTGTTTTTGTCTTTGACGAGATAGACAAGGTAGAGGATTACAATTTTCTTTACACGCTTCTGGAGGACATTTACAGGAAGACCATAATCTTAGTCACCAACTACAAGTCATGGGTTAATGAGCTGGACGACAGGATTAAATCAAGACTGGTGCCTGAGACAGTTGAATTCAGGAAATACTCCCAGTCTGAAATCAAGGGGATTCTGAAGGAAAGGGCCAGCTACGCCTTCGCTTCCAACTGCATTCACGAGAATGTTTTTGACTTTCTCGCCAGGACCACTGTAGAGAAGGGGGATGGCGATGTGAGGATAGGCTTGTATCTTATGCGCGAAGCTGGATTGATAGCTGAAGCGCAGGATTCAGGATGCATTATGATTCAAAATGCCCAGGAAGCCGCCAGCAAGCTTATTGACTTTTCCATCAAAAAAAGCGAAGAGCTTGATGAGGATGCCAGGAAAGTCCTCAGCATTATCAAGATGCAGAATGGGGGAAAGATAGGGGAATTGTTCAAGTCCTATCAGGACGAGGGAGGCAATCTCTCCTACAAGTCATTCCAGAGGAAAATCAGCAAGCTGAATGAGAACAAGTTCATTAACACTGAGAAGATTATGGGAGGTTCTGAAGGGACCACCACCATGATAAAGCTCCCTCAGGAAAGGAAGCTTACGGAGTTTTAAGGTGAAACTTCTGCTTACTTCAGATGGGATAACTTCTGAAGCTGTGAAAGAGCAATTTGTTAGATTGCTGGAAAGGCCCCTTGAATCTGTCAGGTTGCTGAGAATTTCTTACAACAGGGACGAAGACAGCCTGGCAAGGTCAAAAGCTCCCTTGATCAAAGCAGGGATAAAAGAAGAGAACATGGAACTGATTGACATTGCCAAGGACGAGAAGGTTGATTCCCTGGAAAAGTTTGATGTTGTTTATGTTCTCGGAGGAAACACATTCACCATTCTTGACAAGATAAGGAAGCTCGGCCTGGAAAAGCCATTGAAAGATTTTATTAGGTCAGGAAAGCTGTACATTGGTCTTAGCGCAGGAAGTATGCTTGTGGGGCCAAACATTGAGGTTTCCGGTATAGAAGATGAGAATGAGACCGGGTTGGAGGATTTAAGAGGATTCAACGTTATTGACATTGAGATATCGCCGCATTTTAATGAAGCAGAAGAAAAAACTATGAATGAGTTCAAGAAAAAAGTAAATTACAAAATAATGGAGTTGAGGGACGGGCAGGCATTGGTTGTTACGGACAAGGAAAAAAGGATAATCTAGCAGTGCTTCAGCCACCCCCTCATGAAGGCCTCCTCATAAGCTGAGATGCTGTCGTCTTCTGCCCTTTGAGAAAGCTCGTGTTCGCTGTAAAAATCCTCTTCTTTTTTGTCCTCTTCCTTTTTTTTGAAAACCTTTCCCAGCTTAATCCTCATTTGGACCACCTGAGCACAAAGCCTTCATCTGCTGAAAGGTTATCTCCTGGATTTTTCTCAAAAAGCGGGTGTTGATTTCAGGCACTCCGTACACGTTTTTCCTTGCTTCATAGACTGTCATAATATCACCTCTTTAGTTTTTGTTTCTCAGAGCGCCCCGCCTGAGGGCGCTTGCGGGGGAGGAGGCGCTCTGGAAGCAAGAAGGCAGCTAAATCCTTCATATGCAACATATGAAGGGAGGTGTTTATATTTGCCACTTTACCCCCTGTCCAGTGCCAGTGAGAAATTGCTATTCTGAAGGTTTTTGGGCAGGCAAAAAACCTGCCCTAGATATCTGACCAGAGTCTGTGTTTTCCTGTTTTACCACCTCCTTTTTCCTTTTAAAGACCCTCGCTATCTTCATAATAAACAACTAAATGTGATTTTATTAATCTGTTATGAAGAATTGTTCTGCACTGCAGATACATTCATTGTTACCTTAAAGGGTGCTAAGAGCATAAAAAATTAATTCTTCTTTTTCTTTGGTTTATCCCAATAAGCAGATTTGCATTTTGGGCATAAGATTGGATACTCTTTTTTTCTAGGAATCCATTCATGTTTGCAACGTTCACATTTGTATCCTTTTACTTGTATCTTTATTTCAGCCATATAACTTTTTAGAACTTTATTCTTTAGTAAGATTTGAAAAGCTTTTGGATTATCCTTGGAATTTATTTAGCATTTTTATCAACAATTAGTTTAATTTTTAGCATTTTACTAACTAAATTTTCAAATGATAATTTTACTAAAGAATCCTCGCTTATTTCACCTATATTATGAGCATTACCAATAACAATTGGTGGGATTACAATGCATCCCATAGATAATAAAAAATCCAATAGTGTATTTAATGTTTGGATTTTACCATTCCCACCAAATCTTCCTATACAAACAACACCAACAATTTTATCTTCAAAATTTTTATTATTAATTAATAAAGATGATGTTCTTTCAATAAAACTTTTTACTTTTGATGGAACATCTAACCTATAGACAGGAGTTGCTATTATTACCTTATTGAAATTATTTATTTTTTCTATAAGCTCTTCAAATTGATCTTTTATTTTACATTTCCCAATCTTATTACACTCCCCACATCCTTCACAGGGTTGAATATCATAATCAGATAAATTTATGATCTCACAATTGTTTTTTGGGATAGTACTTAGCAGAATGTAACAATTTCCTTTTCTCGGACTGCAGTTTATAGCTAGAATCTTATTTTCCATTTTCAATCACCAAATTACAAAAATTATTCTTAAAAATGCCTCCATTACAAGTATTAAATGCTTTACAGCCTCCTCGACAGAGTTTATTAAACTTACAGGTTTTGCATTTCCTTTTTAATAAACTGATATCAAAACATCGATTGTATGAAAAAGATTTTTTAGAATTCCATACTTTTAATAAATCATGACATTTGATATTTCCTTCAACATACCTATCAGGCAAAGCTAAACAACCTTTGATATCCCCATTATAACTAATTGAAAAATGAGTTAAACCAGCTGTACAACCAAACCATTTGTTGAGTCTTGTATTTTTATCAGCTTTTGAGAAATAACCCATTGAATCTCCAACAGAAATAATAAATTTATTTTCATTTTTTTTAGATATCCATTTACATAAATTATATACTTCTTTGGGTAAAAGAAGAAATTCTTTTTTCATTCTTCCTTCAAAATATCCTATTTGAATTCTCCAAGAAAAAATGTTTCTAGAACGGAGAATATCATAAAGATCATCCAAAGATTGGAAAGAATAGTTTTGCTTTATTATTGTAGAGATTATGCTTACATTAAATCCTTCTTTTAAAAGCCAATCAATATTTTTAAGCACTATTTTGAATTTTGCTCCTTTTCTTACTTTATTATGGTATTCCTCATTACCATCTAAACTCACTGAAATATTTAAAGGATCTATAACTTTTAATTTAGCTATTATGTCTTTATTAAGGATTGTACCATTAGTAATCAAAAATATTTCTATCCCCTTTTCTTTAATTTCCTTAAGAATTGTAAACCAATCTTCTCGCAAAAAAACTTCTCCACCTAAAATATTAACCACTTTTATTTCAAGTTTTGATAGTTTTTTGCTTAAATTTAAAGAACTATCTAAGTCTAACTCATCATTTAGTTTACTATCTGCATTTGAGCCACAATAAATACATTGACCATTACACTTCCGAGTTAATTCCCAAGCTACTGAAAACGGTTTACCGTTTATCATTAAATTAAACAAATGGATTATTGTTTTGGGAATACTCTTTAAGCATAGCAAGTAGTTTCTTTGCTCTATTGTCTTGTGGCTCAAAGAGTTTTTCAGACTCTATACTTGCACAGTATACTAATCCAAATCCGTAAGTTATGGCTTTGTTCATATTACCTTTTTAGCCATTAGATTATTTAAAATTTATTATCAATATTTTTACAAAAGGGCAAAATTTATATACTATTTATGACATATTGTATAATATGGTTAAAATAGATAAATTGGACAGAAAAATCATGGCTGAACTTGATATGAATGCAAGAATTCCAATTACTCAATTAGCCAAAGCTGTAAGATCATCAAGAGAAGTTGTAAACTATAGAATAAAAACACTAATAAAAAGAGGAATAATATCTGGAACTCAAACTTTTTTTAATCCAGCTAAAGTTGGATACAGTATTTATCGAGTTTTAGTAAGATTAGATTCATTAGACGAAGGAATTATTAATAGGTTTCAAAATTTTTTTATTAAGCACGATTCTGTGATGTGGTTTGCAAAGCTTGGAGGGAAATGGGATTATGTAATTGAATTTTTTGCAAAAAGTGGTGATGAATTTAATACCCTTTTGAAGAATTCATTTGAACAATTTGGAAGTTTGATTAAATTATATGAGATTATGACTATCCTAGAAATCTATTCACACAATAGAAAATACATTTATGATAATAAAAAACATAAAATTTTTAAAATTGGTGGAAGAATTGAAAATATCAAATTAGACGAAGTTGATAAAAATATAATCAAACAATTGAAAGATAATGCTCGTTTAACAAATCTAGAAATTGGCGAAAAACTAAAATTAGCAAGAAATACAATTAAATACCATATTAAAAAATTAGAAGAGAATAGAGTAATTCAAGGATACAAGTTATTCTATCACCCTCAAAGAATAGGTTATCAATCATATAAATTATTAATTTCTATGGATAATCTGAATCAAATAATGGAGAAAAAATTTTTTATATTTGCTCAACAAAACAAAAATATTATTTTTGCACATAAAAACTTGGGAAAATGGAATTATGAATTTGAAATTGAAATCGAAGACATGATAAAATTACAAGAGATTATTATAGAACTTAGAGTGATATTTAAAGAAAATGTAATTGATTATGAATTATTCCCAATTTTACATGATTATAGAATTAATTTATTCCCCTACCTTTGAATTTCTATGGATTTTCTTTACCACTCTATTTTGAGAAGAAACTAGCACCCGCTAAAGTAACAATGAAGCAGATACATAACTTTTATAAAGGCAAATCCTGGATAGATGATATGGTATTTAACAGTCCACAATGGTTCAATATAGTTTCAACATTTTATCATCTTATTTCTTTCCTGGTTGCTGGTGCAATAACCTTGCTTGGCTATAAAGCTTATAAACTGATGAAGTCAAAGAAATACCTTAATTTCGCGCTGGCCTTCTTTTTCATCACTCTCTCATTCATAGTGCTTGCAATTACAAACATTCTTGTTTACTTCAACCTGGGAACCGAAATCTTCAGGATTTTTTCCATAATCAATATTGGGTTCATAATATACGCGCTGCTGACAATAGCAGGTTTTTTCCTGCTTGTGATGCTGACATTTAAGGTAAAGGATGTGAAGATAATAGCAATACTGGCTGTTGGAATGATCGCTGCGCTGGCTTTACTCCCATTCATAAAGACATTTCATACAATCCTGCTAGCGCTGACTTTGCTGCTTTCATACTGCTTTTACGAAAACTGCAAAAGAAAAAAAACTGTGAACTCAAAACTTGTGTTTTCTGCGTTTATCCTGATGATGACATCTCACATTTTCAGCCTGGCAAGCGGAGCTAATGAGCTGATATTTATCATAGGGAACACTGTTCTTGTTATAGGCTACACCTTGCTGTTAATAACTATCCTGAGGTTTAAATGAGTGAAAGGAGGAGCAAGCTTGAGATTGTCAGCGACATCCTTAAATCAGTACAGGAGAAAGGGGGCATCATAAGGCCAACCCATCTTTTGTACAAGTCAAACCTTTCCCACGACAGGATGAAGCTCTACACAGAAGAGCTGAAATCAAAGGGGCTGATTGAAGAGTATGAAGTTAAGAAGAAAAAAGTTTTCAAAATAACTGATAAGGGTTTTGACTTTCTTGCCAGCTACAGAAAAGTAAAGGAGCTGGAAGATGCTTTCGGAATCTAGAAGTATTTCGGTTTTTTTCTCAGGGATTTCGCATAATCAGCCACATCCTGCATACTTCCCCCCGAACCAATTACAATTGCCTTTTGGATCTCTTTCAGTGAAGGGTTGTAAGAGCCGTTGACTTTTGCATACAAAGTATTAAGCCCCAGGATAGCGCCTTCCTGATTCCGCTGTTTATTTATTTCATCTATCACAAAATCAGGCATCATGCTTATTAAAGCTCCCAGATTCTCGTCAAGCTTTGCATTGTTGAGGGCAAGCACCCTTATTACTACCGGCTTAAGGTCCTTTTTTGTCAATCCTGACTCGTCCATTTTTACCTCCCGGATCCGCCAAAGCCAGAGAATTATCAAGAAAAAGTATGGAGCCTTAACCTGATAATCCCCGGGTAAGGCTGATTACCAAAAAAAGTAGCAGAATCCGGATTTATAACTGGCAAAAACTTTCATGTCTGATAATGTTTCTGCCTGCATATTATTATAATGTTTTCAGGATTTATAAATTTTTCCTGATGTCAGAAAAAAATTAGCCCTTCATAACAGCGATTGGTATGAATTTTGCAACAATATTGCCTATCCCCAGCTTGTCAGAAACCTTCACAACCTCATCAATGTCCTTGTAAACGTCAGGGGCCTCTTCTGCAACCCCTTTCCAGGATGAGGACTTCACAATTATGTTCTTTGCCTCCATCATGCTCTTGACCTGTTCTCCCCTGTGCTTTTTCAGGGCAGCGTGCCTTGACATAACCCTCCCTGCGCCGTGGGCTGTGGAGCCCCAGCTGACCTTCTCTGCCTCCTTGGTTCCCACAAGAAGATAAGATGCCGTGCCCATTGAGCCGGGTATGAGGACGGGCTGGCCCACATCCCTGTAAATTTCAGGGATTTCCTCCCTTCCAGGGCCGAATGACCTTGTTGCGCCCTTTCTGTGAATGCATATCTTCCTGTTCTCTCCATCCACTTCGTGGTTTTCAAACTTGGCTATGTTATGGCATACATCATAGACTAAATCCATCCCTTCTGAAGTACCCATGACCTTCTTAAACGCGTCTCTTGTCCAGTGCATTATCATCTGCCGATTGGCGAATGCATAATTGACAGCGCAGCACATTGCGGAATAATACTGCTGCCCTAATTCTGATTTTATAGGGGCGTTGACCAGCTCCCTGTCCGGGAGATGTGAATAGCCATACTTGTTTTCCATTGATTTAATGTAGTCAGTGGCTATCTGGTGCCCCAAACCCCGTGAACCGCAGTGTATCATTACAGTTACCTGGCCTTCCTTTTCTATCCCGAATTTTTTTGCAATCTCAGTATTGAAGATTTTCTCGACTTTCTGTATTTCCAGGAAATGGTTGCCCGCGCCAAGGGTTCCCAGCTGGGGCTTTCCCCGCTCCAGGGCTTTTGAGGACACGTTTCGCGGATCTGAATCCTTCATCCTGCCGTATTCCTCTATCCTCTGCAGGTCATCCTTGGCGCCGTAGCCGTTCTCAACAGCCCATTCTGCGCCTTTCTTGAGGACATTCATCAGCTCTTCCTGGGATAATTTGGTTATGCCTCCTTTGCCGACTCCTGCAGGCACCTCCTTGAAAAGTGTATCCAAAAGCTCTTTTCTCTTGTTTTCCACGTCCTCTGCTTCCCAGTTTGTCCTTAACAAGCGCACTCCGCAGTTAATGTCATAACCTATCCCTCCAGGGGAGATGACCCCTTCGTTTATGTCAAACGCAGCCACACCCCCTATGGGAAATCCATACCCTTCGTGGGCATCAGGCATCACCAGGGCGTGCTTTATTATGCCTTTCATGCAGGCCACGTTCCTTAACTGCTTCAGGGTGCTGTCCTGCTTTATCTTTTCCATCAGGGCTTCAGAAGCGTAAATGAAGGCAGGGACTTTCATAGGGCCTGTTTTGGGTATTTCATAAATATACTCAGATTTTTTTGTGGGCTCTATTTTTTCTTCCATAAGTCATCTGTCTACAGGCAGGTTTATATATATTTCTGAAAACCAGGGCTGGGTGGAGAGAAAAAACTTTTCAGAAAAGAAAAAGAAGAAAGAGGAGCCAAGGTTTGATATTGCCGAAGAGAAGAACACTATGGCTGTCCACGACCACGTGTGCGAGAAATGCGGGTACAATAAAGCCCAGCTGATTGAGTGCGGAATTGAGATTGCTGACGAGGACTGCAGGATAAAATACAAATGCGGCAGGTGCGGCCACGTGGAGGACGTGAGCGAGAAGCCAAGATAAAAAATCAGGGTCCTATGATTTTATTTATATAGGACGCGACATCCGCGATGCTCCTGGTTCCTACCGTTTTTACATCTGGGTATTCTGCTTTTACCTTGTTGATTACCATAATTTCCGCCGAGATTATATGTGTATTCCCCCTTGCATTTTCATCAGGCCCGGTCAGGATTATTCCGGGATTGTGCTCCAGACTGCGGGAAAGTTCAATAAGTTCGGGCATTTTTGAATAAACAGAGTTCTTGTTGATATCTGAATAAACATTTGTAAGGGAAGATCCGTTATTTGAATGGTAATTTCCGAACAATAGCTTGTAAAAAACAATTACTCTGGGATTTAAGGGAACTGCCAATTCAAAAATGTCATCAATGCTGTTAAGGAATGTTTTTGTTGTTTTAATCCTCTGGAAGTCTGTGTAGTCCCGCTTGAACTGCATTTTTTCCCTTTCCCCCTTCAGATGGCTTTCCAAAAGCTGGAAAAGGTCATTAACAGATTTGTGGGGATATGACAGGAATGGGTCATACCACCTGTTCATAAGTAATACAACGTCGGAAGGGAACTGGCAAGAAGGCAAGGGCAGTCCGTCTTTTTCAGGGATCCTTAGGCTGCCCATTCTTCCAAGGTCCATTTTTCTTTTAGGCTTGATCTCCCCCATAGTCTATATATCAACAACAACCTGAACGTGATTTTCCTTGACTTCCATGTCCATATAAGTAACTGCTTTTATCCCTGTCTCTATCTCGTACTTGTCCTCAACTGAATCCCCGGACAATGTTGCTGTCAAAAAATATCCCTTTCCCTTGGGATTGATTTTGATGTCTGTCACCTTGTGCAGTATGAAGTTACGGGTGTCCAACAAGAAAAGCAGTTCATCGAGAAAAGAGGCCAGCAGCTGCTTCAGGTCATTGCCGGAAACCTGCACTGACTTGGTAATGTTCGCCTTGACTTTTTCAGGGTCTGTCATTATTTTTGTCATTGCCTCTGCTGCATTGGCAAAACACTCTTCAAAAGAGCTTCCGTAAGCCCTGAACTTTACGTCAGATGTGTGCTCCAGGAATTCATATTTCATGAAAACAGAATAAGTTCCTTATTTATAATGTTTTGTAAGATAGTTATGCTTTAGAAAAAAACTGCAATCAATAGTCATAAATCTCTATCTTTTCTTCAGAGTCCTCCTTTTTCTCCTCTGGCTGGTTTTCAGGAGAAGGGTTGTCAAAAAGTCCGAAAATCCCTCCCTGGGATTCAGAGCCTGAGCTGTCAGCCGCAGGGAACATGGGATTGAAATCTGCCTGTTCAGGATGCTCCACCAGCCTTGTGAGCATATTTATGGCCTTTTTAATCTCCTCCTTGCTGTCCTCCTTTGTGTTGATTGTTATTATCATTCTATGCGCCAGTAATATAATTTTATTATTTTGGGATTATATAAAGCTATTGTCCCTGCTACATAAACAGATTCTGAAAAAGCCTCCTTGTCGGGCAGGTTGGCGTGCACCTGTTCTGGGTTTTCAGTAACGTCATAGGCAAAGTCGTAATTGGCGGGGAGGTATTCCTCAAAAAAGGTTTCCATACAGGTATGATTCAGGGAAACCACGCACTTCCTGAAAGCAGGATTTTGTTCAAGCACTGGCAGTATGCCCAGATTTTCAGTTTCCTGGGGGGTTGAGGAACCGGGAAAGATGAGATAGGCGATAAGGAAAGTTCCGATTATCGCAAGAGCAACTTCCACTGTCCTTAAAAATGCTTTTTTGTTCATGTCCAGCTTTGCACATTAACTATTATGTCTGTCAAACTGCCGTATTTGTCCAGTATGAAATCCCTTGTTTTTTGGGCATAGACTGTTGCCTTGTCATATGCGTTTCCTCCGAAAGACACAACCTGTTCCTCATTTGTTGCATTAAATATCACTACCCTGAAATCCCCAAGCATCCACCTGCTCTTAAGCCTGCTGTACCCTGTAACATTCAGCCGCTGGAGTTCTGTCATTGAAAATGCTGTTGTTTCTTCAGGCAGGCCCAAAGCCACTGAATAAGGCTCTGTATACCTTGGAAAATTTGTGTGGGAGCCTTCATAGAAAATTATCTTCTGCATCACCCCGCCGGCAGTTTCAAAATCTATGTTGAGGGTGATTAAGGTGTTGTGGCTGCAAAAGGATATGTTCGCTTCTTTGTCCAGCCATATCAGCAGGACTGAGCTATTGGCATAAAATTGAATCATCTGGGACTCATCCTCGTAACAGTTGCCCGGGTAATGGACGTCCCCGTCGAACTCGCTGCTAAAGTAATAACTTTCATAATTGTCAAGCTCAAATGTCTGCGAAACCGAAGAATCCCCCTGGAAGAGCATGTAAATCCCGGAGTTGTACGCAAAGATTATTGTGGATATATTAAGATTTTGCTCGCTTATAGGATAAACACCTGCTATATGCTCATTGGAAAAGTTTGTTGTTGACGGCTCCACTTTGGAATTGCCAGAGTATAGGGAATAATCAAATATCTTAATGCCCCCGAAATCAACATCCTCTATAAGGTTGTTCTCAAGGTTCACAGCAAATCCCTCTGTGGTTGCCGAGGAAGAGCCCACGGCCAGGTCTGTAACCTGGCTGTATTCCTCATAAGTTTCCCCGGAATTGATAAGTTCAAATATGGATTTATCAAACGAGGTAAGATTTCCCAGGAAAAACAGCTTGTTATTGTGAAGGAAAAACGAACGGTTGACCATAAAAAGATTTGAATGGTTTTCAAAATCCACATTGATTATCACAGGTGCATATGTTAAGGAATACTCTGAATCTACCATCACAGGATACCTGAAAACAGACCAGTAAGCCTCTTCCTGCAGTTTTTCCCTGACATCATCAACCAGCTCAGGCATTCCCCCCTGCACTGCCAAAGGCCTTATGAAAATAAAAAACCAGGCAATGTATAACAGGAAGATACCCAGGCTGATTACCCAGTCAATCTGCGAAAAGCCTCTTTTTTTCATTTAATTGATTTATTGTTGATGTTTTATAAATGTTTTCAGGGATGGTCCCGGTGGGAGTCGAACCCACTATCCCCGCCATGTGAGGGCGATGTCATGCCATTAGACCACGGGACCTAAATGTAGTTTATTTCCACAGGGAACTGATCCCAGGTTGGGTATTCTATAACAGTTGCAGGTTTAAAACCTTTCTCTTTTAATTCTTCCCCAAGGTTTTCTGCAACTGCTGTTGTTGTCAACAGCCTTTTCCCTGCCTTGTCAACCTCCAGCAGCTCTTTTGGAATCTTGTATTTCCTGTTCAGGGAATTTTTTAATTTTTCCAGCTTTTCAGCATCTCCGTAAATCACTCCCCTTACCAGCATTCCTTCTTTTGTAACATAATCATAAGGCTTTTTAACGTTCCTTGCCCGCCTTTTTATCCTGTTTCCCATCTGAACCCTTTCCTTTAATGTTGTAGTGCAGTAATGGATGCGCTTTATCCTGTTTTCATAGGCCTTCAAAAGTTTCTTTGCCACCTCCTCCGAGCCCTTAATGCCATAAGAAATCCTGTCTTTTGGGACAAAAGTGCCGAGCATTTTCTGGGCTTTATTGTCAGCCATTTCCAGCTCGTTAAGATTGAGGAAATTTATCCTGTTGCTGAAATAATCAATTAATTTCCTGGTTTGCTTTTCTGCACCTGGAATCACGGGAATTTCAATGCCAAGGTCCCATTCGTAGTTTGCAAGAATCTCCGCTTTATGCCACAGCTTGTCAGAATAAATGTCTGGGTGCACCCTTATCTCGTCAAGCCCTGCGTTATATAATTTTTTTGCCTTGCTCTTGTCAACAAGCTCAAGCGAGGTGTAGAGATGGATGTGAAAGCCCCCTCCAAAACGTTTTTTAAGCAGTTTGATGTATTTAATTGTCCTGTCCATCTGGGTTAGAGGGTCCCCTCCAGTAATGCCTGCCCCTTTTGCGCTGATGAGCTCTGCCTCTTTCAACACCTCTTTTTCATTCCTTACAGGCCATTCGTCAGCATAAACCACATCTTTCTGGTGTTTCTTCTCGGAAATGGGGCAGTAGAAGCAGCTGCGAGGGCACAATCCTGTTATGAAAAGCACCAGCTTCTGCCCCTTGACGCACAACTGGCACCCCTTGGGCAGGCTTCCTGATTTCCAAGAATAATGTTGAGTTCTTTTCATTATCCAGGAAATTTTCAACAAATATTTTAAATGTTGCCGTTTTGAAAAGAATATGATAAAGCCCACCCATTTAAGGCAGGCATTCAGGATTTTCAGGACTTCTGTCAGGAGGAAACTCAAAGGAACAACCAGATACAAGGGGAGTGCTGAGGAAATCTGCCGGCATATTGTGAACAAGTGCTGGAATGAAAACAAGGAATATTTCCAGACAAGCGCCGGCCATTTCTGCGAGTTCTATTCAAGGGATTTCGGCTGGTGCTGCAAGTCCTTGATAGAACTGGGATATTCAGATGAATGTGAAAATACCCTTGACTATGCAATGGATATTTTTTCAAGAAAAGGGGGGATAAAAACAACCATAACCCCTTATGACAAGCCCGTGGACATATACCATTACGCTCCGGACTCCCTGGGATTTATTTTGCGCTCAATAAGCCTGCTCAAGAGCAAAAGGCTGGAGAAAAAATACAAGGACTTCCTGAACAGCGAAATTCATAAGTTTCACAACACAGTCGTTGAGAAGGAAACAGGCCTGGTGAGGAAGGACAGGCAGTTTTCCTCAATGAAGGATTATTCCAAGAGAAAAAGCTCCTGCTATGACAATGTGATGGTCTGGACAGTGAAAAATGCCATAGAGAAAATAAGGATGCTTGACAACCCTTTTGAAGGGTACAGCCTGAAAAGTACAGTGAAGGATGAGTTATGGAATGGCAGTTATTTCTATGATGACCTCAAAAAACAGGGATACGTTGCCGGGGACGCAAACGTGTTCCCTTTCTGGACAGGAATGTTCACAAGCAGGGAAATGGCAAAAAGGGCTGTTGCCTCAATACAAAAGGAGGAACTGGATTACCCAATGCCCCTGAGCTATACCAGCCCGAAAGTGAAGACAAAAATGATTCTGCACGAATTTGTGGTTTCTGGATATGAGCAGAGCACCATCTGGGCCCATATGGGTCCTTTGTTCATAGAGGTGGTCTCAAGGATAAGCAAGGAAAAGGCGAGAGACTATTTATTGCAGTACAAAAAGGTGATTGAAAGGTACGGCAACTACCTGGAAATATTTGACAGGAATCTGAAGCCCTATCAGACACCCTTCTACTATTCGGACGAGTCAATGCTCTGGGCCTCTAATTACCTAGCCCTGAGCAAAAAATTATTTAAGTGACTAAAGAACATTTTATGATATGGAACGGCCTTTTCGGAAAATATCTTGGCTTATACGAGAGGATATATTATCACAACAAACAAGAATACAGAAAAGACGTGGATAAAGTAATAAAATTTCTTCCCAGTCTGAAAAACGCAAGAATTCTTGATGTCGGGTGCGGAACAGGAAAGCACGCCCTGGAACTAATGAGGAGAGGTTTCAGGGTGGAATGCATAGACATTTCCAAGGAAGCTGTGGAAGCAACCAAAAAGAGCCTTAAAGGATACAAAACCAAGATTTTGAAAGCGGACATAGCAGGATTTAACCAAAAAGAAAGTTATTCAGCCATGATCGCCCTGTTTATAGTGCTGAGCTATTTGCAGACCAAAAACCAGTTTAAAAAAGCAATCAAAAATGCATTTTACTATCTCGAGAAGGGAGAGGTGTTATTTTTTGATGTGGTTAACGGAGTCCAGCTGGAGAAAAATTTTGAAAAATCTTTCAAGTTTAAAAGCGGGGAGTATGAAACCGAATGGGTGAGGAAAAAAATAAAAAAATCCCAAAAAATCTTCTGTTATGCGGGAATCAGGAAGAAAGGCAAAACAATTTTGAAGGAAAAACAGGTCTGCCGGTATTATTTCCCCAAGGAGATAAAGGAGGTTTTAAGCGGGGCTGGTTTTAAAAAAATAAAATTCTTCTCGGACCTTGGCAAAAACAAAGACTTGAGAAAGCCCAGGACCAGGCTTTTTGTTTCCTGCATTAAACCATAATTTTTTAAGTTATAAAAGCTTACATTAAATATGCAAACCGACACCAAGACAATCATTGACAAGGTTCTTTCAGGCAATGCAAAGGATGTTGAAGACGAGCTTACGATGGAAAATATAGATTATATAATGAAATGGGAGATAGATCCAGAAAAAGGGATGTGTTTTCTTAAAGGGCTACCTCTGAAAATAAAGTCAGAATATAGAAAGTATATAGTTAAAACTGCGACTGAAGCTATCGGAAAGATGGAAAGAGAGCATTTCAAAAGAACAGGAAGAACATTATATGAGGAACTTGACATAGAACATCCTGCTTGAAAACAGAAAGCTTTAAAATGTAATTCTTTTGAAAACTGCCTTATGGGCCCATAGCGCAGTCTGGTCTGTCGTGTTCCTTGATTGCAAGGATGCTCGCAGGGGCAATAGCGCACCTGGCTCTTATTGCCTGACGGCAAAAGAAACCAGTAGGTCGGGGGTTCGAATCCCTCTGGGCCCATTATAATATCCTATACCTGGGCGGGAAGAAAGAATAATCAAATTCTATCCCTGCAGAGCTAATTGCATTTTTTAATAAAAAATTACCAAAGCATCCCAGCCTGCAATATCCTAAGTGTTCCCAAAAGGAATCATTCCTGTTATAATTTATTACTATTGCAGAAATTTCCAACTTTCTGCACATAAATTCTTGAGCATCAACCAGAAGCCTTCCGTAACCTTGCCCTCTCCTGGAATTTTTAATTCTTAAGGAACCATCAAAACAAATTTTGCTATTTAGATCTAATGAAAATGCCTGCCTTCCAAGCTTATGAGAGCTAAAATTTACTTCCCACTTGTCTCCGAGTTTATCACAGTCTAAAGAATGCTTAAAACGCAATACGTCAAAGAATGCTTCTCTTGCTAACCCCTCCAGAATCCTTCCTTGTTTAAACATCAGAATCTGATAAAACACAAACTTTAAAAACATATTTTTTCGCCATACTAACACTGCCCCGGTGGTGTAGTCCGGCCAATCATATCGCCCTCTCGATTAAGATGAGGAGAAAGGCGATGACTCGGGTTCAAATTAAGCCAAAGGCACATTGCCTTTGGCAATGAAAATCCCGGCCGGGGCATTCATTAACTTGGTGAAGTTTGGTGCGCTCCAAAGAGCTCAAGAAAAACAAAAAACTGACAGATTTTGAATGCCTTAAAGAATTCATCGTCGCTAATTCTCTCAAAAAGATGAAGGTCCTCAGAAGATTTTCCTCACCAGGCGAAAACAGGCTGCTCCAGGAATTTGACAGATTACAAAAATAGAAAAGTTTAAAAACTCAAAAAGCTGTGTAATCATACGACGAACTTATTCTCAAATTGTTCAGAAGCAGAGGCCTCTATATATTAGGGAAGGGAAGCATAAGTTTCTCTGCCCTGGAGATGAAGAAATGGCAAAAAAGAAAGCAAAGAAAGAAGCTCCAAAGAAAAAGGGTAAGAAGAGGAAATAAGGAGGTCCCAGAATGGACGAAGATTTTGACTCGGAATTTGATGAAGACACCGGCAGCGAAGAGCCTGATGAAGAAACCGAAGAAGACACAGACGGCTTTGGAGAATAGAAGAGCAATAGTTGTTGATTATGATTATTATTTTATTTTTTCTTTTTTTGTTTTAACCGTCTCATAATGAGTTCCGCTTCTGACTCTGTCTTGAGGAAAACAAAGATAACAACGACGACAAGGACTGTGGCAAGTATCGCTGCAATCAGCTTAAAGAACAATTCTTCCCTTGGAGGAACAAGCAGCTCTATGAATTCCACGATGACATCCTTCCATATTAATGCTGCTGCAAAAGTAAATGCAGAAATTATGGCTGTCTGGATTACGCTTTTTGATGTGACCCTCGGCATTTTTACCCCTTGATTACGGTAATATTTAAAACTAACCTTTTATTAGCTGAATTTATGCCGGCGTCGCATAATCTGGTACATTGCCTTCGGCAATGTGGGCCTCCCTACTGCCGCAACTAAAGTACTGGGAGTCCCACCCCGAACGAGGCAGTGCAGGAAATTGCGGCGGTCTCGAAAACCGCTTCCGAAAGGAACTCCCGGTTCAAACGCTTTGCATTCCCCCCAAGGGATGCTCGCTGAAAGTCCGGGCGCCGGCGCTATTTTATTATGCTTTTAGAATTCGCAAGAATGGCTCTCTCAGCATCTTCCAGCTTCATATGCTTCAGCTCAGCTATCTTCCTGACAGCTTCCTCAACAAACGCAGGCTCGTTACGCTTTCCCGGAAAGGGCGACAAGAAAGGGGAGTCTGTCTCAGTAACCAGGCTGTTAATATCAACCTGTTTTGCAATTTCCTGATTTCCTGTATCCCTCACAACATTGGTTGTTATGGAGACAAAATGCCCTGCTTCAGCAATCTTCTTTGCCAAGCTTAACCTCCCGGAGAAGCAGTGAAAAACAGCATTTTTCGCATTTGAACTCTGCACCATTTCAAATGCCTGCTGCTCCATCATGCGCGAGTGGATTATAAGCGGCAGTTTTGCCTTTTCGCTTAATTCTATCATCCTCTGGAAAACTTCTTTTTGTCTCTTAACATTTGGACTGGGATATTTTCCTTCAAGGCCGACTTCTCCTATACCTGCAATCTTGTCCTTGTTTTTCTCAATAAGGGAGATTGTTTCATCTATTCTTTCATCTCTCAGCTTTTCCGCCTCAATAGGATCCAGCCCCAGAGTTGCCTTGACAATATCATATTTTTCCGCAATTTCCAAAGTCTGAACGTTTTCCCTGGCAATTCCATTGGAAACAATAAATGCGACGCCTGCTTTTTTTGCCCGTTCAATTAATTCATCCAAGTCCTTTTCAAATTCCTTCGCAGCCAGGTGCGCGTGTATGTCAACAAGCATTTTGGGCCCTTGAATCATTAAATCCAATGCTTTTATAAATTTTATACCAAAAGTTATATAAAGAAGATATTTGTTGTGAAGAGTTATGCTGGGAATAATAGGTTTTAACCTTTCAAAAGTTGAAGCAGAAAGATCGCCCTCTGTAAAGGGCAAAATAAGCATTAAGAATAACATCCAGATAAAGGAAGTTGAAAAATCCGATCTTTTCCTGGGAAAGAACAAGCAGGAAGGCATAAGGTTCAGGTTTGAATACACCTCAAATTACGAGCCCAAGGCAGGAAAAATCCTGCTCGCAGGTGACCTGGTGGCTGTGGAAGAATCTGACAAGGTCAAAAAGATAGTGGATGAATGGAAAAAGAACAAGAAGGTGGAAGCAGACGTGATGACACAGGTTATCAACAGCGTTCTGAACAAGTGCAGTGTTCAGGCAATCATACTCAGCAAGGAATTGGGCCTGCCTTCGCCAGTTCAGCTGCCCAAAGTGCAGGTAAAGAACCCTTCCGCCAAGAAAAGCAAGTAATTTTCTTTTTAATTTGCAGTCAAGGAATAAATAAAAACATTTATAAATATACTCGCTTGTGATATTATAGGGGTAAAAAGTTCAAAATGGCAGATTTAAAAGTAAAGGTAGCTGAAGCCTTTCAGGACGACGTAAACAAAGGTGTTGTTAGGGTGGACTCCAGGCTCCTGAAACAGGCAGGGATCAAGCCCGGCGACGTTGTTGAAATTCAGGGTGAGAAGAAAACAGTGGCCATAGTGGACAGGTCCTACCCAGGTGACATAGGGCTGGACATAATACGAATGGACGGGATAATAAGGAGAAATGCAAAGACAGGGCTTGGCGAAGTTGTTGTCCTGAAAAAGGCCGATGTGAAAGAAGCAAAGAAGGTAATAATAGCGCCAGCCAGGAAGGGCATAATGATTAAGGCTCCCCCTGAGCTTTTTATCAGGGGACTGCTGGGAAGGGCTGTGATGAAAGGCGATGTTATTTCTCTTGGAGGAGCCAAGAGAAGAAGAAATGTAATGACTGACAGCCCCTTTTTCAGTGATGTTTTCAACATGCTGGACGAGGGAATGGTCGGTTTTGGATTCTCAGACATCAAGTTCATAGTAGTTGACACAAACCCCAAGCAGGCTGTTATGATAACAGAGGAAACAGAGATAGTTCTTAATCCCGAGGCTGTTGAGCTGAAGGAAGAGACATTCCCTGAAGTGACTTACGAAGACATAGGAGGATTGGACGAGGAAATCAAGAAAATAAGGGAGATGGTTGAACTGCCCCTGAAGCATCCCGAAATTTTTGAAAGGCTGGGAGTAGAACCTCCAAAAGGGGTTTTGCTTCACGGGCCTCCGGGAACAGGAAAAACCCTGCTGGCAAAAGCAGTTGCCAATGAGACAAACTCCAATTTCATATTCATAAACGGACCTGAAATCATGAGCAAGTACTACGGCCAGAGCGAAGAGAACTTAAGGAAAAAGTTTGAAGAGGCGGAAAAAAACGCGCCCTCCATAATTTTTATTGACGAGATTGATGCCATTGCTTCCAAGCGTGAGGAAACCCACGGGGAGGTTGAGAAAAGGGTTGTTGCCCAGCTGCTTGCCATAATGGACGGGCTTCAGGCAAGAGGGAAAGTTGTTGTTATCGCGGCTTCAAACATCCCCCACGCTTTGGACCCTGCGCTCAGAAGGCCGGGAAGGTTTGACAGGGAGATTGAGATTGAAGTGCCCAGAAAAAAGGGCAGGCTTAACATTCTTAAGATTCACACAAGGAACATGCCTCTTGAAAAGTCAGTTAACCTTAAGGAAATAGCAGATGTAACCTATGGGTTTGTAGGTGCAGACCTGGCTGCTTTGGCAAAAGAAGCTGCAATGATTGTTTTGAGAAAGGTTTTGCCTGAACTTACGCTAAAGGAGGAAGAGCCAATACCAAAAGGAGTCCTGGAAAAGCTAATCATAAAACAGCAGGACTTGAAAGATGCGCTTAAGGTTGTAAGGCCAAGCGCCTTAAGAGAAGTTCTCATAGAGATTCCCAACACAACCTGGGACCAAATAGGAGGGCTTGAAAATGTCAAGCAGGAACTCAAGGAGGCTGTGGAGTGGCCCTTGAAAAGCCCCAAATCATTTTCAAGGCTTGGTGTTAAGCCTCCCAAAGGCATACTTCTTTACGGGCCTCCGGGAACAGGAAAAACCCTGCTGGCAAAAGCAGTTGCCACGGAGTCGCAGGCTAACTTCATATCTGTGAACGGGCCTGAGCTTCTAAGCAAGTGGGTTGGGGAGAGTGAAAAGGCAGTAAGGCAGATTTTCAGGAAGGCAAGGCAAACATCACCTTCAGTGGTCTTTTTTGACGAGCTTGATTCAATTGCGCCCCGCAGGGGAGCATCCTCAGATTCAGGGGTTACAGAAAGGGTGGTAAACCAGATATTAACAGAAATGGACGGCCTGAAAAGCATGGAGGATGTTGCAGTTATAGCTGCCACAAACAGGCCTGATATGCTTGATACAGCTCTTCTCAGGCCGGGAAGGTTTGACAGGATAATACTTGTCAAGTCTCCTGAGGAAAAAGCCAGGAAAGATACTTTCAAGGTTCACACCAAGGAAATGCCACTGGCAAAGGACGTGAAAATTGATGAACTGGCCAGGAAGACAGAGGGTTATGTGGGGTCTGACATAGAATCTGTATGCAGGGAAGCAGCAATATTCGCCTTGAGAAAGGACAAAAAGGCAAAGGAAGTAAGCAAAAAAGACTTTGAAGAAGCACTTCAGAAGGTTCCGCCTTCAATAACCAATGAGATAGAGAAGGCTTACGAAGGGCTGCAGGAACACTTCAAGGCTGCGAGGGCAAAAGAGATGGAAAAGGAAAAGCCCGGCTATTTCGCCTGATCAATAAGCTTTATTAAATTAATCTTTTTTCTTCCTCCTAAAATGTGGATATATGATAAAAGGGAGAAGATTCCTAAAACTTACATGGACATAGAATCCCTTCCCAAAATAGAGGGGTATGATTTCAACAAGCCCTTCGATTTTCGGGAATTTTCCAAGAAATATTTGAATATGGGTTTCCAGGGCTCCAATATGGGGAAGGCCATAATGATCCTTTCTCAAATTTTGAAAGAAAGGGAGCAGGGACTGAACCTTTTTATTTCCTTCACAGGCAATATGATAAGCTCTGGCAACAGGGAAATAATAAATTACCTGGTCAGGAACAAGATAGTGCACGCTATCACTACCACAGCCGCTGCTTTGGAAGAGGACATCATTAAATGCATCAAAAGTTTTCATCTGGGGAGCTTCGACGTGCAGGGAAAATTCCTGATGGATGAATGCGTGGGCAGGATAGGGAATATTTTCGTGCCTTACGACCGCTACCTGTATCTTGAAAGGTTCCTGAATAATTTTTTCTCAAGAATAAAGGAGAAACAGGAAAGTATGGGCGTGCTGTCCTCGCACGAAGTGGCTGGGGAGATGGGAATTTATATCGGGGAGAATGAGCTTACAAAGCCAAACTGCGAAGATTCTTTCCTCTACCAGGCCGCCAGGAATGGCATTAAAGTTTTCTGTCCGGGCATCGTTGACGGGGCGATAGGGGACATTTCTGTTTTTTTCAAGAGAAAAAATCCTGAGTTTGCAATTGATTCCATTAAGGACAGCAAGGTTCTTGTGGACGAGCTTTCCACCAGCAAGAAAACCGCAAGCCTGGTTTTGGGAGGAGGAATTGCAAAGCACTTCCTCCTTAACAGCGCGATTTTTATTGACGGTTTTGACTATAGTGTTTATCTTACCACTGCAAGCGAGCACGACGGTTCTGATTCAGGCGGCAATCAGGAAGAAGCCATTACCTGGGCAAAGATAAAGCCAAATGCCCAAAGAGTGAAAGTTAATGTTGATGCAACAATAGGTTTTCCATTGCTGATGGCGTCTGCATTGAATAACAAGGATTAAAAGCAAAAAACTGCCAGGGAAACAACTGTTGTCCAATCACCCTCCTTTCCCACGACAGCTGACTGGGCGATGTTGTCTGTTTTCATATCTTTTTTCCCAATGTGTTTTTCCCCCAGGGTTGTGGAAAGCATTTTGGAAGCCAGCTCTTCCGCATACTCCCCTGCTTTCTCTTCAGATTCCCCGAATGCTGTATGTTCGCTGATGTAACCGTGGATATCTTTGCTGGAAGGAAAGGCATAGCCAATAGACGCTGTTATTAATCTGCTTGGCTCGTTTGAGGCATTTCTTGCTATCACGCAAAATGTTATCTGACCCGGCTTTATTGATTTCAGGCCTTCTGACTTGGGGATAATCCTGCAATCCGGCGGGATAATGGAGGAGACTGTCACAAGGTTGCATTTTTCAATCCCGGCATTCCTTAACGCGCTTTCAAATGACCTGAGGTGCTCTTTGTGCACACCCATCCCTCTTGTGAAGAAAACCTTTTTGGGCACCATTTTTTGTTTAAAAACTTTAAAAATGTCTTTATAAAATTTTGCTTTTTTTCACGATAAATTTAAATAAATCAACCTAAAAACAATTCCAATGCCGGCAGAAGTGGGGGACAGGGTCAAGGTTCTGTGCAAGGATGAAGTAATAGAAGGGGCTCTAATAGAAAGGCCTGAAATCCTGCCTCAGAACGTTGTGGTGGTAAAGCTTGACAGCGGATACAACATAGGCATTGAAAAGAAAAAAATCAAGAGAATAGAAGTCCTGAAAAAATACAGGCCCACCAAGAAAAAGAAAAAAAAGACAGTTCCTGTCAACAAAAAACTGCCCACTGTGACTGTGCTTAGCACAGGAGGCACCATCTCAAGCAAGATAGACTACAAAACAGGGGCAGTTTCTGCAGAATTCAGCGCGGCAGAACTCGTTAATATGGTGCCTGAACTCAAAAAGGTTGCCAACGTCAAGGCAAAGAAAATCATGAATAAGATGAGTGAAGATTTCACCCCCTCTGACTGGGTTTTCATTGCCCAGGAGGTTGTTAAGGCGTTAAAGACAGCCGACGGGGTGGTGGTTACGCAGGGAACTGACACTTTTCATTACACAACTTCTGCCCTCTCCTTTCTGATAAAAGGATTGAACAAGCCTGTGGTTTTCACGGCAGCCCAGCGCTCCATTGACAGGGGAAGCTCCGATGCTTTTATGAACCTTTTATGCGCAGTAACAGCCGCTGCAAATTTCAATTGTGCAGAGGTGCTGAGCTGTATGCACGGCACCACCAACGATGATTACTGTCTTCTGATAAGAGGGACCAAGGTGAGGAAGATGCATTCCTCAAGGAGAGATGCTTTCAGGCCCATCAACGAGAAGTCCATAGCAAGGGTTTTCCCCGACGGAAATATTGAGGAAATAAATCCAGACTACAAAAGGAAAGATGAAGATAAAAATGCCAAGCCCGGTGTGGAAGATAAACTGCAGGAAAAGGTTGCCATAATCTATGTTTACCCCAATATGGACCCCGGGGTTATAGACTACTATCTTAACAAGAACTACAAAGGAATTGTCCTAGCTGCCACTGCCCTTGGCCACGTACCCACCCAGAGCAAGAAGTCAGTACTGCCTGCCCTGGAAAGAGCCACAAAAAAAGGCATTCCTATAGTGATAGCTTCACAGACAATTTATGGCCACGTGCACCCTTATGTTTACACAAGTTTAAGAAAGCTTTCCATAGAGCTTAAAGCTGTATTCGTGGAGGATATGCTGCCTGAAACAGCTTATATCAAGTTAATGTACGTTCTCGGCAAGACCAAAAAGCCGGATGAAATCAAGGAACTGATGCTAAAGGACATTGCAGGGGAAATCACAGACAGGGAACCCCTGGATGTCTTTCTTCGATGAGAGCGATAGATATTCTCAACAAAATAAAATGGGACAAGTCAGAAGAGCCTGAAAAGACATTTGTTTTCTATTATGACAGGATTCTTGACAAATTTGTCAGGGTGCCATTTACCAGCATAAAGGATATTGGAAAAAATTTTATTACAATAGAAAAGGAAGGTGAAGAAGCAGAAATTCCTGTCCACAGAATCCGGGAGGTCAGGAGGAATGGTAATTTGATTTGGAAGAGGGGGAAGGATCAGGGCTTCTAGAAATTACGTAATGCTCATTCTCCCCTAGCCTCCGCATTTTTTGGGGATCCTGAAACTGTTCAAAATAAGGAGGGGTTAAGGACAATATTCCCAGCTCATAGTAAGCGTCTTTGTCAAGCTTTCCCTCCTCAATCATATCCTCAATTATTGACTGGACTTCTGAAACATTGAACATCAGCTCTCTCAAATCTTCCTGTTTCATTAAGTGAGTTAAAAGCTTTCTTGTTTCCATGCAGAAGCTGTCTGCATTTACCAATGCCTGCTCTATGCCAACAACGACCCTTACTCGGTCCTGCAGGACAAATTTCTTCTCCTCTTTTTTCCCATAACTTTTTCCTTTCCACGCGTTTTTAGCCATAATTACCTGTTGCTGTTTGTGTTGTTTTTGCTGGGATATAAGGTTTTCCAAAATCTTGCTGCGGCCTCATTACCATTCCATTGCCATAAGCGCTTTTGTCAAGTATTCCCCTGTCTTTCATATCCCCTAATATCTGAAGGAATTCTTCGTCATCCTCTAAAGTCTCATTGAACTGGGGGTATTGGCTCATTAAAGAAGCACTTACTGCTTTTATGGGAAGAAAATTATCGCCAATTACTGCTAAAATCGCATCCTCTATATTGCCTGGTACAGGTTGCTTTGTTGGGGTCCTGATTTTGGTAAACCAGGCGTTTTCGCTGCTCATCCAAACTCCATTAGTGGTTACGAAGTTGCCACTTCTAAGTATATCCAAGTATATACCATATATAAAGCTTTTGTTTTTGAAATTGAATAAATTTTTATATTTCCTTTAAAAAACTATTTTTAAACCATGGAAATAGATTACGCAAAATTCGGCCTCAAATGCGGAATTGAGATACATCAGCAGCTGAAAACAAAGAAATTGTTCTGCAACTGCCCTTCCACTCTAAGGGATGACGAGCCTCATTTTAAAGTAAACAGAAAGTTGAGAGCTGTTACAGGTGAAACAGGCGAGGTTGACATAGCTGCAGAATATGAAACCCAAAAGAAGAGAGAATTCGTCTATGAAGGCTTTTCTGATACCACCTGCCTAATAGAATTTGACGAGGCCCCTCCAAGGCCACTTGATACTGATGCCCTAACAGCAGCGCTGCAGCTTACTCTAATCCTACACTCAAAACCAATAGATGAGATTCAGGTTATGAGAAAAACAGTGGTTGACGGTTCTAACACCACTGGATTTCAAAGAACAGCCCTGGTTTCAAAAGACGGCTATATTGATACAAGCGAGGGGAAAGTTAGCATAGAAACAATATGCATTGAAGAAGAAGCAGCGAGGGTTATGAAAAAAGAAGGCAGCGTAGTCACATACAGGCTGGACAGGCTTGGCATACCCCTCATAGAGATAGCCACAGGCCCTGACATAAGAACACCCGAGCAGTGCAAAGAGGTCGCTGAGAAAATAGGCATGTGCCTTAGAAGCACCGGCAAGGTCAAAAGAGGTGTGGGAACAATAAGGCAGGACATAAACGTATCCATCAGGGGAGGCAACAGGGTTGAGATTAAAGGTGTTCAGGAGCTGAAACTACTCCCGCAGATAGTTGAATTGGAAATCATAAGGCAGCTGAATTTGATTGAAATAAAAAACCTGCTTGAGGAAAGGAACGCTGTCAAGACAGATATGAAAATAAAGGATGTTTCAGGAATTTTCAAAAAAACTGAATGCGGGATTCTGAAAAAAGCCTTGGAAAAGGAAGACGGCATAGTGCTGGTAATGCCCGCCCTTTTTTTCAGAGGGCTGCTGAAAAAGGAGATACAAAAAGGCAAAAGACTGGGCGCGGAATTAGCAGACCACGCCAAACAATTCGGAGTTGGAGGGTTGTTTCATTCTGATGAAAATCTCTTTTCATATGGAATCACAAAAGAGGAGGTTATAGAGGTTGCCAAGAAGTTGGGGGTGGGCAAGGGAGACGCTTTCATACTAATCGCGGATGAGGAAGAAAAAGCAAGGAGCGCAATTGAAGCTGTGAGAAAAAGGACGCTGGCGTTCTTTGAAGGGGTGCCCAACGAAGTGAGAAATGTTATGCCCGACGGCACCACCGCTTACCTAAGGCCCATGCCGGGCTCTGCAAGGATGTACCCTGAAACAGATGTGGTTCCTGTAAAACCGGGCATGGACAACATAAGCCTCCCTGAGCTGATAAAGGAGAAAGCCAAAAGGTTTGAGAAGGAATATTCGCTGGGCTTGGACCTGGCAGAGCTGACAGCCTATTCGGAAAAAGCAGAGAAATTCGAGGAGTTCGTCAAAAAATTTGAAAACCTCAAGCCTTCTTTCATCGCAGAAACGTTTCTTACAGCTGAGAGAGCCTTAAGCAGAAAGCACGAGAAGAAAATTGAAATTCCTGATGAGGTTTTTGAAAAAATCTTTGAGGCGGTGGAAAAGGGAGAAATACTGAAAGAGGTCATACCGCAAATATTGCTTGAATATTCAGAAACAAAAAAACTGGACCTTGAAAAGCACAAAATTTTAAGCGACAAGGAGCTGGAAGAGGAGATTAAGAGCATTGCAAAAGAATTCAAGGGATTAGAATTCAACCGGCTGAAAAGAGAAGTGATGTCAAGGCTGAAAGGCAAGGCAGACGCCAGGAAGATAATTGAGCTCCTCAACAGGTTCCAGAAAGTATAAGCGGGCCCGGGGGGATTTTCTTTTCTTTGCATATTAGCAAATGACATTCGAACCCCCGACCTACAGCTCTCTTCGCGTATTGCGTAGGAGGCTGCCGCCCTATTTGCACGAGCGCAGCGAGTGCTTTGCTGCTGCCCACCAGACTAGGCTACGGGCCCGTATTCTAGAAATTAAAATGAAATGTTTTTAAGGGTTTCGCTATGATTTAAGGTTAAGATATAAATAAAAGAAAATAAAGAAAAAGAGAATTATCTTCTCCTTTTCTTGGAAGTTTTTTTCTTTGATTTCTTTTTTGATTTTTTCTTTGCAGACTTCTTCTTGGTCTTCTTCTTGGAGGTCTTTTTCTTGGCGGTCTTCTTTTTCTTTGACTTGCCCTTTTTCTTCTTGCCTCCTCTTACCATCTTTGCTGCAGAAATGTCACCCTGCTTGTCAACAAAATAGAGGTATCCTGGTTCCTTTTTAACGCCCACCTTTGCAACCTTCTTGACCTTGCCGCCTTTCTTTCCGGCCCTGGCCATCTTTGCTGCAGAAATGTCACCTTTCTTGTCGACGAAGTAAAGCCATCCGTCCTCTTTTTCAACTCCTACTTTTGCTACTTTTTTTGCCATGTTTGACAACCTCCTTTTTTGAAAACTTTATGTCAGAAAATAAAAAACTCATTTATATACTTTTTTATTTTTCCGCCTGTTTTCTCTCGGAGAAGCGCACTAAAAATGGGGTTATTGCCCCGCCAGATGTGTTCACCACTTTATAAATATGAAACAAAAGGTTTAAATAGAAGCAAGGCGGATTTTCCTTCATGATTAAGTTTATCTCGTCTGTAATATCCAAGGTTATGAACGCCCTGTTCAAGGGCAGGAAGAAGATAAAGCTGGGACTTTACGGCCCGCCCAACGGAGGCAAGACTACCCTTGCGAACAGGATAGCCAAGGACTGGCTGGGGGAGGAGGTAGGAAATGTTTCTGCTGTCCCCCACGAGACCAGGGAAATAAAAATAAAGGAGCAGATAACTGTAAAATCCGGCAAAAAGGAACTTAATTTCAATCTTGTGGACACGCCGGGCATAGCCACCAAGATAGATTATGAAGATTTTCTGAAGCACGGGATGAAGGAAAAGGCAGCCAAAAAAAGGGCCAAAGAGGCAACCAGAGGAGTTATAGAGGCAATAAAATGGCTGGACAATGTTGACGCTGTAATAGTTGTTCTTGACTCTACCAAAGACCCCTTCTCGCAGGTGAACCTTACAATAATAGGAAACCTTGCTGCAAGAGACATTCCCGTGATGATAGTTGGAAACAAAGTTGACCTGAAAAGGGCAAAGATTAAAAAGGTGGAAAACGCATTCCCTCAATATCCTGTGGTGGGAGTGTCTGCAAAGTATGGGACAAAAATGGATAAATTTTATGAAGGTTTATTTGCTGTGTTTAAATAGAGGTTTAAAAAATGCTAACACTTGAATTCGTGCCTTACTACGAAATTGCAGGAATGAGTTCGCTTGGCAGGATCAAGAAGCTTTTGAAGATAGCAAAGGAAAACAAGATTGTGCTTCTGGAAGGCCGGCTCAAGAAGGAAGAGGAAACAGAACTTATAAAGACGACTATGGAGGAGATTAATGATGAATTCAAGGGGATAGAGCTTGCAATCATTTATCCTGCCAAAGGAGAAAGCAACTTAGTTTCCAAATTAAGGAATAATCTCGTTGACGTTCTGGCAGGCAACAGGCTGGGACTCACAATAATAGGTCCTGCTTCCATTGTCAAAGCAATAAAGAAAGATCCCACTAAAATCCAGCTGATTACCCAGGAACTGAAAAAGAAGAAATCGAAGAAGAAATCGAAGAAGAAGTAAAAAATGCCCCATAGATGCGTCAGATGCGGAACCCTGTATGATGACGGTTCCCAGGAAATTCTGAAGGGATGCTCGTGCGGAGCCCGCCTTTTCTTTTATGTTAAGCAGGATGCTTTGAAAAAATCAGAAGAGGTCACAAGAGAGTTAAGCAAATCAGAGAAAAAACAGCTTGAGAGGGACGTCCTGGACATAGCAGGGGAAGAGAGGATAAAGGAGGAACAGCCGATAATACTTGATTTTGAGTCCATAAAAGCGATAGAGCCGGGCAAGTTCGAGCTTGACCTTGTTCACCTGTTCAAGAAGGACCCCTTAATTTACAAAGTGGGAGATGGAAAGTACATAATTGACCTTCCCTCGGCATTCGGGGAGGAATCTGAGGAAGAGGATTAAGGAAAAATGGATTTTCATATTTCTGTGTCCTCATTTATAGTAAAAAACAATTCTTTTGCTGATTATCAGACGTTATCCTGGTAATCTGGCTGGTGATTTTTGGTAAGCTGAAATTAAAAAAAAGTATTTTGACTATTTACTGGTCATTATTTCTATAACATCCCCTCTCTTTAGAACGTGCTCCTTGCCTATTGTCCTTTTTGCCCTGACATCAATTGCCCTGATGAAGTTATTTCCCAGATCCGTGTGTATTTTATAAGCAAAGTCAAGGGCTGTGGAGCCTTCAGGCAGGAGGAAACAGTCCGGCAAGGTCCTCCCTTCAGAATCCTTCAGGTTATTAACACCGCCGGGAAATACATAAAGGTACTTTAACAGGTCAAACACTGCAGAGTTCATTATCTGCTGAACCCCTGTGGTTGCCCAAACATCCAGCACCTGCTTCCTGATAAAATCAAGAGCTTCCTTTTGCTTCTCTGTCATCTCCCCTATTACTTCAAAATCAGAATCTCCGGGAACATATTTTATAATTCCCTGCTTTGCCGCCTCTTTGAGCGCAAGCTCTGACTCTGCAGAGCAGCCTATTATCATATGATTCGGGAATTGCTGCTTTAATTTTTCAAGATTTTCCTTTGACACTGAAACATCTATCTTGTTGGCGGCTATTAACATCTTTTTCGTTTCCTTCCTGAATTCTGATGCAAGCTTTTTCAATTCATCCTCTGTCCATTCAGTGGGCTTGTCCTTGTTCAGTCCCATTTTTTTTATTATCCCTTCAACAAGGGACTCAGTGACGTTGAAAGCGGACAGCTGCACTGCAAGAGCTTTTTTTATCTCTTTGTTCTCCTGCTGGACCTGCCTGGCAAACTTCTCCCATCCCTTTTTCAGGATTTGAAAATACCACATATCCAGCTCAAACTCCAGGAATTTTATGTCCTCCCCGGGGTCGTAACTTCCTGCAGGCACGGGCTCCCCCCTTTCGTTCGTGGAACCTGAACAGTCAACCACGTGTATCAACACATCTGCCTGCCTCAAGTCATCAAGAAACTGGTTTCCCATCCCTTTCCCCCCATAAGCCCCAGGCACAATGCCTGCAACGTCCACAACTTCAATAGGGACAAATCTTTTATGATTTAAGCAGAAACCGAATCTTGGCGTGCACTGCACATCAAAGAACTTGTCTGCACATTCCACCTTTACATGACCAAAGCCCTTGTTGGGAGCGATGGTTGCGAAAGGATAGTTAGCTATAACAACCTCTGCCAAGGTCAATGCCTTGAAAAAAGTGGACTTTCCGCAGTTGGGCTTCCCCACGATTCCTATTTGCATGCTTGCACTAGTAACCTCAACATTTATAAAACTTCTTCAATAGCCTAATCCATGCTAAAAGCAGATCTGCACCTGCACACTGCCGAGGACCCGGAAGACAGAATCAGTTATACTGCCAAACAACTTATAGATCGCGCTTCCGTGCTGGGATTTGAGGTCATTTCAATTACAAACCACAACCAGGTTTTACACAACAAGGAACTGGAGAATTACGCAAAGAAAAAGAACATGCTCCTCATCCCCGGGGCAGAAATTAATGTTGAGGGCGCGGATGTCCTGGTTTACAACATAACACATAGTGATGCTGCAAAGATTAAGAGGATTTCCGACCTGAGGAAGGTAAAAAAGAAAAAGAACACCTTAATAATTGCACCCCATCCTTATTACGTGTACAAGAGTCTCGGGAAAAAACTGGAGAACAACATTAAACTATTCGATGCAGTGGAATACTGCCATTTTTACACGAAAATAACAAACAGTTTCAATAACAAAGCAGCTAATATCGCTGCTGAAAACAACAAGCCCTTAATCGGGACTTCAGATGCCCACGAATTGTGGAAGCTAAACAGCACCTACACATTGATAGATTCCAAAAAAGATCCCAATTCTGTTATCAGGGCAATAAAGCAAAACAAGATTAAAGTTATAACCAGCCCCCTGGGAATCGCAGATTATATAAAGGCTCTTGCTAAAAGCATATTTAAAGGGCTGCTAAAACAAAAAAAATAAAAAAAGCAGGCTAAAAGAGGCATTTATGGGAGAGAAAATAGGCATAAGCGGGCCAGACCCCTATTCTACATTAGGGATAAAATATGAGGATGTTTTTGATTTGAAGGAATTATACAAGGCCATAAGGGACTGGCTTATCTCAAATGAATATGAAACTGTTAAATCATCTGAAAATATGGAGAAGTTCTATCTGGAAAAATTAAACCCCAACGGCGCAAAAGAGATGTGGGTTTGGTGGCGAAGCAGCAGGAAACCGCACAACAGCAAGTTTTTCAAGTACCATATGAATGTTGACTTTCACGTGCTGGGGCTGAAGGATGTGGAGATAATGCACCAGGGCCAGAAGATAAAGGCCAACAAGGGGGAAGTTGAAGTCATAATTAACTGCGTGCTTGAGACAGAGGCAGAATTTGAAATAAAGAAAACCATCTTCGCCCCGATTGCGAATCTTTTCAAGAAGAGGATTTACAAGAAGGAGATAGATGCGCACAAGGTAGACTTAAAGGGAGACTTAGTGAAACTTCAGGGCTTCGTAAAGGAATTCCTGGAGCTTAAGAGCTTTCTTCCAAAATCCGAGATGTTTTATCCTTCCAGGGGGATGGGCAGTAAAACAAGCGGATAGGCAGAGAACCTGCTCCAGTTTTTGCAGGTATGTAATGTCAAGTTAATTGTGGTGAATGCTGGCACTGCCTGGCGCAGTTGTCAATTAAAACTCCAGATTTTGAATAAATCGGGTTCAGAAGCGGTAAATTGGGCAGACGGAGCGCAGTGCCAGCGTAAAACACATAGCACTTGATATTGCCAGGTATGGATAAGTTTTATAAACACTCTGCTTTTATTTTTGTTCACGCCCCCGTGGCTTAGTAGTTATAGCGGCTGACTTGTACAGGTTAAGAAATCAGCAGGTCGTGGGTGCAACTCCCACCGGGGGCTTTTGAACTAAGTAATTAAGCAGAATGAAAATGATTTTGGTGTTTTTGGGCAAGCCCGGAAGCGGAAAGGGAACGCAGGCAAAATTTGTTTCTGAAAAACTGAAAATACCTGTGATAACTATGGGGCAGATTCTGAGGAACATTGAAAAAGAAAACACTCCCCTTGCTCAGGAAGTAAAGGAAAGGATAGACCGGGGGGAGCTTGTTCCTGACAAGCTTGTTTTGGGGATCCTTAAGGAAAGACTACAAAAGGAGGACTGCAGAGATGGTTACATTCTTGACGGGTTTCCCAGAAACCTGAACCAGGCCAAGACATTTGAAGCGAGAATAGAAATGGTTTTCTACATAAAAGTCTCTGATGAAGCTATAATCAGGAGATTGTCAAGCAGGAGGGAATGCCCTCAATGCGGCAGGGTTTACAACCTTATTACCAATCCGCCAGAAAAGGATGAGATTTGCGATTTCTGCGAAGTGGATCTGATAATCAGAGAGGACGACAAGCTTGAAACCATAAAGAAAAGGCTGGAGGTTTACAGGAAAGAAACTGAGGAGCTGATAGATTATTACAAACAAAAAGGATTGTTGGTTGATATAGACGGGGAAAAGCCCATAAACCAGGTTTTTGAGGAAATTATGGGCTTGCTGAAAAAAGCTGCTTTATGAACATTGTTGCATAACTTCCTTTGGGAAGCTCAAAACTGAAAATGACCTTTTTCTTTCCCTTGTTAAGCTCATCATTTTCAGGCTTTCCTGCCTTAAAACCCGAAGCTTCAGTTATAACTTCCCTTTCAGCTCCTTCGCTGGAGATTCCGGGAATTTCCTTTACTATGAAATCCCTGGGTTTCACCCCCTCCTCTCCCATAATTCCTGTGCTTTCAGAAGAAAAGCCCGGCAATTCAACTTTTGAGAAAGGCGGTTTGTTGAGAGGAATGTTCAGTCTGCCAAAACTATAAGATACCTGTGTTTTTTCCTCATTTTCAAACAGGCGTGAAACGGTTACATTCCACAAATATGCCTGATAAGCGTGGATGTAAAGCATTAAAATCTTCTTGTCTATGGTCCGTAGCGCACCCACAAAATCCTTTTGTTGTTTTTCCAGGAAGTCTGCTAATTTGTTTTCATAGCCTTTTTGCTTGTTCTCAAGGATTAATTCAACAGCCTTTTCAAAATCCTTTTTTATAATCGCTTTTCCCACTTCAGCATTGTTGCTGGAAAATCTCTGGTCATCAAAATAATTCACAAGCCATTCTCTTGTTTCAGGCAGCTTTTGAATATTCCTGACCGTGATCTCAAAATAATTCGCCTTGTTGCTGCCAAGGTTTATCCTCTCTTTTCCTCTCCCCAGAAATTTAAGTGTGATGCTGCCAAAATCAAAATCTTTTTCAGGTCCGCCTTTTACAGATATTGCTTGCTCTGTTACTGCTCTTTTATCCTTGGTGCCTGCAAAGTTTATATGTTTTCTTGGGATTTTCAGTTTTTTGGAAATCGCGTTAATTGCTTCCAGCGTAGAAAAATCTTTCTTTTTGAGGGAATAATAAGAAAAACTGCCCTTTTCCGAAAATTCAAGGCCTATTATTTCCCTGACAAAAAAATCTTCAGGGATTGTCTTTACAGCATAAACCATATGGCCAGATGTATTTAGAAATGTTTATAAATATTCTCTGAAAGACTCAGAGTATGGTCAAAGGCCAGATTTTGGGAGGATGCTTTGGGGAACTGTTGATAAGGCAGAAAAGCGGGGAGCATATTGAAATAGGCGAACTGCTGGTTTCTGAGTCAGCAAGCTCAAGGACAATACTGCAGGTCTATGACCTAATTTACGGAAGCCAGATTTCCCAGCAAAACCTTGAGCTTATCTCGGGAATGGCCCTGGAAGAAAACACAGATATGGAATTTATGAATCCAAAGGTCAGGAACTATCTTCTGGTGAAGGCCAAAAACCTGATTAACATAAGGAACAATGAAGTTTTTGTGGCAAAGAAAATGCCGGATTTCCTTTCCAATGTGAGAGAGGTTGTCAAAAATGATGTTTCCTTTTTTTCTAACGTAGAAAAGCCCTTGCTCTTGGGAAAACTGAGGAGCGGCTCTCAGGTGGTGGATGTTCCCATAGAGGTCAGCGGGGAGAAAACCTTCCAGCACCATATACTCATTTCAGCAACCACGGGAAGGGGAAAGAGCAATCTTGTCAAGAATATATTGTGGGACCTGATGGACAAGGACTATGCAGGCATTTTGGTCCTGGACCCGCACGATGAGTATTACGGTAGGAACGACAAAGGGCTGAAAGACCACGGGAACAGGGAGAAGCTTGTTTACTACTCCAGAAACGCCGTGCCTGGCTCAAGGACCCTGAAGATAAACATTAGGTCCATCAAGCCCATTCATTTTAAGGGCGTCCTGAACCTCACAGATGCACAGCAGGAGGCAATGTATGCATTTTACAAGAAATACAGGGAGAGATGGATAGAGTCCGTAATCTCTGACGAGCTTGTTGAAAATTTCCAAGAAGGCACGATTAATGTTTTGAAAAGGAAAATCCAAAGCATTCTGGGGATAAGAAAGACTGATTCAGGAATTAAAGGTTCGGGAGTTTTTGATGCCGGAGCAGGGGAGACAACCATAAGGGACATCGTAAATGAGTTGGAAAAAACAAGAATAGTTGTTATAGACACTTCCAACATCCCGGGCAATTCAGAGCTTTTAATAGGCTCGCTTGTATCCCACGAGGTTCTGGCAAGGTACAGGCATCACAAGCTTACGGGGAGGCTTGAGCAAATGCCTGTCATTTCCGTAGTGCTGGAGGAAGCTCCCAGAGTGCTGGGGAGAAGTGTGCTGGAAAAGGGCTCCAATGTTTTTGAGACAATTGCAAGGGAAGGAAGAAAATTCAGGGTTGGCTTGACTGCCATAACCCAGCTTCCTTCATTAATCCCCAGGGAGATTCTCGCAAATATGAACACCAAAATCATTTTGGGGCTTGAGATGGCTCCTGAAAGGCAGGCAATAATTGAAAGCGCTTCGCAGGACTTGAGCAAAGATGACAGGGCAATTGCCTCATTGGACAGGGGGGAAGCCATAATTTCAAGCAATTTCCTGAAGTTTGCTGTGCCTGTGAAGATTCCCTTGTTCAGCCCTTTACCATCTGCTTCCAAGCCTGTGAATTCTTATCAAAAAGAGTATTTGGGTATTGAATTAGTGTAAAATTTATAAAGTTAGAAAGGTTTTTGGAGTAAATGATTGATGAAGAGGTAAAAGCTAATTATAATACAGCTGTGAATTCCTTTGAGGAGCTAAAAGATGCTATTGTTGAGATAAGCAATGCTGTAAAGCAATACAAGCAATCCAAGGGGGTTTCAGGGAAATTAAGGGCAAAGCAAAAGCTTGATGATTTAAATCCTCAGATTAGGGAGGCATCAAATCTCGCAAGGTTTTTGAGAACAGAGGTAATTCCTAAACTGGACAGCGCAATCAAAAAAGCAGGAAAGGAGGAAGGCAAAGAGGATTTGGAAGCCTTGAACATACAAAAGGACAGGGTTAAAAGAATGGCTGCGTCTCTTCTCAGTGCTTTTGAGGTTAAAAAGCTTCAGGATGTCAACAAGAAAGCATTTGATTACGTGGGGGTGGATTTGGACAGGCTGCTAAGAGGCAGGACACTCCCTGAAGAGCTTCAGGGCCTTCTTGATAATGTGAAGGTCAGGGCGGAAAAGCTCTTGCAGAGCATTGCTTCCAAGGCCATAAGAGAGGAGAGGTTTGCTCCCAGGGTATTTGAGATTAAGAATTCTCTGGATGAATTGTCTTCCAGAAAACTGAGAAGGCTCAGCCCTCAAAATGCTGCAACCATTCTTAATTATGCAAGAAGCGAGATAAACACCCTGTCACAGAGTACTATGGGATATGTAAAAAACACTTCCAGGGACGAGTTAACTGAGGCAGGGGCAAGCCCTGAAGAAATAATCAAGCAAAGAAACTCCCTCGTGCTCTCCTGGAACAATTTTGTGGAAGCCATAAAAAATTATTATCAGAATGCCATTCAGTATGAACTCACAGGCAAATGGAGAAAACAATTCTTGATTTACAGCAAGGAATTTGACAAGCTCCCTATTCACTCATAATTGTGTATCTTTAAACCCTCAAAATGACTTTCTATCTCCCCGTCTGGAAAATTCAGGAATTCTGAGATTATGCCTCCAAAAAAAGAGGGGTATGCTTCCATTAAATATGACGGGTCGGAATGCCTCTTGCTTACGTGTTCCCTTAGGTGGGGGTGCACACACAAATAATTCCTGATGGAATTCTGCCCTAATGCTATTGCGTGGCAAACCATATAATCAACCACTTCAGACATATCAATCATTTTTTTTGAGATCCTTGCTATGGGGGCTGTAATTAATTCTCCTCCAACAGGTTGCAAAAGAAAATGCAGGTTAATGTTCAGTTCATCCACAGCCTCTGCGATATCTGTTTTAATGACTTTTTCTCTGAAATTCTCATAATCCTTCGGCCTGAGTTTTTTTGACGCTTCAGGCATTGGAAGAAATGGATGGGTTCTGTATGGGCGAGGCTCGCAAAGTTCTGTGTTGAATTGTTTAAGGTAGTCCGCGAGTGCCTCTACTGGTACCATTTTTGGGAGTAGTATTCTGTTATTTAAAAATTTTACTATTTTTACTACCTGTAAATGATTAAAGAAACCATTTTATAGTTTTATTATTCATTTAATACAATGAGATTTGCGCATATTGCAGACTGCCATATTGGCGGATGGAGAGAACCTGTCTTAAGAGAAGCTGGGACAAGGGCCTTTTCAACCGCTATGGACATCTGCCTTGACAGGAATGTGGACTTTATATTGATATCAGGGGACTTGTTCAACACTTCCCTCCCTGCGATAGACAAGCTGAAGGAAGTCACAGCTGTTCTGAAAAAGCTAAGGGACAGCGGGGTTCCTGTGTATGTTATCGCAGGCAGCCACGACTTCTCGCCTTCAGGCAAGACAATGATAGATGTGCTTGAAAAGGCAGGGCTTGTTATAAATGTGGTTAAAGGAAGCGTTGGTGAAAATAATACACTGCACTTAAAGTTCACTGTGGATGAAAAAACAGGCGTCAAAATAACGGGAATGCTCGGCAAGAAGGGTATGCTTGAAAGGAAATTTTATGAGCATCTTGAAAGGGAAGAGTTGGAGAAGGCGGATGGCTACAAGATTTTCATGTTCCACACAGCGCTTTCGGAATTCAAGCCGGAAAACCTTGAAAAAATGGATTCCTCTCCGATGTCAATACTTCCAAAGAAATTTGATTATTATGCAGGAGGCCATATTCATTTCGTGTTCAAGGGGAAAGAGGAGGGGTATGGGAACATTGTTTTTCCGGGAGCATTGTTTCCAAATAATTTTCAAGAGCTTGAAAAATTCGGCTTCGGGGGATTTTTTATTGTGGACAAAGAGGGTATAGAAAGGGTTCCTGTAAAAATCCACGACGTCCACAGGATAAACATAGACTGCAAGGATATGACTCCTGAACAAGTAAACAGCGAGTTAAGAAAGGAAGCGGAGGCCAAGGAAAGTTTTTCCAATACAATCATCACAATAAGATTGCGGGGAAGGCTGCTGCAGGGAAGGCCTTCTGATATTGATTTCAAAAGCGCGGTTTCAAAACTGTTTGGAAAGGGCGCTGCCGCTGTGATAAAGAACATCAGCAAACTGACTTCACAGCAGTTTGAAGCAATAAAAGTTTCAGGCTCAGCAGAGGGGGTTGAGGAGAGACTGCTGGAAGAGCACGCTTCACAGCTTGACACGGGGAAAGATGACTTGAAGGCAATTATGCAGTCCCTTTTCTTGGAAAAAAACGACGGAGAGAAAACAGCGGATTTTGAGGAAAGGGTATTTGAGAATGTTTCTGACCTGCTACTCTCCAATAAGAAAAGCTTATAAATTTTTGCAGACTAAATAAAAACAAGGTGGCAAATGGTAGAATTAAAGTTTAATGTCAAAAAGCAGAATATCCAGGCATTTCAGGACCACTACTCCCAGCTGGAATGCGAAGGGCTTGCCATAGGCAAAAAAGGCAAGATAATTGGAGGTATGTTCTCAGGAATAAAAAAACTGGTTTCCTCAAAGGACAGCATAAAAATGACTAACTTCGAGAAGAGGTATGAGCCCTTTTGGCATATTAAGGGGAATGCGGAGCTTGAGTATAAAAGGAAAACAGAATATGGGTTTGAGGTCAAGCCTGAAGTAAAAAAAGTAAAGATTCACAGTGTTGTGCACGAGGTGAAGGAAGGCACCAACTGGTGCTCGCTTGAAGGGGAAGATTACTGCGCCGAAAGGCACGAGAAAGAGATAATGGTGGATGCCAGCACAGGGGAGAGTGTTGATTATCATAAATACCTGGAATACAAGACAAGACCTCTCAAGGAAACAGAAGAATTGATGAAAGGCAAGAATGTAGTTATTCCTGCAAAAGTGAAGGCATCTTATCTTGCAAGGCAGCTCATTAAGGAATTGATAAAACCCGTTGCAGCTGACAAAATACTGCAGGAGAGGGTAACCCTTACCAAAATGGCTCTTTTTTTCAGGCCTGTTTACGCCTTTGAATTCATAGACCAGAAATCAGGCAAAAGAGCAGTGCTTGATGTGGACGCCCTGACAGGGGAGGTCAAAAAGGGCTCAATAGTAGGCAAGGGCATTGCTGAGATATTCTCAGAGGGCGACTTGTTTGAAATAGGCACAGAGCTTGTCACAGACTTCCTGCCGGGCACAAAAGCCTCTGTAATGCTTTACAAGAAGGTAAGGGACGTAAGGAGGAAGAAAAAGGCTGAGAGGGAAGCCAACAAGCGCAAGGCTTCTGGCAAGGGCAAGAGCAAAAATAAATAATTATTTCTATATGGTAAATAACTTATGTTGTCACTAATAAGTGAATAAAAATAGAAAGATTTATATAGTAGTTTTATTCTAAAAAAGCACATGGAAAATGACAAAATAAAGGGAAATGGAATAGATTACGGCTTTAATGACGATAAGTCAAAATATACAGTAGGAGGTGGTGTTTTCCCTGTTTCAAAGGAGAGCGGCTCAGAAAAGAGATACATCCCAGTTGAGGCCCTGGAAAAAACACTTGAATTTCTCGCGCCTGAAATTGACTTTTCCAAACTGACAGACCAGGACACGATAGGTATCTATGGCCAGGAGTTTAACACAGTCACAGACCCGGAAACCGGAGAGGTCTATGTGCCCCTCGATGCATTGGGAACTGTTCAGGACGAGCTGACCAAGCTCCAGAGTTCCAGGATGGTAAGAGGATGCGATGAGGGGGATTTGGTTTATGTTAACACAGGCTCGGAGTTTGTCCTGGGAAAAGTAAAGGAAAACCTCCCCAAAAGCGTGACCCTTGACGGCGCATTGATAGTTAATCATATGGATTACCAAAGGTCAAAGGAAGATTTTGAGAAGGAATGGTTCCCTTCTGTTAAGAAGAATCTGGAAGAGGAAGTTGAAGGCACAAATAGCGACAAGGAGGAGTACAAGCAGAAAGTTAGGCCCCCTACAACTCCTGTATCCTTGCTATTATTCCGTTACCTGACAGACCAGGACATTACCCGTTCTGCAGAAGTTGACGCTGTAAGGGGAGCTACTAAAAGATTCTTTTCAAACTTGTATCCTGAGGAGGATGATTACAAAAAGGCTATCAATACCTTTCACAAAGAGGTCACTAAAGCAGTAGCTGCAAGGGATATTTTAGATGGATACCAAATCCACAATGTTGAGAGTGTTGTAAACCTTTCAAATCCTCCCAAAATTGAGGAAGGGGAAATTTATCAGACCATAGAATCATTATGGTATTTGTGGAACCGCAACCAGAATAAGAGAGACATAGAAATACAGACTGAAAGATATAATGAAACTAGTTTGGATTCCATCGCTGACAACGGAACTAACGGACATTCAGACATTGCCCGTGACTTGTCCACTGTTGATGTTGAACCAGATGAGGAATTTAAGCAGGCGATAACCCAAAAACCCCTTAATGAGGAAGAGGGAGAAGGGGAGTCAGAGATACTTGAAGAATTAGAAGAATTAGAACCTATAATGACCTTCAAAGGTTGGGAGCCAAACTCCTGGATGAGCAAGGATGAAAACTACAGGCACATACACGAAAGGGTAACAAAGCTTCTTAAGGAAGAAGTGAGTGGACTTCCAAAGTTCAGCGTGCTTTACAGGCCCAAGGAAGGAGTTACCAGTGAAACTGCAAGAAAAGACAAGGATTCCGCATTCTCCCTTGCTAAATTGCTGTATGCACTTGTGCAGCAGGGGGATGAGGGAATGAACACATTCAGATATGTCTCTGCTTCAGGAAAAAAGGAGTTCATCCCCACAGACAACCTTGCAGACGCAATGGCGATAATGGGAGCTTACCTTAGGCTGCCCAAGTATTCAACCCAGCACGCTCCACAGGATCCTGTGAGTGACAAGATATATGGTGATGATTCGTCCACCCTGTCCACCTTATTTGCTGACCATTTGAACAATAAGGGAGACAAGATAAAAGTGAACTGGAGCCATTCCAAAGACGGGTTTGAGTCCTTAAAAGAAGGCAGCAAATTCACTGACACAGGAGAGGCAATGTTCAGGCTGGCAAAGATGTTTGACACTGAAAGAGAGTCCCATCAGGAAGTGGGAGAGCAGGGAGAGGTAGCATTCCTGTATGATTCAAGAGTGAGAGAGAGCCAGGACCCGGAGAAAGAATTGCTGAAGATGGCTGAAGAGTCAAGAGGCAATGTTAAAACCCTGATAAGAATTGACAGGATAGCAAGACTAGTGCTTGAGAATCCAGAGGGCTTCCGTAAAAAACTGGAAGAAAAAAAGCTGATTAAGAGAAAACAGGATTAAACAAGTTCCTTTATCATCTTTTTGACTTCATCAGGGCTTGCTTTTCCTTTTGATTTTTTCATAACCTGCCCCACTAAGAAGTTAAGCGCCTTTTCCTCGCCTTTCCTGAAATCCTCAACTGCCTTTTGGTTTTCCTTTATTGTCGCTTCGCAGAATTTTTTTATTTCCTTGGAATCAGAAACCGCTGCAAGGCCTTCCTTTTCCACCTGTTTTCTTGGAGAAGATTTCAGCCTGCCATCTGCCAGCTGGTTCAACAAGTCCCTTGCAACCTGGGAGGTTATTTTTTTTGTCCCCAACAGTTCAAGCATCTCAACAAAGTAGTTCTCAAAATTCTTTTCTAAAAGCAAGTCCTCAACTTCCTTCCTGTTATAGTTTGCAACTCTTGGAAGCTCTCTCCTTATCCAGTCTGCTGTCAGGCAAGGGTTTATTTTTTCCTTTACCAGCCTGTCAAACATCTCTGACAAAGCAAAATCAGAAGAGAGTACCTTTGCATCTGTCTTGTTTATCCTTAATTTTTGGACATATCTTTTCAGCTTCTGGTTCGGAAGTTCCGGCATTTCTTCTTTTGCCTGGCTTGTCATCTCCTCTGTTATGTCAACCCTTACCAGGTCAGGGTCAAAAATGTAGCCGTAATCCTCCTCTGTTTCCTTTGCCCTCAAAGTCTTGGTTATTCCAAGATGAGCGTCCCACCCTCTTGTTTCTTGGACAAGTTTATTGCCTTCAAGAACTTCATTTTTCTGCCTTTCAATCTCGTGAAGAAGGGCTCTTTCCATCTCCTTAAAACCTGTTATGTTCTTGATTTCTGTCCTGACATATCCTGACTCCTTTATGGAAACATTAGCGTCTGCCTTTATAATCCTGGTTTTTATGTTGAAAATCCTGAGAGACTGCAGAATTGTAATCAGCTGCTTCATAAAATCCCTTGCCTCTTCTGCACTGAAAAGCTCGGGTTTTGTTACAATCTCGCACAGGGGCCTGCCTGAACGATTGTAATCAACCAGCACAAAAGAAGAATTTTCCTGATAAGTTAATGAAGCCGGGTCCTCTTCCATATGAACGCGGGTTATCCCCACCTTGTTTCCGTCGGCAAGCTCTATGAAGCCTTCCGAGCCGATGGGAATTTCGTATTGTGTAATCTGATAATTCTTTGACATGTCAGGGTAAAAGTAGGTTTTTCTTGAGAAAACAAGCTCAGGCGCTATCTTGCAGTTCAAAGCCAGGGCCAGCTTCAGGGCGTATTGTATTGCCTTTTCGTTAACAACAGGCTTGGAGCCCGGCATTCCCAGGCAAACATCGCAGGTGGCGGTGTTGGGCTTTTCCGCCTTTGTGGGGCATCCGCAGAACAGTTTCGAGTCTGTATCCAGCTCCACGTGAATTTCCAGCCCTATTATAACGTCCTTGCTGAATTTCATAAGCTCCTCTCAAAAGCGACCATGTCCAGTATGTCCCTTGCCAGGCTTTTGTCCTGGTATTCTTCCTTGAGCTGCAACGCAGTCTGATACGCCCTATAATAATCCCCGAACTCGCTTGCGTAAACTTCTGCCACCAGGCTCAATATATCCTCAGTCGGGTATATTTTTACTGCCTTGTCAAGAAGACATTCAAGCCTTTCAAATGGAACTATGCCACTAAGCGATAAACGATTGCCTACCAATATTGCAACTTCTGTAACTGCCTCATCCTTCAATGGATCCCTGACTTTTTTCAAGAAATGGTTGCATCTATCATAATTATCAGCAAACATAAATGCGCTCACAAGATTGTATACAGTATTATCCGGATTCATAAAACCAAGGCATCTTAAATCTTCATCCTCAGGCCCCACCCAGACATCAAGGAATTTTTCGGTTACCCTGTTCTCAAAGTATTCCTCGTTTCTCCATAAAAGCGAAAAGTCAATACCCATTCTCAGCCACCAGCAAACCCCAGCTCTTTTATTTTCTTGGCAATATCCTTTGCCCGCATCAGCACCGTCCCTACCAGTACAGCATTAACCTTCCCTGCTAATGATTGTATGTCCTTTCTTGATTTTATTCCGCTTTCACTTACAACAAACTTTCCTTTCGGAATTTCCTTTACCAAATCAAAAGTTATTTTTGCGTCAACGTTCAGGCTTTTTAAATCCCGGTTATTTATTCCTATAATCTTTGCTCCGGCATCAACTGCCTTTTTAAGCTCAGTTTTTGTATGCACCTCAACCAAGCAATCCATGCTATATTTTTCTGCAATTTTAATAAATTTCTTAAGCTTATTTTTTGTTAAAATTGAAGCAATCAGGAGTATCGCGTCTGCCCCGTAATATCTTGACTCATATATTTGGTAATCGTCCATCACAAAATCCTTTCGTAATACGGGTTTTAAAGTTATGCTCCTTACTAAAGGGAGGTCTTTAATGTTTCCCTTAAAATACTTTTTTTCGGTAAGAACAGATATTGCTGCAACCTTATTTTTCTCGTATATTCTTGCGATTTTCTCAACATCAAAGTCTTTTCTTATCACCCCTTCTGAAGGAGATGCCTTTTTTATCTCTGCAATCAGGCCAACTCTATTTTTTGTAATTGCCTTTTTAAAATCCCTGTCGCTTTTTTTGAGCTTGTCCTTAAATAGCCTTAATGGGAGTTTTCTTTTCCTTTTTCTTATTTCTTCCTTTTTATGTTTTATTATCTCCTCGATTATCATTAGCTCTCCAGAGTCAGAACCCCAACTGCTTTTTGGGAATGCAATGGTATAAAATCTTTAGGATAGCCAGCCACTATCCTATAACCGTGCTTTTTAAGGAACATTTCTATCTTTTTGCTTTTGCCACTCTTGATTTCCTCATCAAATTCCTTTTTTTCAAAGCCAGCCAAGCCTCTAATCCCCTGCTTCAGGTATATTTCCTTAGCCTCTTTTGGAGTTAAATTTTCATAGATAATAGCGACATACTCCGGATTCAAACCTTGCTTTACCATATTCTCATTTATTCGCTTAAAGTCAACTTTCATTTCTCAAACTCCTTTGCCAGCTGTATCAGTTTCCCTTCCTGGAGATGGTCTGAAACCATCAGCATTCCCACAGGAAGGCCTTTTTCATAGCAGATTGTTGTGGACATATGGGGAAGCCCAGCAAGATTCGGGCCCACTGTCATTATGTCCATCATGTAATTCTGCAATGGCGTTAATCTCTTAATCTCATCAAAAGTGGGAGGCAGTATGGGCATTGTGGGGCTTATCAAAATGTCATATTTTTTGAACACTTTTTTGTATTCCTCAATCAGCTTGCTTCTCGCTTTTGCCGCCTTGAGGTAATAAGCATCCCTGAACCCCGACATCCTTGCGAATGTCCCCAGAATAATCCTTCTCTTTGCTTCTGTGCCAAAATTGAAGGAGCGGACTTTTGAGAAATATTCATTGAAATCCCCCTCCAGCTTTTCAGAAGCTCCATATCTCATACCGCAGTATTTTGCCAAATTAGTAGATGCCTCTGTTGTTGAAAGAAGATAATAAGCCGCGACTGCATATTTGTGGTTCAGGGGAAGTTCAACCTCATCATAAGGAATATTGAAATTCAGCAGCGTATTTTTAATCTTGTCAGAGATTATTTTTTGTGTTCCTTTCCCAAAAGCCTCCTTGACTATTCCCACCTTAAGTTTCTTGACGTCTTCCTTCAAGTAGGAAGTGTAATCCTCTTTCTTTGCTTTCAATGATGTTGAATCCTTCTTGTCCCTCCCTGCAATGACGTTAAGCATTAATGCGCATTCCTCAGCAGTTTTCCCTATAGGGCCTATCTTGTCCAGGGAATTTGCATAATCCATAAGCCCGTATCTTGACACCAGACCGTAAGTAGGGCACAGCCCGTCAACTCCACAGAAGGATGCCGGAGCAACTATTGAGCCTCCTGTTGATTCAGCAAACGCAATGTGATTGAATTTTGTTTTTTGAGTATAACCTGCTGCGCCTCCTGAAGAGCCCCCGCAGGCCCTTTCTTTGTCAAAAGGGTTTTTGGGAATCTTGAAGCCAACACCCACATTTGCAGAAAAGGTTCCAAAGCCGAATTCATCCTGCGCGGTTTTTCCGATTATTACCGCGCCTTCATCTATGCACCTTTGAACGCAGGTTGCGTTAAAAACCGGAAGGTACCCTTTTAAAATTTTTGAGCCTGCTGTTGACTCCACCCCCTTGACAACAATACAGTCCTTTACAGTTACAGGCAGTCCCAGCAAGGAGCCTTTTGCCTTTCCTGCCTTTATTTTTTTGTCCAAACCCCTTGCCTGCTGAAGTGCCAGTTCTTTGGAGATTTTGTTAAAGTAGTTGTATTCCTTGTTTATCTTTTCAGCTTCTTCAAGAATCTTGTGTGTGTTTTCCTCTGCAGAAATGTTTCCTTTTCTTACTTCCTTTATGAAATCTGCAGTTTTCATATTACCCTGGGGCCCTTGAAGTAGCCGTCTTTTTTATGAGACGAGTTATTTAGGGCTTCCTCCTGCGAGAGGCATCCTTGCACTTTGTCCTCCCTGGTGTTGTTTTTTATTTCCACAGGCTGGAAGCTTGGCTTTACATTTTCAGTATCAATCTCGTCAAGTTTTGAGAAATTATCAAGGACCTCTTTCAGCTGGGGTATGAACTCATCAATTTCCTGCTTGGAAAGCCTTAAACGGGCGTTTTCAGCCACTTTTTGTATCAGCTCCCTGTCTATTTTCATAGCACGAAAAAGAGGAGGATTATTTAAATAGTTAACTGTTAAGCCTTGTATTCTTGTCCTGTAAATGCCCGCAGGCAACTCCGGTGTCGGCGAATATTTCAAATCCGTTTCTTATGGCATCCTGGCAGAAGAACATGTCATCATATGCCCTTTTTCCCTTGCCCGACTTGAAAGCAATTTTTTTAAGCGCGTCCTTGTGAATGAGGACTGCGCCAAGTCCGCAGGCAGCGATTTTAATCAATTTGTTTTTTGGCAACTCCCCAAGATTGTATCTTTTGCACAACAATCCTTTCTCTCTTATCTCATCAATTTTTGGCTTAATCCCTGGATTTTTATCAGCAAATTCTTCAGCTTCTTCTTTGTCAATGAATCGCCAGAGCAAAGGCCAGTTTTTTCCGTCATCCATCCTCATGTTGTAAACAGCTGAAACTATTTTCTTCTTGTGTTTCAGCAATCCCTTAAGAATACCTTTCGGAGGGATTACATCCTGCTCAAGGCTGAGAAGATAATCATAATTCTCAAGCGTCATCTTACGCAGGAGGTTCCGGCATACAGCAATTCTTTCCCTGGCAGCAAGTTCTTTTGGCTCAAGATGCCACGCTTTAAGGCCTTTTTCCCTTATCTCCTTAAAGTAAGAGTCCCCTTCAGAGTTATCCACGAGAATAACATCATAATTGTCATAGTCAAGGGCCTTAACAGTTTCAGCGTACTCCTTCAAACAATAGCCTTTCCCCACATAAGTAGGGCATCCCACGAGTATTTTCGGATTCATTATTAAATTTTCAGATTCCGCATACATTTTATTGTAAGTGCGGGGAGCAGGATTTCCGAGAGAGCAGTTCTGGTAAACTGCTACAGCGTTCGAACCTGCGTAGGCAC
>CAZAIK010000001.1:103922-175407 GCA_964485195.1 uncultured Methanosarcinales archaeon
TTTCCGAGAGAGCAGTTCTGGTAAACTGCTACAGCGTTCGAACCTGCGTAGGCACCGCGCATAAGGGTTTCACCCTTATCAACCTGAAAGTATGCATAAAGCATTCTGGCTGAAACTGGCTGTTATTTGAAGGTTTCAGATTCCGCATACATTTTATTGTAAGTGCGGGGAGCAGGATTTCCGAGAGAGCAGTTCTGGTAAACTGCTACAGCGTTCGAACCTGCGTAGGCACTAAGCCAACAGATGGCTCACGTGTCACTTCATTGTCTCCAATACTGGAACCTCAGCACTCAACTCGTCTTGAGTCTGCCCCGTTTGGCCACTCCGGCATCCCCGCAATATAGATAGAGTAAAATAGCAATTTTTAAAGCTTGCCCTACCATTACCAAAATAAGTTTGTGACTGGTACTGCGCTACGTCCGCTTCCAAAACCGCTTCTGAACCCGAATTAGTCATAATCGCAATGATAATTGGATGACTCCACCAGGCAGTACCAAAGGCAGTGCAACAAATTGCTAATTGCTTTTTATTAAAAAGATTTATAAAATAGAAAACTAAAGCTGGCTTGTTAGCTCTTCAGCAGCTTTTTTGATATCGTCTGCTTTTGTGATTCCTCTTCCAACAATTGCATGGAATCTTTTACCTGCAACTTTTGCGCCTTCGCTGACCTTTCCTCCCTGCGCAACAAGGCCTGGAGACCATATCACTGGTTCTTCAACACTGCAGAGTTCTACAAGCTCTTTGTAATGCCTTATCCTGTCCGGCTTGTTTCCTGGCATAACAAAATCAGTCACTCCCATTCTTGCTGCCAGATCATAGATATCATCGGGAGCGTTTTTTCTGATATAACCGCTTAGCTGCCGCTTAAGTCCAATTTCTCTAAAAACTTTATCATAATCCTTATTTTTCCCTGAAACAATATCTCCTTGCGAATACCTTGGATGGGTCATTTCCCCGCCTACGATTACACCAAGATTTCTTTTTTGTGCTGCCAGCGTCCATTCGTATTGAGTTATAGGTCCTGATAATGGAAAGAGTATTACTGCGTCCACTCCTGCCCTAACCATTGCATCCATGAAGTGGCCTGCAGTATCAGGAATGTCTGTTCCGGCTTTTTGATGGTCATAAATGAGAGGCTTGTCTGTCTGCTCTTTCACAGTTTCAACAGCAGCTTTTAATGCATCTAAAAAAGCCACTCCCAGTTTATACCCTCCAATCTTCTCAATACCTGCTGTTTCTCTTACAATATCTTTTAATTTTCCAAAATCAACATCGCATGCAGGAATCACACTTCTATCCGCCTGGATTATTCTGGTCATTTTCCAATAGCCCTTCTTGCCTCTTCTGTGCCAAATTCCAGTAAATACTGCTCCATCGCACCCAGATATTTTTCAGGCACTCTGCCTGATTTGATTATGTCGGTTGCTGTCAGTGCTGCCCTAACAGGAATTCCTGTTTTTTCCTGAAACTCTTCAACAGCACTTTTTGCTATTTCAACCCCTCTTTCCTGCCTGTCCAAAGAAATGACCAGTCCTTTAAACTTAAGATCATCTGCGCATTTTGTTAAAAGATCCAATGTGTCATATTTTGTGCCGCCTGTTGTTATCACATCATCTACAAGAATAATCCTATCACCATTTTTAATTCTCCCAATAATCCAGTTCTTTTGCATTTCTTCTTTAGTACCTTCTCCATGTTTTTTAGGCTCTTTTCTGTCATAAGCGAATCTTACATCTAAACCTCCGTGATATTGCCATAACGCAATTGCAGCAGCTTCAGAAAGGGATATCCCTTTGTATGCTGGACCAAAAATAAGGTCTAAATTTGTTCCGAAGTTTTTAATAATAGTATCAGCATAGAAGTTGCCAAGATTGATAATAGTACTTCCTGTATCAAAGCCGGCAGTGTTCACAAAATAAGGTGATTTTCTGCCGCTCTTGAGGGTAAAATCTCCAAGATGCAAAGCTCCTGTTTCCAAAAGAAAGTTGATAAATTTTATCTTTGTAGTGTTCAATGACTGCCACCTCTGCCTATGAATTAACTGCTTATGAATTAAAATACAAAAATATAAAAATCTTACTATTGTATAAAAAAGGTGATAACATTTATAAAGAAAAATAAAACCATAACTAAAATGCTTGAGATTTGCACAGTAGGAGGGTATAACGAAGTCGGCGGCAATATGACCGCTGTGAAGATTGATGATGAAGTCATAATTCTTGATATGGGTCTTTTCCTGGACAAATACATTCCTTTTAATGCACAGGTAGAGGAAGGCATTCCTCTCAACCCTGAAGAGCTGATGTCAGAGGGCGCCATTCCTAATATCAATTATATCGCTGACTGGAAAAACAAGGTCAAGGCAATAATACCAAGCCACGCCCACCTTGACCATATAGGTGCAATCCCCTACATAGCTGACAGGTTCAAATCATCTATCATATGCACAAGCTACACCGCAGAAGTCATAAAAGCAATTGCCAGGGACCAGAAAGTCAGGATTGGCAACAGGATTAAAACCTTAAGCGCCAACTCAAAGATAAAGTTAAGCAACAATATCACTGTGGAATTCATACAGTCAACCCATTCAATCCCGCAGACTGTAATGATCGCCCTGCACACAAAATACGGAATTATTATGTATACCAATGACTTTAAATTTGACAACACACCTGTTATGGGAAAAAAGCCGAATTACGAAAGGCTGAGAGAGCTGGGGAAAAAAGGGGTTCTTGCTGTCTTTATGGACTCGCTGTATTCTTACGATTTCAAGAAAACCCCTTCAGAGGCAGTTGCAAGGGAAATGCTTAAGGAGGTTTTGCTGGGCACGGAAACAAAAGGGAAGCTTGTCATTGTAACAACTTTCGCCTCCCATATGGCGAGGATAAAATCAATCCTGGAGTTTGCAAAAAGGATGAAAAGAAAAGTAGTTTTTTTAGGACGCTCACTTTCAAAATACATCTCTGCAGCAGAAAACATCAAGCTGGTTGAATTCTCCAAAAAAGGGGAGTTGGTGAAGTTTAGCAGCAAAGTCAGGGCCAAATTAAAACAAATAAGCTCAAAAGGCAGGCATAAGTATCTGCTGGTGGTCACAGGCCATCAGGGAGAGCCGGGAAGTATTTTGCAAAGAATTGCTTCAGGAAAACTGGGGTTCAGGCTGGACTATGAGGACTTGGTGATTTTTTCCTCCCCTGTAATCCCTACAGAGGCTAACAAGAAAAACAGGGAAGATGTGGAGAAGGCTTTGCGGTCAAAGGGAGTGAGGGTTTTCCGCGACATTCACGTTTCAGGGCACGGAGCCAGGGAGGATGAGAGGGACCTTTTAAAAATGCTCAAGCCAAAATACATTATACCAAGCCACGGCCCTGAATCTTTCGTGAAGGGGGCCCAGGAACTGGCCCTTCAGATGGGCTTTAAAAAGAGCCAGGTAAAGCTGTGCACTAATGGAAAGCGGTTTAAGCTGGCCTAGCTTAATCGCAAGCTTTTTATACTCGTGGCTTATTTATTCCTCCAAGGGGGTTGTAAACGATGAAATTAACACTTACAGAGCCTAAGTACTTCAAGGACAGTGTGTCAATCATTTCTGAGCTGGTAAATGAGGCCAAATTCAAGATTACGCCCAATGGTGTTGAATTGATAGCCATGGACCCTGCAAACGTGGCAATGGTCATTTTCAAGCTTCTTTCAAGCGCATTTGCTGAATATGAATTGAAAGAAGATGTCAGCTTGGGGATAAACCTCATAAATCTCAAGCAAATCCTCAGGAGGGCCAAGCCAACAGATGTTATGACCCTGGAACTGGAGAAGGACAAGCTGAAGATACAGTTCAAGGGAAATTCCACAAGGAATTTCTCACTGCCCATCCTTGAAAGCGAGGAGAAGGAGCAGAAAGTTCCTGAGCTGGTGTTTCCTGTGAAAGTGAAGACAACTTCCACTGTTCTGAATGAAGCAGTGGAGGACGTGGATGTGGTTGCAGATTCCGTTGCTTTTGTGGCAGAGCCTGGCATATTCATAATAAAAGCTGAAGGTGACTTGAGTAAGGCAAAAATTGAGATAAAAGGCAACGAGGAAACAAAGCTTGAGTTTGACACAGACGAGACGCTAACTGCAAAATACTCTGTTGAATACCTGAAAAAAATGATTAACGGAAGCAAGCTGTCAGAAAATGTGACTATCGCTTTTAACAAGGACTATCCTTTAAAGCTTGACTATAAAGTAATTGATAAGCTGAGTTTGTCATTCATCCTTGCTCCAAGGGTTGAGGAAGACTAATTTTATTTCCCTCTTCTTGCTAACGAGACCATAATCTGCAATATCCTTAAAACAAGTTCAACAATAATCACAAACATCAGATAATAAAGCATTTCTTTCCACAGGGAGAGTATCTGACTTGCAGTTTCAATGGATGTTTGCACAGAGAAAACAGAGGTGTAGTCAATCAGGAAGACTCCCAAAAGGGTGAAAGGAACTATCTTTGCCAGGTCCCTGCTTAAATCTTCACTGTAATATGCCGTTATCCTCACAGCAGCTACCAAGGCTATTGAGGTTATGAGAACTGTCTCAGGAGTGTGGGCTTTTGAGAGGAACAGCAATAAAGCTGCCAAGACCGCAAACCAGATGAAGATGGCAATCGGAATCAGGAAGATGTTCTCTATTATGTACAGTATCACCTGGAGAAAATTGCTGAAAATTCCGCTGAATTTTTTTGAATGCTTGTGAAGCTCCAGTTTCAGCAAATCCCTCCTAGCCAGGAACCTGTAAAACTTGAAAATAAAAAAGGCATATATGACTATGCCTATGACCAAAACCACCAATGGCTTTATTGCCGAGAAATAATTCAGAAAGGAAAAGTCTGCAAAAACCTCAGAAGCAGAAATGTTGGTCAGATTATGAATCGCCATCTTTTATTCAGAAAATGGCCGTGTTTTTTAAAAACCTTTCTGAAAAGAGGTTAAGTCAACTGTTATGTGTTCTGTGCTGGCACAAGAAAATGCCAACTAGCATTTTCTGTGCAGAAAATCCTAAAAAGGATTTTCTTGCACTGCCCAGCGCAGTCCTCAGATTTGCTGTCAGATGCCAAATAAACCGGACTAAACTCCTAATTCGCATCGGCACGGAGCGCGGTGCCAGCATTCACCACCCTTAACTTGACTTAAGCCTGAAAAGGCAAGATTTTTAATAATCAGGAACGCTGTGCAATAAATGATTCCACATATCACCGCGGAACAGGCTTCCAAGCTTGACGAGCTGATGGTTTCTCACTTTAAGGTTCCTGTTGTTATGATGATGGAGCAGGCCGGCTACCGCCTTGCAGAATTTGCAAGGCTGAAATTTTCCAAAAAGAAGAACATATTGGTTTGTGCAGGGAAGGGGAATAATGGAGGGGACGGCCTGGCTGCCGCAAGGCACCTGAAAAATTTCGGCTATTCCCCCAGGATTTTTTTGGTAACAAGGAAGCTTAAAAATGAGCCAAAAATGCATTATGAAATTGCAAGGAAGCTTAAAATTCCTGTGTTCTCCTCCCTTGAAAAATTAAAAGAGAGCCTCAATAATATTGATGCAGTGTACGACTGCCTGATAGGGTATAACTTAAGGGGTGCCCCAAGGGGCAAGTTTGACAAGGCAATATGGATAATAAACAATTCAAAAAAGCCCGTTATAGCCTGCGACATTCCTTCAGGTGTTGATGCAGACAAAGGAGCAATTTATGAGAATCATATTAAGCCAGCGTATATTTTGTCACTTTCCCTGCCCAAAAAAGGATGCAAAGGATTCCTAGCGAAGAATTATGTTGCTGACATCGGGGTTCCAAAAGGGTTATACCCAAAAATAGGGATTAAAGCGAGGAATTATTTTGAGAGCAAGGCAATTATCAAAATTTGAAATTCAAGTTAAAAGAAGATAAAAAGAGTTATCTCCTTTTCTTTTTTTTGCTGGACTTTCTTTTGGCGGACTTTTTCTTCTTGGTAGTTTTTCTCTTTGTCGTCTTTTTCTTGGCGGACTTTTTCTTCTTTGGTTTCTTCTTCAGCATCTCTTTCCTTTTCTCAAGGCCCTTTATCTTTTTCATGAGCCTTTTTATTTCCGTGTTTGCTGCTTTAACGCTTTTAGGTAGTTTTGCCATTGAATCACCTCATTTTTTGTTTAATAAGCACTGATTATTTATAAATATTTTTCAAATTTAAGTTAAAATCAGATAATCCCAGTTAAAATTAAGATTCCCAAAACAATCAAACCTGCTGTCGCAATTTTAGATTTGTAAGGTAATTTTGCGATTTTTCCGGAGAAATAAATAACCACTATTATTTCGAATAGTGTTGCAGCGAGTATTCCCATAATTGCGTATGCTGTGGCGCTAAAAGAGCTGATGAACAAGGGCAGGTAAGCTATGATGTCATCAATAACGCTTGCAAAGGATGCCAAAAATCCTATGGAAACCAGCCTTGTGAATTTTTCAGCAGATATTTTCAGTTTCTTCACTCTTAATGCTGTCCTTGTTTTCCTGCGCGGAGTCAGGATATCAAAAAAAACAAGAATTGCCAGCAAAAAAAGAAGCCCTGCTGATACATATCTGTAATAAGGAAAACCGCTGAGTATTTCAGCAAAGAATATTGAAATGGCTATTGCCAGCCCTATCGCTATCAACGTTCCCAGTGAAAAGGCTATTTTTCCCGTTCGCGTCCTGGTAACAGCTGAGAGAACAGGCACATTTGTCAAAGTATCATCCAGCCCCGTAATCAGCTTCACGAATATTCCCAAAAACAGGTATTCCAGCGCCATTCCTTGCTGTATTATCTGGATTTTGGTTTAAAATGGTTTCTAATGCGAAAAGTTTATATATTAGTTATGAATCTATATTCATTATAACCATTGGAGGTGGTAAAAATGCCAGGAAGAGACAGGACAGGACCCTTAGGAGAGGGGCCTATGACAGGAGGAGGGCTCGGCTTTTGCGGAAGGGGCCTTGCTTTAAGAAAAGGCTTCGGAAGAAGGCTGGGCAGATTCGGAAGAGGCTACGGCAGAGGATTCGGCCGGGTATATGAATATCCGGAAGGTTCTGCAGCCCTTACCAAGGAAGAGGAAAAGAAGATTTTAAAAGAGGAAAAAGCAGAGATAGAGCAGGAACTCAAGAGAATTAATGAAAGGCTAAATGAAACAGATGAGCAGTGAAAACAAAAAAAGGCTGAAAGAAGCTATTGCTAAGACAGCCAGATCTCTCTATTTCAGCCTGCCAATATTAGTGGGAGTAATCCTGCTGGTTGGCCTGGCAAACACGTTCATTCCGAAAACAGCATACTCTGCCTTATTCAGTAAAATTGCTTTTTTGGACGCTTTCATCGGGGCTGTTGTAGGAAGCGTGCTTGCCGGCAATCCTGTAACCAGTTATGTTGTAGGAGGTGAACTGCTGAATCAGGGAATTGGCCTTGTCGCCGTCACTGCCTTTATCGTTGCCTGGGTTACAGTGGGAGTCGTGCAGTTTCCTGCTGAATCAATACTTTTGGGGAAAAAATTCGCCATTGCAAGAAATGCTGCAAGTTTTGGCCTGGCAATAGTAGTTGCCATAATAACAGTTGCAATAATGGGGTTAATATGAGGATACTTATGCCTGTTTTGGAAAACAAGGGAAAAGCTTCGGCTATTTCAGAGCATTTCGGACACGCCCCGCTTTTCGCTGTTTATGACACAGAAAAGAAAAAACTGGAAATAATGGAGAGTAAGCTAAGCCACGCCAATCAAGAACGAACGCCCGTGGACCAGCTGATGGCTTATAATCCAGGCATTGTTTATGTCATTGAAATCGGGCAGAGAGCCATTAACCTGTTCAGGGAAAAAGATGTTGAAGTAAAAACAGGAAAGTTCAGGACAGTAAAGGAAGTAATAGAAAACGCAGGCGCGCTTCAGGACGTTGAGGAGGGATGCAGGCACTAAGATGAAAAAAACAGAAAAAAGCCATGCAGGATGGTGGTTTTTGGTAATCGTGGGAATCATCTACATTGCCATTGCCTTTATAGACTGGAGCGGTGTTGTCGCAAGCCTCAGTTTTTTCATTAAGATAACAGTAAAACTCGTTCCCCTTTTTATATCCATTTTTGTGCTGATGAGCATAATAAATTGTTTCATAAGCAACAAGTTTTTGCTCAAGTGGCTCGGAAGCGAGGCAGGAATTAAAGGATGGCTTGTCTCAATTATTGGGGGAATAATATCCATAGGCCCAATTTACATGTGGTATCCATTACTAAGCGACTTGCAAGAAAAAAAGGCAAAGGAAGGTTTCATAGCAACCTTTCTTTACAACAGGGCTGTTAAGCCGGCATTATTGCCATTGCTGATTTATTATTTCGGCTGGATTTACACTCTTGTGCTGACAGTCATAATGATTTTCGCTTCAATAGCCCAAGGAGTGATTGTTGAAAAAATAATGGAGGTAAGGAAATGAAAATGGCAGTTGCTTCAACAGGAAAGGCAGAAGCTTCAGAAGTGAGCCCTGTAAGCGGAAGAGCCCCTTATTACCTTATTTTTGAGGACAAGAAACTTGTTAAGGTAATTCCAAATCCTTTCAAAGTGGGAGGTGGAGGCGCCGGCTTCGGAGTTGCAAAAATGCTCAAGGGTGAGGGAATATCACTTGTCATAGCAGGCAACTTCGGTGAAAAAATGATGGACTATCTTAAGGAGAAAGGGATAGACTATAAGGTAGCTGAAAACAAGAAAGTAAGCGAGGTTGTAAACGAATCTTAAAATGCCAAGGCCACGAATGCGGAGAAGGATTGGTTTTGAACCAAGCATAGTGTACTTCAAGCCGGCAGGAGTCCCCATAGCCCGATTGAAGGAGGTAGTTCTCGCCTTTGAGGAGCTTGAGGCAGTTAGACTGAAAGATCTGCTGCAGATGGAGCAGCGAGAAGCAGCTGAAAGGATGAATATCTCACAGCCCACCTTTCACCGCCTGCTATTAGAGGCGAGAAAGAAAGTGGCTGACGCTATTGTGAATGGAAAAGCAATAAGAATAGAGGGAGGTATCTACAAAATGGTGCAGCCAACCAGAAGAGGGATGGCCCGCGGAAGAGGCGGAGCAGGAGGAAAGGGGATGGGCTTCGGAGGCCCCCCACTGGAATGTGTATGCCCCAAGTGCGGAACCCAGTCTCCAAAAGCGAGAGGAAGGCCTTGCATACAGCAGAAATGCCCCAAGTGCGGAACCCCTATGACCAGAAGCCAGTGAATTCAAGATGAAAGGAACATACTGCCTGTTAATCAGCGTAGCAGAAGGTATTAGTCCGAAAGTGGGTGCACTGGGCAGGATAAGTTTCAAAAAAGGGAATTATGTTTATGTGGGAAGCGCCCAGAACAGCATTGAAAGCCGTGTTGCCAGGCATTTAAGCTATAAAAAGAGAATAAGGTGGCATATTGATTACCTGCTGAAAAACAAAAATGTGAGAATAAATAAAATTTTGTATAAAGGAACGAACAAGAAGGAAGAGGAGTGCAGGACAGCAAAGGAATTGATGAAAAATTCAGAAGCGATTGATAGGTTTGGGTGCTCTGACTGCAATTGCAAGTCACACTTGTTCAGGTTCACAAAATTTAAAAAAATAAGAGGGTTTAAAGAATTAAGATGAGACTGCTCAAGGTTTCGTTGATTGCAGCAATCATTGTATCTCTTGCCAGCTTCGCCTATGCTCAGGAGAATGAAAGCTGCATTTACTTCTTTTACGGCAAAGGATGCTCCCATTGCGCAAAAGTAATGCCCGTGCTTGAAGAGATAGAGGAGCGTAATGGTAATATAGAAATGCACACATTTGAGGTCTACCAGAACAGGTCAAACCTTGTCCTGATACAGGATTATTTTGAAAAGTATGACATTGACCCAAGATACAGGGGAGTGCCTGCGGTGTTCATAGGAGACGCTTACCTTATAGGGGACACTCCCATAATAAACAACATTGACCGGTTGATAAGGGAAAATCAAGGGAAAGGATGCCCCACGCTTGAGGAGAAGGAAGCAACAGGAGAGGTGGGAGCAAAGTCACCAACCAGGCAGCTGAAAGAGCTGCCAATCTTGACTGTGATAGGTGCAGCATTTGTTGATTCAATCAACCCCCTGCGCCATTGCTGTCCTGCTCATACTTCTGGGAGCTTTGATAGCTGCCGGCAGCAAGAAAAAAGCGATTAAGGTGGGGCTCGCATTCACTGCCTCAATTTACATTGTTTACTTCCTTTTCGGGCTGGGGTTGTTCAGCGCCCTGCAGATAACAGGGTTAAGTTTATGGTTCTACAAGATAATAGGAATCCTTGCAATTGCCATTGGATTGTTCAATATCAAGGATTTCTTCTGGTATGGGGGCGGAGGTTTTGTTATGGAAATACCCCAGGAGCTGGCGGCCCACACTGAAAAAGCTTTTGGGAAACGTTACAACACCTTTGGGCGCATTCATTATTGAATTTGCAGTATGCCTCTTTGAGCTGCCCTGCACAGGAGGCCCTTACCTTGTGATACTCGGGCTGTTGGCAGGGAAAACAACACAAATCCAGGCAATACCAATCTTGTTATTGTACACTCTTGTCTTCGTAATCCCACTGATTGTGATTACAATGGCAATCTACTTCGGCTTCAGCACAGTGCAGAAGGCAGGGGAGTGGAAGGAAAGGAATGTCAGGATTTTGCACTTAATCGCGGGGATAATAATGCTGGTGCTGGGAATCCTTGTTGTGCTGGGACTGGTTTAAAGAACAACCAACAGCAACCCGACAATTCCTGCAATTGCCAGGTAAATGAGGGCAGGTATTATGTTTATTCTTAGTATCGTGCTTTCCTTTCCCTGCAGCTTTACTGTTGCCTGGGCTGCCACAATGTTGTTCATTGCTATCATATTTCCTGCGCTGGCTCCCGTTACCTGCAGTGCAAGTATCTTATTGGCAGGGATTCCTAGAAGAGTTGCTGTCTGCGCCTGCACCTTGCCAAACAAAAGATTGGAAACTGTTGCGGAGCCTGCTATAAACGCTCCCAACGCCCCTATGAAAGGCGCGATAAAAGGCAATGCCGATGTCTGTGCAAACTGGGACATTATCCCAATCATGCTCCTTATATGGGAAGCGTTAAAATTTGTGTTTGCCATAAGTTGCACAAAGGCTGCGATAAAGAATAATGTCAGAAAGGCTTTCTCCAGCTTGAAAAGTGATTCTTTGAAAGAGTGTTTCATCCTTCTTGAATGATACAGGGAGAATGCAATCGCGACTGCAATGAATATAATGCCCGGGTTGAATATGTTGAAATTATGGGAGATCCCTCTTATTACCTCATAGCTAAATGTTTTCATCACAGGGAGGAATTTGACAATGACGAGGACCAAAACAACAGTTATGTAAGGAAGAAATGCCTGGGAAAAGCTGTGTTTTGCCTTTAGTTTTGCCTTTCTTTTTGTTTCATATTTCCATTCGTGCTTCGGCAACAGGAATTTTCTCCTTATCAGAAAAATCAGCAGCCCGAGCCCTATCAACGCTCCCAGCAGGGAGGGAAAAGCGTAGTCAAACATTGACAATACAAAATAGGGCACGGTAAAGCAGAGCCCTGCAGCCAATGAGAAAGGAATCATTTCCTTGATATACTGCCATTTCCTGTTTTTTGACAACAATACAAGGACAGCAACCATCATTAAAGGAACGAAAGTTCCTGCTATCATATTGATCAGTCCTGTGAAGAAAGAAACTCCTGCTGTGTCAAGCCCTGAAAATCCGAGAAAGATGGGAGTCCCCACAGCCCCGAATGCCACAGCGGTGGAGTCTGCTATCAATGCGACAGCAACAGCTGAAACTGCCGGGAATCCTATTCCCACAAGAAGGGGAGCGACTATCGCTGCCGGGGTCCCGAAACCTGCTGCCCCCTCAAGAAAAGAGCCGAACATCCAGGCAATAAGAATCATCTGAACCCTCCTGTCAGCGCTTGCCCTGCTGAGATGGTGTTCTATTGACTCAATAATGCCTTTTCTTCTCATAATTTCCAAAAAGAATATTGCCCCGAAAACTATGAGAGTTATTTCAACAGCTATGAAAAGCCCTTTCAGGGATGCTGACAAGGCATACGCCAGCCTCATCTGCCATATGGCCAGGGCCAGGAAAAGTGTTAAGATGAAAGTGAGAGGTGCTGAGAAAAAGAGAGTTCTCCTGAAGGCAATGACCAGTATTAAAATGAACAGGATGGGAAGCAATGATAAGATAAGCAGGTTCATTTCAGCACCACCCTTGCGCTCGTGCCCTCTTTAAGTATTTCATAATCATTGATTATTATTCTTTTGCGGAACATCGGGCCGTCCAAGACAAGGGTTTCAAATTCCCCTCCTTCGCCCGCAATGTTTATTTTGTATTTTTTGTTTAATTCCACCAGCTCGTCCACGTCCTCCTTTGTCAGGGACCTCATCAGCCATTTCTTGTCCAGGCCTTCTGCAGCCACTGCTGTCATCACAATTTCAAAGCCTGAGTTGATAATCTCGCGCATCTCATCTTCCTGGTTAATGTGCCACAAGGGTGAGAAAATCTTCAGCCCGAGCTTCTCGCATATTCTTTCAATCCTGCTTCTCTGATAGTCTGAAAAAATAGCTCCAGTGACTACACCTTGGATTTTGTGCTTTTCTTTTGCTTTCCTCATCAATTCCTCTAAATCCTTCAGTTCCTCCTCTTTTTCCCCTTCGGTGCAGCCAATAATTATGGGGATGTTCATGGCTTCGGCCTGTTTCTCGGCAATGTCAACAGTTGGTGTGTGGAACATGTAAGAATCTGGATTCTCGCTTTTCATTGTTATAAGGCAGCCAATCTCGTAATTCTGCTTTTTCATAACATAGGTGGCATATGTTGAGTCCTTGCCTGAGCTGAAAAGAACGCCCAACCTGAGATTTGGTATATTGTAAAAGCTTTCAAGATACTCTGACTTTTTCCTGTAACCTTTCTTTTTTGCAAGCTTGCCTATTGCACTGTCAAACCTGCTTCCGTACTGGGCAGCCCTTTTCTTTCTTTCAGCAAATTCTTTGGCTAATCCCAAGTCCTTTGCAACATCCCTGAGGATTATCTTGTTCTGCTTTTCATCCAGCTTGTATTTTGAAGGTATTTTCAGCGCGTAATCAACCAGTTTTTTGTCAAGAAATGGCACTCTCAGTTCAATGGAATTTACCATAGTCACCACGTCATCCCTGTACAAGTCGCGTTCATACATTTTCAGCAATCCTGAATAGCATTCCTTGTTGACATTTTCAGAGTGCTTGTGCCTTTCATAGCCTGCAAAGATTTCCTCGCTTCCCAGGCCTGACATTATCACCTTGATTCCGTCCCTCAAGGCCTCCTCGCAGCAAAGGTAAAATGGGATTGCAACCCCAACCTTGACAACATTTGAATCCTCAATGAGAGGCACTATTTTTCTCAGATACCCTTCCAGCTCGTCGATGGTTATTGTCAGTATTTTCAGCTTCAGCCCCAGGGAATTCGCCGCCTTCACCGCATAAACAACATCCTCTGCCTCAACTTCTGATTCAAGGGCAGCCACGTAGCAGGTGAAGTCAGCCCCAAAGCGCTTCAGCATTATTGCCAGCACAGAGGAATCAACACCGCCTGAAAACAACAATCCGAGTTTTTTGTCAGGAATTCTTTTTTCCACTGCCTCGAACAAAAGGTTAGAGACTGTTTCCCTCTGGATATTGTAGTCCTCCCTGTTCTCAGGAGTTATTGAAAAGAAATTTCTTTCCTCCACAAAAAGCTCTTTCCCCTTAACCCTGTAAAAAAGCATCTTTCTGGGGTTTAATTCCTCCACCTCCTGAAAGCCAAGCTTTTCCAGCGCCTTTTTTTCAGAGGCAAAGGCAAAGCACAGCTGATTGTTCCTTTTTTTTGAATACCACAAAGGCTTTACCCCTATTATATCCCTGGCTATCAAAACTTCATCATTTTTCCAGTAAGCAAATGCGTAATCCCCATCTAACTCGTCTATTTTGTCGGGAAGCAGGCTTTTCTCAAGCATCCAGAACAACAGGTCAGAGTCGTTTTTTGCAATGATGCTGTGCTTTTTCCTCAAATCCTTCCAGTTGTAAATCTCGCAGTTGGAAACAAAGCTTCCCTTCCCTGCCAGGGGCTGCCTGACAGACTCTATGACTGAATGAAGGTTATGGCCTATTGCATTGACAGAAGTTCTCAAGGTCAAGTCAAAATCCCTGGAATGTCTTGTCTCTGAATCCGTGGCTATTCCTATTCCATCCCTGCCCCTGCTTTCCATGGTTTTCAGGCCTTCCAGAACAAGAGCTTCCGCCCCTTCAATATTGAATATGCCAATAATACCGCACATATTAATGATTTGGAAAGCTGTATTTTTAAAATCTATTGTTTTGAATTAACGAATAACTTTTCGGCATATTCTATGAAATCGGTTAATTTGTTCTTTATCTCCTCATCAGTAGGTTTTTCCCAATTATCAATGCCTTTCAAAGCAGTTTTGATTATCGACTTAAATTTATCAGGCACATTTTCTGAACACCATTTTGCAGCTTTTTTCTTAGAGACAACTTTATCCTTGTTTTTAACAGAATAAATAATCCTGCATAATTGAATTATTATAAACATCTCGTTCCAAAAATCTATGGCTGACCATTTAGGCGCGTTTCCCTTCAAATGATTAAACTTGTCCAATAATGCCTCTTCAATTAGTTTTTCTTCAATTTCGGGTATAAAAGTTGAAGGTGTAGGTCCGTACAGGACAATCCCGCAATCCAGGATATTTGATAAATCCATACTAAACCCTTCAATTTTGGAATTTATTAATTTATCATTTCTAAAACAAACAGTATTGACAATATTTTTCACTGGCTTTATATCCCCAATAAATACATAGTCCATTTCAAGTTTTTTTATCCATCTGCTGTTTCTTAGCTGTGGCACTTCATAAATTTTTTTCAAATCTTCAAAGTCTTTATCAAGTAGTCTAGTATTAAGGAATACCATTACATCGACATCGCTTCTAAACTTTTCAAATTCCCCATAAGATATGGACCCGTAAATATAGATACCTATAATGTAATCTTTGAATTTCATGAGTAACTGATTTCTTATTGCTAATAAAAACGCGTTTAAATCGTTAGGCAAGTCCATAATGTTTATTTATTTAAAAGGCTTTAAAATACTTTCTGGTCATTTTTTTAGTAAAAAGGCAAAAGACGAGACATATTTTTAAACTCTTTAGAAACTTTTTTAATTGAAAAACATAATTATCATCTATGAAGGAGGCCATTCTTTGGAAATCCCTGGACAAGCAGGATGTGGAATGCCAGGCCTGCAATTTCAGGTGCAAAATCAGCCCTGGCAATCTTGGATTGTGCAGGGTAAGGAAGAATGTTGAAGGCAAGCTTTTCTCCCTTGTTTACGGGGAAATTTCCTCTGTCAATGTTGACCCCATTGAAAAAAAGCCCTTGTTCCATTTTCATCCGGGAATGCTCACTTACTCAATAGGGACCATGGGGTGCAATTTCAAATGCCTCTTCTGCCAGAACTATGACATTTCAACAGCAGAGCCCGACGACATCAACTTTTTCGGCAAGGGGGTAACACCAGAAGAAATAATAAAGAACGCCAGAAAATATGACTGCAAAGCAATTGCATACACTTACAATCAGCCTTCTGTCTTCATAGAGTTTGTGATTGACACTGCCAGATTGGCAAAAAAGGAGGGGCTCAAGAATGTTTATGTCACTAACGGCTATGAAACAAAGGAAGCGCTGGAAAAATTAAAGGGGCTCGTGGATGCGATGAACATCGACCTTAAATCAATGAACAGCGAGTTTTACCTCAAGAAATGCGGGGCGGTGAAGGTGGACAAGGTATTGGAGACTATTGCCCTGGCCCATAAAATCGGATTCTGGATTGAAATCACCACCCTGATAATTCCAGGGCACAATGATTCAGAAGAGGAATTAAAGCAGATTGCCAAGTTCATAGCTGATTTGGACAAGGACATTCCCTGGCACATTTCCAGGTTTTTCCCCATGCACAGGATGGAGAATGTTCCTCCCACTCCCATGGCCAAGCTGGCTGAAGCCCACAAGATCGGGCTGGAAGCTGGCCTGAAATATGTTTACATAGGCAACATACCTGATGAGGAGCACGAAAACACCTTATGCCCAAAATGCGGCGAAACAGTTGTGCAAAGGATTTGGAGAGAGAACAGATTAAACAACAGGATAGAAAAGGGCAAATGCCCAAAATGCGGTGAGAAAATTGCAGGAGTTTACTGAGGAGGAGAAGGAATTCTTGCTGAAGACAGCAAGGCAGGTCATAGAGAACGGAGCGATGCAAGAAGAAAAAGGCGTTCCGTCAAGATGTCCTGAAAGGCTAAGGGAAAAAGGGGCCTGCTTTGTGACATTGGAGCATCAGGGGCATTTGAGAGGGTGCATAGGCAGCCTTGAAGCGCGCGAGCCCTTAATACAAAACGTGATTAAGAATGCTTATAATTCTGCATTTAAGGACCCGAGATTCATGCCTGTCCGGCAGAGCGAGGTTGAAGACATTGATATAGAAATCTCGGTGTTGACAGAGCCAGAGGAATTGGAATATTCAGATGATAATGACTTGTTAAGCAAGTTAAACCCTCCCAAGGATGGGGTGGTTTTAAGCAAGGCAGGAAAAAGCGCCACCTTCCTGCCCCTTGTCTGGGGGCATTTCAAAAAAGACGGGGATTATGACAAAATAGGATTTTTAACAGAGCTGTGCCTCAAGGCAGGACTGGAAGCTGATGACTGGAAAAGGGACTGCACCATAAAGATTTATCACACAATCTTAATGAAGGAAAAAGAAAGGTAAGGATGGAAGGCATTCCAAAAACAGGCTAAAATGATAAGGGAAGCGGCAGTTGCGGACGCGTTTTATCCCGGAACAAGGGAGGAACTGCATTCCTTGCTGGATGACTTGTTCGCCTCTGCAAAAAAAGGGAAAGTGAAGAATGGCATGGTAGTGCCCCACGCCGGCTATGTCTATTCAGGCAAGACCGCCGCTGTAGGCTACAAGGCGATGCTGGAACTGCTTAAGGAAAAGCCGGAAATCAGCAATGTGATAATCCTGGGGCCTTCCCACCAGGTTTATTTTGAGGGATTATTGATTGATGCCAATGAAGAGTGGGAAACCCCCCTGGGCAGGGTAAAGCTGAGAAAGATTCCTGAAATAAAGGAGGACTCCCAGGCGCACGCGCGCGAACATTCACTTGAAGTGCAAGTTCCCTTCATTCAGGTGGTTTCTGAAAAGCTGGGCAGGGAATTGACCATAACCCCAATAGCTGTGGGGGACATCAATGATATGGAGGCAAAAAATTACGCTGAGGTGCTTTTGAAGCAGCAAAACTGCTTTTTCATCATAAGTTCTGACCTGAGCCATTTTCTAAGTTTGGATTATGCTGAAAAAACCGATAAGGAAACAATAAGCAACATCCTGGATTTCAAAACCCAGAACCTTGAGGCCTGCGGGAAGATGCCCCTGATGATTGCGATAGAGATGGCCAAGATAAAAAAGTGGAAATTCAGGCTGCTTGATTACTCCACGAGCGCAGACGCCACAGGAGATGAGAGCGCGGTTGTTGGGTATGCTTGTATAGGCTTCTAGTGTCATAAAAAATAAAATAATTTATGGCAAGCCTTAAATTGTTTTTTTGCTTTTTATTCTGTGCTTTTTTGCCAGGCTTGCATTAAACTGCTTTCAGCAGTTAATATTTTTTCTTGCACGGCACTAAAGTAGAAGAAGCAGGGAAAAATCAAGTTAATGCAAGAACATAAAAATGACTTTTTAATTTAAAAAATAAGCTTTTTTAACTCCTCGGTCTGCTCAATAGTGTAATCTGCTAATTCCTCTTCCCCGCCTTCGGGATGCACGTGCCCCCACTTCACAAACACCAGTTTTGTGCCTTCTGCTTTCGTCCTCTCCAGGTCTGAGTACTTGTCTGCGATTGACCATTCAACATTGCCCTTTTGCCTCAATTCCTTTATGTCCTGCTCCTGGTTTTCCATTCCCAGGATTGGAGGCTGGCCGTAAAGGTAGTCAAAAAGTTCAGGATTCAGGCCGGCAATCTGGAGCATCCCTGAAATAATGTCTGTCCTAACACCAGAAACAGTTGCCAACTTATAGCCTGATTTTTTAATTCTCTGAAGCTGCTCAACAAATCCTTTTGGAAAGATATCCTTTCCATATTTTTTTGCAGTCATATACATCCCTATCTGAAACAAATTGGTTGATATCTGGTTTTGGAACTGTTCCCCTGTCAGCTCAATAAAGTCAAGGTCATTTTCCCTGTATCTCAGCTTGAAGTCTGCTTTTAACCCAGTCAGTTTCTCAACAAATGCCCTGTTAACCTTGTACAGTTTTTCAGGATCGCCGTGCTCCTCCCTTGAGGGCAGAGCCTTTTCCAGAATATCCGACCTTAGCTTATTAGCCTCTTCAATGATTTCCGCCTTCACTAGCGTTCCTGCAAAGTCCACAAGAACAATTTTGTCTGCCATATTAATAGTAATAATAGAAGATTTTTTAAGCTTTTTGTCCTATTATTAGATGAAGATGAGCAAAATAGACTTTTTGGCATTGTTTCATCATATCCATCATGATGAGGATGGCCATGAGGTTCATCATTGCGGTAAGGCTCATAGTAAAACAAACCAAAAATTAGATTATGAAATAAAACATTGCTGTTGTGGCAAGCACTGCATAGACAAAAAAGAGGCGATGGGTCACGACCTCGAATTCAAAGATGTCCTGGTTGAATTTGCTGAAGAATGCCTAGAAGGTGGATGGCATATTGAAAGCGGAGAAATAAAAAATGATTCATCGCAGAGAAGATTTATTTCAGAGAATAAGAGACCATAAATTTGGTGTTGAATGCGGTCTTGATTATAAATTAAAAGTTAATTTGCTAGAAAATGCGGTAGACACTTCTATAAAAACAATTTGTGAAGCTATTGGAGCTAATCAAGAAGTACATTTAGGATATTCTGGGGGTGTTGACTCCTCTTTGGTGCTTGTTAAATTACTCCATCATTTAGGAAGAGAAGTTCCCCTAGTTGCTCACACAATTGGCTCAAGAGACGATCTTCCGGATATTGTTCATGCCCGAAGATTTATAGAAGCTCTAAAAAATGAACATTCAAATCTAAGTCATATGGTTAAGATAATGCAGCCTTCTGAACACGACATCGAGAAATCAAATGAAATTTTAGGAGTTAAGAAAAACAGGCCTGATACTTATTTTATGCTAATGAAAGCAGTAATGCCACATACGAGAAAACTAGTTTGCTGTGATTGTATTGACGAATTAGCAGGAGGTTATTATGCACACAGAGATCCGCAGAAATTGCCGGTTTATGATTCTGAAGAAAGTGTGGATGAGAACAGAGCGGGAGCATTGAGATTCTTCATATCTAAATTAGTAGAAAACCATCTTAGACCATTAGATGCTTTTAGTTCTGCTTTTGGTGTTGAAATATTCCTGCCTTATGGCACCAAGGGAGTTATGGATTGTGCTACTATATTTACAGTTGGTGAACTTGTTGATGATAATGAAAGAAAAAAGCCCATTTATGTGCTTGCAAAGAAAAATGGTGTTAGCAAGGAAATTCTGGAAAGACGAAAATACGGGTTGGTTAATGCATTTGAACAACCATAAAACCAAAACATTTAAAAATAAACCATAGTTAATTTTTTTGAAAATGCAGGAAATACTGTTTCACCAGGAAGTTGAAGTCTGGTATCTTTTGCCCGCCATAAGGCGCGAGATAGCCAATTTCATGAAGAAGAATGGATTAAAGCAGAAGGAAATCGCCAGGAAGCTGCACATGACAGAGGCGGCTGTTTCAAATTATATGAAGCACAAGAGAGCCTCTGAAGTGAAGTTTGACCCGGATTTCAGGAAAGATATAGAAAAGGCAGCTGAAAACATCAGCAAGAACAAGGACTTTGTAAATGAGATAGAGGTTTTGTGCAGGACTTTCAGGTCACAAAAAAAATTGTGCAAACTGCACAGGAAGTTTTCAAAAATACCTTTGAGGTGCTCAGCATGCGGACAGTTTATCTAGACAATGCGGCAACAACACCTGTTGACAGGAAAGTGCTAGACGCTATGCTTCCTTATTTCTCTGAAAAATACGGCAATCCAAACAGCATGCACCAGAAAGGCCTGGAAGCAAGGGAAGCTGTAGACAATGCAAGGCAAAAGGTTGCCGAACTTTTGGGAGCTGACGAGAAGGAAATCTTTTTCACGAGCGGAGGCACAGAGTCTGACAACCTTGCATTGATGGGTGTTGCGAAGGCATACAAGGAGAAGGGAAATCACATAATCACGACAAACACGGAGCACCACGCTGTTCTTGATACCTGCAAATACCTGGAAGATGCGGAGGGATTCAAGGTCACATACGTTGAAGTGCAGGAAAACGGGATAGTGAATCCTGAGGATATTGAAAAAGCAGTCACCAAAGATACCATATTAATCTCTGTTATGTACGCCAACAATGAGATAGGGACCATCCAGCCTATAAAGGAAATTGCAGAAATAGCCGAAAAGCACAATGTATTGTTCCATACCGATGCCTGCCAGGCAGCGGGCTATCTCAACGTCAATGTTGAGGATTTAGGGATTGACTTGATGACATTGAACGGAAGCAAGATTTACGGCCCGAAGGGAATAGGAATGCTCTATGCCAAAAAAGGAGTGATAGTAAAGCCCCTAATCCACGGGGGAGGGCAGGAGAGAGGCGTAAGGAGCGGGACAGAGAACGTGCCCGGAATTGTGGGGTTTGCAAAGGCGCTGGAAATTGCGCAAAAGGAAAGAGAAAGAGAATCAAAAAAAGTGGCAAAGCTAAGGGACAAGCTGCTTGAAGGAATTAAAAAAAAGATTCCCCACATCAGCATAAACGGGGACATGGAAAAGAAGCTTCCCAACAACCTCAACGTGTCATTTTTGGGAGTTGAAGGGGAAGCAATGCTTTTGCACCTTGACAAGGAAGGGATCTGCGCCTCAACAGGAAGCGCCTGCTCTTCCCATTCATTGGAGCCTTCCCACGTTATAAAAGCTTTGGGATTGAGTGATGAGGCTTCTCACGGTTCATTAAGATTTTCACTGGGGAAGCACACAACAGAGGAAGACATTGAAAAGGTTTTGAAGGAACTGCCAAAGATTGTTGAAAGCCTGAGAAAAATATCGCCCATAGCACCATGAGCAACAAATGGTTTTATTCGGAAGAGGTAAAGGAGCATTTCTTTAATCCCAAGAACATTATCAAGTCCAAGGAAGAGGCTGAAAAATTCAATGCAGACGGCGTCGGAATAGTTGGAAATCCTAAATGTCTATTGCCCTATGAAAGAATACACACAGATGAGAGAATTATTGAAATATCAAAATTGAAAAAAAGGCAAAAAGTACTTACTCATACAGGAGAGTACAGTAAAATATCAAAAATACTGGAAAGAGATTATAAGGGCAAGGCAATAAAATTCAAAAATAAACTTGGAAATTTAACACTAACCCCAGATCATCTAGTGTATGGAATTAGTGTTCCAAAAGGAAACAAATCCTACAGGAATAAGCACAAAAAAACACTGATTCCTTCATGGTACCATGCAGAACACTTAAAAAAGAATGATCTGCTTCTTTACCCAATATACAAAACAAAAAAAGATAAAAAATTTATCAAAATAGAAATACTAAAATCAAAGTGGGATTTCAAAAGCAAAGAAGTTCCCAATAAAATTCCAGTTAATTCAAAATTTCTGAGATTGCTAGGTTATTTTTTATCAGAAGGCAATGTTCAAGATAAGCCATCAAAAGCATATATCTCCTTCTCATTGAACATAAATGAAAAAGAGATTGTGGAAGACATAAAAAAGATATCCGAAAGTCTTTTTAATCTTGAAATAAAAATTACAGAATACCCTAAAAATAACTGTTCGGTGGTGCACATATACAATGCAAAACTTGCGAGGTTCTTTTTGGAGTTATGTGGGAACGGAGCGGCAAATAAAAAAATTCCTTCTTTTGTGATGGATCTTCCAATCAAAAAACAGGAAGCCTTGTTATTTGGACTTTGGAAAGGCCATGGATATGTTAATATTGAAAGAACAGGTCCAAGAGCAGGTTATGCTACCACCTCTTATCAATTAGCTCAGCAGATAAAAACCTTATTATTAAGACAAAAAATTGCCCCTTCATTATACACGGACAATGGGAAAAAAGTTAAAGGAATCAGTAGAAAAACAGCATACAGAATTCATATCGGTCAAAGAGACTCTCTAAAAAAGTTATGTAAAATACTTAAATTAAAATATTGTCCAAAATCCTACGAGTCTATAGAATCTTGGTTTGATAATAATTACTTTTATACTCCAATAACAACAAAGAAACTGGTTGAATATGAAGGAAAAGTTCATAATTTAGAAGTAGAAAAAGCGCATTCTTATGTATCTGAATCTGCATCTGTTCATAATTGTGGAGATATGATGAAGATGTGGATCAAGGTTGACAAAGGCATTATCACAGACTGCAAATACCAGACATTCGGCTGCGCATCTGCAATTGCAACCACCTCTGTGCTTTCAGAAATGGTAAAAGGGATGAAGGTGGAAGACGCATTCAAGATAACCCCCAAGGAAATTGTGGAAAAATTGGGAGGGCTGCCTGCAATAAAATTCCACTGCTCTGTGCTGGGAGACAAGGCATTGAGAGAGGCAATAAATGATTATTACAGGAGAACGGACCAGATTGAAAAAATTGTAACTGACTCCCCAATGGTCGATGAAACCCTGAGGATAACAGAAAGGGATATTGAAAACGCAGTAATTGAGGGCGCAAAAACCCTTGAAGATGTCCAGGCCAGGACAAAGGCAGGCCTCATCAACGAAAAAGCAATCCCCAGAATAAAAGAGCTTATCAAGATTTTCAGGAAAAAGCATTCTGTTTAATCATAAACTTTAAATAAAAAAGCAGAAACCAAGGATTATGCTTCCAAAAGATGCACCGCTCAAAAAATTGTTCAAGGAAATAATAGGCATATTAAATTCCAAAGCTGTCTACAGCGATTTGCTGCTGATTGATGAATCAGTGCTTGAAATCTCCAAGGACTTCTCAACAATGGACATCTCAAACACGGGCGAGAAAGGCGTTAAGATGCGCGCTTTTGACGGCAGGAAATGGCTTGAGAGGTTCACCACGGATCTAACCCCTGAAAATCTTAAGAACGTCGCCAGGGAACTGGCAGGCCGGATAAAAAAAGTGCAGAATCCAATGGTCTTTGAGGACAAGAAAGCAGAGAAGGGCTTTTCTGACAATCCAAGGATAAATCCAAAAAGAGTCTCCTTAAGCGAAAAGATAAAGGTTACAGACAAGATAAGAAATTACCTTAAAAAACAGGAGCATTTGAAGAACGGCAGGGCAAGGTACGATGAGGAGGTCAGCAAAAGAATCTTCTGCTCCCAAAACAGGTATCTTGTTCAGGAAAACTCAAAAGTAACTGTTGTGGCAATAGCATTAACCCAGGATGGGCAGGGCCATACAAGGTTTTGCTATGACAATTCATTCGGGAATGGATTTGAAGCTGCCGGTAACGCTCTTAAGGTGGCAAAGGAAGCCGCTGAAACGGCGAAAAAGCTGACAAAGGTGAAAAAGCTCAGGCCGGGCAAGTACCACTGCATCTTGGCAGGCAGAATCACCGGATTGCTCGCTCACGAATCATTCGGGCACGGGATGGAGTCCGACACAGTGTACAAGGACAGGGCCCTTGCCAAGCACTGGAAGAACAGGAAAATAGCTGCTGACTTTGTTAACATACTTGACGACCCCTCGCTTCCCAGCAAGCACGGAAGCATATACTTTGATGATGAGGGAGAAATAGCAAAGCCAACATATCTTATCAAGAATGGGGTTGTTAATGATTACATTACTGAAATGCTCACTGCAAAAAAGCTTAATGTGCCCAGGAGCGCCAATGGAAGGACAGAGTCATTTGACCACAAGGCATATGCAAGGATGACTAACACCTTCTTCGCAAAAGGCCCTCACGATGTCAAGGATATGGTAAGCAAGGTAAAGGATGGAATTTTCCTTTTCGGCCGAGGGGGAGGGATGGAAGACCCCAAGGGGTGGGGAGTTCAGATACAGAGCGTTTTCGGCCAGAGGATTACAAACGGCAAGCTAGTGGATGAATATTACGATGATATTGGCATTACAGGATATCTCCCCACAATCCTGGAGAACATAAAACAGGTCTCAAAGACAGAGTTCAAGATGGAAAACCTGGGGCACTGTGGGAAGGGACACAAGGAATGGGTGCCTGTCTCAGAGGGAGGCCCTTATTTGAGAATTGAAAATCTTGATTTAGGATGAGAGAAAGAATAACAAGCCAGCTGAAAAAGGAAAAACTGGACTTCTGGAAACTGGAGGAGCTGGAAACAGAGAGAAGCAACATCTATTTTGAGAAGGACGAGGAAGAAAGCCACCTCAGCGGCAAACGAAAGGACTATCTGGTAACTGTTTACAAGAAGTCAGGTGATTTTCTTGGAGAGTCAGCAGTCACCATAAAGGAGGGGGATGACATCAACAGGAAGATCAAGGAGGCCATAACAGCGGCAAGGCTAATCAAAAATCCCTATTATGTGCCTTTTGAAAAATTCAGGAAACACCCTTCCTTGCAAAAGGCAAAGAACCTGCCATCTTATGAGGAGCTCAAAAAAAAGGTCAAGGAGGCATGCAAGGAAACTGAAAAACCTGATGCCAAAATCAACGCCTTTGAAGTTTTCACCAAGAAATCAAGAGTGACTGTGACGACAAGCATCGGTCAGGAGCTGAGCGAGAGCCGCAATTCAGCTTATGCAGAATGTGTTATAACAGCAAAAGGCAGGAGGGGTGAGATGGAATATCTGCCCATGCGCTCGGAATCAGTGCTTGAGCAGATTAATCTAAGGGATTTTGTCAGGAAAAATCACAAGATTGCCAGGGACATAGCAAACAGCTCCCCGCCGAAGAATTTCAGGGGTAGCGTGGTCCTTACAGGGGATGCCCTGGGAGAGTTTTTCATAAACTCGCCTGTGGAAAACCCTGCAGTGATTCATTCATCTGCAAGAATAAAATATATGAACATTTCAAGATTTGAAAAGGGAAAACAGTTTGAAAAGAGCATAAAAGGGGACAGGATAACTATAAAGTCAAATCCCCTCATCAAGAAGGGGCTGAGAAGCTCGGCTTTCGACCAGAACCTTGTTCCTGCACAGGAGATTGTTTTGATAGAAGAAGGGATTTTCAAAAACTTTTTTGCAAGCAAGAAATATGCCGATTATCTGGGAATAAAACCCACAGGCCCTTTGGGAAACATAGAAGTGGAAACAGGAGATACAGCTTCAAAAGAATTTCTTAAGGATGGAAACATTGAAATCGTTTCCTTCTCCTGGTTCAGCCCCAACTCCTACTCAGGGGATTTCACTGCAGAGATAAGACTGGGTTATGTTATTAAAAACGGAAAAAAGATTCCTTTCAAGGGCGGAATGTGGGTAGGCAATTATTTCAAGGTGCTGGCAGACTGCAGACTCGCTAAGGAAAGATGGTGCAAGTCAGGCTATTACGGGCCAAAAGCGATAAGGTTTGACAATTCATTCATCAGCGGTTTGTGATTCAAGAATTTTCTTGATCAAGGGGCCTATTCCATCTGTGCTTCTTTCGTCAAAGAAATAAGTGTTAGGGAGGGAGTCAAATGTCTTTTTGATTTCTGACAGCCTTTCACCGTTCGCAAGAGTGGTGTAGATAACAGGTGTTTTCTTGTTGGGATTGTCAGGCTGCCTTAATTTGTTAACAAAATAGAAAGAGTGCCATACCGGGATTTCCTCAGGATTATATCCCATTGACTTCAGCAATGTTGCTGAATCTGTGCGGGCACCAGCTGTTGTCTGCAATATTATCAAGTCCATCTGCTTGTCCAGCGAATCTTCCTCAGTGATAGGGATTGTGTTGCGCATATCTACCTCAAATCCGTTTTTTTTGAGAACATCCTCCCATTCATAGGCCACAGAGGGCACGCTGTAGAATATTGCTGCTTGCATTTTTACCACTAGATAATAAGTAAAGTATAAATATCTTTCTGAAAAAGTTTATAAAGGCCTCTATAAATCAAGGTTTAAGGAGGTAAAATGCTTTATTTAGGCGCAGACCACGCAGGCTACAAACTGAAGGAATTTCTTAAGAAACACCTGGAAAAGAAAGGCGTTAAATATATGGATTTGGGAACGTATTCTGAAGATTCAGTGGATTACCCTGATCTTGCCTTTAAAGTTGCCAGAAAGGCGGCTAAAGAAAAGAATGCAAAGGGGATATTAATCTGCGGGACAGGCACAGGTATGGTAATGGCAGCAAACAAGGTGAAAGGCATAAGGGCGGCCGTGGCTTACGACGAGTACTCTGCAAAGATGAGCAGGCATGACAATAATGCAAACATCCTCTGTTTGAGAGGAAGAAAAGTTGATGTGAAAAGACAGCAAAAGCTCGTGGACATCTGGCTGAAAACACCTTTCTCACAAATTGCCAGGCACAGGAGAAGACTGAAGAAACTAAGGTGAAAAAATACAAAAAACTGATAAAAAAGGGATTTCAGAGCCTTTGGAGAAAATTCCTTTTCACGGCAAGGCACCCTTCAAGAGGCTCTTAATGTTTGATAACAAGATGTTTCCAGATTCTGATTCAAAAATAAGGCATATTGCAGTCCATATGATAGAAAAAATGCCTGAGTACAGCGAGCTGCATTCCCACAAATTTGACGAGATAAACTTGATACTAAGTGAAAAAGAAAGATTAAAATATGAGATAGTTCTTGAAGATGAAAAGTACAAGGTAGCTTCGCCTGCAACAGTTTATATCCCAAGGGGTGTAAGACATTCAGCACAGGCCATTGAAGGAGAAGGAATTTTCATCTGTTTGACAATAATAAAATGAGAAAGGTAATACCCGCGGTTTTGGAGAAGGACTTTGGGGAGTTCCAGAAATCCTTAGAAATTGCACAAACGCTGTCAAAAAGAGTTCAGATAGATGTGGCTGACGGCTGGTTTGTTAAGAACAAAACCATCGGCCCCAAAGAGCTTGAAAAAATCAGGACGCGGGCCAAGCTTGAGTTCCACCTGATGGTGAGCAATCCGAAAAGGTATTTTGACGCAATAGCGGACAAGGCGGACATTATAACAGTGCCTGCTGAGCTTGACAATGCAGAATACCTTGTTGATGAAATCATCAAGAGAAAGAAAAAGCCGGCTGTCGCCCTCAACCCGGAAACCAACATAAAAAAGCTAATTCCTGTTATAAACAAGGTGAAAAAGGTTATAGTTATGACGGTCGCTCCCGGAAAGCAGGGCTCAAGATTTATCTCTTCTGCCCTGGAAAAGATAAAGGGAATTAAAATGATGAACAAGAAAGTCGTTGTTCAGGTTGACGGCGGGATAGACACAGACACCATAGGCAGGGCTGAAACTGCCGGCGCTGACGAGTTTGTGGTGGGGCATATGATTATAGGGGCTGAAAACCCCAGGAAAATGTACGACACCCTGCGAAGAAAAAAGAGAAGCTTTCTCAGGATGATCCGTTAGAGTGGTTAAATCTTCGGTTTGTATCTTTTCATAAACAGGGAATTCGTGACAACACTGACAGAACTGAAGGCCATTGCCGCCCCTGCTATAATCGGGGAGAGCAGCCATCCTGTAAAAGGATAAAGGACTCCCGCAGCAATGGGAATGCCAACAGAATTGTAAAAAAATGCCCAGAAAAGGTTTTGCTTTATTTTCCTCATCGTATAACTGCTTAAGTCCATCGCGTTCACAACATCCCTTAAATCCTCCTTAATCAGAACAATGTCTCCTGACTCAATTGCAATGTCTGTGCCAGAACCTATGGCAATTCCTACATCTGCCTGCGTTAAAGCGGGGGCATCATTTATCCCGTCGCCGACCATCGCAACCTGTTTTCCTTCTTGCTGGAGCTTTTTGATTGCTTTTACTTTATCCTCGGGCAGGATTTCCGCTAAAACCCTCCTTATTCCAAGCTGTTTGGCTATTGCCTTCCCTGTCCTTTCATTATCTCCTGTAATCATAATCACTTCCCTGCCCATATCTTCCAATGTCCTGACTGTATTTTTGGAATTTACTTTTAGAGTGTCCGCGACCGCTATCAACCCCGCGGGCTTCTTGGACAATGCCACTATCATCACTGTTCTGCCTTTCTCCTCTAACTTTCGGATTTTATTTTCAAGTTTTTCCGTGCTTATTTTCTTGTCCCGCATTAAAGACCGGTTTCCCAGATGAATCAGCTTTTTGTTATATTTAGCCTCTATCCCTTTCCCTGTCATAGACTTGAACTCTTCGGCATCAGGCACTTTAATTTTCATTTGCTTTGCCTTTTTGACTATGGCTTCCCCCAAAGGATGCTCAGAATTCTTCTCTGCTATTGCTGCTAATTTCAAGATTTCCTTTTTACCTGATTTCCCCAGCTCAACAATATCCGTAACTTTGGGCTCCCCCTCTGTTAATGTTCCCGTCTTGTCAAAAACTATTGAACCAAGTTTATGCGCAGTTTGCAGTGCGCCTGCGCTTTTTATAAGAATCCCCCGCTCGGCCCCCAGCCCTGTTCCTATCATTACAGCTGTGGGCGTCGCGAGGCCCAAAGCGCACGGACAGGCGATTATTATGACTGCAACAAACACTGTCAGGGAGAATGCGAATCCGAAACCGAAACCGAACCAGATTAAAAAGCTGGCAAGGGCTATTATAAGCACTGCGGGAACAAAATATGCTGCAACCTTGTCTGCCAGCTTCTGTATCGGGGCCTTGCTGCTTTGCGCTTCCTCAACAAGCTTAATTATCTGGGCCAGCGCGGTATCTTTTCCTACTTTTGTTGCTTTAAACTTAAAAGAGCCTGTCTTGTTAATTGTGGCGCCAATAACCTTGTCCCCTTTTATCTTTTCTACAGGAATGCTTTCCCCTGTAATCATGCTCTCATCCACAGAGGATTTTCCTTCGGTAATAATCCCATCCACCGGGATTTTCTGTCCCGGCTTGACCACAACTATGTCATCCACCTGAACTTCTTCAATGGGAACCTCCTTCTCTTTTCCTTTCCTGATTACCGCCGCTGTCTTTGCCTGAAGGCCAAGCAGTTTTTTTATTGATTCAGATGTTTTTCCCTTTGCGACCGCTTCCAGATACTTGCCCAGCAGGATAAAGGCAATTAATATGCCTGCTATTTCAAAGTATAGCTGGTCATTTCCAAAAGAAGGACTGCCCGTCCATATCATAATGGAAACAAAAAGGCTGTATACATAAGCAGCTCCTGTCCCAAGCGCCACCAAAGTGTCCATATTGGCAGCTTTTGTTTTAACAACAGAAAGAAATCCCCTGGTGTAGAATTGGTATCCTGCAAAAAGGATGGGTGTGGTGAGTATCAGCTGAATTACAGCCATATTGTTTTCAACAAAAGAAGGGATAGGCAGGGCTATGTGCGGCGCCATAGCGAAGTACAGCAAAGGCGCTGCCAGGATTATAGAGATCAGAAACCTTGTTTTGAGGCTTTTAATTTCCTTATCTCTTGCCTGTTTTTCAGCATCGTCCATACTCCCTTTATCTTTCCCGCCTTCTTTTATAACGCGGTATCCTGTAGATTCTACAGCTTCATCAATTTCTTCCCTGGATATCTTAAAAGGGTCATATTCAATACGGGCTTTCTCGGAGGCAAAGTCCACACTTACTCTTTTTATGCCCTTGGTATTCTTTAGCGCAGATTCAATCGGCAAAACGCACGATGCGCAGTTCATTCCGCTTATCTTAATCGTTACAGATTCCTTATTTTCTTTCCTTTCTTTTTTCATCTTTAATTGTTATAGCTTTAGCGATTATTTTCATATTGCAGCTTTTATGTTTTCTGCACCAGGATTCGCATTTCTCAGCGATTGATTTCTCTTTATAGATAAAACCGCATTCGCTGCATTTAAAGCATTTCTTCCCTTTGTATTCAACTTCGTTGACCATTTTAAAAAGCACTTAAAAAAATAAAAAAATCAGGCAAATTTGTTGTAGAGCCATCCGAAGACGAACAGCGCCACGAAGCTGAATATTGCTGCCTCGATCATCCCCGATATTATTCCCGCAGCGCTCAAAGAGAAAAATATGTGGTGGGCTTTCATAATCTCTATTGCGCTGAGCGCTATGCTGAAGTTTCCGAGGACGCCCATTATCAGCATCCAGATAGCTGAGAGTATTGCCCCTGCATAGCCAAGAGACAACGCATTTAGTTTAGTTGCTGCCATTTTTTCACCTCTTTTTTCTTTCCTTTGCCAGCCAGTTGTATGTCAGCCAGAATATGACGGAGAATATAAATGTTGCCAAAACAAGCCAGAAAATGCTGTACAGCCAAACTCCGGTAGTTCCAAAACTCATAGACCCCATCATTCCGTAGCCCATCGTGTTGTATGCCATATTATTGCCACCTCCTTGCATCATCATTCCTCCCATCATCCCCATATTCCTGTAATATTCTCCGCAATAAAACCTTTTTGCCATGCTGATATGCGCCAGCCTGAGGCTTTCTGAGCCTTCGCCTCCCATCATCTCATCCATAAGCTCGTGGGCCTCTCCCGGATGCATCTGCTCCATGTAATAATCACCTATCATCTCCAGCTGTTCATCACTAAGTTCATTACAGCCAACTCCAGAGTCAATCAATTCCTTTGCCTCTGTAAAATTGTGGTCGTGGGCGTAGGCCGCTGTAATTAAAGCCAGGGCCAATATTAAAATCAAGAATATTTTTTTCATTTTACCTTCCTCCCTTTTTGGACTTTATTATTTTTATGCAATGGTTTGACATATGAGTATCTATAAGCGCCATTAAGGGAGCGATTGTTTTTTTGTTAATTGGGTATACCCTGAATTTTCCTTTTTTCTCGACATTCGCAAATCCGCAACTTTTAAGTCTTTTAAGATTGTGAGAGGCCGATGTTTGCTCAAGTTTAAGCCCTTTTTGCAGTTCTGAAACTGTTTTCGGCCCTTTTCTCAGCGAATTTATTATGTTCAGCCTTGCCTTGCTTGTCAGGGTGCCAAAAAAAAGCTTGTATGCATCTTCCATATCCTTTTTTGAAACTTTCATTTTACCTTTAATAAGCTATTAACGATATTTACTATTTTTCATTCCACTTAAAAACTCTCCTGGAGATTTTTGGAATGCCTTCAATTATTATTTTAAAATCAGCAAGACCCTCTGATTTCAAGTCAAATATTAGCTCCCCGTATGCATGATGGCCTCTGAGTACTGGGGCGGAGAGGGGGGTTGCTGTCTTTCCATTATATTCAAGGGTTGTTATTTGTTTCAAGTCAAACTCGCTTAAGTCCACTGAATGAGTATTTACTGCCACATCCACAACAAGCTGGCCATTGTTGAAACTTTTGGGGGTCAGTCCTATTGAAACATCGCCGTTTCCTGTTGTTCCTGTTGCGATCTCCCTGAACCTGGCTGAATCTTCCTTATCATATGAAACATAACCTGTTCCTTTGTTAGCTGCGTTTCCATTGAAAAAAGTGAATGTGAAGATTAGCATAACAGCTATTGCTATTGCTATGGATGTGAGCAGTATTTTTTCCTTATTCTTCATTTTACCTCCAGCCAATAACCCCTATCATTAAAAGCACGGCTGCCACAGACACCGCTGCAGATGTTTTAAGGGCGAGATTAAAATTAAAATTTTTGATTTTCTGACCAAGCTGAGAGTGGGGTATTCGGCTGGTTATTCTCAGCATCATCAAAGTCCCCATTATGCTTGAAAAAAACCCTGTCATAAGGAAAACTGTCTGATATTTGTTTATGAAAAAAGTAATTCCAGCAATTCCTATAAAAGGCAATACATCTGAAACGTGATGTGCGCAGCAGGCAGCCATGGAGCTGGCTGAAACACTTCCTGATGCTGCCACCCCTGCAACTGTCGCACTCTTATGCATCTGCCTCACATGCGAGAAGAGGCCTATTTGAAGCCCGAATCCCGCTGAAAGAGGGATCATCCAGTACCACAGCCTGAAAAATTCATCCAACGCGTGGTCAAAAGAGTTTAACAGAGTTAGCAAGATTAGGAAAGCAGCCATAAGGATAACTGTTCCCACTACTCCCCACGTTATTGGTTTTTTGGGAATTTTCGTCATTTTAATGGCAACAGCTTGGCTTTTGTTTTTTGGCCTGCTTTACTGTTTCCTCATATTTTTTAAGGCAATTGTCTGAGCAGAACCATTTTCCGTATTTCAGACAGCCCTTTCTCTTTTCCTGCTTCATTCCGCATATCGGGTCTGTTTTCCTGAAAAGTTTTAACATCCTTTTTCACCCATAAATGTTTATTAAGTACATATGTGAACAAATAACATATATTTATTTTTATGAATTTTTGATTCTCAATGCAACTATATTGCCCTGCTTGAACAGCAGGTAGTCCTCAATTTCAAGCCCGCTCCTGATAAGCATATTCTCCAGCCCCCCTGAATATGAATAATTCGTAAAATTCTCCCTGTTAGTGAGGAATTCCGCGCTCTTGGCAATAAGCCCAAACAAATTCTTTTTTAGGGGGATGTCAAAATCGGTAATAATCAGAACCCCTTCTTTCTTTATTACCCGCCTCATCTCAGCCAAGACTTTCGGCCTTAGCCTGCCGGGCATCTCGTGAAAACCAAGACTGATGGAAGAGCAGTAGAATGAATCATTTTTAAATGGCAATTTTGTTGCATCTGCAACCTCAAAACTTAAGTTCTTTTGCTTTTTCTTGGTTGCCACCTTAACCATTGAGGGGTCCGAGTCTATTCCCGTTACAATAGCTCCTTTCCTTGCAAAAATAGCTGCTTGCACTCCAGTGCCGCAGGCTACGTCCAATATTCTCTGCCCTTTGATGTCCCCCAAAGATTCCGCAATCATTTCCCTCTCTTTTTTCAACAAAGGATCTACAAAGATTTCGTACAGTCTTGAAATTATCCAGCTCATTTTTACCCGCACAATGTCTCCTGGCATTCGCAAACTCCCTCGCAGGCCTTAAAAACAGGGGCTTCACATCCAACATCCTCGCAGGCGCATCCCTTCTCAGCGCATTTTTCACTGCCGCAGGTTAATTCGCCCGGATTGAAAATGCACTCTGTGGAGTGAGGGTCGCAACTTCCATATGCTGATAGGTTGTAAATGCCAATCCCTGAATATACCATACTTGCAACTAAAATAACAGTAAAGGTCCAGGAGAAAATTTCAAAATTCTTGTAAACAAACCTCGCAGTGCCAGGACTTCTTTTCATAAACAAGCCCGTTAATTTGCTCTTTAGCTTTTTGTCCATGCCGGGCCTGCATTTTCTTAATGTTACTCTCCTGAAAACGCAGTCAAAGGATTCTTTTGCCAACTGCCTGTGGCTCGCGCTAAAGATTCCCATAACTCCGAAAACTATCAGCGCGATTATGCATATCATTTTTCAAAAAAAATAAAAAAATATTTGTCAGCAGCCTCCCACCATTGAAGGGTATGAATTCTGTGTTGAAGGAGCCACTCCTCCTCCCTCATAACCTGAAGATGGGGCCTGCTGGCCTGAATAACTGTCCTGCTTTATTTCTGCTCTCGCAGAGCCTATCTGGAATATCTGCACCACAGATATTAACAGCAGGGCAGCTATTACTATCCCTATTATAAGTTTTGTCTTTTCCATTTTCAGCAACCTCCTACCATTCCGCCGCCAGCGCCTTGCTCAGCTCCCCTGTACTTGTTGGAAGCAAGGTTTATGTAGTTCAGCTCTACTCCCTGACTTTCCAAAACTCCGGCTTTCTGCGTAATCTGATTGGGGAAGAACAGGGTTTTCCATTTTCCCAGCTCTTCCAGTATTTCCTCATCAGTGTATTCCGAGTTATGCTCTGTTATGAGGTATTTTGCAAGTCCTCTCATTGCATAGCTGTGTGCGCATCCGCAGGCCGGCTGTCCGTTTGAGAATATTATTGACTCAGCTCCGCAGCAGTATTCACAGGATATTTTTGAAACCACGGAGATGTATCTTTGCAAATCCTCTCCTTCTAACTGGATGTCAAGGTCCAGCTGGGCAAGTTTCCTTATGGTAATGTCTGCCAGCCTCCGATTCTCAGGGGAAACGTCGTCAAAGCTGATCCCGAGCTCTTCTCCGTATATTTCAGGCACCCCTTTAGGTATCACTCCTCCTGAAAAGGAAGCTGTTGAAGGTGCTGAAGCTACAGCATTCCCATTGTTTTTTATGTCATCTGAAAGCTTGAACATTTGATACTGGTTTATCAAGACTATCAGGACCAGCACTGCCAGTGCTGCATACCATAAACCATAATTTTTCTTTTTTTGCTTGGCCATTCTTTAACCTCCATAAATCTTTGGAAAAAGGAAAAACCTGTTTTGATATATTTTTAATTCCCGAAACAATGAATTAGTTTAGCCTTATTTGCTTGTTTTAAGCCTGAAAAATAGCTTAAATTGTTTACAAAAGGTTAAAAATAGGCTCTAGAAACTTTAAATGACTAAATAAACTAATAAACCACAACAAATACCAAATCAGCCTTTTTTAAGGTAAATATGGTTAATCTTGCCTTTTGGCACTTTTTTAAGGAAACCCTTCTTCTCAAGGTTTTTTAGGACCAAGCTAAGTTTTGTCTTTCCCAAGTCTGTCCTGATCTTTAGCGTGGACTGTGATATTCCATCCTGTTCTTTTATAGCTCTCATCACCTTTTTCTCGTCCTCCTCAAGGCCGGAAAGCATCAACTCAAACCTTTCCTTCTCCTCTTCCTCACTTTCCTTCTCGCTAATTCTGCTAAGCTCTTTCTCTTCAACTTTTCCATAATAAAATATGAAGAATAGGCCTGTTACGAACACAGCAGCTATTAATGCCGAGAAAATTATGAAATAGGTGTAAGGGTTTTCCTCGTGATAGGGGCAGGGCTTGCCCTCTATGATTGCAGGGCAGGTTTCCTTCCCCGCTTCCTGTATCTGCAGCTGGAATGTAAGCAATAAGGTAAGCAGGGCTATGCCCACAAGCACCAGAATAAGCCCTATGTTTTTGATTCTCATACTTCCTTCCTGGAAATGTCCATTTAAAAAGCTTATGAAACAAGCGCCGTATTGAACACTACTTCTTAATTTAATATAGTTGCTATGCCTGGCTTTTTTATGCGCGTCGTTCAGCCAACAGTCCACTCCCCACTGGACAGGTGGTGTCACGGGTTATTTAAACTGCCTTCTCTCCTGAGAAGACACTCCACCAACAAAAGTTGGCTGAAATAAGACGCGAAAGCAAGGAGGTAAAAAAATGAGCGAGAAAAACAAGCCGGAAAAGAAGTTCAGGGCAGGGGCTGTGACTGCCGCAATCTGGAAAAACCAGACAGAGGATGGGAAGGAGTACAGCACAGTCTCCTTTGAGAGGAGCTACAAGGACAAGGAGGGGGAATGGCAGACTACCAACTCTCTCAGGGTTAATGACCTGCCCCGGGCAGCAATGGTGCTTAACAAGGCATACGAATTCCTTTCAGTGAAGGAATCCGGGGCAGAGGAGGTTGCTTAAGCCTCCTTTTTTTACAAAACTATAAAAAGGTGATAAATATGAAAAAAAACGAGGTAATTATGGATGAGATAGAGCTTGCAGAAGAAGAAGCTGAAAAAGACGTGGTGGAGATGGTTCCTGTTTCTAACAAAAAATCAGAGGCGATTACAGACCTTCCCGGAGTTGGTGCAGCAACAGCTGAAAAGCTTATTGCAGCAGGATTTGACAACCTGATGTCTGTAGCGGTTTCATCTCCAGGCCAGCTGGTTGAAGCATCAGGTGTTTCTGAGTCAGTTGCAAGGAAGATGATACAGGCAGCAAGGGACACTCTTGAGATGGGTTTTGAATCAGGCGAGGATGTCCTTAAAAGAAGGGAAAGGGTGAAGAAGATACCCACAGGGAGCAAGGCTTTTGACACCTTATTGGGAGGAGGTTTTGAAACAGGCTCCATAACAGAATGCTTCGGAGAATACGGCTCAGGAAAAACGCAGATGAGCCACATACTGGCGGTGAATGCCCAGAAAGACGACCCTGACCCATCAATAATTTACATAGACACTGAGAACACTTTCAGGCCTGAAAGAATAAGACAGCTGGCAGAGGGTGCAAAGCTGGACCCGGAAAAGGTTCTCAGGAACATAAAAGTTGCAAGGGCATATAACTCAGACCACCAGATGCTGCTGGTAGAAAAAGTGGAGGAGCTGATAAAAAAAGACAGCCTAAAGGTAAAGGCCATAATAGTGGATTCATTAACTGCTCATTTCAGGGCGGAATTTATTGGCAGGGGAACCCTGGCTGAAAGGCAGCAGAAGATTAACAAGCATATGCACACCCTGCTGAGGCTGGCTGACACCTATAATGTCTCAGTTTATGTAACAAACCAGGTAATGGCCAAGCCTGACATGTTCTTCGGAGACCCCACCCAGGCAATAGGAGGTCACATAGTTGCGCACGCTTCCACATTCAGGATTTACCTGAGAAAGGGAAAGAAGGGAAGCAGGGTTGCAAAACTGGTAGACTCTCCAAGCCTGCCTGAAAGCGAAGCCTGCTTTATGGTGACACAAGAGGGGTTGAAGGACATTTAATTTTTTATTTTTATTTTAAAATGGGTTTTAAGCAGAAAGACATAGTTTTATTCCCATTCCCCTTCTCTAATTTAGAACAAGAAAAGGTAAGGCCTGCCATAATAATTTCAAATAATAAGTTTAACAATAATTCATTAGACCGCATTATGGTTCCTTTAACCAGCGTATTAAAAAAGAAGCCTTATTCTGCTTCAGTATTGCAAGAAGATTTAATATCTGGAAGGCTCGTGACTAAAAGCATAATAAGAGCAGATAAAATATTTTCTCTTGAGAAGGATTTGATAAAAGTGAGAATAGGGGTTATTAGCAATAAGAAATTTAAAGAAATAATAGAGAAAATAAAGAGAATGTTTTAATTTTCAATGTACCTGTTCCAAATCTCATCCTTTTTGTTATCCCATAATTTTTTTAATGATTTTTCACTTGCCTTTTTAATATCTATAAAGTCATCCTTAATTTTTGATTCAACCTTATCGCTTTTCTCCATAAGAATCTTATCATCTGCCTGGAATAGAACCAGAGTATCCCCTTTATTTAATCCCAGCTTCACCCTTATTGAATGGGGGATTGCTATCTGCCCTTTTTCAGATATCCTAACAGTTGTTAGCGCCAAAACGAATAGTAAGAATTTTCTTACTTATAAATGTTTTGGTTTTCCAAAATAAGAATCCGGTCAAAGGCCGAAACCAGCAATATTGGTTTCCCCTGTTGCCACTCCCTGCTTAAAAGCTTCATCCATCCCTTTTCTTCTTGCTCTTCTCTTATCTTCATCCTGCTTTTCATAACCTGCAAGAATTCCTTCAACCCTTTCAATCAAATCCTTTTCTTCAGCAGCGTTCCCAAACAAAACTTGATGGAGTTTTGCATTAAGGTTAGGGGTTGCTGTCCATATTTCACCAACTCTCTCAAGGTTATAGCCTTTTACCTCTGTTTCCGGAAGCTGGCAGTTCCTATAAATGATGATTCCTCCTGAAAAAAATCTTTCTCTTGTTGGTTTTATTCCTTTATCCAGGTTTGCTCTTTCTATGTCTGCGAGATACCTTGCTGCAGATGCAATGATTTTGTAAGGTCCAATCGCTGTGTCTATTCCTTCTATTCCTTAGTGTTCTATTAGGTTTGTGCTTCTTCTATAAACTGTTGCAAACGGAGGAGTTTCCCAATGAAAGATATCCCCTTGGTTTAAGAATATTGGCTCTGATTTGTTTTCAGTATTCTCTTCTGCCATAGTAAAACATGCATAAAAACAATATTTAAATATTGCTATATACTACTAATAAAAATGAGATTATTTGTAGCGCTAAATTTCAATGAACTCAAAGATTATTTTTTTGAATTGCAAAAGCAGATTCCTGAAAAAGATGCCAAGCTTACCTTTCCAAAAGACTTTCATCTCACGCTCAAATTTCTTGGGGAAGTGAATGAAGACAGGATTGATGAAATAAAGCAAAAATTAGGTGAAATAAATGTTGAGCCTTTTGAAACAGAAATTGATGGTATTGGATTTTTCAATGAGAATTTTCTGAGAAATGTGTGGGTAAAGGCAGATTCAGGAAACTTGTATGAACTGCAGAAAAAGATTGACCAGGCATTGCCGGAATTCAAGAACAGCAACAGGTTTCAGGCCCACATAACCCTTTCAAGGGTGAAATGGTGCAAAAACAAGAAAGAATTTGTTGAAAAGGTGAGGCAGATAAAAACAGAGGAAAAGAAAGTGAGAATTTCCGGTTTTGAGCTGGTCAAGAGCACACTAGCCCCTGAAGGGCCTGTTTATGAGGTCTTGGAGCGTTTTCCAAAAGCTTTATAAACAACCCTCCTCCTCAATTTTTCATTACCGACTATTCCGGCTTCACGGTTGGGATTAACGCTTGCTGAGGTGATAAAAAACGCAAGTTCCTTCTAAGGGATTTGCTTTTGTGAAAAAATGGCTGAGAAACAAGAGTTATTGGTGACAACGGACCAGTATTCCAAGGCTGGAATACACATAGGCACCAAGTTCAAGACAAAGCACATGGCTGACTTCATCTACAAGATAAGGCCTGACGGCTTGGTCATAATGAACCTGGAAAAGATAGATGAAAGACTGAAAATAGCTACAGATATGATGGCAAGACATTCCCCTGAAGAGATAGTGGTTGTTGGCAAAAGAGAAAATGCCTGGAGACCTTTGAAACTCTTCAGCAAGCTTACAGGAATAACAGTCTTCGCAGGTAGATACGCTCCGGGAACCTTAACAAACCTTGATTTTGCGTATTTCAAGGAATTCAAGCTCATGATAGTTGTGGATGCCTGGCTTGACAAGAACGCTGTGGAAGACGCCAAAAAAGCAGGAATTCCTATCATCGCGCTTTGCGACACTAACAACACAGCATCTGATGTTGACCTTGTTGTGCCGTGCAACAACAAGGGAAGGAAGGCCTTGGGGCTGACATTCTGGCTCTTGGCAAGGGAATACCTTCAAAAAAAGGATTTGCTGCAAAAAGGTGTTGAGCCGGACATTTCCCTGGAAGAATTTTTCGAGGACTAGTTACAATTTAAAATTCTTAAGATACTTGTTTATATTTTCCAGCTCTGACTTTATTGCCTGACCTTCTGTTTTTTTACCCTCCCTGATTTCCTTAAGGAGGTCTTCATAGCAGGAAGCCACAAAGATTAACAATCCTCTTATTGCTTTCTTGCTAAAACCTGACGGGGGCATTTTGTTCACCTATGTTGATTTAGTTAAAGTCATAATTTTTATAGTTTAACACCCCCCTTATAGGGGTGTAATGGAAAGGTATTTATACATAAAGTTGAACCCTAAAGAAGATGTATGAACAGCAATTGCAGAAATTAGGGCTGACAGCAGGGGAGGCCAAGGTCTATGAGGCTCTTCTAGCTCTCGGCTCTTCAACAGTAGGCCCAATATTGAAGAAATCAGGAGTGGCTTACTCAAAAGTTTATCATATACTTAACAGGCTTATGGACAAGGGCTTTGTCAGTTTTGTCCTGCGTGAAAAAACGAGATATTTCAGCGCAGTTGAGCCGGCACAGATTAGGGAACATATTGAGAGGCAAGAGCAGCAACTGGCCAAGAACAAGGAGATGTTTGAAAAATTGCTTCCTGAGCTGGAAATGCTTAAAGCATCAGGTAAAAAGGAAGAAGCGCAGGTTTTTATTGGGGAAAAGGGGCTAATGGCCGCTTACGATAATCTCTTAAGAGGTTCAACCAAGACAGACCAAGGGATATTTTTTTATGTTCACGACAAGACTTATTACAAACGCGCCGAGAGGTTCTATATTAAATCATGGAGTGTTGTTAAAAAGTTCGGCAATGCCTGGCGAGGAGTGGCCAACCAGGAATTTATGAAAACAAAACTGGCCAGGAGTTATCCATCCTTCATCAAGCAAAGATATGTTTCATTTCCCCTCCCCTCAAATATTGATGTTATCGGGAACAAAGCGTTAATAACTGTCTGGAGGGAAAAACCGATCGGGATACTTGTAGAATCCGAAGAGCTTGCTGAGAACCTTAAGCAGTATTTTGAAGCTGTCTGGGAAATGGCAAATCCCTAGAACAGCTTGATTATAGTTCAGGATTGTTTTCCTTCAATTTCAACCTTCCTTCCGCCCTTCCCACAAGAATCTCATGAAATTTCTTTTTTTCCTGCGATAGCTTCTCTTTATCAAGCTTATCCAGGATTTGATTTAATAAAACTAAATCGCTGTCTGAAAGCCTTATCCTGTTGATTGTTTCTTGAACTATATCTGCCCTTTTCAAAATATCTTGAAACCTTTCCCCTCCCTGCTTTTTATTATTCCTTCTGGTTTTATTTCAAAAACCATATCCCTTTCGCTCATGGAGCGGTGCTTTCTCAGTATTGCCCTCCTCTTGTTGTTTGGTGTTATCTGCAGTTCAATCAGGCATTTGGAGCCATATCTTAAAACATCCCCTCCCACAATATTCACCTTGTCCCTTTCGTCAAAATTTGCGTAAACCTGGTTTGTTATGAGTATGGGAATGTTTTTCTTTCTTGCAATTTCTGTGAGCCAGGCCACCTGCTGCGCCAGCTCCCTGTTTATGTCGTGAATGGATTCTTCCTGCTTAAGCTCCAGGCGGTAAAGCATGGATATGCTGTCCACTATTATCATAGCTATATCTTCATTAATCAGGCTCTTAAGCTTCTCAAAGTTACTTTTCTGTTCCTTGAAAGTGGTTGGCTTCAGGAAAAAAGTGTTGTCCAGTATCTTCTGGTAGTCCTTGGTAAGCTGCTTCAGCCTTTCAATGGAGAATCCCCCCTCTGTGTCCACATAAATGACCTTCTTGTTTTTGGCTGCAGCCACTGCGCCCAACAGGCAGATCAGGGTTTTCCCAGAGCCTGCAGGGCCGTAAATAGTTGTTATAATGTCCGGCTCATAGCCACCCGCAAGCAGCTCGTCAAATACAGCGCTTCCAGAACTTTTTCTCAGATAATCCATAATTTATTTAAAAATCGGTATTTTTTAAATAATTTGCTAAAAGCTTTAATACTCCACACTTTTTTAAAGCAAAATGTCAAAATTCAAGAAAATAGCCTGGGCAGTATTTCTGGCAGTCCTGATTTTACGCCTGACCATAGCGTTCAGCAGCCCCTATTTTGAGTATGAATCCTACTTTCACATAAGGCACATTGAGAACATCAAGGAAACAGGGCTGCCTGCCTATGATGACCCCCTCAGCTATGGGGGAGGAACTTTCTTCTTTTCGCCGGTTTTTCACTATATTGTGGCTTTTTTCTCATTCATTATACCCCTTGGAATAATAGGCAAGGTGCTGCCCAACCTTTTTTACGCATTAGTGATCCCCTTGACTTATTATATATCAAGGGAGATCACAGGGGACAAGAAAACCTCCCTTGTGGTGCCGGTCATGGTTGCGTTCATGCCGGTCTTGTGGTCAAACATTTTCACCCTTAACCCTTTAAGCGTGGCCATCCCCCTTGTTTTCCTGGCTTTTTATTTTCTTATACAAAAGAATGGAAAAAGAAACATTAACATGTTTTTACTGTTAGCCATCATCGCCGCTTTAATAAGCCCGGTGACAATTGTGATTGTGCCTGCTTTATGGCTTTACATCCTGTTCCTCAAGATAGAAAAAATAAGGGAAAGGAAGCCCCTTGTGGAAGTGACAATTTTCCTGACATTCCTGGTATTGCTGGTGCAGTTCCTTCTATACAAGAATGCCATACTAGTTAATGGTCTCAGAGTGATATGGCAGAACATTCCCAACAGCATTCTGAGCAATTATTTTGCTGACATTGGAATACTTGATGTCATAGCCAACGTGGGAATGCTGGCGTTCCTGTTTGGGCTGTATGAGATTTACATTTTTTCCTTTGAAAAGAAAGAGAAAACCCCAAGTTTATTCATTTCTCTGGTTATCATCGTGGGAATCTTCTTATGGGCTAAACTGGTTCCCCTCCAGTCCGGAATGATATTGCTTGGGACAGCCATATCAATAATTTCCATACCAGCAATTAAGAACTTTGCAGACTACTTCAAAAAAACAAAATTTAAGTATTTCAAATACATAACATTAGCAATAATCATCTTATTCCTTGTAACTTCCATTGCCCCTGCTGTTTATTATCTTGACGTGTCCAGGAAAGAAATGCCAAGCAATAATGAAATAAGTGCGATGCTATGGCTCAAGGAGAATGCAAGTGAGCGGTCAACTGTTGTGGGCAGTGTCAAGGACGGGCATTTGATAACAGCAGTAGCTGGAAGGAAGAACGTGATTGACAGCAATTTCCTTATGAAACAGGACGCCAAAGAGCGTTTGGAGGACGTCTCTTCCATTTACCAAACCAAGTATGAGACCAGCGCACTTGGGCTGCTGGACAAGTACAATGCCAAATACATTTTCTTCGGAAGAAATGTAAAGAGCAGGTACAACGTCAGTGGCCTGAATTTTGAGGACCCTGAATGTTTTGGTGAAAGGTTCGCGGAAGGAGAGGTCAGGATATTGAAAACGTGGTGTGATTTGGAATGAAAAGGGACCTAGCATTTATGATAATGGGAACCGTTGTCCTGCTGTCCATAATCACGTTGTTCAAGCCAATGGACATTCTTGCAGGGGGAGAATCATACTACCATCTTATCGCGGCACAGCCTGAAAGGAATCCTGAATTAACTGTTGATGGGAGACCGGCTGTTTTTTCGCAGTATGACTATCTGTTAAGCCTTGCTTTCCTGGCTTTTGAGCCTGTCCCTTTTATGAAAATATTCCCAATACTACTGGGCGCCTTATGCATTATCCTGGTTTATTTTATTTCAGGCAGGCTTATGCAAAGAAGAAGCGCCTTGTACACAACCCTGATTTTCCTGCTGTCCCCTGCCTTTTTGTATATTTTCAGCACGAACTCGGCAGAGATGATTTCTTTGGTTTTGTTGCTGACAGGAGCACTCTTGCTGACCCAAAAAGGCCACCTTTCTTATCTTTCCATCTTTCCCTTTATTTTCGCCTCCCTAAGCAGCTCATTCGTGGCAGTCTTAAGCATAATCATACTTGTCACCTTCTTCATTTTTAAGATGAGAAGGTTTGATTTGATTATTGGAAGCATTGTAATAGTTGGCATAGCCTTAATAGAAAGGCCTTTTTTCATCATAAATTACCAGCTTTCCAGCCTCTCCATCATCTCTGAACTCTTCTCAGATTTCGGAGGATTATGGGGGATTTCTGTATTTACAGCGATATTCTTTATTGCGGGCCTGCTGGCAGCCAAAAAAAGACGATACATCTATCCTGTTTTAATCTTCCTCATAATCTCTTTTTTCATAGAGCCCAGGACTGTTATGTATGCGAATGTTCTTGTCTGCGGACTTGCAGGCATAGGGTTGAATGTGATAATTGAAAAGAAATGGCAGTTAAAAAACCTGAAATATACAATGAACTTCCTTCTTATAACAGGAATCCTCTTTTCAGCAGTGTCCCATTTGCAAATAATCAGGAGCCTTCCTCCTGAGCCTGAATTCGTAGAAGCAGCCAGCTGGCTTAACACCAATGCTGATAATGGCACTGTTCTTTCCTCTCCCTCCAACAGCTTTTTCATAGAATACTTCAGCCAAAAAAGGGTATTAATGGATCCCTTGTCATATCACAGCAAAAGCTTTGAAAAATTCAGTAACATAACAAATGAGACATTCTACTCCCGCAGCCTGGAAAAAACAGAGAAACTTTTAAATATGCATAACATAGCTTATATAATGATTGATCCTGCAATGATGGAAGGAGGTGTTTGGGGCAGGCCCAACCAAGGGCTCTTGTTTTTGCTCACCAATGAGCAGGTTTTCCCTACAGTTTACAACAGAGGAGGCGTTAAGATAATCTACCATTTCAAATGAACCTTGCAACGGAAATAATAGTGTGGATTACTTATTTTGTGGGGCTTTACTTCGCAGTATTCTGGTTTTTGACCTTTGTAGAGAGAGGGATTCCCAGGGACCTTACAAAAAAAATAACCAAGTTTCCCTTTGTGACCATAGCAATCCCTGCTTACAATACAGGAAGGACGGTGGAGAAAACCATAAAGTCCGCCCTTAACCTCAACTACCCCTCAGACAAGCTTGAAATAATCGTGGTGAATCACGGCTCCTCTGACAACACCAGAGAGATTATAGAGCAGTACAAGGACAAGGTGAAAATAGTTAATATAGGGAGGACGCCTGATGAAAGGAAGGGGAGGCCTATGAATGTCGCCTTAAAGCGGGCAAAAGGGGAATTCTTTGTCTGCCTGGATGCTGATTCATTAGCTACCAAGAATTCCTTGCTTAAAACCCTCCCCTATTTTGATGACAAAGAGGTGGGATGCGTGCTGCCTTCTATGAAAGTGTACAAGCCAAGAACATTCTGGCACAAGGTTCAGCATTCTGAATACCTTGTGAATATGTTTTACAAAAGGCTGATGAGCTATATGAACTGCATTCACGTGGCTCCGGGGCCTTTCAGTGTTTTCAGGACCAAAACTTTGAGGGACGTAGGAGGTTATGACGAGAAAAATTTAACTGAGGACTTGGAAATAACCTACAGGCTGCAGAAATACCAGTACAAGGTTATTCAGCTAATGAACACTTTTGTGTATACAGTGGCACCGAAAAACTTAAAAGAGATCTACAGGCAGAGGAACAGGTGGTTTAAAGGAGCGTTCATCAACACCATAAAATACAGGTCAATGCTTTTCAACAAGAAATACGGGGATTTTGGATTGATACAGCTGCCCACTGTGGTAATCTCAGGGGGCATAGCGGTTTCCCTGCTGCTAATAACAGTTTATTTTGGCATAATAAAGCAGCTTGGCCACCTGTGGAATATGCGGTTCATAAACTTTGATTTTTTAACATTAATCAAGAACATACGCCTGGATTTCATTGTGTTTGACCTGAACTTCGCACTGGTCTGCACATCAATCGTGGCTCTCTTGATAACATCCACAATAATAATCAAGGCTTTCAAGCATACTGAAGAAAAGATTTTAAGACAGGGCATCCTGCCAGTAACATTCTTCTTTTTGTATTATTATCTCATAATGGGAATGGCCTGGCTGGGCGTGATGTTTGATTTTTTGACCTTCAGGCACAGAAACTGGTGAGAAAGTGAAGAGGGAAATAAAAGGGAAGTACCTGCTTGCTGCAGTAATCACAGGGCTTATATTCCTGCTTGGAATGCTTCTGGGACTGATTGTAGAGGGAAAAAGGGTTGATTATGTGCAGTCCCAGGCTGAGCAGCAGAAGCTGGATTTTGTAAGCCTGCAGCTCCAGTACCAGCTTATTTCAGAACTGAGCCAGCAAGGAAACTGCCCTGCAGTTTCTGCAACATTTGAGGAATTCCTGAAAGAGCTGGGAAGAACAGAAGAGCGGCTTATAGAGTATGAGAAAAATGCCAAAGTGAATAGGGACAGTTTTGAGAGGCTTAAGAGGGATTATGTCCAGGCCCAGGTTAATTACTGGCTGCTGGCAAAGAAAACAAAACAGATATGTGACAGGGACATAGCAACCATCTTATATTTCTACGCCCCAACTGAAAACTGCAAAGAATGTGATGCGCAGGGTTTTGTTTTAACCTATCTCAAGGACTTGTTCAAGGAGAAACTGCTGATATTCTCCTTTGACTCCAGTTTCAGGGAAGAACCTTTGGTGGATCTTTTAATCAAGACTTACAATGTGACAGAATACCCCTCCTTGGTTTTGGAGGACAAGCTGATAACAGGATTTCGCGACAGGGATGGTTTGCTGAAGGAAATATGCCCTTTATACAAAGAGAAGCCTGAAATCTGTGCCTCTTAATGCTTCTTTTTGATGAAATCTTTCAGGGTAAATGAAGGCTCTTCTGAGTTTCCCTTCTTGAAATTTGTTTTTGCAACCTCCTCAACAAGAGTAATGCCGAGCTGTTTTTTCAGCTTTTCTGCAAGTTTTAGAGTTGGTTTTAGATGTCCTGACTCTATGCTCTGAATGACTGAAACCTTCTCATTAACAAGCTTGGCGAATTCTTCCTGTTTCAATCCCAGGTCTTCTCTCTTTCTTTTGATGATTTCAGCATAATTCTTGATTATGATCTTTTCAGGTTCTTCCCTGACAGGCTTTTTTGCCTTGACAACAAGCTGGGGCTTTTTGAGAATTTTGCCGTGCTTTGCGCAGGCAGGACAAACCTTTAACTCTGTTCCCTCTATCAAAACAGGGTAAGTTCCAGCTTCCTTCCCGCACATCTCGCAGTGCATTTTATTCAGGAATTGTTTTTATTATAACTTTCCGGTTTCTGGGGCCGTCAAACTCGCAAAAGATTATTCCCTGCCACCTGCCCAGTTTTAACCTGCCATTTTCTATTATTAACTTTTCTGAACATCCAATGATTGACGACTTGATATGGGAATCGGCATTTCCTTCTGTGTGGGAATAGCCAGAGCTTTCAGGTACCAGTTCATTCAGCTTGTTAATGATGTCCTTCTTGACGCTGGGGTCGGCATTCTCATTTATCGTGATAGCTGCGGTTGTGTGCGGGCAGTAAACAATGCAGGTTCCATTCTCTATATTAATTAATTTCTGGACCTTGTCAGTTATGTCAATCAATTCGTTTCTATTGGATGATGAGATTGAGATTTCCATAAATCCTTATAACAAGAAGAACATATATAAATATTCTGGATTTGAGCAGTATTTATGAGCGTTTTGATAGTAATACGAGGGCCTCTTGGCTGCGGGAAAACAACAATAGCCAAAAGGCTGGCAGACATTCTGAAAGCCAAGGTTTTTCATATTGATGATGTTCTGGAAAAACACGGGTTGCTTAATGAAAAGGAAAATGGTTATGTTGCTCAAAGAAGCTTTCTTAAAGCAAATGAAATTATCAATCCAAAAGCAATCGAGCAATTGGAAAAAGGAACTCCTGTTATTATTGAAGGCAATTTCTACTGGAAATCGCAAGTTAAAGACCTGATTGAGAGATTAAAATACAAAAACTATGTTTTTACCTTGAAAGCTCCGGTCAAAGTATGCATTGAAAGAGATATTGCAAGAGGGGAGACGCACGGGGCAGATGCGGCAAAGGCAGTGCACGCAAAAGTCACAGAATTTGATTACGGGATTGTAGTTGATGCCAGCAAAGGGATTGATGCTATAGTAAAGGAAATCCTTAGGCATATTAAATAATAGCCGGACTAGAACTGCAAGATGTCTCTTAGAATTTTTAATTGGTGATCTAATTTTAGCTTATTGTTGTTATGATTATATGGAAAGGTGAATAGTATCTCCAGAACAGCATAATATTTTACCTTCTCAAGATCCACTTTATTGCCGTATCCTTCAATCAAATAATTAAATCTACCTTCAAAATAATGAGTCAAATAGGACCTTGCAAAATCCCATTCTATCGGCCCGCTAAACAAATCGCCAAAATCAATGATTGCTATTATTTTTTTACCCTTTATTTTGACATTCCACTCTTCAAGGTCATAATGAAGCAATCTATAATCCTCAACTCTCAAAAAATCTTTCTGGTCATCTATGTATTTTTGCAGTTTTGAAAAGTTCTTCTTACTGACCAAATTTGACTTTCTTAATATATCCAAATGGTCATCCAGCCAACTATTAACAAAATCTTTGAAAGATTTATGCCCTCCTTTTCCATCTGTTTCAATAAACCCCGCGCCTGCTGTTTTTATTTGATGAATTCTTTTTAAGATCCTACCAAGTTCAATGTAGATTTTTCGGATTTCCTGCTCAGATAATCTCACCTCATCTAAAAATTTACCCTCAACGTAATCCTGAATTACATAATCCTGTCCTGACACTAATAAATGAGGCATCGGAATTAATCCAAATAACTTTTGATATGCAAACTTCTCTCTAAATGCTTTCACAGGCCAGACAGAAAATTTCACTATGTATTTCTTATCATCAGACTGCACTATTCTTACAACAGAGTGTATGCCTTTTTCTTCGCCAACAACCTTAATATTTTGAACGTTTAGTTTGTTCTCAAATAGCTTTTTTATTTTCTCATTTTGCATTTTAATAAGGTAGTTTAAAATATCATAAAAAGCGGGGAGGGGGACTCGAACCCCCGATCATCGGGATCTGCAGGTCATTGCCTATAAGGCTCAGCATCCTGATGTTGCAGCCGATTGCCTTAGCCGCTTGGCCCTAGGGTCTTCCAAGATTGCTCTCAGAAGCTATCCCCGCAAATGGCTAAGGCTGGTAAAAATGTCATATTGTGTGTTTATAAATATTTCTAAACAATTAAAAAAATGCCGGCTATAGGGTGTTCTTAATCCGCTTTTCTTGCTTTCAGGATTCTCTCTGCTGCCAGAACAGCATTAAACCTCCCTGAGCGTTAGCGAAAAGAGACCAGCAAATCTGTGATTTGCGCTGCCTTCAGCAGTTAATAATTCCCTTGCAGGGCAATAGAGCAGAAGAAGCAAAACAAAACAGCAAGGCTAATGCAAGAACTGGCAACGATTTATTTTAATTTATTTGCCAGCTCCTGCTTTTCTTCCTCAGAAAGCTTTGTCCTGTCCAGTTTTCCCTTCTTCTGGTAAATCTGGTCATTGAAGCTTCTTGGGATCAGATGGAAATGGACGTGCTCCTTTTTCAGCCTGCTTTCTTTGACAAAGGGCTTGTAATTCTGGATTATTTCTATCCCTTCAACTTTCAGCTTCTCGAGCATTCTTTTCTCTGTTTCTTTTATTGTCTTGATAATATCACACAATTCAGAATCAGGAATCTCTATGATGCTCTTGTAATGCTTTTTTGTAATCACAAGCAAGTGCCCCTTTGCAACGGGGTGCTCGTCAGGGATAACATAGCAGTGTTCAGTCTCAATAATGACATTTGCTTTTTCCTTAATATTGCAAAATGCGCAGTTGTTCATTTTAATCTTGTTTTGAATATGCAAAAAGCAGGCAATTTCTTATTCCTCTCATACTCTGACTTATTAAACTTTTTTGCAGCCGGAACCGGTTTGCAGTCAGCATAGCCTATAATTTCAAAGTCATCGTCCACCAGCATATTTATATAAGTCTGGTAAGTCCTGTGTATCATAGTTACAAACTGCTTTTTGCCGCTCTTCATTCCGAACTCTACCTTTCTGGGGCCTTCCTTAAAATAATTGCCATATATTATCCTTTTTTTATTCTTGTCAAAAACTTCTCCCAGAAGATAAAGGAAAGAATGGTTTTTTGGATTGTATTTTTTAAGCCCTGAAGAGAGCACAGGGTTAGGAACAGAAAAACAAAAAATGCCTTTGGGCTTCAATACTCTTTTAATTTCCTTTATCAATCTTTTCAGGTTTTTGATGTAATGCAGACTAAGGCTTGCCACAACAATGTCAAAATAATTGTTTCTAAATTTTAATTTTTTGTTCAAATCATAAACTGAAAATGCTGTTTTGGGAATATTCCTTTTTTTAGCCGTCTTGACTAGTTTCCCGGAAATGTCAATTCCGTATACTTTCCTTGCGCCTTTTTTGATATATCTCTCAGCGTGATCTCCAAAGCCGCAGCCCAGGTCAAGGATTGTTTTATTTTTAACCGGGCCTAATATTTTAATCATGCAGGGTATTTCTATGTGTGTATTGTAGCTGAAAACCCCTTTTTTTGTCCGCCTCTCTGCATAATCCTCAGCGATTTTGTCGTATTCTGCCATTTCAAACCACTCCAACAAGACCCTGGTTCTTTGGAGTCTAAGGACAATCCTGAATTCCCAGGGATTATATCCCAAATAATTCCGACTTCATCGAAATTCTACATTTTTTTAATGGGCCCGGAGGGATTCGAACCCCCGACCTACAGCTCTCTCCGCATAGCGTAGAAGGCTGCCGCCCTATTTGCACGAGCGCAGTGTTCTGCTGCCCACCAGACTAGGCTACGGGCCCATACTCTGAAAACAAAATATGACGTTTATAAATTTATACCAAAATTTTATATATCCGCTGGTTGTAATCCCGCTTAGGGGCGAAATGCGCTCTAATTTGCTTAGAGCCGGGAGGTTTGGGAAAAATGGTAAGATTGAACCCTAATTTTGATAAGCTGACAGCTGGCTATCTGTTTCCTGAAATAAGCAGGAGGGTTAAAAAATTTCAGGAAGAGAACCCTGCTGCGGAGGTTATTAAGCTGGGGATAGGCAATACAACAGAGCCTTTGGCTCCTGTGGTTGTTGATTTTATTGCGGAAAGCGCGAAAAGGCTTGGTTTCAGCGAGGGTTATGATTTTTCAACAAATAAGGATACAACTCTGGTTCAGAAAGTGCTGGCTGAGGCAGATTATGGCAAATACACAGGATACGGGGATGAGCAGGGAAACACCTTCCTGAGGCACTGCATGGCTCAATGGTACAAAGACAAGATGGGTGTTTCTTTGGAGCCGGACGAGATTTTCATTAGTGACGGGGCAAAATGCGACGGCGCCCACATCGGAGAAATCTTTGCCATTGACAGCAAAGTTGCGGTGGAAGACCCTTCCTATCCTGTTCCTGTTGACAGCAATGTTATTGACGGGAGGACAGGCGGTTTTAACCATAAAACTGGCCAGTATGAAGGCCTTGTTTATCTGCCCTGCACAGAAGAAAACAGCTTCTTTCCAGAAGTTCCTGGCCAGAGGGTTGATTTAATCTACCTCATCAGGCCGAACAATCCCACAGGCGCTGTGGCTACCAAGGAGCAGCTCAAAAAATTTGTTGATTTTGCGCTGGAAAATAATTCTTTTATAATTTTTGACAGCGCCTACTCCCCTTTTGTAGCAGACTCTAGAATACCCAGAAGCATTTATGAAATTGACAGGGCTGATGAGTGCGCTATTGAGACTGGAAGCTTTTCAAAATGGGCTGGTTTCACAGGAGTGAGGGGAGCCTGGACTGTTGTGCCTAACAAACTCAGGGCTGCTGATGGTGAATGGGGCAAGCCAAACAGGTTGTGGAACAGGCTTCAATGCACTGAATTTAACGGCGCTTCCATTACTTCACAGGCAGGGATGTTAGGAGTGCTGACGCCAGAAGGGCAGGAGCAATGCCAGCGCATAATAAATTTTTATATGGGAAATGCCACTATCATCAAAAGGGGCCTTAGGGACATCGGATTAAAGGTGTTTGGAGGGCAGCATTCACCTTATGTGTGGGCGCAAACCCCCAATGAAATGGATTCCTGGGAATACTTTGACACAGTATTAAGAAAAGCGCATATTGTATGCACCCCTGGAGGGGGATTTGGGCCGAGTGGAAGAAAGTATGTAAGGTTCAGCGCTTTTCAAAGCGGGGAGAATATTGAAAAGGCTGTTGAAAGTATGCAAAAGAACTTGGGATAAAATGGCTGACAAGACACTGCCTTTTGACAGGGGGTTCATCGAGGATATTATAGAAAGGTATCCGACACCTTTTCATCTTTACCTGGAGCAGCCAATCCAGGAGAATTTCAGGAATTTACTAAAAACATTTTCCTGGAATGATGGGTTTAAGGAATTTTTTGCTGTGAAAGCCCTCCCCAACCCTTTCATACTCAGGATTTTGGGGCAGGAGGGTGCTGGCACTGACTGCAGCTCTGCCCCAGAGCTTACCTTGTCAGAGAAAGTGGGTATTGTCGGGGAGAATATAATGTTTTCCTCCAACGATACGCCTGCAGAGGAATATCGGAGAGCTGCGCAGTTAGGGGCGATAATAAACGTGGATGAGTTTACGCACCTTCCTTTCCTAGAAAATTGTTTAGAAGGCTACGGTGGCCTTCCCGACCTTATTTGTTTTCGCTATAATCCCGGCCCTGCAAGGGAAAAAGGAGGTTCAATAGCCCAATTCGGAAAGCCGGAAGGACAAAAGTATGGCATGACAAGAAAGCAGTGCTTTGAAGCATACAAGATAATGAGAGATAAGGGAGTCAGAAGGTTTGGGGTCCACACAATGATTGCCTCTAACGAGCTTAACCCCCAATATTTCGTGGACACAGCCAATATGCTTTTTGACCTGGTTGCAGAATTTTCAAAAGAGCTGGGGATGAATTTTGAGTTCATAAATATTGGAGGGGGTATTGGAATACCTTACAGGCCGGAACAGGAGCCGGTTGATTTGGAATTTGTTTCTGCAGGCATCAAAAAAGGTTACGAAGCAAAGATAATAGCAAACGGCCTTCATCCCCTAAAGCTTTTCATGGAAAACGGCAGGATGATAACAGGGCCTTATGGCTTCCTTGTAGCAACTGTCAGGCACGTAAAGGATACTTACAAAAGATTTGTCGGGCTTGACGCGTGCATGGCAGACCATATGAGGCCGGGAATGTATGGTCCTGACTGTTACCATCACCTTACTGTGCTGGGCAAGGAAGACTGGCCTTTAAATCAGGTTTGTGATGTCACTGGATCCCTTTGCGAGAACAATGACAAGTTTGCAGTTGACAGGCCAATGCCCAGAATTGATGTCGGCGATATTGTGGTAATCCATGATACAGGTGCTCATGGGAGGGCTATGTGTTTCAATTATAACGGGAAATTAAGGCCTGGAGAATTGCTTGCAAGGCCTGACGGGGGAATATTACAGATAAGAAGGCCCGAAACAGAGAATGATTATTTTGCCACGCTTGATTTTGAAAAACTGGAAAGGTTTTCCTAAGGCAGCCAGCTTTTTGAGTCCTTTAACTTCTTGGGGAGATAGTCAGAAATTACAAAGTTCAGGCCGTGGGCTGCCAGTGACTGCTGTTCCGCCCTTTTTTTCATCTTAATCATCTTTTCAAGCTCCTTTTGCCAGGGCTTGTGATGCTTTACAAAAGGGTCATTTTTTATCCCGTCTTTTATCCTTTTGATGTCAATTTCCTTTAGAGGGTGGGATGGCAGGTTGTAATCCAGTATGTCCTGCGCAGTAATCCCCAGGAATTTTGCGTTGGGTACACAGAAAAAACGGTTTATGTGGGCTGCGTTCCCTGAGCCGACCTTGAGGGTTCTGTAAATGTTCAGCCATCCGTACGGGTCGCCGTCTGTGAATACATAAACAGGAATTTTCTTCTCATCTGATAACTTCCTGATAAATCTCCTGCAGGCCCTGGAAGGGACTCCGTTTAAGGAAATTAATATGCAGTTGGCCTTTTTCCAGTAGGAATGTTTAACAAGCCTTTCATACATACCCTGGGTTTCTATGGCCAGCACGAATTTTGCCTTAGTCTCAAACTTGAGATGCTCAACCTTGCTGGGAACTGAATAAGAGCCAGTTCCCATTTTGGTGCAGTCAATCTTTATCTCATTGCCAGTTGCAGGGTCTATGTCCACAACTTTCAATTCTCCTGCCACGCTTCCCCCGTGTTCATCAGGGATAAATCCCAATTGCTCCCTGTTTACCATAAACATTGCTTCAATGTCATCCATTACTGAATCTGATTCTGACTGCTCCACAAACTTTGCCTCGTCCCAGTTTTTTGAGATATAATAAGCCTCCCTTTTTGTTGAGATGTCATCAGTCTGCACCAGTGTCTTGGAAAGGGTGAGCATTCTCAGTGTTTGTGCAAATGTTTTGATTGTGTTGACTGTTAATGTTCTCTGTTTGAACTGGTCATTCAGCTCAAAATAGCCGTCCTCAGAATCGTAGCTTACATTAGACAGGGAGCGTATGGGCATTTTCACGCTCGGCTTTTTATGCGCCATAATGTCCTTGTAAATCTTGGTTGCTTTTTCCTTTATCTTTTCAAGGATATTGTTGTCTTTTCTCATTCTTCTTCCTCTTCAGCCCCTTGCAAAATTCCAAGTCTTTCTCCTGATTCATTATGCTCAACCTTTTCCAGTTCATCAACTTTTCTTGATTTTTCCAGAATCTCCCTAAGGGACGTGTTAATCCTGCTTTCCTCTTTTTCAGACAGGTTCAGGAGTTCTCTTAAGGAGCCTCCTATGTGGTTAAGGTACCTTTCAATATAACCCTTCTTTTTTATGGCTTCCTGAACCCTTTTTTTCTTTCCCACATATCTGGAAAGCTCCCTTCCGCATTCCTGAATGGCGAGTTTCATTTCCTTTATTATCTCAGGATAGTGAGCTATGGCTTCCTTTGCCTCTGAGGTAAAGGGGGGCCATACAGATGCGAGATGGACAAGGATTACTGCCGGGCCTACTGGCATTGCCCCTGCGCTTTGGGAAAGCCCGTAGGAGCGCCAGGATGTGGATATTATTGATTTTGTTATTGCGCAGGCCCCTCCCTGGTAAAGAAGGGGGACCCTGTTGGCAAACCGCATTATCTTAACTGAGCTGTCTTTCTCTAATTCCCCTCCGTAAGCAACGGCGCATTCTATAACAAAAGGCATTCCCCTGTAGACTGATGGGGGCCTTGTTGTTGCAGTGTAAAATTCTGCAGGTATCTCCTTTTTCATTCCAGCGAGAAGCAGCTCTTTCCCTATGGGCGATATGCAATCAGTTGGAGGGGCCATAATCCTTGTTTCCCTTATTGCCTTGATGAGCTTTTCAGCTCCGGACATAGTAATCTCAGAAGGTTTCGTATTGGGAGGAATTGCAGCTTTTTCGCAGACTTCCTTCACAGTGCCAGCACCCATTCTGGAGAATTCGTTCGTGAAAAAACTTTGCAATGTGCGGCTTTCCGATGACTTGAGCATTTTTACCAGCATTCCCAGCTCAACACCATAAGGATGCGGCTTTATCTCCCTTGGTTCCTTCGGAAGCTCCTTTGTGGATTTTGTGAAGATTAGCTGTTCAGCCTTGGGATTGGTATATATTATTGTTGCGTGAGGATTAACTACTGCAGTTTCCTTGAGGTATTCATCAACACTCTGCCCGCCCTTTAGATATGTTGCCTCTATGTCCAGCTCTATTTTTGTACCATGGTCCTTTTTCCACTCTATAACCTTGTCCTTGATTATTTCGGGGCTGTTTTTTTGGGTGTTAATGTGAAGTTCGTAATAATGCGCCTCCTTTTCAGAAGAAATCCTGGAAGTGATTTTTGTGGGCCTGCCCGTGGTAAGCTGCGCATACAGCACTGCCGCGCTTATCCCTATTCCCTGCTGTCCCCTTGCCTGCTTTAAAGTGTGGAACTTGCTTCCGTAAAGTAATTTTGCAAATATGTTGGGGATTTGCTTTTTTATGATTCCCGGTCCGTTGTCCTCCACAATTACCCGGAACCTATCACCTTCCATGTCTATGATCTCTATTTTTATTTCAGGAAGGATGTTTGCTTCCTCGCAGGCATCAAGGGAATTGTCAACTGCTTCCTTGATTACTGTCAGAAGTGCCTTTCTTTTATTGTCAAATCCCAGGAGATGCCTGTTTCTTTCAAAAAATTCAGCTACCGAAACAGCTCTTTGCTTTTCTGCAAGCTTATATGCTATCTCTTCCTCTGCCAATCCGGTCCACCTCAAGTATGTCCTTGCGAGCCTCTTCCTTGTTTTTTTTCAGAATCCTTCCGTAAATTTTGTTGTGAGGGCTTCCTTTTAAAAGGCTTTCTACGGCCTGCTTGGCCAAAGCAACTTTCTCTATATTTCCAATTATCCCAACAGTTCTCCCGTAAACTGAGATGTTTGTATCTGTTAATTCCTCTATCCTCTTCCTGGCCTTCCCTTCCTTTCCTATTATCCTGCCCCTGACCCTTGCCAGGTCCTTGGTGTTTTTTGTGAAATCTGAAAGGTCTATTATTTCAAAGCAGTAATCCTGCTTTGTCAGCCTTAATGCTATTTCAGGATTAAATCCCCTTGCAATTGCCTTGACTATGTCCTTTGCGCTCATCAGCCCCACACTGTCATTTCCGTGGATAAATACTTCCCCCTCTTTGGAGTCCACATCCAGCCTGGAGTTTGTAGCTTCCTCTATCTCCTTCTTAATCTCTCCTTTCGTGCCAATAAGGACCGCTATCCTTTCCTTTGGAATCTTGAGCTCGTGCTGGTACATATTGCTTAAAGATAAGAGGTTATTTATAAATCAAACCATCTATTTTAGCCCCTAACAAGTAACAAAAATCGAAAGGTTTAAATATAAGCTATCACTACTTACTAGTTACACTCATCTAAACACCTCTTTACCCAGCAAGCCAGGCCTTTCGGGGCCTGCTTGTATGGTTTAGACAACATTCAACCCCAAACCCCCAAAAAGCGCCGAAAACCAAAAAGGAGGCAGCGCAAATCACAGATTTGCTGGCCTCTTTTCGCCCTGAAGGGCTCAAAGAGGCGAGTAGGCGGCTTTTTCTCTAAGAATTCTCAATCGCTACTGGCTTGCATCCAGCCATTATCAAAACCTGCTCAATCGTTCTTGTGCCCCTAAAAGTAGGCTCAGGATATCTTGCCCTGCCAGGAACAGCCCAATGCAGCAATTCAACATCACTGTAATAATCGCATTTTGTAATGTCCGGGTCATATGTCATCAAGCCTGCTTTGGAGCAATTGGTTAAATTATTGTCATATTTAACAGTAATGTGCTGAAATAAAACCCCTAACAATTCCCTTTGTCTTGAACAATCATGCTCTGTGCTACAATAAAGTTCAACATTCTTATTTCTAAAACATTTCTCAGCCTTTTTCATATCAATCCTTTTACAGACCCCTGTTCCATCAACAATATCTTCAGGGACATCTGTGCAAAAATAGCCATTGGGGCACCTTCCTGCCCAACCCCCGCAAGCAATTTCTTCTGAACCTCGCATATCAGTTGAGGATTTTCCGGCACAGCCACTGATCAAAACAGCCAGGATTATTGCTGAAAACAAAATTATTTTTCGCATTTTAAATTAAAAATTGTTTCATATTTTTAAATCCTGTTTTTTGTTTAGCCAAATCCCTAACTGAACAAAGGTTACATCAGCGTAAAAAAGAAGATTATGGCGTAGCTGACAGCATTCACCATAATTGAAAGTTTCAGCAGGTTTGTTTTCCTGATATGGTTTTTCCTGAAAAAAGGAAGGTATATTCCCCATTCTATAACAACAGACATTGCGAAGGTCAGCAACAAAAACGCAAGAGTGATGTTGTTGTAAAAGGAATAGCTGACAACCTCAATAAAGGTGCCTGTAATGGAAGTCACAATATTTGCAACAAGAACAACAAGCAAGGACTTCCAAAACCCGGCGGAAAATCCAAATATTTTATTTATTAACAGCCAGAACAAAAAAGCTTCTATTAAGATTATAAGCGGGATGAGTGTTAAGTTTGTGTAGGAGACAGACACAGCCACGTCTGCCAGGACTATCTTCGGGATCAGCAAAAATATCAGTATTGCCAGCAGAGCCTTTTTCATCAGATAAAAAAATTAATGGAAATTTAAATAATGATTTTTTTGTTTAGGGGTTTCCCTTAGCTTTTTTTCAGGATTCTGCTTTTGAAAAGGAAAATCAACAAAAGTATTGTCAGCACTGCCAATGCTATGGCAACAATAACCTCAACATATGGAAAAGGCGCTTTTGTTACTGTTTCAGCCTGTGCCAAAATCTCTCTCCTTGCAGGGGCTGTCTCCATTGCTGTTTTTGCCACACTTATGCTTCCTGTTAAAAACTTGGAAATGAAAACAAAGCCTGCCCCTGCAGCAGCCGCAATCCAGAACCCCAGCAGAATCCACACCTTCTTTCTTTCAGGGTCAAGTATGCACTTGGCTTTCTCGGTCAGTTCATAATACTTCCACTTATACCCCTCATCTATCCGCTTAACCAAACCGGCCTTTTCCATGGCCAGAAGATGTTCTTTGATGGTGGGGATGGAGAACTTTAAATTGTGGGCGATTTCAGACTGGGTGTGCCTTCTCCCTTCAAGGACCTTTAAAATGTTTATTCGCGTGTCTGAAGCGAGAGTCTTGAAAACGTCCTTTTCCAAAGTAACCTTATCTTCCATACCTGGAAAAATGCGCAAAACTTTAAAAAGCTTGATATTTCAGGAGTGGTATGAAAAAATTATTCAAGGATTTCAGGGAAATAACAAAAACAAAGCGCAACCAGCTATTCTTGATTTCACTCCTTTATGCCACTATTTTCATAACAGCGTTTTTGCTGGGCAAGCTTTTCTCAGCCTTGTTTTTCCAGCAAAAAAATGTGATTAATCCCTTTGCATTCCTCTTCATAGGGCTTGTTTACTTCCTCCTGCTCCTCTTCATATATTCCGCTCTCAAGCTGGGAATTTTGCAGACAGCCCTGGGCAGAAAAATCAGCAGGAAGAATTTTAATGTCCTGGGGGGATTTTTTCTTTTTAACCTTCTCACAGGGATACTCGCCTTTCTGGCAATTGCGCTAGTGGGCTCTTTCATCACTTACAGCTTCAATGATTCTGTTATTGCAGGCGCGATATTTCTGGTTGTGTTTTCCATATTCTTTTATCCATTCCTTTTCTTCTCGCAGTTTGAATTTTTGAAAACAAGAAGGATAATAAAAAGCCTGGGAATCGGCTGGAACAGGCTTTTTTCCGGGAATATTATCAGCTATTTTAAACTTCTCTTGTTTAATGTTCTGTCAGTGGCGGTTTATTTTGTCTTGTTCTATTTAATTGGCAGCTTGTACAAGATGGCGTTTATAAAGGACAATGCAGAGCCGGCAACAGCAATACTTGTTTACAACTCTGTCTTTAATATCCTGCTGGCTGTGCTTGTGCTTTTTCTTCTTTCTTTCAACGTGCTTTATTTCAGAAAAATCAAAGATTGACTGTTTTATAGGCTGCTAAGATGATTATCAAAAAGAGGAATACATATTCAAACGCCCCCCCTGTCCTGACAAAACCTTTCAATCTCAGCCTGGTGAATGGGTGCAACGGCATTATGCCCTCCCTGGTTATTGCGTCTGCAACTAGATGGGAGGCATACCCAATTCCCAGGGGGATTAGATAAGTGTATGAATTGGTAAAGTAGTATATTAGCAGAGAGATAACAGGTATCATCAGAAAGCTATGGAAAAAGCCCCTGTGCTCAAAAAGCCATCCTATGATTTTGAAATTCCTGCCCATTTTTGACTTTGGATGGTCTATGTCAGGCAGCATCGCCCCTATCATCACGATGACCATAAAAAGAACCTGATTGGCAGAAGCAAGGTATGGAATGAATAATATTCCTGAGAGAAACCCAAAAACCGCGTGGGTCTTGAACATCAAGAGAAATCACCCCTTAACTGCAAGAGCTTCCTCAACCCTTTTTGTCTCTTCCTGAATGTCTATGTCCCTGAAAACCTTGTTGGCTATGAGTTCCTGCCTGTCAAAGAAGGAGTTGGTCCGGATGGTTCCCTGCACCTTGACTGTCTTGCCAAAGATTTCGCTTTTCAGGGCCTCTGTTTTCTGCGGGTCGTCTTTTGCAGCAAGTATTTCCTCTTCCAGCTTGCTTAACAGCTCCTCTGCACGTTCCTTGTAGAGCACGACCCTTATGTTGTCTGTGCCGTCGTCAAGCACGGCATTCAGGACATAAGACATTTTGGGATTTTCCACCTTTCCGTGAATCTCGCAGAAGAATCCGTCCTCCTTCTGCCTGGCCCTCTTCATACAGTCAGGGCATAGCTCAAAATACCTTGGGTCAAAAACCTGGACTATTGTTCCTACAACCTCAACCCTTTCCCTTTCCTGGGCCTCAGAAAGATATTTCCTCTCGTGAGTGTTTATCTTGACTTCGTCTATCTTCTCCCCTTCAGGGTTGATTATGAAAATGCTCTTGTCATTAAGGTGGATCTCAGTGAAATTATTGTTCAGCCTGGTGTAAGCTTCCTTTATCTTGACAACATCCCCCTCTTTTATTTTCTTTACATTCTCTGCCATATCCCCCCACAATGTGACTCTTATCGTCCCTGTCTCGTCCCCTATGAACAAGGAGCCCACCTTACCCTGGCGCTCTGCCTTGGTGAATTCTCTCATCTCAAAAACCCTGGTGACCTTGCCAGTTACTTCAACATTTCTCACGCCTTCCTTTAGCTCCCCAATCTTAAGCTTCTTGGAAACATCCATAAGCTGTATGCCCAGCTGATTTGCCACTATGTGTGCTGCGCCTTCCTTTGAAACCAGCTCAGAAAGCTGCTTTACCTTCTCCTCAACCTTCTGTTTTATGTCCTGCTCAGAAAGCCCTGATTTGTTCTTTATGATTTCAATTATTTTCTCATACGGCAGATTCAGCATTTTAAACCCCACACAAAGCAGATTTATAAATATTTATTTACTCCAGCAGATAGTTTATTATCTCAAGGTCAGAGGGATGGTAAGGGTTGATTTTGTCTGGGGTGAACACAGGCTGCAGAGGCAGTTTCACAAGCTTCTTCGCTATTACCCCCTCTAGTTCGCAGTTGCTCTCTATAGCTGACTGGAGAATTGCAGTGTTCTCCCCATAAGGAACTGTGTCTTCTTTTCCGTCTTGGCAAGAGATTATTCCGTCAAAGTTTATCACAGCTTCCTCATCCAGGGGCTGCCCTGCAATGTCCAGTTGAGGAATTTTCCATTCAATAGTTAACTCTTCAGGAGTTTCCCCAGGCACTCTTGTTATTTCAACATATCCCGGGGGAACGTCATCGTAGCTTTGTCCTCTGGGTGTCTCAAGGATGTTAACGCTTTCCAAGTCCCTGTTGTTCACAGCTGTTATCCCATAATAAATTTCCGCCCCTTCCGCAAGGCTGTCAATATAATAATATCTATTGGTGTCAGACTCATAAACCAGCATTCCTTCCCTGGGTCTTATATTTTGCGTGGCCACAGCTCCTTCAGTTTCCTCCACCTGGGCTTCCAGCTCAAAAACGCACTGCTTGAATCCTGTTGGAGAGCATTCCGGTACCAGGGTTATGGACTTCACTGCCATCTCATTTTGCGCATTTATGAATTCAGGATTGGCAGTTTCCTTAACATCCTCTGATTTCTGGTTTGGAAAGCTGGTGTCCTGCTTGTACACATTGTATCCCACAACATTCCTTGCAGGGCTCCTGAACCAGCTTATTACCGTCAAGTCCCTGGCTCTAATGAGACTTTGGGATTCCACCCCCCTGACATCAGGAGGGGGGACATTGGGAGGCAGGAACGCAAATCTTATGGTGAGAGGCACTTCCTCAAATCTTTCCAGAGTCGGGTTTCTTGTTTCTATCTTGAGATTGTCATCCTTGCTCACAGCGCAGACCTTTATCATCTGGCTCTCGGCCTGGTGCTCAGGAAGGCCTGCCATAGGCTCCTGTGAAAAGGAGATTATGCCTGAGTTTTTGTTCATAACAATCCTGGACAAAGGACCTATCCTCTCATCCTGATAAACTAATTTTATTCCTCCTTCATTTATTATCTGCGAAGGAAATTCAACAACGTTCTCCATGGTAAAAAGAGAAAAGACATTCTCATCCCCTGTCAAGGACATATCATATCTCTCTTCCGACACCTGCGTGAATGTTATGCTGTTTCCGGATTCCAAGGCATAATCGGGGTCAAAATCCTCCATCACGCAATAACCATTCTCGCCTGCCTGCAGGCAGGTATCATAAAACTCTGCAAAGTCGCTGAAAAACGCCTCGTCCGCATTCTCGCAATATGTTTCCCAGCCTATCTTTCCCCCAGAAGAGGGCGTTTCCTCCTCAAAATAATACTCCCTGTTCTGCTTGAAGAAATAGTGAAAGTCCTCATCTTCAGCTGTTTGCAGGGCAAAGCAGTCAATAGTCTGGGTCTCGCCGCACTGCTCCTCATCCTCAATCATATTTTTCATTCTGTCCTGCACTTTCCTGTAAGGCTCAAGCGAATAGTCCAAGACTGTGGAGAAAGAACCTGCTATCAGGTAAGTTGCGAAAAGGATTTCGTCCTTTGCAGATGTTCCTGCATAATTTATCAAGGTTCCCGGAAGGCAGGGCTGAAGCTGCCTGCTTGCGTATGAAGTTTGCGTTCTGGGAACAACCGCAACAAAATTTGCAACCTTTCTCCCATCCCCGTCTGTCAGCTGCCTCTCACCTGCCCAGTTGTAATAATGCATTGTTGAGCCTCCCCCGTCAAGATTAACAACCTTCTCACAATTTTCATTGGCTTTAAGATAATCTTTTAGTTCATCTACATTTGCGCTGGTGGCAGTCACTAATTTCACCTTATAATCAGGAGTTACGCAAACCTGGGTTCTGGGTCTTATGTCCGAAGCACTTTTAGCGCCGGCAACTGCGGAAGTAATTGAAGGGTTATCAACTGCCATCTGCTTGAAATCCTTTTCAGAAAGTATCCTGGGAAGGTTATTTTCCACAAAAAAATACTCCTCAGCGAAATCGTGCGGGCCTTTTACCAGTTCGCCGTCTTCCACAAACCAGCCTAAAATCTTGCCCTGTTTGACCCACTCCTCACCCCCTTCTTCCCTGGCCCCGAAAAAGGCGCCGTTTACTCCGGCAACAAAATCAAGTCCGGGATATCTTTCAACTGCTGTCTTGAGATTGATAAGGCAGTAGCTACAGGTTCCTCCACCTATGTCCTCAATTATTGTCTTGGCAGACAATGTTTTAATATCAAAATACTGGGGATCTGCCTCTATTATTCTTGTTCTTCCAAAGATGTTCAGCTCTTTGAGATTCAGTGCCGACTGGGGTATGCTTTCAGGGGCTCCGCTTTTTTCAAAGTCAAATTCAGGCTCTTTTTCCAGCTGGTCAAACCTTATGGCAAGGTGGCCTTCCTCAAACTCTTTGTTTTCGCCTGCCCTTGAAGCTGCCTCAGGCCACTGGCAGAGCTTTTTTGAAAAGGCATTTTTCCAGGAATTGGTTCCGTATTCAAAAACAGCTCCGTTGTTGTGAATATTAACCCAGCCTGCCTGGCAAGCCAGTTTTATCCTCTTCTCGTAAGGAGCGCACAGGCTGGTGTCTATTGTTATGGAATCCCCTGATGCTGAGACAGAAACTATTTTCAGCTGGCAGTTGTTTGCCCTGAAAACGCTGTTTAAGGAGTATAACGCGTCAGAGACAGGTTTTTTGAATTCGCATTTCCCCGCGCAGACAGTTTCCCCGTTTATTTCCTTGAGGGTCACCATAGGCTCGGCTTCAACATTCACATTGAGAGGCCCGCCTCCGAAAAAAGAGCCCGGCTGGCAGTTCTGGAACTGTATTCCCGGTCCCGGTGCGGTTCTTTGATAATCTGCCACATATTTTTTTTTCAGTGCTTCAATTCTTGCCACAGACTCATCTATTCTTGACTCAGTAATAATCCCCTTATTCACAGCTTCTTCTATGCCATCAATAAGTGTTTTAATGTTCGCCTCTGTTTGGGTATCTGATTTTTTATAATTAACAATCAAAAGTATGTCAATCCCCGCTTCAACAGCGTCAACTGCGAGTTTCTTGTGGTCTTCCCTGTATTTAGGGCTGTCCCAGATGGAAACAGCCCCCAAATCATCGCTTATTACCACACCATTGAAATTCTGCCTTGCCATCTGCACTATTGACGGGGAAACAACTGCTTGGTTTTCAGAATCTGTATTTTGATAGACAATATTAGACATCATTATCGCGTCTGTATGCGGCTTGAGCGAATTAAAAACCTGCAGCTCTGCCTGGTCTAATGACAGCACTGCAACGCGCTCCTCATCGCTGTTCCTGGATTCGTCACCATAACCCGGGAAATGCTTTATTGTGGCTGCAACATTATTCTGGTGAAGCCCCTTGATATATGCCCTTGACTTTTGCTTCACCACAGAAGGGTCTCCGCTGAAGGAACGGTCTATCTTTACCATCAAGGCATCTGGATCAGAAGCGACATCAACAACAGGAGCAAGGTCCATATTAATGCCCAAATCTTTCATTACTTTGCTCGCCTCAGACATCTTTTGGATTATCTGCTGTGCATTCCCCATATCTCTCGGGGCACCGGGATTGTAAATATGGGATATCCTGTTTATCCTGCCTCCTTCTATATCGCTTGAAACAAGCAAGGGGATGCTTGCCTTTGACTGGTAGCTTGATATCCTGCTGGTAATTTCCTGCACAGATGCTCTTCCCCCCGCACCCTGTGAATGGGGCACGGTCCCTGTCCCTTCATTGTCCTTCATTAATATTACTCCTCCCACCTGGTATTTCTCCACAAACTCCCCATTAGGGCCTGGGGTTGACATTATCATCTGTGCAATCTTTTTCCTCAAGGGCAGGGAAGCCAGACTGACCTGCTGGAAAAGGTTTATTCCATTGCATCCAAAAACATCCCCAGTCTCAACAACATTGCCGCAGACAGTAAGGGAATCTGCACTGACCTCAACTGTTGCAAAGATATGTTTGTTCTTGAGGTTTCTTTCATACTCAGTGTCCCCTCTTGGGTATCTTATGTTATTTGAGGAAACTGTGCCAGCAACTACCTGAAGTATCTTCCCCGAAGAAAAAGTTTTTTTGACATAGCAGTGCTGGTGCCCTGAAAAAACAGCCTTTATATGGGGATTTGCCTCAATTACTCCTTTCAGCCCATTAAGCCTGTCGTGTTTGTGCAATCCGCAGTCAATGCTGATGGCAGGCAGATGGGAAAGGATAATCGTGGGCTTGTCCTGATTCCCTGACAAGTCCTTTTCCAGCCAGTTTGAAAGGCTTCTGGACAGGGAAACGCCAGTGTAATCCAAAGCAACAAAGTGATATCCTTCATAGTCAAAAGAGTAATATTCCGGCCAGTTGGAATCGTCAACAAAGTTGATATCAGCGGGTTTTTTGTCATTCCAGAACTGCTCATATTCTCCCGGAGCATCGTTAAGGTCGTGGTTTCCCTTTACAGGGAGAATTGGAACTTTGGAAAGTTTTTCATAATCTTCAAACTTAAACTGGTCCTCCAGGGTGAAATCGCCAGCGTGGACTATGAAATCAGGATTTGTGTTAAGTATAGTGTCTGGGTTCTTAATGGGTGTTGTGTGGGTGTCGCTTATGACTGCAAAACTGAAATCCTGGGCTGAGGCAAAGCTGGCTGACAAGACTGCAATGAAGATGAAAACAGCGATTTTGGCAGGAATTTTCCTTTTTTTCCTGTGTCTTATGAATAAAATTACCAAAATGAGTATTAATGCAACCATTATAAGAGCAAGTACAAGTATCCTGCTGCTTTCTTCCTCCTCTCCAATTAAATCTGAAAATGCCTCTTCAAGTAAGTTCCCCCCTTCCGCTTCAAATTCTTCCGGCCCTGTATAATACTGGTCTGCCCTGAATTCAGCCTCGTCCTTGCCATACTGTTCAGACAGCCTTTCAACAGCTTCCTCCTTGGAGAGGGTTATGCAGGTTCCGTTGCAGCAGTTCTCCCCTGCATAGTCCGAGGTGTTCCACATTGAAATTCCCACGCACTCCTGGAATTCGTTGCACACATCCTTCCCACCCATATTCACGCAGGAATAATCCCAGTCTGCCTGCGCAGAAACATTTAAGGTTAAAAGCAAGATAAAAGCTGCAACTATTCCTGTTAATGAAATTTTCTTCATGATGTTATTCCTCTCAGCTGGTTTTCTGCCTCTGCCTGGAAATTGAGTATGGCTGGAACATAGCCCCTGATTTCCTTTGCCTTGGATCCGCTCATACCAACGCTTCTTGTTAACCCCGGGGTTATGTGGGCTGATACAGTTTCCCAGGAAGGGTCCTGTTCCCCTGTCCTCTTGATAGCTCTTCTGATAGTGTCAGGCCCTCCGTTGTAAGCTGCCAGCCCGAATTTTACCTTGTCAGTATAGCCATCAAATCGTGAAGTGTAATCATAAAGGAGCTGGCAACCTGCGCGGATTGATTTCTCAGGGTCAAACCTGCCGTCATTGGCAGCATTGCAGGCTGCAGTTCCGTAAGTGCAGCTGCTTCCTGAACAGCTGCAGGGAGTGATATCCCCAAGGATATGAGAATATTCCCTTGCTGTTCCAAGGCAAAACTGGTTCAGGCCTGCACAGCCCGTCCAGGATATGGCAAATTTCTTTCCCCTGGACTCCTGGGTTATTAGCCCCACCATAAGGGAATCCTGCACTCCCAGGGGCGCGCAGTAATTTGAGACAAGATGACCGTATGTGTTTATGATAAAACTTATTGCTTCCTTGTTGGACTTGCCTACTGGGCCTGCAGGATAAGAGGCAGGAGGCAACGTGTAAGTGGTATAGCCTGTTTCTATATCATACTTTTTCATATCAAAGCTCAGGGGAACTATTGCATCTCCTGACACTATTGTTTTTTCTCTGCCTTCTTCCTCAAAGATGTTTATTTTGTAATTGTTGAACTGGGTGACGGGGCTTTCGGGAATCCTGAAAAAGTTGTCAATCTCTTCATTCATCTTGATTTCAAAAAGGTCTTTCACTGGTTTTCTGTTTTCAGAGACAGGAATGCACTCTTCCTCATCAAAGTCCCATATCATAAAATTGTAATGATTTCCGCAGGGGGAGTCAAAGGGCAGGCCGCCTTCATAAGCTGTCAGGAAATAGGCGTCCGGAGCTGCATATCCTGCTGCCATATCTATGTAGAACAAGGAGGATTCCGCTTCCTGATATGTCTGCGTTATCAGTTTGGACTTCATCCCCACATCCCCTTTCCTGGCGCTTTCATCCTGGTTCTTGTTGATGAAATAGAGCATAGCCCCTAAGGAAATTATCAGGAACACGCTTACCAAAGTGATGAAATATTTTCCTTTCTTGTTTTTGAACAGTTTCATTCTAAATACACTTCTGCCTTTACAATATTTTGTTGGCCTGTGGGATATTGCACCTCTGCCATTAATGTCTGTCCTGTTGTGCCGCAAATGCCTGTGCCGGGTCCCAGGGGGGACAGGATGGTTTTCTTTTTAATGAACCCCACTACATAAGGGGTTTTGGAACAATGTAGGCTTTGCAAAGAAGGGTAAAAGACTGACAAGCAGGCACCTTCGCTGTCAAGCTTTTGTATATATGGCCTTATCTCTTCCATAACTGAATCAAAAAATTCCGGCTTTTCAGCAACTGGATACCGGCCTGCCTCCACCTTGCTTATGCACTCGTCTTCATCTGCAACTTTCCCCAGGTATTCAGCGAACATTAATGTCCTGCCGTCTTCAAGGGTTACCGGGGCTCTAAGAACATTTAACAATTCAAGGCTGTAATCCGCCTTTAACGACTGCACATCCACCTCTGCCTTTGATTTGGTGTTTGTTGATACTATCAGTATTATGACTATTATGAAGAAAACAAAATATGCGAGCAGGGCGAAAACATCTGTAATGACTGATGTTCCTATTCCCTTTTTTGATTTTGAAATTTTCATGTCCTGGGCACCAAGATTTCTGTAAGCAGCATTCCCTGCTCCCTGTTCCCTTCTTCATCCACATACAGCACGTAAGTCCTGTTGTCTGCCTTGAGCACAGTTCCCCTTCCCAGGAATGTTTCGTGGGAGAGGGGCAGCCAGTCCAGATATCTTTCTCTGTTGTAATATGCCTGCTTAACTATGTTATCTTCAAAGTCAAGGAGTGTTATGTTCGCCGCAATCATTTCCTTGCCCCCGCTGAAATTGGCTGCTGACTCCAGTATTTCAGGGTCAAAATTTTGAAGGTCAACAATTCCAGGGTAAGTCCTGCCTGTGTAAGGGTCGCTGTATGACAGGGCATTGGGATTGTATAAAAGATAGTCCTTGAAAACACTTGCTTCTATGTCTGCTGTGTCGCTTTGCTGTGATTCATAAATCCTTGCTACGAAATAAATCGAGACCAGCATCATTACTACAAAGAGTATCCTGGCAATCCAGTAAATCATGTCATAAGCTCCCATTGCTTTTTTTGATTTCATTCAAAATACTCCCTTATTGATCCTGCAATGCTGCTGATGATTTCTCTTTGAGGTGCTGTGGGGCTGATTTCCACCCTTAATGAAACAGGGTTCATCATATTCCTGTTGTCCTGCTGTGAAGTTGCCAGCACAGTCGTTTTAATGTTCTGCTTCATCAGGCTGTTTCTTATAAGGCAGGAGAGCTTTCTTGCCTTTTTTTCCGGCAGGCTAAGAATGTTAACATTTGAATCTATGACTGGCTGTCCTATCTCCAGTATTATTGCGTCAGGACTTGCCTCTGCAACGGTTTGAAAATTGGCTGTGCTGTCATAGTAGTTGGCACTTATTCCCGCTGCTGTAAGGCTGGGGGCAAGGACGGAATTCCTCAGCATTTCCTGCACAGATTCGTCACCGGTCCTGTCCAGGAGAATGACTTTTTTTGCGTCCCCGGAAGTGTCAACCTTTTCGCAGTTTGTGGATGCAAAGGAAATGTCATTCTGGTCAAATGCAAAGTTAGGATGGCTTTTTTTCATTGAGACAACAGTCTTCTCTGTTATTCCCGGGCCTAATGCTGCGGGAGGGAATAAGAATTTAAGCTGGGAATCCTGCGGAAACAGATAGTATGTCAAGGAAGGGGTAATTGTGCTTTCTTCCATAAGGTAGACATCAACCCTGTTTGTAGTGAACCTGTACTGGAAGCCGAACGCGTCTGCGTAAGAGAAGAAGACAGAGCCAGGGGCTGCCTCTGCAGACTCTATGGTCAGGGACAAGTCCCTGGCAGACTTCTGCTTCATTATTCTCAAGTCAGAGCCCACCGCCACTCCGTAAGCAAGGGCTGCTATGAAAACTATTAGCGCAAGAATAACCTCAATAATCTGACGGCCCAGTATCTCCCATTGCCCCTTTTTTTGTCTCAGCGGCCTTAACATTGCTTTTCAAAAAGAAGGTTTATTTAAAATATTTGTGCTAATTGTCGGCTTCGCTACAGGTTTGCTTGTCATCTCCCAACGCTTTCCAAACACAAGTTATACCTTTTGCAGACAACCCGCAAGGGTCGGATTTACACTGGGAAGCTGCCTTGTCTATGTGGCTGTGTTCGTAAGGTATTCCAACACTATCACTATATTCCCAATCACCCATAGGCTCTTTGATTCTCCTCTGCCTGTGATATGCATATCTTTCACAGCTCATATCCCCCACAAGCACGTTAGAGCAGGGCTTGCACTGGAATGATTCTCTTTTTGCTCCACCAATTGTTGCAGAAGGTTCATCATTTGTAAGCATTACAAAGCACTCGTCTCCTGCCATGCAGTCCTGGAAATTGTCAAAGTTGCATTTCCCTGCATATTCCCCTGAAACCTGTATGCCTTCATCAGTTCCTTCAACCTCCAAAATGACAACGTCATTAGCTCCTGTTGGTGAAAATTCCCCCTGTAAATCTACTGAACTCCTGAAGCATCTTTCTTTGTAAATTTTTGAAAGGCAGCCAAAAGGCTGTATTAAGGAGGAAGGACTTCCCTGCTTGCAAAGGCAGATGCAGTTTTCCACGCAGTTGCTATCAAACTTGTTCGTTGTTATCTTGAACCCGCTCCTTATGTCCACAGGAACATAAACAGGAGCGCCCCACTCATCCACGTTTCCCATTGCATTTTCCAGCCTTTCAAAGCCCTGGATGGTTGAATAATCAGGCCTGGGGATTATAATCCTGTAGCCTGCTGAAAGCAAAGGCATGACAACATAGATTATAACAATGGAGGCTATCACAATCCCTATGATGGTGGACCATACAATGCCTTTCTTGCCCTGCATTTTATCCAATATTATTCTTATTTTTAAAAAGATTTGTTAAAATCAAGAATCAGAGACAGGAATGCAGCATTGTTGCCCTTCTTCACAGCTGAACTTTCCAAGGCTTATCTCATTGCCTGAGCAGGGGGAAACTCCTGGCTGAATCTCAGTTTTGCACTCCCCTCCTCTTGCCTCGCACCTTGCAATTCCAGAGGCCTGCTGTGCAGAGCTGGTGGAATACTTCCAGAAAATGAATGCAATTATGGCAAGGGCTATGACCCCTATTACCATCGTGACAATCACCCAGTTGACATCAGCTTTTTTCTTCATCCTTCCTCCCTTTCTATGGGAACACAGCATCCCACTGTTTCAGTCCTTTCATCATTGGGAGCGTAAGTGAAATAACTGTCAGGGCCGCATTCTGTGCTTGAAGCTGCCTCACCTCCTCCCCTTTCAGAGCAGGTAGGCCCTTCCAGGCTCCTTCCGAAAATGCTGGCTCTCTGCGTGAAGATGTAAACAAGAACAACAAGCACTATAATCACAAGTATGGCTATAATCATCGTGTTCAATGACAATGAAACACCTTTTTTCCTCATTTAATCACCTCAAGGCAGCATATCTGGCTTCCCTCGCATTCAGCGTCAAAAATCCTTGTCGAGCCCGGAGGGCATTCGCTTTCTTCAGTGCAAAAGCCTCCCTGTGTTTCGCAGCTGGCTGTTGTCCTCCCGAAAATACCCAGCCTTCCGCTGAAAATCACGACAAGAACAACAAGCACTATGAGGACTATTACAGCCACTATTATCACATTCAAAGACAGCTCAGCTCCTTTCTTGTTCATTCTTACTCTTCTTCAAACGGCGTGAACTTGCAGCAGCAGCACCTTTCAATGCCCCTGCTGGTGTCTGCGCAGGTAAAGTCATCTCCTATGTTAACCTCCCTATCTCCTGCAAGGCAGTTTGAAGAGCAATACCTGCCAGTGCCGGGAATGTCGCATCTGCTTGTTGCGAACTGTTCGGCGGTCTCTTCAGTTGACTTAGCAAATATACTGCTTCTCTGTGAGAAGATGATTACCATAACAACAAGAACTATGAGAACTATCACTGCTATTATTATCACATTCAAGGACAGAGATACTCCTCTCTTTCTCATCTTACTCTGCGCCTGTGTTGCCTACTGAAATACAGCAATAGCCGTCATCGTCCTTATTATTGTACTGGAATTTGCCGTCACCGTTCAGGTCACAGGCTCCCCAGCCAATCCTTTCATAGGTGCCGGTGCACTGGTCCTCTGACTCAACGCACCTTCCGCCCTGCACAACGCATTTGTCAGACTCCTTTACAAAAACACCTGTCCTGCCTGTGAAGATTATGGCCAGAATCACGAGAACAAGCAGCCCCAATGCTGCTATGATGATAACATTCAAAGATATTCCCTGGGCTTTCTTCCTCATCAAATCACCTCTTTTGAGCTTTTAAAAACATTATTTTATGACTCCTTAATAATGTCTAGTATTTAAAGGTTTCGGGCTGTCAAGAAGGTGTTACGCATTCCACAAAAAAGTCTCTGAATAGGTCAGATGTTGAAGGCCTGATAAGGGTATTGCATCCAGTTCCGCTCACGTTGCAAACATCATTTATGCATTCTGGAAAACGGTAATATGGCTTGCCTAATTGAGGATAATAACCTATCACCTCTTCATAGTCTTCGCATTCTTCAATAGATTTGCAATCAATTCCAAAAGTTGAACCTTCCTCCCTGCAAGTCCAATAGTTTCGGTAGTTAATTTTATAGGCAACGCATTCTCCATTTATTTCGCAAGGATTTTCCAGGCACGCTTCTTTATTCAACCCATAATCAGCACAGGTTGTGGCATCAGCGCAGGATCCGCATTCATCAAAGCTACTTTCATAACCATACTTCAAATAGCACAGCTGATTTTGGTTGGCAATTGCCTCGCACAACTCTTCATCCGCCCCCTTGCAAATTGCCGGTTTGCATTTGAAA
>CAZAIK010000001.1:175507-191674 GCA_964485195.1 uncultured Methanosarcinales archaeon
AACGCAATAATTCTTTGTGGTTGCCGACTGGCATTCCAGCTCTTCAAAATCGCAGTCTTTTATCTTGTCTATCCTTTCTATGTACTCCTTGGCACGGATTACTGCCTGGAATTCCGCCTTGCCTTCAACCTTGTCAAATTCCTGCCTGGCCTCATCAAGGAATCCGGGATTTGTGCCGTCAAATTCTGCCTGTTCCCAATTAACTCTTGCTATGCAGAACTGCCCGTTCGCCCTTGCCTCTGCAAGGAGGTTGGTGAACCTGTTGAGCATGTACTCGGCATTCTCAGGCATTTGCTGTATCTTCATTCCTATGCTATCCTTTGCTCTGCCCGCCCTTGTCCTGCACTCATCTTCTGTGCCTGCTTCAAGGATTGCGTTCACGTCCTTCTGCAAGTCCTGCAATGCCTTCCATTCCTTTCCGTATTGGTATTTGTTTATGAATTCAAGAAGCCAGTTGGGAGCTGCATCAGGCCCGATATATGTTTCATAGATTATTATGCCTCCTATGGCCACCACTATCACTACTATAACTGCTGTGACAACCACGTAGCCAACTGCGCCTTTCTTTTTCATGCTGCCCCTAATGTCAGTATTGCCTTTATCCTGTCCCACACGCCTTCAGCCCCTCCGAATAACAAGGCAATCACTACCAGGAGTGCTATTATGAGCAGGAGGAACAGGATCCATTTTCCTATCTCGTCCCAGGCGAGGGATGCCCTTTTCATTTTTTATGCTAATTTTTGATTGTTTTTATTTATTGCGGTCTTGTGCCCAATGCGATGGGGAAGTTCTCGCACTCTATCGCCTGCAAGTCCTCAGCTGTGTTGTATCTCGTGAACAGGACCTGGGCTGCCACCCGGGGTTCTTCAGAGTATCTGTTTATGAAAACTCCTGTTGTGGCTCCTCCTAAAACAGCCCCTCCCGCGCCAATTCCCAAAAGGATTATTCCTGCTGGTATTCCCACTCCTGAGGCCATTAGCATAACTCCTGCAGCGCCTATCACTGCCCCTCCTCCCACAGCCGCTATCCTTCCTGTTGCCTTTGCCTGCGGTGAACGTCCGCTAATTGCGTTTCCCAATTGATTTAGAGCTGCATCCATTCCTGAATACTCTTTCTTGTACCAGAACAGCACAGCGTACCTGTCCTTTGCAGGCATTTCTGAATACCCCAGCCTTGAAATCAGGTTGCTTGAAAAGCCTGCCCTGGCATTTGCAAAATAGTCCATATAGCTCTGCTCTGAAAGGGCGGAATGCCTTTTCTCTGCAAGGAACTTTTCAAAATTCTCTATCTTTCCTTCTTTTTGGGTAAAGTCCACTATGGCATAAACTGCGCAGAAAACCCCTGATCCCACTTCAAAAAGCTCGCTTCCCTCCCAGGCAATTGAGTAAATGTCCCTGACGTCTTTCATAAGGTCAGCAATCCTTCTTTTTGTCCCATCTGCATTTGGGTCAGACTTTAGGGTAACGTTGGTAATGGGGCAGTTGATGCTTGCCTGCAAGGTCGGTGAGGTTGCGTGTATTTCCACCTGCCTCTTGCATATCTCCTTGTTTGACTCTCCCACCCCAAAGTTTTTCACTTCCTCAAAAAAGACAAGCAGCAGGATTCCTGCAATTACCAGGATTATGAATCCGAGCAAAAACTTTTGTTTCACGTCCATTTTAGTTCAGCAATGCCTCGCATCCTATGTGCTCAAACTGCTCCTCAGGAACCACAATCACTTGGGGGAACCACCTCTCTTCCAGCACTTCTCTTATTACTTTCGCCACATCCCCTATAATGTTCAATTTTCCTATTATCCCTCCCTCCTCAAAAGAGGCCCAGAACACAACATAGTAATCCTTGGAAGGGTCAATTTCGTCAGCGATCCTTATCCTGTCAGGGTCTGAGGCGTCTATTATGAAGAAAGCCCTCTTGTTTTCGTAAGTCAAGTGCGTGAAATAGGATTTTGAGGATTCAGGGGGGTTGTTAACAGTAAGCCAGCTGGTCATTCCTCCCAAGTCCTCCTTGTTAAGCGCCTCATCAATATCGTGAAGGTTTATCCGGGAATAAAGAAGGCAGTGGACATTTCCTTTTGTGAAGATTCTTTGCTGGAACGTCCTGTGCTCCCCCTGGGCAGAGACATACCAGGTGTCATACATTGCCTGGGCAAATTCCCTTTTCACAAGGTCAGCAGCCTTTGCTTCGTCTTTAGGCAGGTCGTCCTTTTCAATGTCTGTGACGCTCATCGGGCAGTCTATCTGGGGCTTCAGGGTTTCAAGAGTTGCTTTCTTGGCGAGCTCCACCTCTGCTATGCTTAATCTGCAGACCTCCCTGTGCCTTGCCTCTGACAATGTTGCGTTTATCACGTTGTTAAGGCCGAGCATAAGGATAAAGATAACCACCCCTATTATCATTGTGAGTAACGATTCCTGCATTGCTTTCTTGTTCATGTTAAAGTCCTGCTAAGCACCTGCCGTATTATAATTATTAATATTATGAGGCCTGCGATGACTAACGCAAGTATTATCAGGTTTTTCGCTATGCTTTTCTGCGCCTTCCTTGATTTTTTCAGCTGCATAATCCAAGCTCCACGGTCATTGTTCCAGGGTAAAGGGGCAGGTAATAAGAGTCTTTCTGTATGTATCTCAAGCCTGTTCCGCCCCCTGTAAGGCATTCCTCTATTGAATCATTAATCTCTATTATTGGCTCGTCGGGGTTTGTGTAAGCCAGGAACTGATATTTCTTGTTCCAGCTTTTTAATGTTCCATTAAGCATTGCATCTACTGCTATGTCCAGGTATGTGCAGATTATTGTGTTTGGCAGTATTGTAATGCCCATAAAATCACCCCCGCAGGTTCTGCAGGTGCTTGGGCTGTCCCAGCAGTTGCCGCAGTCTATCAGCAAGGTGCTTATCTTGTCATTCTGGCAGGTGGATGTTGTGGAGAGCATTGACGCCAGGATGTTTGTTGCCAGCTGCTGCTCTGAAAACTCCCTTTTGGAGGTTGTTTCCCCAGAGCTCCTTAACGCGTTGCTCACTATGAAAAGTATCCCTATGGATATCAAGATTACAACTATTGCTATTCCAAGCATCTCTGTCTGTGCTTTTTTCATCTTGTGTAAACTCTCACGTCAATGTATCCAAAGGAAAACTGGTTGAATATGGGATCCTGTATTGAAACAGGCACCTGCGTTGAAACATAGCCTGTTATGTTCCCTCCGGGAAAATCATAAATATTGTAGGTTTTTTGCTCAGGGTATATTGAATATACTGTTATGTTGCTGAACCCGAATATGTCAAAATAATAATCTGTCCTGTTCTCTGCAGGATTGTTCAACAGCAAATCCTGCATTGCCCTGATTTTGTAGATGTCAAAGCAGTTGAACTGTATCACCTCAAGGGTTGAGCACTGGAGCTCTGAGAGAAAAGTAGCAGTCTGCGAAATTGTTATTGCCCTTGACAATAAATCTGTTTCCTGCTGTTCTCCGAGCTGCACCTGGCTGTATCTTGACCAGAAGATTATCCCCACTATTACCAGAATGAAGAATATCATAAGCACTGCAACACTCTCTCCAATCTTAATCTGAGATTTTTTTCTCATTTTAGTATATTGGGGCGCAGGATGCCCTTAATGCGTTGTTGTTCCTGCTCATTACTTCACTCTCTGTTAATTGTATTGTGGTTACATCCCTTTCAAGGGCTGCCTCAGCTATTGCTTCTACCTTCGATGGCGCTCTGGTAATTGGGTCCTTGCATTCATCCAGATAAGAATCCACATATTCCTGGTTAAGGGCAGTTTCTTTCTCTGCATAAACCTCGCTCACGTAATGCAGCTTTTCAAACGCCTTTGTCACAGAGCAGTTGAACTCATCCTTGTCTGCCGAGAACACTGCACCTATAATCATCGGCTGCTTGTAGATCTTTATGGGAGCTCCCTTGAGCACCAGCTTTTTCTCCCCTCCAAAATCCTCTTTTTCATAATACTGGACAAACTGCTCATCTTCATTTATGTAAACCCCGCTGACAGCGTTGTCAGGCATTTTTTTCAAAAATTCCGGAAGCTCTTTTGTATTGGTTTTAGCGTGAATTTCGCTCAGGAATATCAGCCTTACCCTGTAATTGTTCTGGTCTGTGAAGCCGGCATCGTTAATGACTGCCACTTCCTTGGTGATGTTGTCCGGCAATGATTCATAAAAATCAACAGCCACTTGAACATCCGGCCCTGAGACTATGACATATCTCACATTGGATGTGGTCATGTAAAGGAAATTGGCAATTTTATAAGGAACGTTCCAGTTCTGGCTGTAAACAACAAGCTGTCTTCCCTGCAAGGTATCTGGGCCGAAGACAACCTTGTCCGGGAACTGCCTGCTCACCCCCAAAGTGGAAATTCGGTTGCATTCAATGTTAAAGGGGAGATTGGGCATGTCAAAAACCTGGCCTGTCTGCGGGATTGTAAGGGCCCCGCTCATTATGAGGTCAACTTTTGAGAGCAGTTCAAAAGCCAGCTGCTGGTCCGCGTTCCTCCTCTGCACATTAGATATGTTAATGAAAAAAACAAGGATAAGAGCACCAACTATCAGGACAAATACCCAGTTAAACTGTATCTCTATGGCCCCTTTTTTCATTGAGAACTTCATTGTATTGTGACTTTTGCTTCATCCCCCAGGCCTTCAATCCTCAGGGTTATTGTTCCCCTGGTAACGTCTGCGCAGGCAAACCCCTCGTCCAGCTGGAGGTTTTCTATGTAAAACGGGGCTCCCCCCGGCAGGACAAAAACATTTGCCTGAACCCTGTCCTGGACGCTGTCGTATATCAGGGGATATTCATTTTCAGGTATGGATGAAGCATCTCCTGTTATTATTAAATCAGGGTCTACCAAACAGAGCTCATCATAGCCTGAAGGCACCAGGAACTCTTCTATCCTCACAGTCCCGTAATCCGAGCTGGTGTAGTCAATCATGTCTGAAAGCCCTGTCTGGAACTTGACATAAGACAGTTCCTGCTGTTTTTCGCCTATGTTCCTGATAGCGCCATAGCCGTAATAAAGCACTAAGATGATTATCAGTGTTGCAATTAAATAAATGAATATCTGTCCTATCTGGGCTTTATTTCTCATTTTTCTTCTTTTTCTTTTTTTGAAGTTTTTCTATTTCCTCCTCCTTTTTTCCCCTGCCCACTCTTTCCAGCTTCTCAAACTCGGTTTCTCCCTTGAGCTTGCCCAGTTTTTCAAAGTAATCCTCTGCCTCCTTTTTCACTTTTCCCAGCTTTTCAAAAACACCCTTCTTTTCCGGGGCTTTCTTGGCAGGCCTTTTCAGGGGGAGTTTCTTGGCAGGCTTTGCAGCCTTTTTAACAGGAGGCTTCTTCGGCGGTTCGAGCTTCTCAGGCTTTTTCTCCGTCCCTTTCTTTGGCGCGCCGAATGCCTCGAACAGGCTTTTCCTTTTCTTTTCCTTCTCTTCCCTCTCCCTTCTCAGCTGTTCCTGAACAGTCATCCTTTTTATCTTTTCCTCGGGCGTTAGCTCTTTTTTCTCTGGCTTTGCTGTGGGCCTGGCTGGGGGGCCAGCAGGTCCTGGTGCAGGTGCTGAGGGTTTTGTCGGCTGATGTTTTTTGTAGAACAGGTAGCCAGACCCCCCAAGAATGCCCAAAGCGCCCAAGATAAGGAATACTACTTTCAGTATGCCAAGCAGTCCCAGCCCTTCCTCTCTTACCGGTGCAGGCCCTGCCTCTCCCGGCTCCAAAGGTTCCTGCACGCACTTGCCCCCGAAGCAGCTGTTAGTTATGCAATCAGAATCCACTTCGCAAAACTTTCCTCTTGCACACGCGTTGCACACAGGGCCTCCGCAGTCAACATCAGTCTCGTTTCCGTTTGTAATATTGTCATTGCAGGAAGGCAGCTGGCAGGTTTCTGTTGATGGCGCGCAAAATCCTGACTGGCAGTCTGAATTCCTTTCACAGCTCTGGTTTACAGAGCATTTCGGGCAGAGGAAACCCCCGCAGTCAACATCTGTTTCGTGCCCGTTTTTCATCTGGTCTGAGCAGGAGGCCTGCTGGCATATTCCTTCAAAACAGTAATTGGATGTGCAGTCAGAATCCACCTCGCAGTTTTCATTTATATCGCACCTCACGCAGGTAGTTTCACCACCGCAGTCAACATCTGTTTCCCCCCCGTCCTGTATGTTGTTGGAGCAGCTTATGCTGCTTTCAAATTTAATCCTTTCCGCTCCTGCCCTTACATTGCCTGCGACATCCTCAGCCCTGTAGCAGAAATACCCTTCCTGGGATACTGAAGCGGCAAATGCTTCTCTTTCTGAATCATAGGCCAGGCTCTGATAGTTTCCTGTGCAGTTGGCATCGTCAGAAAGCTGGTATTCATATGTTAAGTTATTGCAGCTGGTTTCTGCGTCAATGCATACAAGTGTAACTATAACTCTTGTGGCTGTTGTGTTCTGCCTCAAAAAAACTGAAGGGGGTGTTTTGTCACAGAGCACTCCGGTCTCATCGTAAACTATGTCATTGCCCCTTCCTTCTGTGCTTGAAAGCCCTGCATTGTTGACAGCGACTGCGGTGAAATAGTATTTGGTGTGGTTTGAGAGGTTCAGGTTTTCTTCAGTGGCTGAAGAGGATGACGTGAACTTGTTGGTGACATTAACCCCCTCGCCAATGATGCTGTAGTTATAACCCCTGATGCCTGACTGGTTGTCAACTGCGCTGAAATCCGCGGACATCTTTTTGCTGCAGGTTGCGTTGGGAGAGATTATTGAGGGTGATGAAGGAGGTGATTTGTCGATAGTAACTGAAAATTCTCTTGTGGCTGATGTGGCAGCCCTCCCTACGCAGCTGACTTCAAGGGTGTATGTGCCTTCAGGATATTCTCCAGGGATGCTTCCTGTATGTGCTGTCTGCTCCTCATCTGACTCCAGGTTGCCCGAAGTCTCGTTAAAGACATAAGAGCAGTCAGCCAGCCTGTTAGTTGTTATATTAATAAATAGTGTGCTGTTCTGGGTGAAGCTCGGGGGGCTTATCTTGTTTATTTGCAAAGGACGTAAAAGGTTCACTGAAATGGTTACCTCCCTCGTGTCTGAAACCCTTTTAGGCCCGTAGTCATTTACATCAAAGGTCGCCCTGTTGATGCAGGCCACGTTAAAGACAAACTTGTATATTCTTGAAACATCTGTGACGTTATCTGTCAAATCTATTGTCGTGGAAGGGTTCTTCACGTATTTGCTTTCATTTGATTCATCCCCAAAGCTTCCGAAATAATTGGGCATTTGAGAGAAATCATCCTGTATTGGAGTGTAAATTTCCGTGTTGTCCTCTGTTCGGGAGAAGTTAAAGTCGCTGTAGCGGCAAACCGCCTTGTCATCAGACGTCAGTCTTAATGTTGACCTTATTTTTCCCTCTACCCTGTCAGTCACCACTTCAGGGTCTGCTTCCAGGGAAAGTATCTTGGGAGGGGTGGTGTCGTAAGAGATCTTCAGTGTTTTTGGGTTAATCCTTCCCCGAGGAACATCTATGCAGAAAATGTATATGGGCTTTTCCTTTCCGTCCAGAAGGCCAAAGCCGGTATTTGCAGAGGCGTTATTGAAATTAGCTATGGTATGGACAGTGGAGGTAATGTCAGGAAAGCTGAATGTTGCATCCTCATAATGTGCTGGGTAAGAATCGTACTTGCACCCGTAGGAAGTTTCCTCAGTTTCAATGGAAAAGTCAAAAACAGGAGTGGGAGAGACTGACAGTGGAGGGTTGTTGAACCTTATGTCCATGTACGGAACATCCACTGTTATGGTCTGGGTGGTGTTTATGGTGTTGCCCACTATGTCAGAGGCAAATACATAAAGAGTGTAGTTGCCGTTGCCCAGGGGCACTGTGGTGTTAAGTTCAAACTCATCACTTACCCCGCCTTCAGGAACATTGATGAATTCCAAGGGATAATTCCGGCCTGTTTCGTCAGTGAGATTTACCTTAATGTCGCTCACATTCACCAGGGTAACAGCATTCATTGAAGTCTTGGAAAACTTTATGGTTATCTTTGGAAAAACAGAGGTTTTTTCCACAAGCGCGTGGGAAATGTAGATTGAGCTAATTAAAACAGCCAGTATTATTATAGACAATGAAATTATTTTTTTCATGCTTCATCTCATTCCTTATCCTGCACCGCTTATGCACTTCTCATAATCCGAAGGTGAGCCTTTGAAAACATCGCACAAGTCCGTGGCTCCTGATGCAGCCACGAAATCCATTATGCATTTTTTCTTGAAGCCAGGCACATACGCATCGTCACAGAGCTCTGCCAGCCTAACATCTTTTGTAATGCCTCCTGCAGCTGCCAATAGAGAAACATAGCATTCATAATCTATAAGTTGTGTGTCTTCTTCTGTGCACATACTTGAAATGTGGGAGTTGTAGCAATCCAAAAATGTCTGTTGATCTGCCGCGCAGATGTCCACCACTTCCTCAATGGTTTGCGGGGGATCAGGACCCTCTCTTATTATCTCGCTGCACTCGGTGGGGGAGATGCAGATAACTATTGAAGGCTTTTCTATATCTGAATATATGAGTTTTGATGTTTCCCCTGTGTTGCCTGCCCTGTCCCTTGCAATTATCTTTATCTTGTTTGTTATTACCTCGCCTTCCCTCCCCACGACTGTGGTGTTAATAGCGGGCATTACAAAGGCGCCTGTCTCATTGTTGATGCAGGCCACTTCCAAAGAGGACTTGCACGGGAACACCCTTCCTATCAGTTCCCTGCTGGCGTCTCCTGTGACCCTGTAAAATGATAACTCTGCAACATCTGTAGGCACTATTCCGGAGATGTTCACTATGTCTTTCTGGACAATGTAAATTAAAGACTCATTTCCGCTAACAGAGGGCAAGGAGTACCTATAAATAGGCCTTGCGTTTATTTCTATATTTACGGGGTTGAGGGCTGGCGCTGTCTCGTCAATTGTTATCCTGGCTGTCTGGCTGTCATCGTAATTCATCCCGTAATCTGACAGGTTCAGCCTTATTGCGTATGATTGCCCGTCTTCAAGGTCCATTCCATCCAGAAAGGCTTTCTGCATGTTGCGGGGAGGGACTCTTCCCCTGATGTCCTGCTGGGTTATTTTCAGTGTTTCACCCTCAAGGTTGAATGTCTGTCCGTCCTGGTCTGTTATGCTGATGTCTGCAATCACGTTGTGCTTTTCGTTCAGCACCATAGCTGAAAAGTTAATGCCTGCGTCGCGCCTCATATACTCATTTGCTATGGTGAAGTTCTGCACTATGGGGGCTTCTGTGTCCCGCACGAAGTAGAATATGTCAGGAGAGCCCTTTGAGACAAATGTTTCGTCTGCAAAGACTTTAATGGGCATTATTTTGAGGTGATAGTCGCCGTCCTCAAATGATGGAATCTGCATGGTGCACCTGAAATTGTCAAAGCTTCCCGTCCTGGCGCACTCAACAGTCCCGTTTCCCACAGGAACGTCCAGCTCTGCCCTGCCTATCTCCACTATGGAAGTGGTGAATTCTTCTTCCTCCACATAGCTTGCCCCCACTATGGGTATTCCGTTGACGAAATGATACTTGGTGTCGTTGGCTATGAAAACATCGTTCAGTATGGTGAAAGTAGGAATCCTCGGAAGCTTTGAGTCAACTGTCAAGTTCCAAGCGTGATTGACAAAGTTGTTTGCCTTGTCGCCCGCCTTCATCTTTATCAGGTAATTGCCGTCCTGGTCTGCCTCAAAATTGTAGGAGATGCTATAAGAAGCTGTAACTCCTGCATTTTCATCAAATTCAAAGGATTTTGTGGTTATGTTTATCTTGTCATTTTTTACGCGCGCCCCGTTGATGGTGAGGTTTATGTTGTCCTTTCTCAGGCCAGAGCCCTTTTCCAGCACAGTCATTGTTATCCTGTCTATCTTCTTCAGCCTGCCCTGACTGACTTCAGGCTCTAATCCTGTGATGTTAGGAGGGACTGCGTCCACAATTACGTCCAGCTTGTTGGTGGGAACTCCCAGGTTGCCTAGTTCATCATACTGTATTAGCTGGGCTGTGTGCATTTCATACCTTGCGTTTGGGTTTATGGGTATGGACATGTTAAACCTGTCCGGCTTGATGTGCATATTGCTGAATATCATTTGCTCTCCCTGCCCCACCTCTTCTTCAAGCGGTATGTCAAGGGTTATTACTGTTCCCTGGCCTTCCACAAACTGCACATCATTTACATTGTATGCCTCCTTGTAATGGCCGTATTCCTTCCTGTGATGGCCTCCGAATCTGACATAAGTTTCTCCGAGCGTGTTGATCCTTGTAACCTCATCTCCTGGTATTAATACCTGGCTTTCCCCTTTCCTTGCCCTGGCTCCTGCTTCCAGGTTGGTTATTTCTGCGTATTGCTCTAGCGAAAGCTGCTGGTATTCAGCTACAAGAGAATCATCTGCAAACAGTTGCAGCTTAACCCCTGGTTCAGATGTGTGGCCTGTGAGGTAAGCCCTGCCTTCCCTTGCGCCCACATAATACCTGTCCTCTTTCTCGTCGTAATGAAGGGGATATCCTAAAATGTCGTAGTTTTCCCCTAAACTGTTCTGCTCGTTGGTGATGGGCGGGTCAAATGCTGGGGGCTTCAAAGGACCTACCTGGTCTATTATCACAAACACGTTGTCTTCTCCCATATTGCCTGCTGCGTCTCTTGCCCTCACAGACAATAATCCTTGATTGTTAAGAAAGAGCAGTGCTGAAACATTAACGTCGGCCCTGAAGCTTCCGTCACTCTGTATTTGCGTCTTTTGCGCCTGCTCCACCCCATTGATTGCGAAAGACACCTCTCCGCTAAGTGCTGAGGTTGAGGAATTGTCAATTATTACCAAGTTGGAGAAGGAATCATTTCTGGTTAAGTTCATATACCCCTCCTGTGCAATTCTTTCAAAAGTGCCGTAGGTTAATCCGTTTATTATAATCTCTGCACTTGCTCCCTGCGCATTGATGGTCACATTTACAGGGGGCCCTGCAGTGAAGGATTCTGTGCCCAAGACCTGTCCTGCCTGACCATACCTTATCAGGTCATCATCAAAGTCAATCTGCACAAAGTCGTAGAAGTTTTCAGAGCTGTAGTCAAAGATTATTTCTGCAAAGTCCTGAGCATTCACCTCTGCATCAAGCAGGAAGTCCCTGAAATAAACAGGGAGGAATCCTCCGCGGTCAGCCCAGTAAGCAGGGTTCTGCACAATACCTTCAACTGAGATTGTTTCGCCGGGAACTCTGCAAGCTGGCACCCCTCCTGGATTTGTGCACTTGCCTGACAAGCCCGTGATGGTAATTCTTGGGGAGGACACATCCACCTTTATCTGCTCGCATTCTGTATCTCCTGCATTACCTCCCCTGTCCATTCCGTTAAAGCACAATGTTTGCGTCTGGTTAATGGAAAGCTGGACCTCTGTTCCATTAACCTCTCCCTCCGAGGATTCTGCAATGACGGGCTGGGGAGTGCATTGTGACTGCAATGCCGTGCAGTAATTTAACACTTCACAGCCGAACTCGCCTATTGGATAATTAGGCACTGGGTCTATGGCGGGCGTGGGAGGGTCAACGCACTTCAGCAGTATGCTGGCCTGGTTTTTCCACCTGGAAAGGTTATACTCCTTCTCTACAATTCTTTCCCCTGCCTCAAATATCTTTATTTCAGGCGCAAGATTGTCAACAGTGAACCTTATCCCTGCAACCTCGCTGCTTGTGAGATTCCCTGTCTCCACAAGCCTGCACCTCACAAGATACATCTTTGCAATCGCGTCTTCCACTATTGAAACTGGCGAGGAGTGGAGTTTGCCGTTGGTCTGCTCAAAGGTAACCATTTCGTCAAAGCTTATGCCCTGCAGTGTGGTGAATGCAAACTTGCCGTTTGCGTCCAGAGGCACGTCCATATATCTGCAGGCGGCGTCTGCCCTTGTCCTTATTGAAATTTCAGAAACATCCTCTTTCTTGACAGTGGTGTTTGGCTGACCGTCATAAATCATGTCCTCTGTGTCCACCACTATCAGCTGTTCCTCTGAAATTTTGTTTCCAACCCAGTCTGTGCAGTTGTACTGGTATGTGTAAACTCCTGAAAGCACGTCAAAGGAGTCTGAGAATGATTTCCCTATCCTTCCCTGGACTCCTGCCTCTCCTGCGACAATGCTTCCTGAATCATCATAAATGTTCGCAGTGCAGTTCAGGTATTCTGTTGAGTTTATTGTTGTTCTTAGCAAGGCATTGGCCTTTTCATAATAGTAGGAGAATGTTACAGGAGGGGGTACAAAGTCTATGTATATGTTGAATGATTTCACGACTTCAAGGTTGTCTGCATCATCCCTTGAATAGAAGAACACTGTATAGTTCTTATCACTGGCAGGCAAGCCTGCCCAGGAGATAAACCCGTTTTGGGCGGACAGGTTGGGCCTTGTATATGCCATAGGACGGCCTTCAATCACCTCTGCTATCTGGAAGAAGGTTTCTGCATTGGGACTTATGAAGCTCCTGTCCTGGTCATCCCATACTGTGACAGGAAAGTTTATTGAATTGGCAGCAGTGGAGTGAATGACTGAAGTGAATGGGGGGCTCATGTCTGACTGGTTCCTGTCCGGCCTGTAATTGTTGTCAGCGTCCTTAAAGCACCTGTCCCTGTAATTGTAGGAAAGCTCAGGGCTTGTGCCGAACCTGCAAAGACCGAACTCCAGCAGGTCATCGCTTTCCTGAAGAATCTCATTATTGCCTGACTGGCTTACTGCCACAGATACATTCTGCGTTGGGGCGCACTGCTCGCTGTTCTTTCCGTAGCTGGCGCAGCTTCTGAACTCCTTGGCTGCGCACTCCCTGTTTGAAAAATAGCAGTAATGATCAGGTACCTCATCATCATCAGGATTCCCCCCGTAAAGGTCGCAGATTTCCTCGTCGCAGGTTCCAAACAGGTTGTTGAACTTATCCGGCTGGTTGCACCTGCTGCAGTCCCAGTAGGCAGGGTTTTTGGGCATGCAAACTCCAAGGCTTAGGTCTCCTGAATAAGGCCTCCACGCGCATTCCTCCTCCCCGCCAAAGCCGCAGGTGTTGGCCTGGCAGGTCTCCTGTGAAAGATAACCGTAACAGCTGTTTATATTGCTGCACTCATAATACCTGCTCACCACGGTATTTGCATAATCCTTATAGCAGTATGCATATCGTTGAAGGTCAGAGATTATTGGTATGTCCGCGCACATTACCCTTTCAGCCTGGCCACCTTCAAGCAGCAGCCTTAAAGTTCCCATTATTGAGAACATTCCAAGAGGAGTGTTGCATTCCACAGAGCAGTTTATCCTGCTCACATATCTTGTGCTGGTCCCGTGCTGCTTGCAATACTCATTAAGGTTTGCGGGCTCTATTTCAACTATTGAATTTGTTTCGTCGCATTCTGAGCGAACATTGTTATGGCAGAATTCATCAGTCTGCAGGTTGAAGCACTGCTCGGCCCCTGTGTAAACCGATGCCGGCTCAGAAGCCTTTTCCTGCACAAAAGGATTGTTGAAATATGAGTGTATCTCATAGGTGTAAAATGCTTCAGGCCTGACATTTTCATCAACAAACACATTTGTGTCAGGGTCTCTCAAGTTGGTAATGGGCTTTGTGTTCTCGCAATCCTCACCTTCGCACCTGTAAACATAGTAACCCACACTGGGGCATCTGTTTTCAAATTCAAGAACAGTTTTGTTCCCGTCCATTCCCAAAGTTAATATTACGGGAGGGGCTATGTCAGTGAAGCATTCTTCTGTGAACATTGTAATGTTTTGCTCAAAATCATTGGTGAGAGCGGGAATCAGCCTAGTTTCCTTTTTATACCCTGTTTTTGTTGCGCTGAGGGTGTGCGTTACCAGTATGGGAACATCGCTGATTACATAATTCCCGTTTGAGCCTGTCCTGGAAAAATGGGTGCTTTCCAGCCCCTGAATATACATAAAAACATCCTCTATGGGAATTCCTTCGCTGTCCTCCACCTTTCCGTAAATGCTGACACCTTCTATTTTTTCAAGCACAAATGTTTCTGTGGTGTCCAGTGAGAAGGATTTTGTCCTTTCCTCAGAGGAATACCCCTGCTTGGAAACCCTGATTATGTACGTCACGTCTTTGTTCTTCTCTACTGTCACAGTGCCGTCACTTCCTGTTGTGTATTCCTCTCCTGTGGCAATCCCGAACTGCCTTATGAAAACAACCGCGTTTTGCAATGGCGCTCCATCCTGGTCTGTCACGTTGACAGTAAGGTTAAATTTTTCTTCTGTTGCTATCTGCACCGTGAAATCATAGGTTGTTGTTTCATTCTCAATTACATTTACTGTTGCTTCTGTGGCGAGATAAGGTGAGGGAGGGCTTATTGTAACGTCCAAATCTCCGATGGGAATGTCTTCAATTTCATAGAAACCATCGGGGCCTGTCGTGGCTGTTTTTCCTGCCACGCTTATTATTGTATCAGGCACGGGACTGCCTGTTGCATTAGTCACTGTTCCGTTGATGGAGCCAGTCCTTAGGATGGGGAGGGTGATTGTAACAAGTACGTCCTGGGTTAATGGGAAAAATGTTGAATTTGAGGCGTCGCCAAGCACTGCATTAACAAGGTAATACCTTTGGATGCTGCTTGGATGCAGTGTTGGCAAATTTCCCATATCTGCAATGCCGTTTTCATTGGTGGTTTGGGAAGTTGTGTCTGCAGTTACAGTTGCGCCTGACAAGGCATTTCCGTCCACGTCCAGGACCTGCGCCTGAAGATTGGCTGTTGGCAGGGGGTCCAGCTGAAGATTTGCGCCTGTTACGTCAGAATTTACATCAACAGTTGTGAGGCCTTCATAATAACTCTCGTGCCAGCCTCTCAAGGTGTAGCTGCCCTGAATCAGGCCGCTGGAGGAATAATCCCCATTGGAATCTGTTGAATAGGCAGAGCCCCCTATCATCACCTGAACATTTGGGATGGGAGTGTCTGTTGAGCTGTCAGTTATGGTTCCTGAAACTGAATAAAGGTCAGGCAGTTGCGCTGGAGGAGGGAAAGTCTCATTGTTGCACTCTGCAGAGGTTATTGAAGTGTTGAAAACCAAGAGCTGCTCTCCTGCACTTTCACTTTCATTCACGGCCTGGTAAAGAGGTAAAAATCTGGGAGTGTCTGCTATCCCGTCAGAAGATGTTGAGTCAGAATAGTAAGCGCAGCCTTCCTCGCACCTGCTGTACCCAGAGCAGGATTTCGTGACAAAGGATTCGTCAGGGCATAACAGGGGGGATTCCAGTCCTGATGTGCAGCTGTCAACACAGCAGGTGGGTTCTGGAAAGCAGAATCCTGAGTCTGCGCAGGCCTGGCCTTCCAGGAATCTTGTTTCAAGGCATTCCTCATCATCCCCGCAGCAGTCTGCTGCAGAGCTGTCATCGCAGAAGTTCGCGCTTCCTGTGTTCAGGCAGCAGTTCTGGGCTATTGCGAAGGAGGGGAGAAGCAGTATTATTGCTAAAAGTGTTATGATTATCGCTCTCTTTTTTCCCATCAGCCACACCAGTTTTTTATTGCGATTTTGTTTATAAATTATTCCCTGACTTAATAAATCTTTATTTATAAACCTTTTGTTATCTGTATATATTTATTAATGGTATTAAGAAACTCATTCGCCAGGGTCGTCCCCGCTGCAACCCGTGCCTGTCCATTTCCAGCCGCAAAGCTCGCAGCCGTGCTGGCTGTTGTCAGGGTCTGTGTTTTGCAAGGCGCATCCATCAAGAATTTCGTTTCCGTTGGTATCCACTTTTGTGACATTCCTGAACTTCTTCTCATCAGGACCAAGGCAGTCTTCTGATAATTCATCGTTGACAGTGGCTTCCTCAATAACACAGGCACCTGTGTCGCAGCTGGAAGTGTTGCCGGGAATGCAAACCCTTATACCCTCTTCAAGGGTGATTTCTGCTTCTGTTTCAAAGACCGCGCTGCAGCTTTTCTCCATAGTGTAATTTGCTTCAGGGTACTTCTCATAATCATGATGGAAAGAGTATTCAATAAGCACATCCTGATCATCTGTTGAGCACTTATCTGTCAGCTCTATACGTGGCCTTGATAAGCAGCTATCCCTTCCTGCAGATGGATTATCAGGATAACAATATCCTGCCTGAACAACTGTTGTCTGCTGTATTTTATAATCATCCTCTGTGCCTGTATAGTCAGGGTCTTTAGTGGGAACATAACCTTCTTC
>CAZAIK010000001.1:191774-194552 GCA_964485195.1 uncultured Methanosarcinales archaeon
CACTGTCAAACCCTCCCTTGTTATTTTCATAAAGATATTGCTCAAAGGTGGTGCCTGTGAATGTTATGCAGGAAGTTGTGCCTGAATAAAACTGCGCTGTCACGTTTGCGCCCTGGCATCTTGCAAGCTGCTCTCCTGCTTTATTCCAGTCTGACAAGTCCTCACAGGCAGTTATGTTGGTGTATGCCATTTCTGCATTGTCGTCGCATATTATTCCGCTGTCACCACTGCAGGTGGAGTTGAATATTCTCAAGATGATGTCATTTGTCAGATTGTATAAGTTGGGCTTTGGCTTGTTTGTGGATGAATAACTTGTGGTTACGGGCGGAATTATGCTTACAGTTTCATACTGGTTTGCCTGCTCTGTGAAGTTTATGAAGGATGCATTGTAAAAACCGTACTCTGCATACCTGTAGCACTCCCTTGAAGATTCAGCATATTTCCAGGTTTCCGGCTCGCCGTCAGGATTTCCGGCACAGCAGGTGTGGTTTCCGAAGAAAGGGTCAGGATATGAATTGTAAGGGGATTCCTGCCCCTGGTAGTCAATGTTGTGGAAGGGGAATGAGGGGTATTGTGAAGGTATTTCCGGAACAGGGTGTGCTATTTCCCTTGCCTCAGGAATGTTCTGACGGTGAGGAATGCACTTAAATGCCTCTGCCTCCTTGCTGGCAGAGCCTGTTGTTGGCGGGGAGCCTAAAGTAGTGGAGCCCCTTTCCACGAGAAGTTCAAAAGTTTTCTTCCCTATTGTGCTGAAATAACCCACATTTCCTGGAAGATACCTGTCTGGGTTGCTTCTGTGCCCATCATAATCCCTGGGAAGCACTACGGAATCGTTGGGGCCTATGTAAATGGTTTCTGATACTCCATCCTCAATTGCCTGCCATTGATAGTTTGTGCTTCCTGGATTGAAATAGTCAATAACATCTGCATCAAGGCAAAGAGGGTCTTCAACAGAGATTATGCTCCTGTTGTCTATGTCGTCATAGCACCTGGTGAAGTTTATCAGGACATTGAACACGTCGTCAACAAGAATCCTCACAATCTGGCAGTCCTTCGTTTCAGGATTGTTGTCCTGAAAGGCGCAGACAGTGACATTGTGGTAGCCAATGTCTGAATGATTTGTGGTGTAATTTGCAGACTGATTGGTCAGGGTGAAAAGCTCGGAGTTTGTCCATATGTGAGGCTCCTCATTGTATTGCACCATCACGCAGTCCTGAGGATTGTCCCTTGTGCATCCTTGAGCTTCATCAAAATATGCATCCTCTGTCTCCTTCCACCCTGAATAGCTGTAGTTAAGCTTGTCCCCGTCGGGGTCGTAGGCCTGGGGGAATATCTGTATCATCTCCCCTTCCACATTGTACAGGTCATAGTCCCTGTTAATAACTGCCTGGTATTCTGCCGGGCTGTCATATCCCGGAATGTAATCAAGCACAGGGGGCCTGTCCTTGATGGCAAAGTTGAAAACAAAGGGGCCTGCCCTCAGGAAATGGTTTTCGTCCAGGTCCCTTATGGTTATGATCATATCGTTATCATTATTCTTCGCAGTCACGACTGAAAAGCCGGGCAGGGCATACTCCTCATTCCTGGACCAGTCACTGCTGTCATTGATGTCAAAGTCCAGTTCCGCGAATTCCTGGTAAGCGAGCCAGGTTGCAAAAAGATAGACATACTTGTAGCGCACAGGGCTGAAATAGTTGAACTTCAAGATTCTTATCACGGGCTCAAGGTCCTGTATTTTTATGTTCAGGGGGTAGTCTGCCGTGACTTCTATTCCGTTGAAGCCGAAGGTTGTTGTCACGTTAATTTCCCCGACAGTGATGTTAAAGGTCCTGAAGGCTGTGAGGTTGCTTTCTGAAACATTCAGGATTCCTGCAGAGCAGTTTTTGGTTTTGTTGGCTATCATTTCCTCAACATATTCCTGTATGCTGTTCAAGCCTCGGAAGCTCATACTTTCTTCTATCCTTGTTCCCTGAACTGTAACATTAAAATCTTTTGACATTCCCCTGGTGCACGGTTCGTTAGCGTATCTGCAAAGTGCAGGAAAATTTTTTCCGCCAAGCTCGGTCTCGTTCAGGTCCAGAAAAACAGAGATATCATTAAGGTAGGCGCAATATGCAGGCTCTATCAGGTGCTGCTGCATTTCATCATTGCAGGGCCAGGCATCGGGTTCAGGATTATTCTGAGGGTAATCAATGAAATATTTCACTTCAGTGCCGCCCAAGGTTAATGTTGTTTCTCCTAAAAGGATAGGGCCTCCTCCCTGCTTCCCGCTGATGTTAAGGGCCTGCTTTGTTGCCTCCTCCAGGCACAAGGTGACATAATAATCAATTGGTGTTGTTGCAAGTATGGAATCCACAATCTTGTTTGCCTGCGTCTCCAGCTGTATCTTGCTCACTTCCGTGGTTATGAAATACATAAAGCCGAAAACAGCTATTACAATTATTCCTATGATTATGAAAACAGATATCTGCCCCTTCTTCTGCATATTAGTGAAAAGAAAAAGTGTATTTATAAATATTAGCCCCAACAGGGGGTATATTCAGCAAAACAAAAAATAAAAGTATGTTCCTGCATTAATCCTGAAATCTTTTGTATGCCTTCGCTGGATTGCCACGCAGGAAAATAAGATAAAAAGCCAAAAGCGTTCTGCCATATGCAATTTATGTTTTTGAATCCAGCTCTGGCAATGGAGCACAAACAAAAAATTAATGTTAAGAGCTGGACATTAAAAGATTGTTAAAATATTAAACCCAATGATTAAGTTGTTTGCGTTGCATT
>CAZAIK010000001.1:194652-204572 GCA_964485195.1 uncultured Methanosarcinales archaeon
GCGTTTGTTGTTCCTGACAGCGAGAGCATTGGTGTCAATGTTCCGCAGTTTTGCTTTACAACGCAGGCAAGTGCCGGCAATCCCTGAACTGTGAAATCCCTTGTTTCTGAAGTTACATTCACAAACCTGTCCTCGCAGGTCACATTCCAGTAATATGTCTGGCCTGGATTTAGGCTTGCTGGAGAGAACCCTTGGATTATGACGTAGCCCAGTGGTTGTATTGTTCTCTTGTCGCTTTCTACAAAGCTTCCCGAGGAGTATAGGCTTAAATTGCATTTTATTTCCTCATAGTCCTCGTCAGATGCCGTGTAATTCAGCTCAACATCTTCAGGGACTGAAGCTCCATCATCAGGTTTTTGAAGCGCTATGACAGGAGCAGCGTTTTCAATAATGGTGAATGTCCTGGTCTCGCTGGAATTTGTGTTAATCCCGTCAGAGCAGGAGGCGCTCCAGAAATGGTCTCCAGTGCCTAACCTCACTGTTTTTTCCACAAGCGCTCCTGAAGTCTGCTGTCCCAGCGAGGCGGTGCTGCCGTCCACAGAAAGCTGGCAGTCAAGCTCTCCATTTCCGTCTTGTTCATTATCATAAGGGGTGAAGTTGAAGTTAACATCCATTGCGGTTTCAGTGGTTGACAACACAGCGTTATGAACAGGCCTTTCAAGAACAATCCAGGGAAAGGTGTTGCCGACAGTTATTCTCAGGGAATCTGCAGCGCTCCTTCCAGTGTCCGGGTTTGTTACTGTGAATTTTATCAGCCTTGTAACCCCTATCTCATCATATGCGTGGGATTCTGAACATTCGTAGCTTTGGTTGAAAGTCCTCCCCCCTGATGGGTCGCAATCCGCAGTGTTTCCGTCTCCCCAGTCCCAGGAAGCTGTCAGTTCCCCGGGATGTGAGTCATTGCCATAGCCCACAAATTCAATGTTTGTTGCAGCTTTATCAGAAGGTATTACCAAAGGCCTTTCTGAAAGGTCAGAAAATATTCCTGGAGTGAAGTCCTCTGGCGCTATTCTCGCCTCTGGATAGGTGGTGCCGGGCAGGGCGAATTCCCTCACAAATTCAACAGAGCACTGCAACCCTGTGGAAACACTCTCTGCTATTCCCATAATTTTATACCTTCCATAATCAGCAGGGGCGAATTCGTAAGTGTCCTGGGCAGGAGAGGTTTTCGCGGCTGGTCGCTCATCACTATCTATTTCGTCTGCATTCTTGTCCGTGACTATCCACGCAAATGTCAGGCGTGCGTCCTCAACATTCTCCAGCCTTGCTATCACGCTTGGGTGGTCTTCTGCCCCCATTTCAAATGACAAGGCATCGCTGGGAAGAAAGTCATATCTCTTGTAGAGTGGGACACCTGAAGCATTATAGCACCTTGGGATGGGCTTTTCAACCCTGAATGGCTCGCAGGGGTCGAATTCTGCAAAGCCTCCCCCTCCGTACATTCTGACATTTGCTGTTCCCCTGGTTGCATTGAAGCACTTGTAATGCGGTTCCAGACATACCCTGATGTCACCTCCCTCAAATGCTTCTGTGCTGGGGCCCAAGAGGAACACGTTGTTTGGGGAGTCGCTTTCTGCGCTGTCATTTATTATGTCAGGAGCATCAGCATCATCTTCTATGATATCATTCTTGGTGGTATCTGTGAAGCATATCCTTGTGAAGTCCGCTCCAAGATAGTATGAATGCGTCCTGTTGGCCCCGTACTGCTGGCTTATCCTCTCAACATCGTTTCTTATTGTTTCTTTCAGAAGTTCAAGACTTGTTTCCTCTCCTGTTTCCCTGACCTGCATTACAGAGCTTACGCCGTAGTAAATTGCGGCAGCAGCGATTATGCCTCCTGCGATGTACAACAACGCCGTGGTCGCCTGCCCCTTTTTCATTTTATGATTCTGCCTTATTTAATTTATAAAAGTTGTTATTCGCACTGGATTATCACTGAATCCCCTCCTCCTTCTGCCACAAAATTAATCGTGGTCCTGGTTATGTTGATGCAGTAAACAAAAGGCTCGCATTCCACCTTTATTTTTCCAGTGTCAAATGCAAGGAATTTCTTGCCCAGAAGGAATGCATTGTTTGGGGACTTGCTTTCAACACTGTCCCAGATGAGTGGGTAGCCTGACTGGAGAGAGCTGTTCCTGATTTCCTCGTTTGTTACATTAAGGTGCAAGTCCACAAAACACAGCTTTTCATAGCCTTCTGCCACGGGATAGCTGAAGCTTGCGGTTGTTCCGTAATTGATTGCCAGCTTGCTGATGTCTGCCTTCATCCTCAGCTGGAACTTTTCCATAATGGCCTCCTCATTGGCCTCCTGAATGCTGGTTATGCCCCTGTAGCCGAAGTAAACCACCAGGATTATTATCAGCGCGGAGATGGTGTAAATGAATATTGAGCCTATGGTTGCCTTTTTCATTATGTTTGGGTCACGCTGAATGTCCTGGAATCAGTGACTGTATTGTCCCCTGCATCTGTGGCTTCTGCTGTGAGTGTGTAAGTTTCTCCAGCGTTGAGTGTTGCTGAGCCCTGAAGCACTGCGGGGGTGATGTTGGAATATGTTTGTTCCTTGTCAGCAACACTTGCCCCTGCGGAATCTGTAAGCTCATACATTATGTGCTGAACACCCACATTGTCTGTTACTTCCACGCTAATGGTGGCAGTCGTGGAAGTGCCTCCTATTGTTATGTCGCTGTCAGGCAATATCTCTTCTATGACCGGGTCGGTAATGTCTATCACGAACATTTGTGGCTCGCTGAAGTTCACCCTCCCCATTGTGTCTGCTGAGAAGAACACTATCTGATGGTAGCCTTCATCTGAAAATGAGACAGAGACAGAGCCTGACTGGCTTGCTCCTGTGCAGTCTATGCGGGACCAGTCCTTGTCAAAGTTAATCAGCACCTGCTGTTCCACATCGCTTACGGATTTGTCTGTGAAGTATCCGCAGTATGAAAGGTTGTCCTGAACTGCATAGTCAAGTGTTAGAGTGTTTCCAGAAACTTCGAGACTTGTAATCTCTGTTGTTGGAGGGGTGGCATCTGGATAATAGGCACTTAACTGTATTGGCTTTAATTCATTGTTCTCCCATATTCCTGAAGAGGCTCCTTTTGTGTCTGTTGCATTTATGGAAATGTTGTACTCCCCTATGACTTGGTACTCGTGGAATTGTATGTTAGTGCCATTTACTTCAAAAAAGTCTGTGTTCGCACAATCATAACTGGTTATGGTTCCGTCTCCCCAGTCAAGCCGGCAGGTGCTTAAATTGTCATAATCGCTTGCATTGAAATATATTACAAATGAGCCGTTATAAACCTGAATAATTCCGTTGGTGAATGTAATATACAGTCCCAGCGAGATGTTGGCTGCAGGCCTCCTGTTAAGCATAAAGCCCTGCGTGACTTCGTCAAGAATTGCATTTATGTCAGTAACATTAAACTTAAAAACATATTCCTCGTTGGCAGGAGGCATTTCGGTAACTGGGTTGTCTGTGTAAATCCGGTGGGAGGTGTTCCACAAGAATGTGGCGTTGTACTCCTGCCATTTTGTAATGTTTGTCCAGTCCCTGATATCCCTGGTAATATAAGGAACAGATGGTGAAATCAACGAGTAGTTGAACGTAAAGGTATCTGGCTCTTCTGTGTCCTCGACTGTCAAATTCACTTCAAGGATTTCTCCTTCATTCACGAATTCAGCGAAAGGCTCCACCAGGGAAAGTTCAGGGGGTACCCTGTCCTTGGTGACGTTTATCTTTAATTGTACTGAATCTGTGGTTTCGCCGTCATCATCCTCTCCGTAACACTCATAATTGTCAATGTCATCTATATCTGAAGATGTTATGAAGAGCTTCCCTTCTGAAAATGTTATTTGCGTAGTCTGTACGTCAGTGAATGTGTCAATGAATGTGCATTGTATTGTAAGGTTTTCAGGGGCGTCGTCAATGTCACTCACGTAATCTTCCACCTTCAGCTCGCGGGTTGAGCCCCAGCCCATGATCAGTTCTTCAGGGAAGAGTATGTTGCCCTGCGGGTCTTTCTTCCATTCAGGAGCGTCATTGACATTGGTGATGGTTATGTTCAGTTTTTGTGTTGCTGTTTTTTGGTCATTATAACTGCCGGGCAAATCCCCTGTGTCACCTACTGTAATCCTTGCGCGGAATGTTCCTGTGTAATCCTCTATGTAGTCTGAACAGCTGAAAACCTGGTTGGAGATTCCGCAGCCAAACCCTGCCAATAATGCTTCGTCTCCATCAGTGGCTGGTTCAGATTCAAATATTAAGCTTGCATCTGCTGTTTCCACATCATAAACATAGTCAGCCAAGTTAACAGACCAGGAAGATTCTGGTGCCTGGTCTTCAGGAGATTCTTGTTCAGGGATTGCTGTGAATTCCGGCGGAGTGTTCACAGGATGTACAGTTATTTCCAGTATTTTCTGCAAAGTGCCTGCTTCAGTGTTTATGTCTATTGTAAGTTTTCCCACTCCGTTCTGGTTAACGGCAGGGGTGCAGTTGATTTCAAAATCATCAATTTTATTGCATCCAAGCCAGGCATCTGTCTCCGCTCCGACAATGCTTATGCTTTCGGCAAACCCGCTGTAATCTGATGACAAGTCAATTAAAAGGCTTGTCGGCTCTAATGTAGTGTTTTCCATCATATTATAATTTTCTGTGATTGGGGGAAGGTTTGTGGTTGTAACATCGTCTGTGCTTATCTTGAAGTCGCTGGTCAAAATTCCTGCCACCACCTTGTAATTCCCTCCTTCCTCAAAGGTGTGGGTTATTACCTTTGCATTTCCCGGAGGAACCCCGCTTATGGAAACTGCAGTGCCGTCATCGAAGTCAACAGATGTTGCTATTATCTCCTCTTCTTCAGCAGGGTAAACAGTGACAAGATAACTTGCCGGCTCCCCTGCGGCTGTCGCGGCAGGGCCTTGTATTCCCACAGAGGATTCTGCCCCTTCTGGAGTGTAAGTTCCCTGCAGTCTCGTGTTGACTGTCAAGTCCTTCCAGTAAATGATGTTTTCTGCGTAAAGGTTCTGCCAGACTTCCGTGCTGTTAATCCTCACATTGCAGGATGCTGTGCTTCCAATGTCCTCCAGTCTTAATGCTTCTATTGTCTCGTTGCTGTGGCAGAGATTTTCCTCAACATTCTTGTAACCAACTGTCATTATGTTTCGCTGAAGTCCTCCAGTTCCTGCCTTTCTTTCCACCGCGCCCCTTATCTCCTTGTTGCTTGCCATTGAAATGTATAGTTTTCTCAGGTCCGCAATGTTTTCAAGGAACTGTTCAGTTCCCCTTATTGTCTCAACCTCTCCCACCAGGAAAAGCCTTGCCCACCTGAATATCGTCCGCAGGGGATGCCTTATCATCATATTGAACACGTCAGAGGTTGTGACTGTGTTGCTAATGTCAAACGCATCTCTTGAATAAATGACTGTTTGGGTCTTGTTGTCCACCCATATGTTGGCATTTCCTGCTTCCACAAAATCATAATCATCGCAGCCTGTATAGTTCTTGGTTATGCTTGACTGCTGTATGGCGCCGTCGCAGTAGATGTTGTGGGCTCCCCCTGCTGAGCCTTTTGCTTCTGGGAACAGTCTCAGCAGGGAATACTCTGTTTCTGTGTTTAAAGGAATGTTCGTGCTTGTTCCTATGTAGACTTCCTCATTGCCATCAAGGTCCACCAATGACAATGCGCAGAAGTTGTTTGCGCAGGGAAGCCCGTCAGTTCCGGGGCAGCCTTCTGAAGGCCCTTCTATCAGCTCCCTGACTGTCTTCTCGCTCAGCTCAATGTCCTTGTAATCCACCTGAGCCAGCACTTCATCAAAATCGTCGCAATAAATGGTGCCTCTTTTGAAATCGTAGCCTGTTATTGCTGCCCTTTTCTCCTCAAGAATGTCCAGGAGCTGCCTTGCCACCAGCTTTGTCCTGCTGGACCAGTTGCCTTTCTCGCAATAGTCATCCCCTTCGAAATATCCTGTGTCAACACATCCTTTTTCAGGCCCAAGATAGCACTGGTCAATCTGAGGGCAATAGCCCTTGTCTGTGTTTTCAGGATTCCATTTCAAAACTGCCGGCCTCCAATTTCCGTTTATGCACCTGTAATACTCATTATTTCCATAAACCCTTCCATATTTCTTTGAGCTGTTGAAAAAATAGGGAAGGCCTTCCTGCTCCTCATACTGAAAGATGTCTGCCTGGCTTGGAACGCAGGATTTCGGGGCTGAGACATTGCCGTAAAAGCACCAGTTTTCAGGACAGCAGGCTTTTGCATTTGCATCAAAAGGAATGTGCACAGAGAAATTTATAGTTTCCCCAGGGATTGCAGAGGTGTTCTTCCAAACCTTGTCAAAGTCGCAATACCAGCTTCCCTTCACATCACACTCTCCTTCCACACTGTCTAATGCGTCAGAATAATCCAAACTGTAAGGCCTTCCTGTTGAGCTTCCACCATATTCTAACTCAGCTTTAATAGCATCTGCCTTATCCTTACTTTTGCAGGTGTAAAACAGGCCATTGAAATATAGTAAAGAAGCGCTTCCGGGTCCTCCTGCAGGATTAGCATAGCTGAGGTTCATCACGCTGTTGTTTCTTACTGTGAATCCCTTCACGCACCCGTGCAAGGTGTCTGCATATGATTCTGCAACAACACCGCTCTCCTGAAGCCGCAGAAGGCTGGTACTTGCCAAGTCATCACCGCAGCAGGCATTCCCTGTCCATCCAAATCCTGGGGTGTTCTCGCAGACACCCTTCCCCACTGGGAATCCTGAAACATCAGAATCATTCTGGTCCATCTCGCTGACCCAATATCCGACATCTTCCTGAGGGTATTTTGCACAATATCTCCTATACTGGTTGTTTACGTTCCCTCCCGGGCCAAGATGTATCCTGTCAATTGCCAATGCGTTTCTCAATCTGAGAGTCCCGAAAACCTCATGAGTCATAAGCCTTTGCGGGACATCTTCCTTGTCGGCATAAAGTACCAATATCCTTGTGGAGTTGCTGGGAATTATTTCTCCATCCTCTACTGGTATCACAACCCTCATCCACTTGCCTGCCTGAATCTGTCCTGTAACATAATCATCAACGTAGCCATCAAACAAGACTTTCCCGGGTATGTCTTCGTTAAGATAGTCCTGGAGGGATGTTTCTGTGAACTGGCTTGAAGGGGCGTAATCTGAGACCAAGAGTCTTAGATACTTTTGTTCAGGTGCGATAGCATATGCAATATAAAATTCAAGGTTCAGTGTGTCTGTCCAGTTATATAATGGGTTGTCAGCATTTTCAATGATAAAAGGGTAATGATAGTAATCCTGTGGTATCTGGAGAGGCATTCCAATTGCCAGGGCGTAGTTGATATTGCTGTTGTCCTTGGGAAATTCAAAAATGTCATAGAGGGGGTTGCCTGCTCTCCTGGTTTGTGAACCCAGATCCTCATTCTTGCACAGCCCCAGGCTGTAGCCGCAGCATTCAGTGTATTCCGATATTCCATCCATATCTGAGCAGATAAATCTCTGGGCGAGCCATCCTGCCTGGTCAAGGTCGGGTATTTCGCCTGCACATCTTAAAGTTCCGGTGCCGTCATCCCTGCAAATTCCTGAAATGCAGTCATCGTCTGTGCTGCATTTCTGTCCATCCCAGCATTTTGCACATCCATCTCCGCAGTCAACGTCTGATTCCCCTTCATCTGTAAGTTCGTTATAGCAATGGGCAGGTGCTTCAGAAGGTTGGATGTCCCATAAGGAAATCCCGGGTTCAAACTGGTTATCTGGTATTAAGGCGGTGTTAGGACCAACGCCGTAATTTGAGACCTCTCCTTCAAGCTCTTCGGGCGTGATTAGTGTGGGTATTCCTATGGGGGCTTCATAACTCAAAGTTCTAAGATTCTGTGTGAAGCTTATGTCAGAAGCACTTTCATAAGCAAGGCTCGCGCTTCCCGAGGCGTTGCAGGCGTGCCATCCCAAGGAGTTGGAGATGACATTGAATCCGTTTATTGGTTTTATTTTGAAATCTTCTTCAGCTGGATTCAGCCAGGACCATTGTGTGTTATTATGATAGCAAAACCAAGGTGTATCCTCGCCTGTCGTATCCCTGTGAATTTTCCCGTAATCAACAAAAGCTCTGCTCTCGTGAATGAGGTGGACATCATCAATCCATAACCTGGACTTGCCCACATCCTCTGGATTTGGGAGAGAGGGCACGACAATCTCAAAATATCTGAGCTGTTGTGGGCCTGGTAAGGTCATAGGGATTTGCACGTGCTTCCAGTCATAGGTTCCTTCGGGGATGCTTGTCGATACTGGAGTGGCGGTCTTATTCAACAGAGCATAACTTCCTGCTGGCACATTCCTTCCCTTGACCCAGAAGGACACTCTGAAGTTGCCGGCAGGAATTGTTGGCATGATTAGTGCTGATTGCCCGTTTTGCCTTCCTTGATGAACGAAATCCTGTCTCAAGAGGGAATTACTCTCATTGCTGGGCACTATCAGGAAGCTCTGCTCCCCTGAATGTGCAACATCCTTAACACGCCTGCACCAGCTGCTGTACTGGCAGCTCTCTCCTGATGTTTCCCAGACCTGAAGGTTCTGTTCATTTGTTTTTGCCTCAAATCCAGGGTCTATGAAGTCATCGTCACCGCAGCACTTGTAATCGCCAACTATTGTTCCCTTGCAGTCTGCCAGCTTTTTGTTCAGTTCATAAACAAGGCATTCTGTGGTGCTGTTGAACCCGCCCTTGACGTTTCTTGACTCACAGTCCAGCCCTGTCCTCCTGCACCCGTAAGGATTGTCGCAGGTGTCGTGAAAGTTCCAGAATCCCGGGGTGTAGTCTGAAGATGAGGCGTTCAGAAGAACAAAAGGGTCTTCCACAAAGCGTATTAGCGAAACATCAGGGGTTTCCTCTGCAGGAAGTATGTTGAAGTAAGACCACATCTTGTCAAGGTCCAGTATTAAGTCGTCCTGGGTTGTGTTGCCAAAAAAAATTGTTTCTGATTGTAGAGTGCAAGAATCATAGCATTCACCGTCGCAATCATACTCACCATAAACAGGGTCATTGAAGTAGTCATAAGAGAGTATGCAATCTGTTGCTGTGCAGCTATCCTCCTCGTAGCGTGTACCATCACAATCCCAGTAGTAATTATCTTCTGATGGTATCTCAAAATTCAGGTCATCCCTCTCATAATAAATGTCCCCAAGCCTTTTCCCTGACTGGTCTAATGGAGACACAGTAACCTGGAATCCGCACCCAGAGGTGCCTCCTCTTAATGCCTCTGCAAGCTGGTCCAGGTCGCCTATTTCAAAGCCGTCTTCAGGGGAAAGCTTTCCTGTGGAGTAATTGCACACCACATTCACGGGAAGGTTATGTGCTGATAAAACAGAAGAGGCAGCCAATATGGAGGTGAGGGTTACTAAAAACAGGAATACAGCTATTTTTGTCGCGCTTACATTCGCCACTTTTAAAAAACCAAAGAGGTTTGCCTTTATAAAAGTTTCGCACTCAATTTAAAGCCCGGGCAGTCTTTTTTGTGCTCAAAAAGTTTTTAAGATAGGATAAAAACAGGAGGGTATGCTGAAGATTTATTACTTTCTGCCTGTAATCATTTTTTTGGGAGTCATAACATCTTATGAGGATGTAAAGAAGGGAAAAATCAGGAACAAGTGGCTTCTTTTGTCACTTGGCCTGGCATTAACTCTTCATCTCATTCTTTTCCTGCAGGGCCTTTCAGGAAATCAGGAAATGCTGCTCTTGCTTTCCAATTTTGCAATTTCAATAATATTTGCCTTTGCCCTGTGGAACTTCAATTTCTGGAGCGCAGGTGACGGCAAGCTGTTCATAACATACTCTGCCCTGATTCCGGTGGGATTTTACTCAAGCCCCTTTGTCAGCTTTTTCCCCTCATTTAATTTGTTTATTAATGTTATAGTGCCTTTTTTTG
>CAZAIK010000002.1:0-164474 GCA_964485195.1 uncultured Methanosarcinales archaeon
GCACGCTCCTCCCGTTGCGGTGCTCCCCCGCCAATTCCTTTAAGTTTCAGCCTTGCGACCATACTCCCCAGGCGGCGAGTTTAACGTCTTCACTTCGATACTGCGCATTCTCTAAGAATGCGCAATACCCAACTCGCAGCGTTTACAGCCAGGACTACTCGGGTATTTAGTCAAAAACCCTGATAAACAAATTCCTGCACGTAGTTTTACAAGCAAAAATGCAGAAATTGCCGATACTTAGCTGAACGAAGTGAAGCTAAGTCCAAAAATCCGCAGGATTTTTGATATCTAATCCGTTTTGCTCCCCTGGCTTTCGTCCCTCACTGTCGGATCCGTTCTAGCTAGATGCCTTCGCCATCGGCGGTCCTCTATGGATTATAGCATTTTACCGCTCCCCACAGAATACCTCTAGCTCCTCCCGGTCCCAAGTCAGCCAGTCTCTCCTGCACGCCGTTGAGTTTAGCTCAACGATTTCACAAGAGATTTAACCAACCAGCTACGGACGCTTTAGGCCAAATAAACGGCCACCACTTGCGGCGCCGGTGTTACCGCGGCGGCTGGCACCGGTCTTACCCACCGCTTATTCTCCAAGATATTTACTCTTGGCAAAAGCCCATGCTACGCATGAGCACTCAGGGTTCCCTTATCACACTTTCGTGCAGTGTAAAGACTTCGCGCCTGCTGCACCCCGTAGGGCTAGGGCCAGTACCTCCGTGCCCTTCGCGAGGCGACATCTTTCAATGCCCCTACCGATCTTCGGCTTGGTGAGCAGTTACCTCACCAACAACCTAATCGGGCGCCGACTCATCCTAAGGCGTTGCCTTTGGAAAAAGGCACATTCCAGTAGCCTTCTCTTATAGAGTGTTACCCTCAGTTTCCCGAGGCTATCCTCTACCTTAGGGCAGATTATCGACGTGTTACTGCGCAGTTCGCCGGTATTGCTACCTGACTTGCATGGCTTATCGAACCCTGATAGCAGCAGCCTCCCGCAGGATCAACGGGAATTTTTTCCTATGGCCGCAGGATCTTTCAGGATATCCAAAACTCAGTAATTCATACTTAACTGAATGTTAAGCATACATTTCTTTCTCGTGGAGGTGATAGAGTTCACGGGAAAAATACGGCTCTTTTTAAATTTAAGTATATATGTTAGAAGTCTATCAAGCTTGCGCTCTCCTTCTCCTTTTCTCTTTTTTCATCTTCTTGCGCTGCCATTTCCAGCGCATCTGTCCTTTTTTTTTCCAACGCCGCGAACTCCTTTTCATTTTAAAAGAAGTTAACAGGTCATTTATAAACGTTTCGTATATAAAACTGAAAATAAAAAGATTTATAATTTAGCTGGTTTTTTAAAGGAAAATGCCTGTTGCAAAGAAAAAGACCGCAAAGAAGGAAGTGAAAAAGGCTGCTAAAACCTCTAAAAAGTCCGAGCCAAAGATAAATATATACTCCACACCCACCTGCCCATACTGCAAGCAGGCTAAAGAGTTTCTTAAAAAGAATAATATATCATTTAAGGACATTAATGTTGCAGAAGACCAGAAAAAAGCCAGGGAAATGGTAGAAAAGTCAGGACAATTCGGGGTTCCGGTAATAGAGATAGGAAAGAAGATAATAGTGGGATTCCAAAAAGACGAACTAAAGGAAGCATTGAAAATCAAGGGATAACAAAGAATGGGAAGAATAAAAACACAGCCTGTCAAAAGGGCGACCAATGAAATCTTTGAGAAATACAAAGAAGAAATAAGCAGGGACTATGAGAAAAACAAGGAATTCCTGAAAGGAATGGAAATTCATTCAAAGAAGATAAGGAACATAATCGCGGGTTACTTAACGCGGCTTGCAAAAGCACAAGGAATCTAGGGGTGAGAAAAATGGCAGAAGACAACGCAATGCTGATAGGGACAAAGCCTTTTATGAACTACGTTACCGGCGTGGTTATGCAGTTCACTACAAAGGGCGCCAATGAAGTGGTAATAAAAGCCAGAGGAAAATTCATTTACAGGGCTGTGGACGTGGCAGAGGTAGTAAGGAAAAGGTTCCTCACAGACCAGGTGGACGTTACAAAGATAGAGATTGGGTCAGAGGAGTTCAAGAACAAGGAAGGGAAGGAAGTCAGGGTGTCAACAATAGAGATTACGCTTTCCAAGAAATCAGGCGCAGAGATGTCCGGCAAAGAAAAGGAAAAACCTTCTGAAGCCTGACTTCAAAAAGGCAGCTTGAAACTTTTTCTTCCCTTGAACCTTTTGAATTTTTTCTTGTATTCCACTGGTATTTTCGCTTCTTTTTCGTGAGCAGAGACAGGTGGGAAAACCCCGCATCCTGCACAGAAAACAATGTTTCCTATTTCTCCGCAAATCCCTCCCTTTTTTGGGTCAGCAAATCTCTTTAAAAAATCTTTATGTATCTTCCTTGGGATCAGCCTGTGCTGTCCTGAATTCTTGGTATATGTTCCTTCCTGAGGGTCGTTTCCCAGAAAGGATGATTGTTTGGGATCTGCAATCAGCCTGTTCCAGTTTTTGCCCAGCTTTTCTGCAACCTTTGAATTCATAATTCTCAGTGGGTTGAAGATTGTGGGAATGTCATAATTCTCATACAAACCCATTATCCTCATTGCAAACCCACTTGGCGGGACAGGGGCTTCCTGCACCAGCCTGGTCAGAACATTAACCCCTGCCTTTTTGTACCTGACAGCGTTCTCTATCCTGAACTCATTGTCCCTTCCCCAGGCAAGAGGGCCGTGTTCCATCTCCTCATACCCGAAACTGTACTGGAGAACGCTGCCTGTTTTTTTCAGTGCATTTGCCATTCCCGGAATGAAAGGAAGGTATTTTGTGACCATAACAACCCCGAAATTATGCTTTTTCCCCAGCTCCAGCAAATGCATATTGTGCTCATAAAGCCATTCGTGCGCAGGGTCAGAATTCTTTCCCAGCCTGATGAACCTTACCTTGCCCTGCTCAGCTTCTATTTTCTTAATCTGCTCTTCGAGATGGGAAGCCTTGAACTGCTTTAGCCTCACCCCCCCGTAATTACCAAAGGAATAGCAGTATTCGCATCCCGTTGTCAGGTCGTGGGTTATGTTTCCCTGAAGATTCCTGGTGTAACTCACGCACCCCAGTGTGAAGTCAATATTGTGCACTCCTGTCCTGCACAGGGCATCAAATTCCCCCTTGCCAGTCTCTATTTCCACCTTTTTTTCAATAACAACAGGCAGTATGGCGTTGGAGACGGAATCGAAATGGGGCTTTGCAGAGCTCAAGTCATTTCCGCAGTATGAAAGCACGTCTGCCCTGACATTTCTTTTAACCTCCCCCTCCAATTTCCTGCTTATCCTTTCATCAAGGGAATAAACAATCGCTTTTTTTCCTTCAAGAACCTTGCCAGGGTCGTGATAGGCAAAGTTGTTCAGGATGTTGAAGGGCGCGCCTTCAAGTTTTCTTTCGGGAAGCCATATGTCTATTCTTGCAATCGGAAACCCTTCGCCTTTGCGGTACCAGGCAGAGCCCAGATGCTTCGCATTTATGTCAGAAACTGCGGGAAATGCGCTGATGTACTGGGGCACCTTCCCGTAAATGTGTGCTGTTGGACCGGCGCTTGTGTCAAAAATCCTGCATTTAATCTCCATATCCTTTATTCTGGTTAAAAAAGAATATAAACCTTGAGTTAAATTTATAAATAGAAGAAGCCAATTAAATTTATGTGGCCTTTTAGCAGACTTTCACCAAGAACGAGAAGATTGTTGGCGGCATTCGCGATTGCCGCGAGACTGCTTTTTTCTTCTGAAACTGCACTGGCTGAGAGTCCTGCAGCAAAAGCAGGATGGGCAGAAGTTGAAAAGGCAAAGGAAAGATACGCAAAAAATAAAAATCCTGAAAATGAAAAGATACTTGTAGCTGCATTGCAAAGGCTGATAAACCTGCTGAAAAAGGATGCTGAAAAAATGCCCCCTGAAAAGAGGGAAAAGGCAGAGGAGCAGATAGAAAGGCTGGAAAAAATACTTGCCACGTTTTCTGCAACTGAGATAGAATCAAGGGAGATACATCCCAAGGCGCTTGTTGCCATTAACAGTGAATCGCAGAAAATGCTCTCAGAGGATTATGAGATTAAGGGACCTCTCACAGTCACAATAAACAAGGAAACAATAATCCTGCTTACTGACAAGGAACTTAAAAAAATATATGAGCAGATCGGGAAAATAAAAAACCTTCAGACCAGAAAGAATGTGGCACAGCTGAGAATGAAAACTGCCCTTTCCAAAAAGCCGAAAGTTCTTGAGCAGCTTCAGGAAGCAGAGCAGGAATGACCTTTCCAAACATTAAAGGCAAGCACAAGCACAACTCAATGGTTTCTCCGAAGGACTTCATTAAATACAAAAAGTGGTTGAGGCAGTTCCCTTCTGGAAATCCGCCTGAAGGGGTTATTATCTGCTATCACAAACCCTTATTCAAGAGGATAATCTCCAGGCATAAGACTAAAAAAAGCCCTTTCTGGACAGGAGAGCTGCATTTTCTCAAGGAAACAAAAAACAAATTAGCAATTGTTGGAAAATTCGGGATAGGCTCCCCTGTCGCAGCAATAACACTTGAAGAGCTGATAGCCTTCGGGGTGAAAAAATTCATAACAGTCGGAACTGCAGGAACACTCAGCAAAGAGCTGAAGGTGGGGGACATAGTATTGTGCAACAAATCTGTTCGTGATGAGGGGACAAGCCATCACTACATCAAGTATGCAAAGTATGCTTACCCTTCAGATAAAATGCTAAAAAAGTTAAAGAAATATATGGATGAGAATAAAATAAAATATTTTCTTGGGCCCAGCTGGACCATAGACGCACCTTACAGGGAAACAGTAGAGGAGGCCAGGCATTACCAAAATGAGGGAGTGCTTGTGGTTGAGATGGAAGCATCTGCATTGTTCTCAGTTGCGCAGGTAAGGAATGTTGAAATTGCAGCATTATTCGCGATAAGCGATTCCCTGGCTGAGCTGAAATGGAAGCCGAAATTCCATTCAAAAAAACTGCAAAAAAGCGTTGAGAACCTTTATGAGATTGCCAGAGATATTTTGATGGCTTAATTTTCCTGTGTCTCTTTCACTACAAACTAATTATTTAAACTGCTTGGGGAAACTTCTTACTATGGAGATTATCTACACTTCCCACGCTGAAGACCGGATTGAAGAACGTAAAATAGAAAAAATCTGGATAGAAGAAACAATAAAACTCCCTGCTTAACAAGAAGAAACAGAAACAAGTACTATGCAACCAAAAAGCTTAATGGTAAAATATTAAAAGTTGTCTTTGTCAAGGAAAAGTATATAAAGGTAATAACCTCTTATTTTGTAAAATGAGAATAAAATATGACCCGGAAGCGGACGCTATATACATCAAGCTGAGGGACAGTAAAGTTCACAGCACAAAAGAAATAGGTGAGAACACTGTTCTTGACTTTGACGAATCAGGAGAGGTAATCGGGATTGAGATATTATTTGTCAGGGAAAGAAATCCGGATATTTTGAGGGAATTGCAGGTTGAAAATTTAATTTCTGCTTAAAAAATGATATTGCCAATAACAAGAGAGCAGGCCATAGAGCTTTTGGAAAAGTACAACAAGGACAAGTCAGACTTTCCCCATTATCTTGAGAGTGAGGCAATAATGGGAGCGCTTGCTGAGAAACTGGGAGAGGACAAGGATTACTGGAAAATGCTTGGACTGCTTCATGATGTGGATTGGGGCATAACGAAGAACAATCCTGAAGAGCATTTGACAAAAGCCCCTGGAATTTTAAGGGAAGCTGGCTTTGACGATGAGTTTATCCAGATTGTCCTGTCGCACGGATACGGGTTTGAATGCGCAGGGCTGAAGGAAAAGAAGAGGACGAGAAAGGTGGAGCACGCCCTTGCAGCTGCAGAGACAGTGACCGGGCTGATACACGCATATGCCCTGATGAGAGGAAGCCTGGAAGGTATGAAAGTCTCAGGCCTTAAGAAGAAAATGAAGGACAAGAGGTTTGCAGCGGCGATAAGCAGGAACATCATTATGGAGTGCGAACAGCTCGGCCTGACCCTGGATGAATTCCTTGAAATTGCCATAAAGGCGGTGCAGTCAATAGCAAAAGATGTTGGGTTTTAGCCTTTTTCCTGCTTCTATTTTAAGGGGTTAATTCAAGTTAATTGTGCAAAAGCTGGTGCTGCGCTCCGTTCGATTATTTAATCGCTTCTGAACCCGATTCATTTGTAATCTGAAGGTTTTGGTTGGCAACTGCGCCAGGCAGCACCAGCGCTAACATAGAATACTTGACTTTACCCTTTTAAGGTTATATTTATAAAGGTAAAATGTTTAAAGACTGCTTAGAGGTGTTTTTTTGTCAAGAAAAGCTAATGCAGGCATTTTAGGAGCTGTAGCAGTGGGATTTGCCCTGCTTTTGGCTGTTGTCTCCCTCAACTTGGACTATACAGGTTTTGCTGCCTATGGCGGTGATGGAAGTACAGACTGCGGCAAATCTGTTAATGAGACTTCAGAATTGGAGGGGGACATTACTGACTGTCCTGGAGTAGGGCTTCATATAAACGCTTCTGATATTACTCTAAGGTGTCAGGGCTATTCGATAACGCACGATTCAAACCCTCCCCCACCTTCACATTTTGGAATAAATGTTTCTGGTTTTAACAACGTCACCATTAAAGATTGCAATATAGTGGGCTTTTATTCCGGAATTTATCTTAGTTCAACCTATAACATTTCTTTAAGAAACAATAATGTCACTAACAATTATCATGGGGGCATTGTTTTGAAATTTGCCAACAACACTCATATTACTGGAGGGAGGTTTTACAATAACAGCCCTGATTTTATAGTGGATAACACTGGCGAATCGCCATTTTTCTTCAATATGTCCCATTCAGTATTTGACAGCCCTTCAGGGCTCTTGGAAAATTACACCGAGCTGAGCATTGACGACTCTATACTGGCTAATAGGGCATATGCTGTGAGCTGGTCCAATGCTTCAGGACCCCTTCCTGAAGACCACATTAGTTTTGAGAACAAGTATGTAGAAATAAGGCTTTACGACTTTTCAGACCCAGTAAGTATTGATTCTGTAACCTGGCACTGGAGTGAAGGAGGGACTCCTTCTTACAACCCTTCAAAATTTGAGTTGTGGGCTTTTGAGGAGGATTCCTGGAAGCTGAAAAACAACAGCCCGGGGGAAGGTCACATAGGCTTGTCAAACTTTAACCCTCAGAGTATTTATGGAATACTGCAAAATAACAATTTAACCTGTAACAGCATAGTAACATCAAGCGCAACTATGGATGAGGATTTGATAAACTGCACCGGCGTAGGGTTGCATATCAACGCTTCTGACATCACTCTTGACTGCGCTGGTTATTGGATAAGGTTTAATGAGAGTTTAAGTCCAATGCTATACCAGGATATTGGCATAAATGTATCTAATAAGGAAAACATTACCATTAAAAACTGTAATGTTGAAGGGTTTAGCCAGGGTCTCTATTTTAGACACACACACAATTTCACAATCATTAACAACACCGTTTTTAATTCATCTGATTATGGCTTTGATCTTTTTCAGTCCTCAAACAACTCTTTCATTAACAATTCTGCTCACTCTTCCAGTCAGACTACAGGATTTAACTTCTTTGACAATTGTAATAATAACATTATTCTAAACAACTCAGCTTCCGGCGCCAATGGTGCCGGATTTGACGTTGCAGACTCTGCGAATAATACGCTTTACAACAACACAGCTTTCAGTAATTCGCAGGGGTTTCATTTTCTTGATGCTTACAACCTAAAAATGGATAATAACATAGCTTACAATAATACAAATGATGTCCGCTTTTATGGTTTTGACTCTTTCGGGTTTAATATGACTGATATGTATTTTCTTAACCCTGCAGGAAGTTTTGATAATTATACCAGGCTTTCTATAGAAGACTTTGTCGGATCAAGTACCCAGTATTATATTAACTGGTCTGCTAATTCTTCTGGATTGCCTTACCTTCGTTCCAGTTTTGCCAACAAGTTTGTGGATATTGTTAATTATTCCGGCAGCGTCAGCATTGATTCAATAAACTGGAGCTGGGATGAATCAGAGCTTTCTGGTTATGACGAGTCTCGTTTTGAGTTATGGAAATACAACAGCACTAATGAATGGGAATTGCTGAATGACAGCCCTGACACAACTAATAATGTTCTTGGCTTGTCCAGTTTGAATCCTGCCAGCACCTACGGAATATTGCAGCGTTCATTGTTGGACTGTGGTGATCTTGTTAATGAGAATACTGTTTTGGAAGCTAACTTGACAAACTGCAGTGACGTTGGATTGCATATTAATACATCTGATGTTACCCTTGACTGCGCTGGTTATCATATTCTTTTTAACAAGAGCTTGAGCCCCGGAAGCTCTGATTATGCCATTAATGTTACTGGGTTTGACAATGTCACTGTTAACAATTGTAATGTTAAGGGATTTAATTATGGTTTTTACCTTGATAGTGCTGATAACGCTACTTTAGTGAATAATACTGCTAATAACAATACAATAGGTTTTCAGTTTTCATCGTCAAGCAGGGAGAGTGTTTTGATTAACAACTCTGCTGTTTTAAACACCCAAAAGGGCTTTTATATAGCTGGTTATAGCCACTCTGCCAGCCTGATAAATAATTCTGCTTTTGGAAATGGGCGCGGAATTGAAATACACGATTCTGTGGCTGACCTGAATGGAAATAAATTATATGATAACAGCTATGACCTTTATGTAAATTTTGAAACTATAGGGCAGGTCTTCAAAATGACTAATGCTTTTTTTCTAAACCCTTCCGGAACTTTGGAAAACTATACTGTTCTGGATATTTATGATAGCCTGAACATCGGCGACGAGTATTTCATTAACTGGTCTGTTAATTCTTCTGCCTTGCCTGCTAATCGTGAGAGCTTCGCAAATAAGTTCGTTGACATTGTTAACACGACAGGCAGCATTAGCATTAATAAAATAAATTGGAGCTGGGATGAATCAGAGCTTTCTGGTTATGACGAGTCTTTGTTTGAGCTGTGGGTGTATAACAGCACAAATCAGTGGGAATTGCTGAATGACAGCCCTGACACAACTAATAATGTTCTTGGCTTGTCCAGTTTGAATCCTGCCAGCACCTACGGAATACTGCAGGAAACTCTTTTTGTGAACCTCACAGTTAACATAACATCCCCTGCAAATAACTCTGTTTTCAATATAAGCGACGAGTTCAAGGTTTACGCTAACATAACCAACAACGGCACAGGCAACGCGACAGGGTGCAATGCCAGCTTAAGCATCACAAATGAGTCTGTTATTAACATAACATCAACTGAAACCTTCCTACATACTCTGGGAAATATTACGGCAGGCAATTCCACAGTTGAAACCTGGAATTTAACCGCAGAGCTGATAGGCAAAGTGAACATAACAGTTAATTTAAGCTGTGACACAAACTCTTCATACGACGCTGTTCACAACATATCAGTCCAGGATGTTTCAGCTCCTTTCTTAACAGTCCAGGAGCCTGTGAATGATTCTTGGTATGGTAGTGATGTTATGGATTTGAATTTTACTGTTTCTGATGTTTATTTGGATAGCTGCTGGTTTGTTAATGTTACTGGTCAGAATGAAACGCTTATGAATTGTCAAAACGTTTCTTTTACTGCTTTGGAAGGGAATAATAATGTTACTGTTTATGCGAATGATACATCTAATAATGTGAATTCTTCTCAGGTGTTTTTTTATGTTGATTCTGTTAGTCCTGTTATAACTGTAAGTTCTCCGGTGAATAACACGAATTATACTTACACAAATATTGACTTGAATTTTACTGTTAGTGATGTTAGTCTTGATAGTTGTTGGTTTACTAATGTGACTGGTCAGGACATTGCCTTGTCAGGCTGTGCCAATGTAACGTTCACGGCTTTGCAGGGTGATAATAACGTAACTGTTTATGCTAATGATTCTGCTGATAATGTGAATTCTTCTCAGGTGTTCTTCTTTGTTGACAGCCTGCCCCCTATATTTGACAATGCAAATATCTTGCCCCCAGCGGATTCCGAGTTTAATCAGACAGATACAGTCAGGCTGCAGGTTAATGTTTCTGAAAGCAGTGATGTTACTGCTAACATTACCTGGAATTCTAACTCGGAAATTGTTAATTTGTCTTACAACGGCACTGATTGGTTTTATAACTCAACATTTAACAATACCTTTTTTGTGGGACTGTATAATGTAACTTTTAATGCTACTGATGTTTTTGGCAACGGCAATGTTTCATATACCAACTTTACTGTGAATGACGTTACAGCTCCTCTTGTTGTTAATGTGACTCCTGAAGTAGGGAGCAACTATACGAATGGAACTGCGGTTGATATAACTGCCAATGCCACCGACCCTTTCTATAACAACTTGGATGTTGTCCAGGTTAATGTTACCTGGGCTATGGGCAGTTTTCAGGGTGTGATGGACAACGATTCTGAAATCTATAATTACACTTTCACGAACACGGCAGGATATCTTGGTGTCTATAATGTAACCATAATCGCTAATGATACTTCTGGCAATGTTAATGATACAGAAACTACCTGGTTTAACATTACGAGAATAAATGCTGCTCCGGTTGTTATCTTGAACAAGCCTGATAACAACGCCCAGGTAAACAATACCAACAATGTTACTTTGAATTTCACAGTGACTGATGAGTTTAATCTTACTTTAATCTGCGGTTTATACGTCAACGGCAACCTGAATCAGACTAACACTTCTGTGCAGAATAACACTATTACAAATTTTTATGTAAATGTAACTCTTGGGGGATATAACTGGAGCGTGAATTGTTCTGATGGGGACCTGAGCAATGCTTCTGGGACGAGAAACTTCACTGTGAATGATACTGTTGCTCCTGCTCTTGCTGTTCAGGAGCCTGTGAATGATTCTTGGTATGGTAGTGATGTTATGGATTTGAATTTTACTGTTTCTGATGTTTATTTGGATAGCTGCTGGTTTGTTAATGTTACTGGTCAGAATGAAACGCTTATGAATTGTCAAAACGTTTCTTTTACTGCTTTGGAAGGGAATAATAATGTTACTGTTTATGCGAATGATACATCTAATAATGTGAATTCTTCTCAGGTGTTTTTTTATGTTGATTCTGTTAGTCCTGTTATAACTGTAAGTTCTCCGGTGAATAACACGAATTATACTTACACAAATATTGACTTGAATTTTACTGTTAGTGATGTTAGTCTTGATAGTTGTTGGTTTACTAATGTGACTGGTCAGGACATTGCCTTGTCAGGCTGTGCCAATGTAACGTTCACGGCTTTGCAGGGTGATAATAACGTAACTGTTTATGCTAATGATTCTGCTGATAATGTGAATTCTTCTCAGGTGTTCTTCTTTGTTGACAGCATTCCGCCGGGAGTGGAAAATGTGACTAATGTCAGCGTCACTAATGAAACTGCCAATATAAGCTTTGACATTACAGAAAATGCCAACGGCACTGTTGATTACGGGACTACTCTTGCCCTGGGCAGTTCCGCTTTTAACCAGAGCTTTTCAACACCTCTTGTTGTGAATCTTGGCGGATTGTTAAACAACACTCTTTATTATTACAATGTCACCAGCTGTGATGTTTACGGAAACTGCAACGAGTCAGGAGTTTACGATTTCACCACTTTGCAGAATCCTGACACCACTCCCCCTAAAGTCCTTAGCATCATTCCTTCTCCTGGCTCGCAGTTCAACCAGACAGATATCGTGACAATTTCTGTCAATCTTTCAGAGCAAAGCAATGTAACTGCCACCATTTCCTGGCGTTCTGCTTCGATGGAGCTGAATTTGCCATACAACGGAACCGATTGGTGGTACAACAATACTTTTGGAAATACCACGCAGCCAGGGCTGTACAATGTGACAATTAATATGACCGATCAGGTGGGGAACAGCAACATAACCTCTGCCAATTTCACTGTCAATGACCTAACTGCCCCTGCTGTAACCATAATTTCCCCTGATAAGGATGAATATGATAAAGATGAAAAAGTCCTTTTCAGCGTAAATGTCACAGACGCTTATTATGACAGCGTGGATACAGTTTCGGCAAATATCTCTTTGCCGAATGGCTCGGCCATTTCTCTGAGTCTAGTTGAGGATGGAAACACTCAGGTATTCAACAACACTTTTAACAACACCAAATCAGCAGGCTTGTATAATTTCACTGTCCTCGCAAATGACACCAGTAGAAACATTAATGTCTCTTCAGGAAATTTCACTGTATTGGAGGAGGAAAAACTCCCCCCACCTTCTCCTGTATCAAGAAAAAAAGGGGTGAGCGTCAATCTCCCTCCCCTTATAGGCTCTTTTGAGAAAAACAGGACCAATGTTACTGCGGATGTTGAGGAAGTTGAAGTGGAAAGAATAACAGAACTGCCTTACACTCCTCTTGAAGTGAACCTTTCACTGAATGAAACATACAAATTCAGGATTGAGGGAGAAATCCATAATGTTGCAATCAGAGATGTTTCACTCTCAAGCGCGGTGTTTGAATTCAGGTCTGAGCCCGTCTCCAAAGAGGTGTTTGTGAACACTGCAGAAGAATTTGACATAAATAATGACAGCGTAAATGAGGTTTCCGTTACCTTAAAGGAAATAACAGGCAACAACGTGACTTTTGACATCAACAGGATAGCGCCAACACCGCCTCCTGCTGCTGAGCCGGAAGGAGAGCCAGTGGAAGAAATGCCTGCAGAAGGCCTGACCCTTCAGAAAATACTGCCTCCTGCCTTCCTGGCAGGACTGCTGGTCGTACTTATTGTGCTGGCAGTCAGGCATCACAAGGCTCAGGCTGTTTATAAAAAACCTGAGGAAAGGCAGAGGGAAAAGCTTGTGGAAGAGATTGAAGAGTATGTCAAAGAGGCTGAGAGTGAAGGCTTTGCTGACGAGAAAATAAGGCAAAGGTTGCTTGAAGAGGGCTGGCCTGAAAATCTGGTGAATGAGGCTTTCAGAAAATCAAAGTAAGTATTCTATTGAGAACCTTTCATTGTCAACTATGGAAACCACGGCAGCGCAGGGTCTTTCAGGGGCAAGCTTTTTTGGCAGCCATATCTTCTGCCTGCCTTTTATTGGCACGTGTTCTGTTGCATTATTCATAAGTAATTCATAAGCATCATCCCTTCTCAGAAAATCATCCATCCAGAAAATGTCATCATAATCAATAGCATCTCTTAATCTTTCCGCAAGTCGAGTGTGCCTTTGTTCTGAATACCCCACAAGCAGGCCTTTTTCCTGTTCATACACTGCAATGCCTTCCTTCTTGAAAGTGTCTGCTATTGAAGCAGGAAGGTGCATCCAGCACCTGCTGCCTTTTTTGTGCACTGCTGTTCCGAATCTTTTGGGAAACTCCATTTTCATTCAAAGAATTCTTTATGAACTGCTCTTACAGCTTTCTCTGCATCTTCAGCTTTGACTGCGAATCCTATATTTATCTCGTTTCCCTGTGAGATAAGCTCTATGTTTATCCCTTCTTTTCCTACTGCGCTAAACAGCCTTCCGGAAACCCCTGCAGTTCCTTCCATTCCTCTCCCTACTGCAAAGACATTTTTTCTGTTGTACCTTGTTTCGACAATCCCTATCTTTTTCAGTTTTTTAACAGATTCAGATTCCAATATCTCCGCATCTGATTCGCCTATGGTGAAGCTAATGCTGTTTTCAGAAGAGGAAGTTAATCCAATGTCAAGCTCTTCCGCTCCCTCACCTATTAATTTCAAAAAGCCCCTTCCGCCAACCATCCTGTTTGTCTTGACTTTTATGATTATGTCATTCACTTTGGGATCCATGGTTATACCTTTAACAACGCCTTTAATTTCACATTGTTCCGGGCCAATAACTGTGTAAGCTCCTTCTGGGTCAAGCGTGTTAAATACATAAATAGGCATATCAGCTTCCCGAGCAGGAGGTATGCACCTGGGGTGCAGCTTAGCTCCCCATCTTGAAAGCTGCTCTGCTTCTTCATAGCACAAGTCGCTGATGGTTTTTGCATTTGGAACTATTGCAGGATTCGCAGTCATGACTCCATTAACATGAGTCCATAACTCAACACCCTCTGCTCCAAGATAATTGGCTATCTGTGTTGCCACTAAATCAGACGCTCCCCTGCCACCTGTATAGATTTCTCTTTTTTCAGGATTAACGCCTATATAGCCGGAAACAATAGCAAGAAATTTTTGCCCTAAGAAGTTTTCCCTGACTTTTTCCCTTGAAACTTCAGGGAGAGGCTCTGCATCACCGTGATTGTCGCTTACAAAATAGCCAACATTGGGGTTTCCTGTGAAAAAAGGCCTGGCATCTGTTTCTGTCTCTCTTGCCAAAAATGCAGCGAACAACTTTGAGCTCACCTTTTCCCCAAATGACTCCACCAGGTCAAGCCATTTCCTGAAATCCTCTTCTGGATTTTTAAGCGTATTTTCAAGTGCAGAAAAATCGTCATCCAGAATCCTGGGCCAGACTCCTGACTCAATGCATATATTATCATGTTGTGATTTAATATCCTTAAAAAAGGGATAATAACTTTGCCCGGAGTGTGCCTTTTTACCTGCTTCAATGAGCTTGTCAGTTACGCCTCCTAATGCAGAAACAACAACGATATCACCAGGCTGGCACCTTTTTTTAACAACCCGAGCAGAGTTATACATATTTTCATAATTTTCAAGCGAGCCGCCGCCGAATTTAATTACTTTCATTTTACTGGAGATATAACCGTCAGCTATATAAATCTTGCCATTTTATTAACTTGCAAGTGGTATCACAACATTTAATTTATAAAGCATCAAGCCATTTAAAATGAAAATAGTCGCATTTGCAGACCCTCACGAAAGCCTCACGTCCATCAAGGAAGTGGAAAAAAAGGCGAAAAACGCTGATTTGATAGTCTGTGCAGGGGATATCTCAATTTTTGAGCAGGAGCTGGAAACCTTCCTGGAAAGGATAAACAAGATCGGCAAAAATGTGCTCCTGATACACGGCAACCACGAAGGGGAGGAAATAACAGAAACATTATGCCAGGGGCTGAAAAACCTTTTTTTCATCCACAAGAAGGTTCACAAAATAGGAAAATATGTTTTTATCGGCTACGGAGGCACGGGATTTGAGAGTAAAGAGCCTGATTTTGAAAAATTCATTGAAAAGAACAAGGCAAAGATAAATCCAGATGAAAAATTGATATTGGTCACGCACGGCCCCGCACACGGCACAAAACTGGACTTGTTGTGGGATGAGCACAGGGGGTGCAGGTCATTCACCAAATACATTAAAAAATTAAGGCCTGTGCTGCACATTTGCGGTCATTTCCACGAGACATTCGGGGCAAAAGACAGGATGGGAAAAACAAGACTAGTGAATCCGGGCCCCAAGGGAATGCTGGTTGTTATTTAATTTTATTTTTTATTTTAAACTAAAAAATTATTTATTTTGTCTCGCATTATTCTTTTTTTGTTTGTTTGGTTCGACTGCACTATTGCCATGCAAGAATAAAAATAAGAATACGTCAAAAGCAGGCATAAATTTAGCTAAGAAACCTGTTTTTGATGTCTTCTTCCTTCATCATCAAAACAACCCTGGACTCCATTTTCTCATCGATAACCTTGTAATTGCAGTGTTTCGCTATTTCCTCTGCAAAGGCTTTTGTTTCCTTATGCAAAGGCATATTCTCATCCCTTAACCTCAATCTGGAAAAGCCCACCCACATATAGGATTTTACCTCAACAAACGTTGGATTGGCTCTTCTTATTATTCCTGCATAGCTCTCCGGCTTTATCATGTTCATATTTTTAATTGCAGTTATTCTCAGGCAGGTCCTGACACCCCCTTTTCTAAGCTCATTCAGAACATCCATTGACTGCATCAATTTTTTCCACGCATCATCCTGCTTTGTTCTTGAAATCTTGTTGTATAATTCCTCGTCCGGCGCAAAAACAGAAACATAAAGCTGGGTCGGCCTTATTTCTCTGAGTTTCTCAGGATACATCCCGTTTGAAACGACAAAGGAAGTCATGCCTTTTTTGCGGATGATCTCAACCATTTCCTTCAGCCTAGGATAAATTGCCGGCTCGCCTGAAAGTGAGATTGCAAAATGAAGCGGATTTTGGGATTCCTCATATCTTTCCCAGTCAAGATTTTTGTTCCCCTTGAACCCCACAATCATTTGCAGCTGTTCATTAATGCAACCGTTGACTATCTTCTCAGGAGAATCCTCTTTTTTTATTGTTGTCCCCTCGTTGAATTCTTCATCCATCGCCCTCCAACAGAAGACGCACTCATTGGGGCAATAATTCAGCGTTGGGGTCATCTGCACGCATCTGTGGCTTTGAATTCCATAAAAAGTGTTCTTGTAGCAAACATCCTTCCCTGTTAATGACTTCTTTACATATTCACATACTTTTGATGCTGAATGTCTCCCCACAATCCTGTACTGCTGCTTCTCCAGAAGTTTTTTGAGTTCCTCCCGCATAAGCTGGAAATATCAATAAAACTTTTAAATGCATCGGGACTTTGGTTTTGTATGCTTGAAGCAATAAAAAGGCTGGAGAATTCTCCGGAATTCGTGGAATACAAGAAGGACAATCCTGACGCTTTCCTCGTGCACGTCTTTTACATGCTGGACGAGGCAAACAAAAACGCCATTCAGATTGGCTATTACAGCAAGGCAAGTGACAAGATAACCACTTTTATTATAGACAAGGAATCTATCACCAAAAATCCTGAGGCAGAGGTTTTCAAGGAGCAGGAAACAATTATGAATCCAATAAACATTGATGGGGTTAAAATCGGGGTGGACGAAGCCCTCAAAATAGCAGAAGAGCTTCAGAAGGAAAAATACAAGGAGCACAGCCCTGTCAAGCAAATAGCAATATTGCAGCACCTTCCTGTGGGCCAGGTGTGGAACGTCACTTTTGTTACAAGGGCATTCAAAACATTGAATGTCAAGATAGACTCAAATACAGGAAAAGTGGTTTCTGACAAGCTCCTGTCCATAATTGAGTTTGGCAAATAATAACTTAAGGATAGAAAAGCTTATAAATGGGCAATTCTCCTCTTTTTACAGTCAGCTGGGGGTGCAATAAATGACAATTAAAGAAGGCATATACTTAACGCTTTTAGACAAAATAATCTATTCCAAAAGGATCCTCAGGCCGCCTTTAATGAAGATGTTTCTGAAAAAGCTTCACAAGGAGCTTGTTGAAAATCCGGAAAACCCGGACAGCCTAAGGCACGTTCGCGAGAAGAAGTACCAGTGGCTTGTCGCGACACTTGAATGCGCCTTGAGAAATGTTGACAAGGGCTACATCTCAAGGGATGTTATGAGAGGGATGATGAAAGTCTTTGTAAGGAACGCCCTTATGAAAGACCCTGAAAAAATAGAGGAAGCAAAAAAGAAATACAGCGTTATCCCAGGCTTCATTGTGCTTTCACCAACAAGCAAGTGCAACCTCAAATGCGAGGGCTGCTATGCAGCAGTGCCGGGAACAAAGTTCAACACCCTGCCATATGACATCGTTGACAAGGTTTGCGACGAATGCTATAACAAGTATCACCAAAGATTTATGACAATCAGCGGAGGAGAACCATTTCTTTACAAGGACCAGGGCAAAACCCTGTTTGATACCTGGAAAAAATATGACCAGATGTTCTTCCTTGTCTACACAAACGGCCATTTCATAACCCCTTCCATAGCCAGGAAGCTGGCAGAGCTGGGAAATGTCACAGTGGCCATATCTGTGGAAGGAATGGAGAAGGAGACTGATGAAAGAAGGGGAAAGGGAGCTTTCAAAAAGGTGCTGACTGCTTTCAAGAATTTAAGGGATGCCGGCGTTCCCTTCGGCGTGTCAGTGACGACCACAACAAAAAATGTTGACATATTATTGTCTGAAAAGTTTTACGACTTCCTTTTTAACAAACAGGGAGTTTCCTATATGTGGCAGTTCCAGCTGATGCCTGTGGGGCACGGCAGAAGGGCTATGAAGCTTACAATAAGCCCTGAGCAGAGAATAAAGCTTTACAGGAAATGGGAGAAATTTCTTGCTGAAGAAAAATACAGCATCGCGGACTTCTGGAATTCAGGGGTGTTGTCAGACGGATGTCTTGCATATGCCAAAAATGGGACAGGATATTTGTACATAAACTGGGATGGCAAAATAATGCCCTGCGTGTTCGTGCCTTACTACAAGCACAACATAAAGGACCTTTACGCAGAGGGCAAGTCGCTTGTGGACGCTGTGAAGTCAGACTTCTTTGAAAGGGGAAGAAAATGGCAGACAGACTATGCGAAGAAGAAATGTAACTGGCTAATGCCCTGCTCAATCAGGGACCACGCAAGGAACTGGAAAGAGAACATAGCGACTCCTGACATAAAAGGGGAGAATGAGGATGCCCAGGCAGCCCTTGAGTCAGAGGAATATTGGGAAGCCCTTGAAGAATTTGACGAGGAAATAGAGAAGCTTACCCTGCCCGTATGGGAGGATGAGTATCTTGGAAAGAAAAAAGTAACTGCCAAACCAAGAACAAAATAAATTTATTTTGTTCTTAAATTTCTTATTTTTCTGTCCTTATGCACTGGACAGGGCATATGTCCACGGCGTCGCTTGCGCATTTCAAATCCTCAACTTCCAGCTCTTGGTTGTTTTCAACTTTCCTGGCTTCTTTTAATGTGATTATGTCACCTTCAAGCACAAAAAATTTCTCACAGGCCGCCTGACAAGCCCCGCAGCCAATGCACTTATCTGTTTCCACTATTATCTTCGGCATTTTTGTATTGCACCTCTTTTTGTTTTCTATTAAAAATCACCGCCAATGCCAGCAGGGCAATGCCCAAAACCAGCATAGCTACCTGAATGTAAACCAGGTTCCTGAAAAACCCTGCGCTCGTGAAAATCTCCTGTATAGCAACCGAAGGAAGAATGCCTATACCTGAAATCAGGAACACATATCCGAAAGCACTGGCTTTCCTCACCCATCCTTCTGAAACAAGGAAAAGCAGGACTGCAAGGATGATATCTGTTATTATAAGGAACCAGTGGTAAGTCCTGTATTTTTCACGGGACTGCCGGGCTATAAGCGCGGGGAATGTTTCTGTTTCAGCAAAACAGCTGAAAAATCCGCAGTCATATTCCTTGTAATAGATGGCATCATATATGGAGTTTGAAAGCAGTGCCCTGAAGGAAATCTCATCAACCTGCGAGCAGTCAATATCCAAGGGCTCCCTGGTTATGTTAAGCTCAACACTCTCCTTGTCTTCGCATTCCCTTCTCACATAAGTTTCCGCTCTCCTGAGGCTGTCCTCAGAGCTCTCTTTTTCAACCTGTTCCGCGATCATCCCGGGAAAGAACTGCTTTCCTGTATCATAATCAGTGAAATTAAGAAAGATGTAGTTTCCAAAACTTAGGGCAATGGCAAGTACCAGCAAGAATCCCACTAATCCTCTCAAAGCCATAAGGATGGTGTTTAACAGGGATTTAATAATCTTCTCATTAGGATTTGCAGATTCAGCTTTAAATGTGGATATATCATCCCTGTCAAATGGTAACATACGCGAGGTTTATAAAAGACGGGACATCTTAAGATATAAGGAATTCAAGAATAAAACAAAATGACAGAAGATTTAGAAAAAAGGATTATTATAGAAAAAGCAGACACAGAGAATAACATAATATTTAGCGGACTTGCTCTAGCTGCATTAATAGCCGGTGCTGCATTTGCATATACTGGGCATACATCAGGTTCAGAATTTGTAGAGGGTGTTGGGTATGGTGTTATTGGTATGGATGTTTTTATGAATATAGCATATAGGGGACTTAAATATTTGAAAAAGAGAGACTTAATTAAAAAAGAAACCCAATAGCCTAATTAACCGCATCCTTTTGGTGAGATCCAGCAGCAGTCGTTGTATTCACACCCCCCCATATTCACGACATTGTAATGGGTGTTTCCGCATCCCGGGCAGGGCTTTTTTGGGAGTGCTGTATTCTCACCTTCAGAAGCAGAGGATTCCATAGCGACCGATCCTCCGTTGAGCTGCATTATCTGGTTGGACATAATCTCTGCCTTGGCTATCCTGTTATTGTAAGTTGTTATAAGGCCCCTGAGCATTAATGTTTCCATTTCTATCATCTTTTCTGCAAGCTCCCTGCTGAACTGGTCAAAGCCCATAAACCTGTCCAGCAGCAGGCTGTGCGCAAGCGCGTCTGAGACAGAGAAATTCTTTCCGAACTTGTCCTGGCCTATGCTCGGTCCCGGCGTTCCCAGAATGTCCTTTGCGATTTCGTGAGGGCTTTCCCCCTGCTGAAGCCTTCTTGAAGTGTGAATGGCATTGGTTGTGATTGCCTCGTAAGTGCCTGCAGCCCACCCCTTTGAGTTAAGGAAGGTTTCCCATACGAACCCGTCGCGATAAGCCAGAGTGACGTACAAGTGTTCGGTTTCAACAGGGTTATCTGAAACCGGCTCTCTTATAACCAAAGCAGGGAGAACCTTTCCCCTGCCAAGGTCTTTTCCATAAGTTATCTTTCTCAGCTCATTAAGCTGCGCTTTCTTAAGCTCCAGCGAGTCTTCCTGTTTTCCCTCACCTATGTTTAACACCTGGTCCCTGGACTTGTCCCTGTAAACAGTAAGCCCCTTGCATCCCAGCTGATGCGCCAAATCATATGCCTGCCGAATGTCTTCAGGGGTTGCGTGTTCCGGAAAGTTAACTGTTTTTGAAACAGCATTGTCAGTATATTTCTGGAATGCGGCCTGTATCTTGATGTGCCATTCAGGGGAAATGTCCAGGGCTGTCTTGAAAATGTCCTTTATCTCCTGGGGCGCTTCCTCTATTTCCTGCACAGTGCCTGTCTCTGCAATTTTTTTCATAAGCTCTTCACTGTAAAATTCTTTTTCCTTTGCAATTTCAACAAAATAAGGGTTCACTTCAGGCATTGGGTCGCCGTCAAGGACTTTTTTTCTCACAAAGGCTATGGCAAAGTAGGGCTCTATGCCGCTGGAAGCTCCTGCTATTATGCTGATTGTTCCTGTGGGAGCGATGGTGGTGATGGTAGCATTTCTTACGGGCTTTTCGTTTCCTTCAGCAAAAACGCTTTGCTTGAAATTAGGGAAAGCTCCGTATTTTTTTGCCATCTCCTGGGATGCTTCCCGCCCCGCGGCGTATATTGTTTCCATTATCTTTTCGACGATTTCCAAAGCTTCTTCAGAATCATAGGGCATCCTTAGTTTAACCAGCATGTCGGCAAATCCCATAACTCCCAGCCCTACCTTCCTGTTTCCCTTGGTCATTTCCCATATCTCGGGGAGAGGGTAGAAGTTTATGTCTATGACATCATTGAGGAACTCAACAGCCCTTTTTACCTGCTCAGCCAGTAATTTGTAATCAAATTCATTATTTTTAACTAATTTTATGAGGTTTATGGAGCCGAGATTGCACGACTCATATGGAAGCAGCGGCTGTTCTCCGCACGGATTTGTGCTTTCAATCTTTCCTATTTTTCTGGTAGGATTCTTTTCATTGACCCTGTCAATAAAAACAACTCCGGGCTCCCCATTTGTCCACGCGCCTGCCACTATCTTGTCCATCACCTCCTTTGCTTTCAGCTTCTCCACAACCTCTCCTGTCCGAGGATTGATCAGCTCATACTCTTCATCTTTCAATGCCTTGTTGTAAAAGTCCTCTGTTATCCCTATGGAAATGTTGAAGTTTTGGTTCTGCTTGCCGTCTTTTTTGCATTCAAGGAATTCAAGGATGTCAGGGTGGTCCACGTTAAGAATTCCCATATTCGCTCCCCTTCTGGTGCCTCCCTGCTTTATCTCTTCTGTGGCAGCGTCAAACACCCTCATAAATGAGACAGGCCCTGAGGCGACCCCGTGAGTGGTTGAGACAAGGTCATTTCTCGGCCTTAGCCTGGAGAATGAGAAGCCAGTGCCTCCCCCGCTCTTGTGTATCAGGGCGGTATGCTTTATTGCCTTGAATATTCCTTCTGTGTTGTCTTCCACAGGCAGGACAAAACAGGCAGACAGCTGCCCTAAATCCTTCCCTGCATTCATTAAGGTGGGAGAGTTTGGTATGAACTTTTTGGAGGCCATGCTTTCATAATATGACCTTGCCCTTTGATATATGGAATCCTCTGTTTCCTTTTCATCAACCACGGCCCTTCCCATTGCGATGTAAACCGCAACATTCCAAAGCCTTTCCTCAGGAGTTTCTACAATCTCTCCTTTCTGGTTTTTCTTGAGATATCTTTTTTCCAGAACGGTTTTTCCGTTTTCAGAAAGGTCAAATTTTATGTCAGGCCTGGGGCTGTTGACAAGATGATGATACTTTTCTATGACTTTAAGCCTTTTCTCTTCATACTTGTTGAATTTCTCAGCAGTTTCAAGTTCTTTTTTCTGTTTTTCAATTCTTCCTTTCAAAACACCTCTTTGCTTTGTTACAATATCATTTCCCATTAAATCACCTCTTCAAAGCTTTAACTTCCTTTTCAAATTCTTTTATGTCTTCAAACGAGCGGTAAACAGATGCGAATCTTATGTATGCCACTTTGTCTATCATCCTTAGCTTTCTCATTACAATCTCCCCAATAACGTTGGAGCGTATTTCTTTTGATTTCCTTCCCTTTACCCTGTTTTCTATGTCTGTAACAATTCTCTCAACTCTTTCCGGGCTTACCGCCCTTTTCTGGCAGGCAATTTTTATACCTTTGGTTAACTTTTCCCTTTGGTAAGGCTCTCTTTTCCCGTCTTTTTTTATCACACTTATGTCAAGCGATTCCGGTTTTTCATAGGTGGTAAACCGCTTGTTGCATTTAAGGCACTCCCTCCGCCTTCGCGCAACATCATTGATGTTTCTCTTGTCTATTACTTTGGTGCCAGTGCTGTTGCAGTAAATACATTTCATTTTCTGTAATTTGTGGTTGTGGAAAATCTCCCCGCCGAGACGTCATGTTATGTTACAATATGTTGGGGGTGCTTTGTAAAAATAGCCCAATATGTTGGAAAAGAAGGATTATCAGAAGATATTTAAATATTCCTGTGTTTTAACATATATTAAAGAAAATTATTTTCAGTATTCGTTTACTATGAGAAAGTTAATTTAATCCTTGGAGCATTATAGTGTGAAAATGTTGTTAAAAGAAATATATTATCCAATCCCTATTTTTTACCTTAATGAACTTTAAATATCATCCTTCCTTAAACCCTTAAAGGCCGGAAAAAGAGGTGATAGCATTGGTCAACGAAAAATTCAAAAAAATAAGTTATAATACCATTAAGAAGAACAAGACGCTCTCAATCTTCTTTTCTGATGAAAAAGAGACCAAACCAGCAGCTTAACCCCTGAATTTAAGCTTGTTTCTTTTGATATAATCGCTTATCTCCTTGAGCACGCCCTGCCGGGTCATTTCGGGCGTGATAAGGCTGTCACAGTCTAAGTCAACAATTTCTGTGCCCTTGCTTTTCAAAAACAGCCTCCACTGCCCTTTTTTGTATCTGTCATCAATTTTCCGAAGGAAATCCTCTTTTTCAAAATCGCTATTGTCCTTCTTTTCCCTTTTGTAAAGCCTCCTGTACGCGATTTCAGGGTCGATTTCCTGTACTACAACCAGGCCGGGAGCGTGGTGAAGGGCAAGAATATTTCCCGGAAGGCTGGCAATGTCATTCACGCCTAACCTTTCCCTGTTGTCATTTGCCTGCACTGCCTGATAAACCAGAGAGCTTATTATTGACCTGTCCTGGAAAACAAACAGTTCTTTTTCCAACGCAGGAACCACAATCTTCTGGTAAAGCTCTTTCCTGTCCTCTGCAAATTTTTCAGCAACATATTTGGCAGAATGTTCAGGAAGCTTCGTGAGAATATCTTCTCTTAATTGCCTGCCGGTGTTGTGAAAAGTGGGTTCGCAGGTGAGGATGCACTGAACATCATTTAGCAGAGAAGGCTCTTTGCTTAAATCTGCCTCTTTTTTTCTTAAGTCCAGGAAACTTATTTTTGCCTCCTTCAGGTAATTTATTACACCATCAAATGCCACGCCCTTGCCACAGCCGTCAATCCCCTCTATGATTATGAATTTGCTATTCATTTTACATGCCGGCAATTGTCTTGCTTACAATCTGCTCAGCCAATTCCCTGTCCTTGTTTATCACAACTTTTATGTCCATCTTTTTCTCAAAAACCTTCCTTATGAGATCAGGAACGTTGATGTCAGAAACATTATTTGCCTTTGAAAACGCATTGTGAAGCCTGGAGCTAAGTTCTGCGGGGATAAAAACCTGTATTACCATATCCCCAAAAACCAGCAGGTCAGAAGTTTCAGCGCACTTTACATTTGTCTTTGCCCTTACCCCGAGCTTTTTGTAGAATTGTGCGGCCCAAACATCTGTGGGTGTGGAATTTGCGCATAGCAGGAACATCCTGTGGCCCTTGCTGATTATCGTGGAAATCCAGTTATACTCAGCCCTCATGTAAAACAGAGGCCGCCATTCGTGATTGTGCTGCAACACTATGCTTGTTTTCTTGCTGGAGTTAAGCACGTAATGCTTCTGCAGGTAATAGAGATATTTTTCCACATCAAACCAGCTCTCAAAAGTCAATACCTGGAAATTGCCCTCAATCTTTGAATCTTTCACTCCCTCCAGGACATTAACCCTGCTCTTAGTGTAATAGTTTGACTGGGTTATTTCAGTGTAATCGTGAATCTGCTTCAGCCAGTAAAGGTTCAGCTGGTACCCCTCTTCGTTTTTTGAGATTACGCCTTCTTTCAGAAGGTCCTGCACTGTCTTGTAAACTGCCTGATAAGTGGCCTTATAGCCGTATTTCTTTTTTATGACATTGTATAGCTTCTTGATGGTGAGCGGCCAGTCATAGCTCAATACAGAGATGACATAGTCCTTTGTGTTGCTGTTCTTGTCAAGCTGGGGAACGTAAAGATTCAGGGCCATAAAATTTCATTTGCCGGGATATTTATAACCTTTTGGTTTAATTATTTAAAAGAAAAAGTTTAGTAATCGGCTGGTGGTTACTCAGTCTCTATGGTCTTTTTCTTGCTTGACAGCCCGGAACTTATCCGGACCTTCCTGCCAAGGATTCTTGAAAGGAAACTCACCAGCTCCCTGTTTGCCTTGTTTTTTTCAGCAGGGGCTGCTATGCTCACCTTAACAGCGTTCTCCTTTTCGTCAAATCCGGCAATCTCATTCTTCTTTGCATTGGGCCTTACAATCACCCTGAACTTCTTGTTTTTGAGAATGTTCATTTACACCTGCTCAAACTTTATCTTTTTGAAATGTTTCCTGAGCTTTTCAGGAGCATCCTTAACTACCAGTACCCTTGGCCACAGTTTCTTGTTGGCAGCAACCACAAGCTTGGCCAGTTCTTCGTCAATCCTGAACTCATCCTTAACCTCCACAACCTTCCTGAAATCCTTCCTGCTGAGGTATATTGGCAGCAGCTCGTGAGGCCTGTCCTTGTCAGCAAATACCTTCTTGTATTTTTCCATAACATCCTTTGTTACATAAAGCCGCCTGTAATCATTAATCCTGTCCCGGTCCAAAAGCTTTTTGACTGCCTCATCCTTGGCAAAGGTCCTTCTTCCAAGGAAAAAGATGGGGAGAAATGTTGCCAATAAAACAAGGGGTATCAGGCCCCAGAGCATTACCCTTCTTGAAGTGGCTTCATTATTTCCATTTGCTGTAAGTGGCTGAGGGGATTCCAGCACAGATGTGACTCTCTTGTTTGATTCTTCTCTTCTGGTTGCTTCCACAACCTCCTTGACAACAACTTCCTCCTCTTCATCTGCTTCTTCAGGGGACTCGTTGTTTTTTTGCTGCGGGGGTATTACAGGACTGCTTCCCCCACCCCCTCCTGAACCTCCTCCGCTGCTTCCTCCCGAGTTATAGCATCCTTCGTAAGTGCAGGATGCAGAGCAGGACAAAATGCCTGAATCATATCCGAGTGAAGCGCAGCTTTCCCCTTTCAGGTCGCTGCCGTCGCAATCTTCTGTTCCCAAGGCTATGTTATCCCCGCAATATTGAACTGAGAAATTCCTTGTTTCTGAAGCTGTAGCATATTCCCCATCAGAGCAATTGACAAGCCAGGAATGATAGCCTCCTGTTACATTAATGACAAATTCGGTAAGGGTGTTGTTCTGAACTGACTGGTTTGTTTTGTTCAGGATTCCATCAATGTAGATGGAGCAGTTTAATGTTAAATTGTCATCCGTCACGGTGAAATTAAAAGTGACAGGAGTCTCGTTATCTGCCGAAACAATAACAGAATTGTTATCAGGCTTTTCAAGGTTAACTTCAGGGGGAACATTTAGCAGGAAGATGATGGGGGTGTCTGTCAGCAACCCAATGTCCTGCTGCGGATTGACTGAGATGTTGTAACTGTCATCCTTGTTGCTGCCATTCCACGTCAGGTTGGGATTAATTATTCCGTTATTGTCTGAAACACCGCTAAACAAAATATCAGTGCCATTGCTTATGTTTATTGTTCTGTTAGCCACAGGAGTGCCATTAGTGTAATTTACATAGACTGGGTAGTATCTGTTTAATCCCGGTGTTCCAAAGGCTATAGTGATAACGTCAGGCATATCAACGTGCCCTCGCATTATAGGCTTTGAAAACTGTCTCCAAACCATTTCATCAGTAATATTTGACTGCGGCGATTCAAAATTAATCTCTGAGTTTTCATAAATATCTAATATTCTGAGAGTTATATTGTAGGAGCGGGTTAAAGCATTACCTGAAGTCTGCAGGGTCTGGTTAATAATTACATTACTTATTGAATTGTTTGAATCTTCAGAAATTATCAAATCCTGCCAAATAATAACATTCTCTATTTTATTGCTGGAATTATCATTTAATTCTAGATTGCCGAAGAAAGTTGAATTATATACTTCGTTTGAAGAGTTTTCATTCAATGTTAAAGTAAAATAAAAGTTTGAACCTGTCACAATATTCGGTTTATTCCCCGATAAATAAACTTGGGAATTATTTGTTGTTAAATTATAGAGATTATTAACGCCATAAGTTTTAATGTTAAATCTATTGGCTTTTCCAATAACATAAGAGTCAGATATTGTTAAAAAAGCACTTTCATTGATTATTATATCTTTTGGACTGCTTGCTTCATCCAATATAAGACTGCTTAAGTTCAAAATAAAAGTGGCATTCGGCCCCACTGTTAATGTCTGGTTTTGGAAGTAAAGGTTCTCATTCTCGCACGCTACTGTTACGTTGCCTGTTATGTTCCAGTCGATGTTTGGGGGCGGAAGTCCGCACCCTGGCAGTACTGTTATGTCATCGGACAAGTTTAATGTTTCAAATCCTGTGTCGTTGCAGGTGACATTGTAAAAATACAGGTCCGCGATTGTGAAATTCCTTATATACCTGAACAGATTGTTGTCATAATTCATCAGCCCGCTGTTTCCGTCGCTGAAGCTTATGTTGCAGGTAGCGGTGCTTATGGGGGCTCCCGAGCTTCTGTTTGTATAGTTCGCAAAAAATGAAACATTCTCGCGCGTATACCTTATTGTTCCGTTGTCAACATCGTCAAATATGTTCAGCTGCGAATTTTCTCCTGCTGTGTAATTTGAGAATCCTGTAACGGAGAACGTCAGGTTATTGTCTTCATAACTTATTACGCTGCAGTCCTGGCATTCGTTCCCGTCTTTCAAAATAATGGGGGTTTTGTTGAATGAAAGGCTGTAAAATGTTATGTTTGCAGAAATGTTCAGGCTGCTGTACTTTGTGCTGTTCAGCCCTATAAAATTCTTTCCCACTATGAAGGATGTTGAAGCGGAGCTTAAGTTTACGCTTCCATTGAATTTTATTTTCACGTTTCCGTTCCTGTCGCTCACTGAATTGTCTGTTTCATTAATATTCATTATCAGGTTGATTGAAGCAAGAATGTCAAGCCTGGGGAAAGTGTAATTCAGTACTGAAATGGACTTCCCCCCGTTGACCAGCAGCGTCTTGACCTCTCCGGGTGTTAAGTCTGCATTGTTGACCAGCCTGCTGTACTGCCTTAGCAGGGCAGCAGCTCCGGCCAAGTGAGGGGCGGCCATGGAAGTGCCTGCCTTGTCTGAAACTCCAGAATCGTCTTTCGCGGATGTTATTATGGCTCCGGGAGCGAGAGTGTCAAGTATTGGTGCCATATTTGTAAAGCAGGCTACCTGATCAACTGCTGATGTTGTATCTGAACAGGAGGAGTATCCCACACTCCCAACATCAGCATCGTAGGTTGCGCCCACGGAGGTGCAGTTTTGAATGCAGGCAGGGGCTGAGATGTTGTTGATTTGCGCGTCATTTCCCGATGCAGCAACCACGAAAATTCCCAAGTCGTTTGCGTTGTTTATTGAAGGGGAAAATGTCTCGTTATAGCTGTCATCGCATTCAGAATCGTACAATCCACCTCCAAGGCTCATTGTAATCACCGAAATATTGAAATTGGAAGCGTTTGCAGTGCACCAGTCTATTCCCGCTATTATGTCGGCCAGGGGGCATCCTGCTCCGCACACCCTTAATGCGGTTATTGTCGCGCCAGGGGCCATTCCCTTCACAGTCCCGTTTCCTGCCACAATACCTGCCACGTGGGTGCCGTGGCCGTTCTCGTCCATAGGGTCGTTATCGTCGCTGTAAAAATCATAACCTGCTATGACTTTTGAGCAGTTGCCTGCCAAAAATGTTTCATTGGTGCACCCTCCCAGGCTTTCGTGCTGGTAATTAACCCCTGAGTCTATAACACATATTGTTTCTCCAACGCCAGTTATGTTCATTCCTGAAACCTGTATGCCGTGGACTGCGGTTGCGTTCACCACATCCCTTGATTCATCAAGGAAAAGCTCAAACTCCCTGTTCTTGATAATCCTTTTAACATTGGGGTTTCTTTTGAGCTTTTCAAGACCTCCCTTGGAAATGTTCCCCGAGATTGCGCTCACAGTTGAATACCTGTGCTTCAGCTTCAAATCCGGCTTTTCATCTTCAGAAACGAAAAGACCTGTTATCAGATTCTTTGCCCTGTTTATTGTCCTGTTGCCTTTCTCATAACTTACGCTCTCAAGCACTTCTTCCTGAACCTTCCTGATTTTTTCCTTTTTTATCTCTATTTTCTTCCCGCCATTCTTTTCAGACTTTAATTCGTAATCTTCAGGCTCATCCAGGACAATTATAACGTCAGCAAAATCCTTTTCTTCCAATTCTTCAAGAACTTCTTCATCTACCTCTGCAGAAGCCAGAACAACAAAACCGGTGAAAGCTGGGTTTACAAGGACAAAAACGAACAATACCACGATCGCTATGATAAGGTAAGTCAGACGAACTCTGTTTATAAGGGGCATATAGTCCTTTAAGAATTACTAGGGTATATAAATTTTAGGGTTATGTAAATCCGCAAACATCTTTTAATTTGTATAGGAAATCGGAAATCTCACCTTCAAAAACTGAAGCTGTGCTGGAATACACGGGCTTTATCCTGGGCCTGCTCATACTGCCACAATCCTTATTGATATTAGCATCTAAACAAGAGGCTTGTGAGTCTGTTAATGGGGGTTCGAAATCATCTAAAGGAGATATGTATTCATAGCCAGCTCTTATTGTCCCATCGTCAAATCCATCTACATAAAGTGAAAAAGCATCACAGCCTGGCTCGTTAATATCCTGATAATAATCTTCCTGCCAGAAGTAAACACTTTTATCCTGACCCAGGACCCATGCAATATCATAAGCTTCCTCCTCTGTTACAAACACAGAGATATTAGCATATGTTTCATTTGTGTTTCCTCTCAGGTCTGTCGCTGTCAGCTTGGCTTTGTGCTCTTTTGCAACGTCATAAATCCTTTGCATTGAATCATTGCTGCTGTTGAACGGTTCTTTATCGTAAGTTACGTTCCACATGTGCTGGTTGGTGCCTCCGCAGTTTGAGTAATCAACGTCATTGTCTGTTATGCCATCCCCGCTTGTGTCCACTTCAATGTCCTGGTCCATCGTCACGTTGATGTTGCAGTAGACAAAGTCCTGCTCCCACATCAGGTAGAAGTACCCTTCCTTGTCCTTTACTGTGTTCTCCTCATCCACAGACTTGTACCACAAGTCTATGGTTTCATTTGAGTACATTGTTATGTTTTCTGAGCTTATGTCCAGGATTGTCTGCAGTGAGGGGGTGTTGCCTGAATCGTTTATGAAGAAAGTCCCTATCATATGCATTTTTCCCCACCTTATGTTGTCGTAAACGTGGATGTCATATCTTCCATCGTCCCATTCGCAGGGAACCCTGAACGTGAATTCCTTGTCATATTTCTGCCCGTCGGCAGGCAAGAACAGGGTTTCATTGGGGTTGTTAACGTCAGAGCAGTACACTATCCCATCCTCGTTTATTATCCCTGAGACATTGTCGCACACGTGCCTGTTGTCTGTGGGGACACCTGTGAGGGTGTGGTTTTCAACTGCGAATGTTATGTTCACATCTGTTGTGCCCACGTTTATTCCAAACATGGTGAACTCAACATACTGGTTGCAGGTGTAGAAATTGCCGTGCTCGTACTTACCGTTATGAAGTATGTGCCCTTGCACATTAAAATCATTATCGGAGTCGTAGCTGTCATTCTTAAATACATCTGAATTATGCCCCCTGCCGTTGTTCGTCCTGTTGGTGAAAATGTTGAAGTCCTTTTTCTTTGAGCCCTGCAACACTATATGCCATATTGTGTTTTCAGGCAAATAAGCTTCATAATATCCATTGCTGTCTATTGTTGTGTCTGGAGTGGGTTTTGGCTCCAGTGCATCGGTGTCTGTTTTATTTAATGTCACGTCATATTCAGTCACTTCATAAAACGAGATGTTAACACTTGAGACTGCGTTGCCTATCTCATCATAAATCGTTCCGTTAATCAGTGTTGTGTTTGCAGTGCAGTATGCTTCAGCAGTTCCCTTGTTCAGGCAGGTGCTTTGGTTTCCACAGTCATCGTCAGTCAGGCACGCACTGCTGTTAACTAAGTATAATGCATCAACATAGCCGTAAATTACCTGGTGATACTTGCTTTCCGTGTTGTTATACCATCTCTTGCTCCAGCCGTCAATTATCCAGTTGTGGGTTGCGTTTGAAGTGTTGAACTCTCCCATGAATACTGAATGGTTTTTTAATTCCGGATATCTGGTGAGGTTCAGTTTTAGTGTTTCATACTCCGCGTCGATTATCAAGGGTCCCCAGTTATTAATTGTTGTATCGTGATGAGTGCCCCGTTCAACACTTGCAAGGCTGAGATTCCTTGTCCTGTTGGTGATTATGATTTCATTCTGCATAACATTGGTCATATCAACTTTAAACTGGGTTATGTTCCTCTCAGTTCCGTTAAGGATGGCAAAGGCCGTGTAGGAAGGGTTCCAGTATTCCAATACAATCTGGTGGCTTCCATCGTATGGGAATGAAGGATCTGACGAACTTAATGTTGCGTTTCCCCACATCATTGTTATGCCGTTGAAGGTTTCCTGGTCTTCCTTTGTTGTTGCAAAGAAAATCCCATCCAGCTCCATAGTGCCAACAATGCCTGTGCCGTTTGTTATGTTGAAGTCAAAAATGCCTTTTTCCAGCCATCTTCTCCAGCAGTCATCCCCCTGGCAGGTGGTATTCGGGCCTGTGTGGCTGTCAAGGAACCTTGGCTGCCTTAGCAAATCATAATGTGTTTTGTTGGCTCCGTAAAACCTGAACCTTGCGAATAATGTTCCGTTTGCAGGGTTGATCTGCCCCGTTGTTGAGTAATTGGTAAAGTGGGGGACCTCAAAAACAACCTTTCCCCCTGAATTATCTATCAGGCTGCAGTCATTGCATATTTCATTGTTTCTGAGTATTAGAGGAGGGTGGGAGTAGTCAATGTTTAGCGTTAGTGTTGCTGGGATGTTAAGGTCCAATGAGTCTGACTCCACGCTGATGAAATTATGGGATATTTTCATTTCAAGTTCACTGAAATCAACAGCTTCGCTGAATTCAATCCTTCCGTAATCATTTTCAAAGACTTTCTGCGTGCTGCTCTCCTCATCATTTCCATAAGAAGAGCTTGAGCTTCCTGACGAACTGCCTGAAGAGCTTGAGCCTGTGATGGGAAGCATTCCCGCTCTTTTGTTTTCCCCGTCATCCTGGATTTCTTCTTTAGGATAGTGTATTTCAATAATCTCGGGCTCTTCTTCCTCTATAACTTCTGGGCTGATATTGCCCTCCTGAGCCTGCATCACTGAGACGGAATCCCCTATTACAAGGTCTTCAGAATCCCAATTGACATTATTGAGTCCCAGCAAAACAAAGGATATGCCCAGGACTATGACAGACATTACAACTATTCCGATTGGAAAACCTTTATTCATATCCACCCCTTGGACTGTTGAGCTAAGAGCTTTTTTTATAAAAAGCTTTGCAAAACAAGACCAAAAGCTTTATAAAGCGAATTTTGGCAGTGCTTAGTTGTAATCCCTCCATACGTGCTTGCACTTGGTGCACTTGTAGAACTTTGTTTCCGGCTCATCGCCCGCCCTGGTCTGCTGCGTCCAGAAATAGGCCCTGTCATTCCCGCACTTGGGGCAGTCAATCTCAACTTCAGGAAGGGTTTCCACCTCTTCCTCCACAACCTCAACTTCCTTGTCTTCCTCTTTCCTTTTCTTGTGCTCCCTTATCTCCACAGATTCAGCTCCTTCCTTATGCCCGCATTTAAGGCATTGCAGGAAGGTCTTTCCGTTTTCCTTTTTTGGGGCCATTATTGAGCCGCATTTCTTGCAAAACATTTTTCACCTTAAGATTCCCATTACTGAAAAGAAAAGGTCAACTGCAGCTATCTTGATCCATCCAAGATAGGGTATCCTCAGGACAGCCTTTCCCACAACACTTTCCTGGCTGATGTTTTTTTCATTAAGCCAGAATGCTGTTATCTGCTGCTGGTTGTTGTCCCCCTTTGTCTCATAAACAAAACCCCCGCTGGCATTCCGCATATCCACCACCCTGTGTATTATGGGGTCGGGCCTTCCGGCCATAAACACAAGGATGTCGCCTGTCTCTGTTTTAGAGGGGTTAGTTCCGGCAAGAACCATAAGGTCTCCCTTGTTAAACCCATTTTTGAAGGGGAAATCCAGAAAATCTTCCTTGCTGATGTTCTTTTGTTCATAAAAATTATTGTGCATATTCCACCAGGAATCAAAATCTGAGTTGTGCTCCATGCTGTCCGAGACCACGGCAACTATGGGAAACTGTGTTCCCAGGGCAAGCCCCATTCCCGGGTAAATGAGGAACTTGATTAAGACAATTGCAAGGATTATGTTCACAATCCAGCTCAGGAGGGAATCCTCTTCCCAGATGAAATACCAAATCTTTCCCAGCGTTGTCTTGGGCTTTTTCTTTTCCTTGCGCATTTTCTAAAAGTTCAAAGAAGCTTTTTTAAAACTATCTTTTTTTGCACATAATATTATAAAGTTAAAAACTTAATTGTCAACGATGACTCAATACTATGAAGCCATACTCCAGCTGAGGAATCCGCGAAGGGAAATTATTGATTTTGTTAAATCAGAAGCTGCCAAAAAAAACGCGAAGATTGTCAAGACTGAAAAGCAGAAGAACGGGCTTGACATGCAGCTTTCCTCCAGAAAATTCGCGCTTGCCCTGGGCAAGAAACTGGCGGATAGATACGGGGGGAAATTAAAAACATCTGCCAAGCTTGTGGGAAGGAAAAATGACAGGAACGTCCACAGGGTCACAGTCTGCCACGAAGCTTCTGAATATCGGGAGGGGGATGTTGTAAATGTTGACAACAAGATTGTGAAAGTGAAGAACGTGGGCAAATTCCTTTCTGGCGTTGACCTGGTTACAGGTAAAAAGGCCAAGGTTGAAATTAAGGGCAAAAAAATTAACAAACTGGAAAAACACAGGACAATCATTTCAAAGCATAAGCCGGGGTTGGAGGTGATACATCCTGTGTCTTACCAGTCTGTCCCTGTTGAAAATACTTCGGATACGAAAAAAACAAAGGTCAGCGTTGTTGTTTCAGGCAAAAAAATCTACATCATCCCTGGTATTTGAAAGCCCCTCCCTGTGTTTTGTTCGCCAGGGTCGCTTCCTCGTCTGAAAGGCCTGCGGAAAGCCAGTCATTTCCTTCTATCTTCTGGGGGTTTCCTCTTTGCTGCCTTGCTGCTGCCCTGTTATAACAGCGATCAAGCGCGCTTTCAAACAAGCCTCTGTACTCAGGGTTGATACTTGTGCTTTCTATAGTGTCCTTGAGCAAATCAATTTCCATAAGGGTGGCTTCTGACTTTCTCACCATCTCAAGGACCTTTTCTCCCAAGTCAACTTCCTGCTGGGTTCCCTTTACCTGAATTGAGGCATTTCTGAGGATCCTCCTGTCCGCCTCCAGTGCAATGACTATGTTGCTTGCTATCTGATATGCCTGTTTGGCAGGGTTATTGTTCAATCCGCCCCAGCCTCCGCTGGCAGGGCTTCTGTATGGGGGTTTGTACATATTATCACCAAGTTTGTTGTCTGTTTTTTAATCAAAATAAAAACAAAAAATAGGGCTTTATCAGCCCCTTGCAGGTATATTTTGAGGTCTGCCTATTCCGGCACCAGGACCTTCTTCGGGTTCCTTTTCCTCTTCTTCTATCTCTACCTCTGTTTCTTCTTCCTCTGCTTCATCTTCTTCTCTTTCCTGATCCCTTATTTTCTCGTCAAGACCTTTTGCCTTTATTTTCACTTCTATCTTGTTCTTCTTTTCCTTTGCCGATGCCTTGACTTCCCTTGCCTTTTCACTTACCGAAGCTATCAAAGTATCTACAGTCTGCTGCTCTTCCTGGCCCAGGCCTTTTACCTTTTCCTTTATCTTGATTCTTGCCTTTTCTACTCTCTGCTCCTGCTCCTGGATTTCACTTCCCAGTTCCTCTATTTCCTCCAGGTCGCCTTCTTCGTCGCCGTTGCCTATTTCCTCAACATTCTTCTCAACATATGTCATTGATTCATCATAGGCAGATGCTGCTTTTTCAGCTGCTGCGAACTTTTTCTTGGCAATCATGGCCTGTACTTCCAAAAGCCTTTCCTTTGCGTGGGCAAGACCTTTCTTTGCCTTGGCAGCCTTGTTAAATGTCAGGGCAAGGCTTATTCTTTCCATAGCCCTTTCAAGGCCCCATAAAAAGCCGTTGTCAGGCGTGATTCCTCCGTCTTCCTCTGGATCTTCCACAGTTTCGTTAACATCGCCCTCTTCTTCCTCTGGCATTTCCACTGTTTCGTTTATTTCTTCAAGGTCTTCCTCTTCGGAAACAGTTTCATTAAGGTTTTCCTGCTCTTCAGGCTCTTCTGTTTCATTCATCTCTTCAGTTTTGTTCAGGTCTGAAGGGTCGTCCATTTCATCAGACAAGTCTTCTGCCTGATTGGTTCCTGTCTCATTCATCTGCGTAGCATTTTGCGCCAATGCAACTGCTGAGAACAGAAACAGGAACAACACCAAAAACACTCCTATTTTTTTCATTTTTATACCTCCTCGTGCTCATAATCCAGGGAATTTTCTATCAGTCTGCTGTAAAGCTCCTTAACCCCCTTGTCTAAAATGGATCTCCATTTCAAGGGGATTTCATCGTTTAAAACCTCTACCCTGTCTTCTAGATCTTTAATTTGGTTGGAGAGTGGGTCATAATTCGGCTGGAAACACTGACTTTCCTTTTTTATTCTTTCAGATATATCAACTATTTCCCTTGCCATGATGTTAAGCCCTTCAGGAGGCAGGGGAGATCCGTTATAATGAACTTCCACTTTGCCTCTGCTGTGCAGCATTTCAATAATGTGAAGGAAATAATTTTCAGGCCTTTTTGGGGTGACTTTGCCAATGACCTCCTTTTTTTGCGGGGTTTCTTGCTGATATTGTTGCTGTTTGTAGTTAGTGGCAGGTGCTGTGCCTGGTTGTGGCCCTATCGGTGTTCCCTTTACAGCCCGTTTTCTGCTCTCTGGTTTTTTTCTTTTTCTTCCAAAAAGTCCTTTTATCGGAGTCATGCTACATTGTATAGCACCCATTTATAAATAACCTTTTTCGTGAACAGTCAGCTTTTTCCAGAAAAAACAGCCATTTTTTGGCTTTTTATGTTCATCTATGTTCATTTTTCATTCTCTTAGAAAAATGATGTTTTTCTTGCCTCTTTTTTCCTTGTAAATTATGTTTCGGTCTTCTAATTCCTTGAGAAGCCCGGAGAGCTTTGCTTTTGAGAATCCAGTTACCACTCTCAATGTGCCCTGCTCGCACTGCTTTCCCCTTGATTTAAGTATTCTTATAACCTGGGCTTCATCTTCCTTCAGGTGCTCCTCAACTGTTGCCTTCCTTGTTTTCACCACTACCCTTGTTTTTGGCTTTCTCCTCCATAAAATTGTGCCCAACACCGCTATCGCCACAGCGGCTATTATGAGGATGTATATCAAAAAGAAATAATCCCTTTTTTCCCTTAACTTCACTAGCGTTGAAATAGAATCGCCTTTTTCAGCATTCTCCCTAATCCAGGTTATCCTTATCCTCTGCCCGTCAGATGTTATGCTGTCTGCTTTCGGGAACACCGCGTTGGAAACAAGGGTGCCTTCATCAACAGGCCTTGCCAGCTCCAGGTTGCTGGAGAGAATTACATTTACCTGCAAATTTCTTATGTCATCAGGATACGTGAATTCAGCCACAAAATTGTTCTCGTCTATGAACTTTTTGGTGAGGTAAGATGTTTCAATATGCCTTCCCTCTATTGTTATGTTCCTTGGCTTTTCAGGAATCTCCATTGCTTTTCCGTCCGCAACTGCGGATATCTCGCTCGCGTCGTTGGGAATCTGAAAAGTAAAATTCTGCTTTTCAGGATAAGTTATTTCCTGCACCACATACGCATTGCCAAGGGAAACCCTGAAATCTATATCATAGGAGTCTATGGCTGCAAAACTCTCGGGGATTAGGGATAAAGCTAAGAGCAATACAATTAATAGCTGTGTTTTTTTCATATATTATTATTATGAAATAACTTTTTAAAGGTTATGAAAAGCTTTAAAAGACGATGCATTGTTTTTCTTATTTATGGCTGACATAACTCTTGACGGCTCTTATCTTGAAGGCGGAGGGCAGATCCTGAGGAATGCGCTTGCGCTTTCCTGCCTGACTGGAAAATCCTTTTCCATCACCAACGTAAGGAGGGGAAGGGACAAGCCGGGGCTGAAGGCGCAACATCTTTACTGCGTGAAGGCAGCAGCCCAGCTTACCAAGGCAGAGTTCAGCGATGTGGAAATAGGCTCCTCATCAATGGAGTTCTTTCCCAAGAGGCTTTCAGCAGCAACGCTTGACATTGACATAGGGACTGCCGGTTCCATAACACTGTTCCTGCAGGCAGTACTAATACCCTCAATGTTCGCAAACGCCCCTGTGAAAATCCTGGTGACAGGCGGCACTGACGGGAAGTGGAGCATGCCGTTTGATTACTTTAAAGAGGTCTTTTTTCCCCACATAAAGCAGTTCGCCGGCATTGAGGCGAAGCTTTTGAGAAGGGGATATTATCCCAAGGGAGGGGGCAAGGTCGGGATTAATGTAAGCCCCAAGGTAAAGCTTTCTGATTTCAATAACTTTGCTGATTTTTACTACTATACCAAGAACCAGGGGAGAGGCATCATCAGCCTGGAGCAGGGCAATGTTCTTCAGGTAAAGGGGCATTCACACGCATCAAAGCGCCTTGCCGGCGCAAATGTTGCTGAGAGGCAGGCAGAAATGGCGCAGATGAGCCTTAAAAAACTTGGATGCCCTGTCAATATAGATTCAGGTTATGCTGATTCCCTTTCACCCGGCTCGGGCATAACCCTTTGGGCAAAGTTTGACTCAGGCGCAATCGTGGGGGCGGACGCGCTTGGCGAGAGAGGCAAGCCTTCTGAAGACGTGGGAAAGGAGGCTGCGGAAAAGCTAATCAGGGAAATCAGCAAGGGCGCACCTATTGACAGCCATCTGGCTGACAATCTCATCCCCTTCCTCGGATTGTTCGGCGGAAAGATAAAGGTTGCTGAAATAACCAACCATACACTAACCAATATTTATGTTACAGAAAAATTTCTCGGAATAGAATTTGATGTTGACAGGAAGAAGAGAATAATCGCTGTTTAGTCAATGCTGGCCAGCTCAATGTCTGTCTTGAGAGCCATAACATCATAATAAACCTTTTTTCTTTCCTCTTCACCAACCCTCATTTTGGAATATGTGTTTTTAATCTGGTCATAAATAGTTCTTGCCTCGTTAATCCTTTTGCTGTTAACAGCCTCTTTTGCCCCCTCAATAAGCTTGTAGATTTCCTGCTCTTCAGGGGACTCTGCTGATACTGCCTCTTCCTGGACTTCCTCAGGCTCCAGCTGGTAGCGCTTCATCTCCCTGGAAAGATAGCTCCTGAAACTCATATCATCAATACCTTCCTTTTCCTTTTCCAGTTCGTCTTTCAGCCTTGCAGCTGCCTCTTCCCTTTCCTTGACTGCTCTTTCTCTTTCTTGCAGTTTTGCCTCTTTTTTAGCCATCTCATTTCCCTTTTCCTGCAGTTTCTGCAGCTTCACAGACTGCTCTTCAATCTGCTTATTGAGGTTGTCCAGCTTCTTTTTCATATTTGTGAAGTCCCTTTTCATCTGCGGAACATTCTCTTTCAGCTCTTTTGCCCTGCTTATCTCCTGCTCTTTTTCCGTGATGTCCTTTAATCTTGATTTGATTTCCCTTTCTTTTTCTTCAATCTCTTTTTCTTTTGCTTGCAGTGCCTCCTGCCCTTCCTCTATCTTCTGGAATGTCTTGACTATCTCATCTTCTTTTTCCCTTATCTCTTTCTTGTCATTCTCTATTTCCTCCAGTTCCTTGTCTACCTGAGCTTTGTCCTCTTCTATTTCTGCAAGCTTTTTACCAACTTCTGCCTCTTTCTTGTTAAGCTCTGTCTTTTTGGAATCATACTCTACCCTTACGTTTTTCAGGAGCTCTCTTGATTCTGCTATTTCTTTTTCCAGTGAATCCCTCTTTTTGGTAAGGCTCATCACATCATCCATTAGCTTTTTCTGCTTGTCCTCAAGGATTTTGTTTTCCTCCCTGAGCTCGCTTTCCTGCTCTGAGACTTTCTTTTCCCTCTCCTTCAGGGATTTCTCCTTCTCCTGCAGTGCATTTTCCTTCTCGGAAACTGCAGACTCCCTCTTTTCCAGCTCCCCTGTTTTGCTCTTTATTTCTGTCTCTTTTTTCTGGAGCTGTTTCATCTCTTTTTTCAGCTCTTCTGCCTCTTTCCTGTTGCTTTCAATCTCGGAATTCAGCTTCTCCTTCTGATTTTTCAAATCCTCTACCTCCTTCTGGAGCTGTTCGCGCATCTTTATCTTGCCCTTGTTGTCCTTCTCGAGGCTCTTTTTTGTTTCCTCTAACTTCTTCCCACTTTCCCTGATTTGCCTTTCCCTTTCATTCAGGTCAGCCTCTTTCTTTTCAAGGTTGGACTGCTTGGTCATTATCTCCTCTGTTTTCTTGGCAACCTCTGCCTCCTTCTTCGTGAGATTGCTTTTCAAATCCTTGAGCTCTTTTTCCTGCTTGCTGATGCGCTGTTTTATTTCATCTTCCTCTTTTTTTGCATTGTCAAGCGCTTTCAGAATTTTGTTTTTCTTCTCTGACAGTTTTTCTATTTCCTCAACAAGCTTTCTCTTGTCCTTGTCAAGCTCTTTGACTTTCCTGGACAGTTCCTTGTTTATCGTGTTGAGCTCCCTTTCCTTGCCTTCCAAGGTTTTTTCCTTGTTGTCCAGGGCAGTCCTCCTGTTGATTAAGGAATCTTCCTTTTCATTGAGCTTTACCTTCTTTTCATTCAGCTCTTTCTCAACCTTCTGCAGGAGCCTTTCCTTTTCTTCAAGGGCCTTTGCCTTCTCCTTCAGGTCCTTTTCCCACTCTTTCAGGTCCTTCTTGAACAATGACGAGAACAATACCTTGCTTTCCTTTTCCTTGGGTATGTTTGGGGGTTCTGGAACTGGGACATCATCCTTTGATTTAGACTTAACTGCCATATTTCACCCCCTTGCAGATGTTATAAGAGGTCTATTTATATATTTTTTTAACCATTGTAAAATGAATATATACACTATATTTGACTCCTTTGGAAGCAGTAATCCTCCAAAACCTTTATAAATTGCCTCCTTCCCCTCTGGCGTATGGTTGAGAAACAATTGGTATGCACTTCCTGCAAGGAAAGAATCACCAACAAGTCTGTAGTGAGGTTTATGTGTCCCAAGTGCGGCAAGTATGAGATAATAAGGTGTCCCCATTGCAGGGCCATAGCTGCAAAATACAAATGCCCGGAGTGCGGTTTTGAGGGTCCCAACTAAAATGGCAAAAGTGATAGTCAAGATGAGGGTTATGCCCGAGTCCACTGAGGTGGATCTTGAAGAGCTGGAGAAAAAGGTAAGGGAAAAAATAATTTCCTTTGCAGGAATGGAAAATGCGGTCAACAATGTTGAGAAAAATCCTGTTGCCTTCGGGCTGAAGTCCCTGGACATTACCTTTGCGGTTGATGAGTCAAAAGGTGACACAGAACCTTTGGAGGATGACATCAGCAATCTTGAAGAGGTTGCTTCTGTTGAAATCACTTCTGTTTCAAGGGCGCTGGGATAAATACTCTTCTTTAAGAAGCCCGTACAATAGCATGTTCTGCCATTCGCTGTTCCTGAATTCAATCTCCCTTAACATTCCCTCGAGTACAAATCCTGATTTTTCAAATATCCTTTGTGAGGCGATGTTCTTTTCAAATGCCCTGCCGTTTACCTTGTGCAGTTTCAATTTATTGAATGCAAAGTCAAGCATAAGCCCAGCTGCCTCTGTCACAATCCCCTGATTCCTATATTTCTTTCCAAGCCAGTATCCCATTTCAGCGTTCTGGAACCTTTCCTCTTCCTTTAATCCGTGAAGTCCTGTCCCTCCTATGACCTTGCCTGTTTCATTCAATGCAATCACTAATGGGAAACCTTTCTTCCTGTTGATGTCTGAATGGCTTTTCCTGATGAAGCTTGCTGCATCCTTTTCGCTGTAAGGATGAGGAATGTTTGCAGTCCACCTGGCAACGCTCTCATCATTTATGTTTTCAACTAAATGAGGCAGGTCAGATATAGTGTACCTCCTGACCGTGATTCTTTCTCCGGGCAGTTCAATCCTGTTTTTCATAGGACATTAATAGCCCGGATAGTATATAAATGTTACTAATAATAAGTGGTTACAAAGTTACAAAAGGAAAGTATATAAACTTTTCACAATTCCCTGGTTGCATGGCAGATGAAATCTTTTCAAGATATGAGATAAAATCCAGCCAGACTGATTCAGAACTGATACCAATGAAGATAACGCTTCCTGTTGAAGCAGTAACTGATAATCTTGATTATTTGGCAATATATATGAGAGAAAAACAAGCATTTCATGTGCCAGAAAAACTGCCCCAGAATCTTGACTGGATATCTTTTATAGATGAGGTCCTGCTTTCCCATGCAGAACCGGAAATATTTGGTTTATATGTTGATGAGATAAAAGAAATAGGAATAAAGGATAACAAAATATACATAGACTGCCTTCTGCATGATCCGGATTGGAATAGTTTTTGAATCAACTCATCTCCAGGTTCTCTGCTTCCACCTGAAGTAAACCCTTCCGTTGTCACCGAACTCTATCTGCTTCCACCTGAGCTTTCTCCTTTCCGATTTTATGAAGTTTAGCTTGGTCATTTTACCAAAAAATGCAGCAACCCCCAGTTTTTTCCCCAAAAGCTCAGCACGATTGAGGCTATTATCACGAATATGAAAAAGCGCGCATCAAACCAGTGCATCACCTTGGTAAAAAAAACAAGCCAGTAAAAAGGCATCGAGGTGAAAAACAATGCCTTCTTACCAAGGCTTGCCAGCGGTTTTCTAAATGAAAACGCCTCTTTTACCCGTGTCTGTGCGACTATGCTGAATGAATTTATTGTTTGTTCCATTATTTTTTTATGCCCGAGGGCCCTGCAAAAATGCAAGGCCTTCGAGCACACCCCCAACAAATGAATTTAATGCAAAACCTCGTTGTATCCTCCGGAAGGCGCCCCGCTTGTCGGATAATATCCAGTTTCCCTTGGGCTGGCTCTTGATTCCCTGTTGGCAGCCACCAGGCAGTCAACTATATCCTTGTTCAGCCTTCCGCGCTTGCTGTCTGTAATTATGTTGCCCAGCGCCTCACGCACGCTGTAGCTCTTGGGCCTGTAAGGCCTGTCCTCAATCAGCGCGTCAAAGACATCCACCACTCCTGCTATCTGCGCGAACAACGGGATGTCATCCCCTTCCAGTCCGTAGGGATAACCGCTCCCGTCCAGCCTTTCGTGATGGTAAAGTATTACTTCCATGCTTTCCTGAGGCAGGTCATATGTTGTTGCCGTGATTGCATTGCCAAGCTCAGGATGCATCTGCATAATCTCCCTCTCTTCCGGAGCAAGCAGTCCGGGCTTGTTCACTATGTCCAAGGGAAGCGCATATTTCCCGATGTCGTGATTGACCATTCCTCTCAGAAGCTTAATCCTATCCTCCTTTGGAAGGCCCATAGTTCTTCCCACAACTTCTGCCATCAGTGTGGTGGAGATATGATGAAGTGATGTCTTGGCATAATCCTTGTAGCCCGGAACCTGAGGAAAAACCTCCATCTTCCTGGCGTACAATATGGGTGCGATGTGTTTTTTCAGCCCTGCTTCTTTAAGCAGGCTCTTCACATCCTCATCAGTCTGCTCCAAAAACATCCTGGTTCTTGCCTTCCTGTCATCCAGAACAGCAAGGCAGTAGTTGAAGAACATGAATTCCTCATTTACTGCGTGGGCAAGCCCTTCCTGGTTTGCTATCATCCTCTGCAGCAAGGGATCTTCCTGCAGCAGGTTATAGAGCTCTCCCTCTGTCAGCCTCGGATTGGCTATGCCTGTCAAATCACTGTCTGATAAATTCCAGTCTTCCCCCATTATTTCCTTCATTTTCATCGACCACTCCGGTGACACTGTCTTTCACCTCTTTTTACATAGCTACCGCTACGCGGAACTTGTTTTGTTTTTTTGCAGAGCTGAAGCTAACTAACTTCAGCTCAAATTTTCCCCCTAACCCTAAATGCTTCTCCTAAGCAGTTTTTCTGCCTTGGCTTTCAAACCCTTGTCCAGGTTCACGGTGATTTTTCTTGCCTTTTTCTTGGTTGTTTTCAACCACCCCACTTCTGAGTTGATTAGTGACAATTCATCAAGATTGACCAAGAAGGTCCTGATTCTTCTCTCTGTCAGCGGCTCTATGTTGTATGAGGAACAAAGCTCAAGATAAGCTTTGTAAACCTCTCCTCCCCCGACTTCCAGATCCTTTCTCTCGTTTTTCAGCACTGCCATATACAGCAGCTTCTGGTGCTTGGGCAGGCTCGCTATTATGTTGAGCACAGAGTTTTCCTCTATGTTCTTGTCAGCGTCCTCCACAAGGTCAATAGTTATCTTCTTCTTGTTGCTGGCAACCGCAATCTTTGCGCAGGCATCCGTCATTTCCAGCGCCCTCCTCGCGTCGCCTCCCCTGTTTGCCTCTATCTCCGCTATCTTCCTTATCACGTTATCGCTGACCACACCCTTCTGGAAGGCAATGTTTGCTCTTTCCTTCACTATGTCAAACAGCTCGTTGGCATTGTAAGGAGAGAATATTATCTTAATCCTTCCAAAAGCTGACTGTGTCCTTGGCTTGATGTAGTCCGAAACTTTCACGTCATTGGATATGGTTATTGTTGACACTTTTCTCTTTACCTGGTCATTGATCCTGCTCAGCCTGTAGAGCACGTCATCCCCTGATTCCCTCAGGGCGTAGTCAACCTCGTCCAGGATTATGAGCACGTTCTTGCTGTCATTGTTCATCACCTTGTTGAACTCGTCGATTGTCTTTGTCCTGTTCCACCCCATCTTCGGATATTTCTTCTCCTGATTGACCTGAGAAAGGATAGATAACAATATGGCTGTTTCAGTCCTGTTCTCAGAGCAATTCACGTAAGCTGTCATCAAGTCCACTGATCGTTTTCCTGCCTCTTCCTTGAGTTCCTCCATTAAGTCAAGCAATAATGCTGACTTTCCCGTGCCCGGGTTTCCATACACTAATACGCAGGCCACGGGAGAATTCATTAATACAGGAGCCAGCTCCATAACCAGCTCGTTCTTCTGCTTTGTCCTGTGCTGGAATCCTGTTGGCGGCTGTAGCGCGAACAGCACATCCCTGTTCTTGTAGATGTTGTTTTCCAGCACGCTTGAAAATGTTAATTCTCTCATGCTGGGAGGGAATACTTTCCTTATATTTAAATGTTTCCTTTTTTTCCAAAGGTTAATTAATTTCCGATACTTCCGATAATCTTCAGAGCCTCCAGAAAACAAAAATTTAAATAGTTGGGCCCTTTTGGATTTAGCCATGCTTTATGACTTGTTAACCAGCAGACCTGCCATTAACATCCTGAAAAAGCTCTCTGACAAGGACAAGGACAAAAAATATGCCATTAAGATAAGGGAGCTGGCAGGGGATTACAAAAAGGCAGAGGAGGCCGTGAAATTGCTTTCTGAACGCGGGCTGGTGTATGTGGAGGATGGCCTGCTGTCAATATCTGAAAAGGGCAAGAAGTTCATAGACATATTTGATCAGCTGGTTGATTTGTCCAGCCAGAAGGAGAAGAAAAGGGAGACCAACGTGGAGATACGCTACGACCTGTCTGATTTTGAGAAGAAAACATTGTTTATGCTCCTGAGGCTGCAGCAGGAAACCAACAGGCCTGTTTCACTTACAACGCTTTCACGGGAACTGTTCCCCTACGAGAATTATGAGCAGAAGAAAACCAGGGTTTCAAGGCAGTTGAACAAACTTGAACATCTCAACCTTGTGAGAAAGATAAAGAAAAGGGAAGTGATGGCAGAAGTAACAGATACAGGAACAAAAGTCGTCAAGAGGCAGCTGGTCACAGAGATTTCAAGAATTGCTTAGTTTTTTAACCAGCAACAGAATTCAATTTTTCCAATTTCTTAGAATACTGCTCTCTTTTGATTGGGATAGTCTCTTTTCCTCTTTTATAAATTTCTTTTAACGCTCTTAATGGAATAATAGTGAAAAGAACATCATTAATTTTTACTTCAACAAAATCATATGGAAGATCTTTATAGTACTCTTCAATTGCGTCAAATGTAATCTTTACATCATCTTTGAATATTTTTAAAGAATGATAATCAGTTTCCTCATAACGCAATTCTTTATTTTCTTTAATTTTGTCAATTATTTTGGAAAAAGAGGATTCTGGAACAAGAAGGTCAATATCATTAATGCTTATTGTTTCGTCTCTTGTGTAAGATGCGTAAGGGAGACTTCCATAAACAATTGGTTTAATGTTGAGTTCTTTACATATTTCAAAAAGTTCTTTTGCAAAAGAGAGCAGTTTTGAAAAGTATTTTTTATTCTGTGGCTGATAGTAAATAGATTCCATAATAGATATGATGCGCATTGTGCGATTTAAATGTATTGGAAATTTCCTACCTGAACAAAATCACAACAAATTCTTAATTTAATATGACCTTTTTTTATTTTTAAGGATTTCGCTGTTTTCAGCTTTTTTATTGAGAATGTCAATGAACCTTTTCTCGGGCATCTCACATTTTATGCCCTCTTCAGCGAAATGAGTTCTTGCCGCATTGATACTGTTCTCTTTCAGTCTCTTAACTACTTCCTTTATTCTCGGAGTTTTTCCCTTTGAAAGCCTGTCAAGGCTGTAAAAGCCAACCTGTTCAATTTCAGACTCATCCCTTAAAACTTCAAGGAGTTTTGTTGACTCTGCATCTGAATGCCTCAGCATTTTCTCTATCAATTTTTTGCTGTTTAACATTCCTGTCCACAGGGGGCCAGCTTTTTGAAAAAAGTTGTGCTGTTTTATGATTTCATCGCATTTGCCCTTTCCCTTCTCGCACCTGAGAAAAATCCTGTAGTAATGGTCTTTTGAATATGACAATACCGGCGTCAGGGCCTTTTCATACTGAACACCTATTAACTGTATCTTTCTTGCCAAAATCCTTATGCCAATCTCGTGCATAAGGTAATTCCTTAATGGCCTTGCCCAGTATTTTCTCTTGCAGGCATTCGCATAAGTTCCTGTCAATGCTGCTGTGTCAGTAGCAGTGACTGCAAGAACCCCTTTTCTTGCAATCCTTTTTACTGCGGAATCAAGAAAGGGGTTGGGAGTTCCGAAAGGGTCAACATCAATGTAGTCAAAACCTCTTGATTCAAGAAGAAAAATATTTGCGTCCTTGTTGTGGATGTTTGCCCTGATATTGTTATGCTTCAGGTTTTCCCTTATTAGCTCAACAGCCTTTTCAGAATGGTCATTGACGTCAATTGAACTTATCTTTCCTGTTTCCCTAATTAACCTTATTGCCCTTATTCCTGTGCCTGCCAAGGGGTCCGCAGCCCTGATTTCCCTGTCAAAATAAGACTTGACTAACAATATGGAAAGAGTCCTGTTCAGCCTCATAACAGGATTGTAGAAAATTCCCATCCTCTTTGAGACTACTTTCGGGGTTTCTGCCTCTATCTCAGCCAAGCCTTCCTTAATCATGCTTTTCTGGTATGAACTGTGTTTTTAAAGGTTGTCCCGGCCGCAGCTTCCAAAACTTAAATATTCTTTTTATTCACTCTTTTTATGAAATCCAAAGATTTAAATACTATAGCTACTTATAGGTTCGCTATGGTAACAACAATCCAGGTCAGCGAGGAGCTGGCAAAGGAATTGAAGAAAAGGAAAATGCACGCAAAGGAAAGCTATGAGGACGTAATCTGGGACTTGCTTGAGGACACTATGGAGCTTTCTGAAGAGACACTTAAGAACATTGAAGAAGCCAAAAAGGACATAGCCAAGGGCAGGGTTTACACCCACGAACAGATAAAAAAGGAGATGGGCCTATAATGTATTCCCTTGCCTACACAGACAAGTTTCGCAGGCAATTCAAAAAACTTGGAAAAAACATTCAGAAAAGGGTTATTTCTGCCCTGGAAAGAATTAGAATAAGGCCTTACCCCCACGTGAAGAAACTGGTTGGCTACCCTTATTACAGCCTGAGGGCGGGAAGCTACAGGATAATCCTGGACATAGCGGGTGACAAGCTGGTTATATACTCCCTTGAAGTGGGACACAGGAAGAAGGTTTACAAGTGAGGTTGTGTTCGCGACTTCTTAAGATTAAATAGCTAAAAAAAGGCCATCTTCAATGAGACATAACCTTGTTGAAGAAACTGAGCCTTTTTCTGAAGTATACAAAGCTTCTGACCTTTCCGAGCGGATATGGATTAACAAGATACGGGATCAGCTGGCAGAAAAACTGAATGTCGGCAAGAAATTGCGTTTTGACTGGTTCAGGGAGAAAAAACTAAGAAATAAGAGGCTCTCCTTCCTGATCAACAGGCGGCTGGGAAAAGCCCTCCTGATAGCCTTCGGAACTAAAAAAGAGCAGCAGAAAATCATTGATTATATCCTTTCTAACAAGGATAAATTTATGGAATACGTACGCTAGCGAACCTTTTTGACTCTTCCCTCCTTTATAGCCTTGGCGCTTGCCTCCATCTGGAGCAGGAGGTCGTCAGCTATTGCTTCCTTTCTCTTGAGAAGTTTAAATTCCTCCTTTGGTATACAAACTGTCTCTGCCATAGGATTAGGATGCATTTCTGATTTATAAGTTTTGCGCGGGTTTACCAGGACCCTTCGTGAACGACATTCCCGAGATTAAGCAATTTTTTATCATCCACTTTTTCTTCATCTGGATAGCCAATCGGAAGGATTGTTATCGGCATTACCTTTTCAGGAATTGAAAGTATTTTCCTGACATTGTCTGCAATTTCAGGCCTTGACAGCTTGCATCCGCTGATGTAAACAGTGCCCAGCCCCAACTCGTGGGTTGCAAGAAGAATGTTTTGCGTTGCGCAGACCCCGTCCTCAACATACCTTGACGGGGACTTCTCAGTGTCCACGCACACAACGATTGTGACAGGAGCGGTGAGAATATGCTGCCTGTTATCCTCATCTTTCAATTCCGCAAGCTTTTCCCTTTTTTCTTTGTCTTTAACAATTACAAAATGCCAGGGCTGGCAGTCCACAGAGGAAGGAGCAGCAACAGCGCATTCAAGAATCTCCCTGATTAATTCACCAGGCACTTCCTTATCCAGAAAAAGCCTTCTCGACCTTCTCGTCTTGATGCAGTCAATTGTTTGCATGGATGAGAATTAATTTGAATGTATTTAAAAGTTTTGTGAGGTTAATAAATCAATACCAGCCCATTAATAACCCAAGTAATCCTAGTACCAATAAAAGTGTAGCCGCTGAAGCATTAATCTTTCTTATATAAGGAATCCCTTGTAGCCATATACTTACCCTCTTATTGAACTCAGGAACAGCTACCAGTACAAATGAAATAATTATTAATGCTATTGATAGCTCCATATATGCTATAATTAAGCCTCATTTAAGTATCTTATTGAAGATGGAACTTAAATTTATAAACAATCCTTTTCTAATTAATCTTATTATAGCATATAATTTTTCAGTTGCCTGGTTTTGTACTAGAACTTCTTATTCTTGACATATTATAGCTTCTTTGCTCTTTCGTTAGTGTATCCATCTAAAAACAGAAAATGAGTAATTTTTAAATAATTTACTGCAAAATACAGTAATTTATGCCCATAGCGTCGTAGTCCTCGCTACTGCCTACCTTATATGCTTCCTTTCTTCTCTTGGGGATGGTGTTTTTGAATGGAATTGGCTGTTTTGGGTGCTGGAGGGCTGGCTTTGGGCCTTGTAAGGTTTGGCAGCAGGTATCTTGCTAACAAAACTCTCAAGGACGACCTTCTGGGATGGGCTCTGGTAACAGCAGGGCTGCTGCTGTTCCTGTTTTGAGCTGCGCGCCCTTGTTTCTCACATTAATACCTTGCAAAGCCAGTAAAGAAACTGTCCATAAAATAATTTCAATTACCGCAGGAGTGGATGTGGCATTCGCAACGCCCAATCTTAAGTATATTCATTGATCCCTAACAAAAGCTTTATAAATATGTATTACATAAATGTATCATATGGTACAAAAATGTAGTATAATGCGGGTGGCAGCTGTTTTTTTCCGTGAGCCCACCAAACAGCACTATCTCAAGGAGATAAGCGCCAAAGCAGGACTGGCCCACACTTCAGCAAAAAAGCACCTTTCAGAACTGAAAAAGATGCCAATAATAACTGAAACTGCGGAAAAAAGGGGAAAAAGGAATTTTCCTGTTTACAGGGCAGACCTTGAAAGCAAACCCTACAAGAACGCGAAAAAGCTGTTCAACCTTTCTGAAATAACAAGAATAACCTCCTTCCTGAAAGACAGCCTCGCCCCAAAATCAATAATCCTGTTCGGAAGCTATTCAAGAGGGGAAGACATAGAGGACAGTGACGTTGACATCTTTCTTGAATGCAAAAAAGCGGATGTTGACATGAAAAATTTTGAAAAAGCCCTGAAAAGGAGGATACAGCTGCATTTCAATCCCAGTTTTAAGGATTATCCCAGGGAGCTGAGGAACAATATAATCAACGGCATTTTATTGTCAGGTTACTTGGAGGCTTTCTGAAATGAAAACAAAAGTTCAGGTTGACAGGCAAAAAGCAAAAGCCCTTATGAAAATGGCTGACCAGACCCTGGCAAGACTTAAGGAGACAGACCTTGAAAAATACCCCTCTAACACCCTTACTGACTATTATGACATAGTCCGCAAGATTAAAGATTATGGAGGCGTTATCCCTGTTAAGAGGGGTAAAGGTAAGAGGGGAAGGAGCTCATCAGGAGCTGATAAGTTACATCTGCAAAGAACATGGCTTTGAAGAGTCAGTAAGGGTTTTTCTGCAGGATATGAGAGACTGCAGGAACAGGATTGCCTATGAAGGATTCTCAATCAGTAAAAATTACATAACAAACAATGCACAAAGGATAGACAGGATAATTGCAGGGCTAAAAGATTGTTTTTGAAATTTTCGCAACAACATTTAAAAAACATTCCCATTATTCCTCTCATTTATGGCAGGGAGGATTCGCTCACCCATATGCACTGTTGTTGGGCACGTTGACCACGGAAAAAGCTCAATCCTTGACAGGATTAGAGGGAGCGCTATTGTTGCCTCTGAAGCAGGGGGAATCACCCAGGCAATAGGGGCTTCGATAATTCCTATTTCAACCATCAGGAAGATTTGCGGGCCTTTGCTTGAAAAGCTGAACATTAACTTCACCATCCCGGGATTGTTGTTCATAGACACCCCTGGGCACGCCGCCTTCACCAACCTGAGAAGAAGAGGGGGGAATCTTGCTGATATAGCAATACTGGTTGTTGACATTAATGAGGGGTTCAAGCCCCAGACTGTGGAGTCAATAGAAATTCTGAGGTCTTACAAGACTCCTTTTGTGATAGCTGCGAACAAGATAGACCTGGTACAGGGCTGGCGCTCTGACACTCAAGCTCCCGTCCTGAAAAACATTCAAAACCAGGGCGAATCTGTAATCACTGATTTTGAGACAAAGCTTTTTGAGATTGCTGCAAAGACAGCGGAGTTTGGCATGGATTCGGACAGGTTTGACAGGGTTGAGGATTTCACGAAGAAGATTGCCATAGTTCCCTGTTCGGCAAAGACAGGGGAAGGGATTCCGGAGCTTCTGATGGTGATATCCGGGCTTGCCCAGAGATACCTTGGGGGAAGGCTGGCCTGCTCCCTGGAAGATGAAGCTAAAGGAACAATCCTGGAAGTGAAGGAGGAAAAAGGTTTGGGAAAAACCCTTGATGTCATTCTTTATGACGGCTGCTTAAGTGTCGGGGACACCATAGTAATAGGGGGGGTTGACAGCCCTGTTGTTGCAAAGATAAGGGCCTTGCTGGAGCCGGCCCCGCTTGAGGAGATGAGGGGCAAGGCAAAGTTCAGGTCTGTGAAGCAGGTTGCAGCGGCTATGGGGGTGAAGATATCTGCTCCCGGAATTGAGGATGCAATAGCGGGAATGCCCTTGCGCTCTGTGAAAGGTGACATTGAGAAGGTGAAGCAGGAAGTGCAGAAAACAGTTGAGGAGGTTATAGTGCAAACTGGCAGGGAAGGCATAATCATTAAGGCAGACACATTGGGCTCTTTGGAAGCTTTGTCAAAAATGTTGAAAGAGGAAAATGTTCCCATAATGAGGGCATCAATAGGCAACATAACAAAAAAGGACATCACAGATGCAGAGTCAAATCTTGATAAAGCCCCTCTTCACGCCGCAATACTTGGATTCAACGTGAGGCAGGAAGCTGAAAACCACACAAGGGTGAAGATACTTACTAATGATGTCATCTACAAATTAATAGACGGCTTCAAGGAATGGCAAAAGCAGGAAAAAGAGAGGATGGAGGCGGAAAAGCTTGACAAGCTGGTGAAGCCGTGCAAAATCCAGCTCCTTCCGGGTTATGTCTTCAGGCAGAGCAATCCCGCAGTTGTTGGATGCGAAGTGCTGGCAGGGGAGGCAAGGACAGGAAATCCCATAATGAACGAGAAAGGAGAATCATTGACTTCAATAAAGCAAATACAGCACGAAAGTGAAAACCTGACTTCGGCCCCGAGGGGAATGCAGGTGGCGATGTCATTTGAAAACGTCACAGTAGGAAGGCAGATCCACGAGAATGAAATACTCTACAGCGACGTTCCGGAAGATGACTTCAGAAGGATGAAGGAACTGGCCCAGTATCTTTCAGATGAGGAGAAGAAACTGCTAAAGGAGATAGCTGGGATAAAACGAAAGCAGAGCGAAGTGTGGGGGATATGAAGCTGAAAATACTCAACACCAAGGAAATAAAAGACATTAAGAAGAGGATTCTTGAGCAGTGGGGTGTTGATTTCAAGACAGATTACGCTTTCCTACTGTCATCAAAAAACAAAATTTATCTTGTTTCCAAGGACATAGCAAAGCTTGAATATGAAAAGTTAAGATTGCAGGTTGTCGGGCTTTATTTCGGCGAGATTATGAAGAACAAGGAAATAAGGCTTTCCATAGAAGGGAGCCAGCTCATAGGAAGGGAAGCAAAAAAGAATGTTGTTGAAATCTCCCGGAGCCAGGTCAAAAAATGGCTTTTCGGAGAGGATTTGAGAATAAAGACAGAAAAAGAGGGGTTTGTGATAGTCAAAAGCAATGATGACTTTATGGGAACAGGGAAAATAAAGGGAAATGAATTGCTTAACTTTATCCCAAAAACAAGGAGAATCAGCTCCGGCGTTTAGCCATTAACCCTTTCATTGCGGAACAAAGGGTGGTTAGTTCTTTTTTTGCCTTGTCTTCTGGAAAGACGCGTTCAACACGTCTGGTTTCTTTATCATATTTCATATAATACCAAACACCTGAATCCCCATCCAGGAGTTCTCTTATTGTCGGGTCAGGTTCAGGCTTGCGGCAATGCCGTTGCCTGACTCTTCCTTGCATAAGCGGTCCGTAAGGAAAACCCATCAGAAGCTCTTCTGTCCGCATACGTTCCTGCATATAAATATCCGGATCATCGTCCACGCCAAACATATTATATTAATATCCCAGAAGTTTAAATACTTTTCTCATATTGATCATTCCGAAGACCAGAAGAATTCATACTGGGGACTGACTGCCTCCTTCACGACTGAACTAACCTCATTCCATCTCTTGGTGTTGAGCCTTCTCCTCATAATTTCTTTCTCCCTCAGCTTGTGGCTTGCCGTGCTTGACTCATCCTCGGCAGCTTTGTGGGAATTTTCTGTCCTCAGCTGGACCTCGCAAACCCTGCCATCGTGCTCCCCTATGATATGAACTGCCTCGTAGCCGTTGCTTTTCGGGTTCATAAAATAATTCTTCACCTGCAAATTCTCCATTAAGCTTCTTGATATCTTCATAGCTTCCCTTATGTGCTCATAACCTTCAAAAATACCCCTTATGCCAAACAGGTCCTGCACTATCTCTCCTCTTTCATTTTCAATTGCGTCATTCCTTCTCGGCCTCAGGCCAACTATCTTGTCAGTTATCTTTGCAGAGGATTCCTTCACTCTAATCTCTCCCCACTTGAGCTTTTCCTGTTTTTCAGGCAAGTAAATAAAGAATGACTTTGCGGGGTACATTTCTCCCTTGCAAATCCTGCAGCTGGGAAGGTAATTCTTTGTTCTTTCCTCGTCAGACATCTCTTCAAGAATCTTCTCATACTTATTGTAATTGTCCAGCGGAACAATCCTGCCTGTCTCCTCGTGGTCCATATTCTCGCACTGGGCGTTGACCACCCAATTGATCTCATAACCTTCTGGCATGAAAGGAAATAGAAGCTTCCTGGCAAGATCGTGAAGAGCAACCTCTCCTTCTTTTAATTCCCTGAAGAAATCCTTCCTTGCAGAAGCTATCAATCCTGAATCACAGAGAATTGGCTTTCCCCTGTCAACGGACTCCCTTATTCTGCCAAACAACCCCCTCAGGCTTTCTGATTCCACTATTCCCTCAAGAGGGTATTGAAGTATCATAGGTATTTTTTAAAGCAAAATTCTCAGCAGGGGGTTACCTTGCAAGAATCTGGCTGACTTTGCTCTTTCATTCTTCTTTTAATGTCTCTTGTAGCCTTATAATTGTCAAGCATGTTGTTCATCTGTACTGCAACTACATCCTCTAAATATTCTCCAGCAAATCCTGATAACACTACACTTACTAATACTGCAGTCGGAAATAATGTTTTGAAGTACAGGGTTTCACAAGATGCCCAAGAAGCTGCACATACTCCTGCGTATGCTAGCAGAGGAGCAGTAATTGATGCTGCAGTAACTAAGGTTCCTTTAGCTACTTCTTTTCTGGCCTGCCTTAACTGATACTCCAAGCTGAGCTCTTTATCTTCCTGAACTATTTCCTGGATCATGGCATTTTGTTAAAATAACTTATTTATAAACTTTTCTATTGTAACAACTTCTTAGTGGTATCTTTTATGTATCTGAGTTCGTGAAAGGAAAGCATCCTGACATTCTTCTCCAAAGTCCTCTTATTAAGCCCCATTTTTTCAATAACCCCTCTTGCCTGCTTTTTTGTCCTGCCAGTTGAGTCAGCAATTGCCTCTCTCAAGGCGTTCTTTGTCTTTTTTGTGGGCTGCAAGGACATTTTTTCCATTACAGGACTGCCTTGTTTCTTTCTCACTTCAACAATAAAGGAGTCTGTCTTTGGAACAGGGCTGAATTTCTCCTTCCCAATCCTTTTTATTTTCCTGACATCCAGAAACTCGTTTTTCAGGAATGACAAGGAAGTCTCGTTGCCTTCCATTTTCTTCACGAAGCTCTCAGGCAAAATCAGGACAGCCTTTTTGAAGTGGTGCAGAATAAGCTCCCTGAACAAGGGCTCGCATATGGCATAGGGCACGCTTGAAATAAGGTAGTCAAATTCTCTGTTTTTTATGTTATCAACACCGTCCCCGTGAATTTTTTTTGCATCCTTTTTTATTCCCTTCAGGAGTTTTTCATCCTTCTCAATGATTGTCAGGTTGCATTCCGGAATGAATTTTGTTAATTCCCCGTGCCCCGGCCCTATTTCAACAACAGCATCACTCTTCCTGATCTTACACAGGGAAACAGCTAACTTTGCAACTTCATCATCCTGGAGAAAATGCTGGTCAAGCTTCATTTTGTTTTATGTCAGCGACTACTGGTTTAGCAATGTTTATTAAATCCTCTCTTTTTAATTCAATTCCTGCAATAGGGTTTCCTGAACTGATGCTGACATTTTCCTTTTCTTCAATTCCCTTGTCTAATATTACAGGAATGTCCACGAGCAAAGGGGGAATTGCGCCCATTTCATAGCCGGTTACTTCCTCAATCTCTTTCTCAGACGCAAAATTCAGCCTTTTGCATTTCAGAACCCCCCTCACTTTCCTTAAATCAATCTTCCTGTCTGCAGTGCAGCATGTCAAAAAATAGTTGTTGTCCTTGTCAGCAAGCAGAATGCATTTTATCATCTCATCCAAAGGAATGTTTCTTTCTTTTGCAGCATCCTCGCAGGTGTAAACTGGTTTTTTATGAGGCAGTAATCTGTAGGGGATATTCAGGGAATCCAGGTATTTGGTTATTTTTGTCTCCATTGCCTGTTAAAAAGAAAAGCTGGTTTAAAACATTAATGCATCTGCTCAGGGGAGGGCGTTTCTTCAGATTCTTCTGAAGAGCCTAGCTCAATCACTATCAAACTTTCGGGAACCATTCCCCGCAATGCCCTATTGCCCATCTCAGCGGCAAAATTCACACTTAATATTTGTTTATAATAATCATCCATGCCTTTTATGTCTCCGGGCGTTAATACATCATAAACAATATCAACTATCCTTTTAACTTCCTGCTTGTCATAGTCTTTGGAACTGACCAGGAATATTTCTGAGCCGTAAACCCTGTGCTTTATCAATTTGTGGATATCTGATTTCCTGGGCAGTTTTTCGTCGTCCAGATTTAACCTAATGGACCATCTTGCCCCAATACCTCTTTTTTGAAGGTCCTCTTTATCCAAAGCGTTTACATATTCTGGAAGCGAGCCATTTATCCTGATGAGATTGCCCTCATTCAGGATTCCGTAAGCTATGGCAAGACAATCATATGGCTTTTCTTCAGGGTCTGCACTGGCAAGCTTTTTCTTTATATCCCTCTGCACTTCCTGAAGCTTTTCAGGAGACATTTTTTTTATTATCTCTGATTCAAGCTGGCTTAACTTTTCAGAGCCGCTGAGCTTCAAGTCGTAATATTCCAACATTCTATATAAGGAAGGATATTTCTGCCTTTGAAGAAGAATGATGTCCCTGCACTCGTCATCTATCCTTCCAACCCTTCTGCTTTCTTCACTGACAAAAACAGTGTCCCTGATCTCATTCCTGTAGCCGGGTATGTATATCATGAAAATTTACATAAACATATAATTTATAAAACTTTTGAATGTAACCACTTAAAAGTTATACAGGGACCAGTACAAATGCGTAAAGAACAATGATTATAACAACAAAGGCAAGCGCCACACACAGCCATATTATCTTGTCATTTTTGCTCATTTTTCAAAATACCCAAAAGCTTTGATAAATTGGTAACCTCATAATCCACATAGTTAAATTTCTTTCCCTTTCTTGTGGAAGCCCAACGCCCCTTTTTCATCCAGACTGTCTTCATTCCCATCTCCTTGGTGGGCTTCAAGTCCATTTCAGGCTTGTCTCCAATCATAATGCATTCAGAAGGCTTCAGGTTAAACTTTTTTAGCCCTTTTCTCCACAAGGACTTGTCAGGCTTGTTCTTTCCGGTGTCGTTGCTGGTAACTATCAGGTCAAAGTACTTCCTCAATCCAAGTATCCTTATCTTGTTGTTTTTGATGTAATTGTTGAGACAGCCGTCAGAATCCGTGACCATTATCCTTTTGTAGGCCTCCAGCTTCCTCAAAACATCCTTGGTGTCAGGAAATGTCTTAATCTTTGCGAAAACAGTTTTCCAGTAAAGCCTTTCCAGCTCCTTTATCTTTGACTCGCTTGCCCTGACACCCATTCTTTTCAGGGTTTCCCTCAGCCACACCTTCCGGTTGTAGTCCTTGGGATTTGAAGAAACACCCACAAACTCATATTCCGCTTTTTTGAAAATTTTGAAAAATTCCTTTCCGTTAATGCCGAACTCCTTTTCCACACGACTGGAAAGTTTTCCCTTTACAGCCTTCCTGGCCTCGTCCCTGTCTTCCAAGGTGTCGTCAAGATCAAAGAAAACCGCCTTTAGCATTTTATCTTACTTCTAAAAGCTCTATGGTGAAGGTTAACGTCTCTCCAGCAAGAGGATGGTTCAGGTCAACCACCGCTGAAGTTTCATTCACCTCTATAATCTTGAAAACATTTCCCTGCCTGTCCGAAACCACAGTGCCTTCCCTTACCTCCTCGCTGTTATTGACTCGGGAAAGGTTGAATGATGCTATGTTCCTCGGGTCATATTCCCCGTATGCAAGTTCAGGAGGTATTGTAACAGTCTTTGTCTCACCATCCTCCATGCCATAAATTGCATCCTCAAATCCTTTTATGAAGCGGCCCTGGCCCACAACAAGCTCCAAAGGCTCGTAACTTTTTTCAGGGTTATGGATTCCTGCCTCCCGCGCTGCTTTTTCAATATTGGTGTCAAAAACAGCACCTTTAACCATCGCAACATATTCCACCAGCACAGTGTCTCCCTGGTCTGCAACCTCCGGCTTTTGAAAAACAAGGTATGTTGCTATTATTACAAGAATTATGGCGATGACAGCAAGAACAGTGTTCTTGTTTCCTTTTAGTTTAACTTCCTCCTTTTTCCTCTTACTCTTTTTTTTCATCAGCAAGATCTTCCAGCGGCTTTTCCTTTGTAAGGTCAACACCCAAATCCTGAAGTGCCTTCACGTGCATCTTCATAAGCTGCTCCACAATCTGCAGAAGTCGTGAAAGCTCCTGCCTTTCCTTTGCAAGAGTGCTTAATGCTCCCTTGTGAAAGCCAACCTGTTCCTCCTTTGGAACATTCTTTTCCTCTGCCATAAAACCCTGAAAAGCCGGTCTTTTATAAATATTTTGAAAAAGTGTTATTTTTGGGCTAAATGCCTGTTAAACCAGGAAACAGAAAGTTCTATGAACTGGTCCAGTTGCTCTGTGAAATCGTGGTCTGCTCCGGCAATGATTTCAAGCCTGGATTCCTTTGAAAGGTATTTCATCGCGTTTTCTGAATCCTGCAAGGGCACTCTGTCATCCTTGTCCCCGTGAATGACAAGAACAGGGCATTCAATTCTTGAGCATAATGGTTTCTGGTCCACCTGCTCCCCGTCCTTCAGCATCTGCCTGTCAATAATTATTTTCTTTCTGACACCTTTGTCCCTTGTTTTTGTGATGTGCCCTTTTTCCTTGAGCTCCTGAAGCTGTTCAGCTGAATACCTCTGTTCCCGGGAGTATTTAATTTTTTCAGTCACAGGCGCCCACAAAACCATTGTTTTTATCCTTTCATCACAAACTTTAAGCGAGATCAAGCTGCCCAGGCTTAACCCCAGCAAGCCAATTCTTTTCAACCCTTTGCTCTCCACGTAACTTATTGCAGATTGCAGGTCATCAACCTGTTTGTCAACAGTAAGGGAATCATCATCGCTCTCTCCGCAGCCGCTAAAGTCAAAATTCAAGACATTATGCCCTTCATTGTTAAGGGCTTCTGCTGTTTTGTCAAACCTGCCTCATTCAGATTTATCGCCAGTGAATCCGTGGGACATTATGATAACCCTATTTGAATCTGCACCGTGAAAATTTCCAACCAGGTTCAATCCTCTTGAATTCTTAAAAACCACTTTCTGCATATTGAACTAATCAAGAAAGAGGTTTATATAAATATATCGAGCATTAAATCAATAACATTTAAAAACTCTGATCTGTTTGTTTTTCCATAATGCGGGGCGACAGGAAGCTGGTGAAGTACATCAGGAAACAGCTTAACGCTGGATACACAAGGGGCGAGATAGTACCCCATCTTGTGAAAAGCGGACACAAGAGGGAGGTTGTTGAGAGGAACTTTGAGGTTGCCATCGCCCCAAAGACAAAATTTATTGAGAAGATTGTGGAGTTCCTCAGCATAGTTGCACTGGCAGTCCTTATATTCTGGGTGGGCTTTTCCTCAAACGCCCCCTTCGGCTCTGTGATAGCAGGATTTCTTCCTGCAATACTTTCATTGATATTTCTCATTTCAGTTGCGGAGACAGGGAGGCACGTGCGTTACTCGTGGGCAATGCCTGTTGTTTTCGCGGTTGCCTTCATAATACTGGGCGCTGTGCAGGCCCCGCCTTTCGGAAGGATGGAAATTGGAAAGCTCGCATTCCTCAACCTAGTAATCTCATACATATTTCTTATAATAATAAGTTATCCTGAGGCTTACAGGAAGGAGGAGCATTCAGAGCCCAAGGAGAAGGAGAAGAAGATAGGGCAGCATTTCAGCACCATAGAGGACAAGTGCAAGGCGCTTAATTTCGTTATCGGAAGGGTTTACCGCTCAAGCAACGGCGGGACGACTTCAATGCGGGACGAGATAAGGATTAGCAGCGACCTGTACAACGAGTTTGAAAGGCTGGTTAAGGAAGGCACCAAGGACGAGATGCTGAAGACGCTGGATCAGATAGGGGGCAGCATACTCAAGCTTCAGAAAACAGAAAAGGAAGTCCTGGGAAGCAAGGCCAGCCGCCTGAAAAATCTTATAAGGGACGAGCACGGCAACAGCAGGGTTATAGACGTGCTCGCAAAAAACGACAATGATCCTGTGATGAACTACTACTCAGATGCGCTGGACTCTTACAACGAGATAAGAAAAAAGATAGAAGTTATGCATTCTGTTTAAAAACTTCAAAAAAAAAGATGTAATGAAAAAATTCAGGCCCTGCTGTAAAGCCCTACCAGTTCTCCCTTCGCAAGGATGCGGCCTTCCATTGCACCTTCCACATCTTCCTTTTTGGCATCGCTTCCCAGGTCAAGTGTGGTGTCCAATGCATAGACCTTGAAAAAATACCTGTGGGTGCCTGAAGGCGGGCACGGCCCTCCGTAATGATTCTTCTTGAAACTGTTAATGCCTTCTGTTCCGGGAATGCTGTTCTCCTCTATCAGCTCTCTCGGAGGGATATTCCAAATAACCCAGTGCACCCAGGTTCCGGCAGGAGCGTCAGGATCATCAACTATAAGAACCAGTGTCTGGGTTCTGTCAGGAATGTTCTTGATGTTCAAGGGCGGGTTTATGTCCTGCCCGTCGCAGGTGTATTTCTCGGGAATGTTCCCGTTGTCTGTGAATGCAGTGCTTGTAACTTCCATTTTGTCCATTTTTTCCACCCCGTTTTTTGTTTCTGCAGCGCAGGCTGTCAAAAAAACCAAAGCAAGTATAAGGATTAAGCGCCTCATACTCATTAAATAACTCAATGATTTATAAAATTATTCCAGGTGGATCTCCACAATGTCATCGTCCTGCACCTCGTGATGCAATGACTTCTTCTGGCCGGGGAATTTTGCGGATTTTCCCCACACCCTTGCATACTTGAATCTTTTAACAAAATCCCTGTGAATCTTTTCGCACACAGTCCTGACTGTTGCAGGCGCCTTTATTACAAGAGGCTCTTCCAGGTCTGCTTTTTTGCCTGCCTCTTTCATGTAAATCCTGATAAAGCTGAGGGTGTCAAATATTTTTTCCTTGAGCTTTACAATGCCCTTCCCTTTCTTTGCCGAGATAGGAATTGCCTTGAGCTTTCTGGTCATCAGCTCTACGACTTCCCTGGGGGCAGTGTCTATCTTGTTAAGAACTGTTATTGCCGGCACATAATGCTTATTCCCTTCTATGCAGTCGATGAGTTCGTCAGCATTTATATTGTCTCGTATCACGACGTCTGCATTGCTTATCCTGAATTCTTTCAGGATGTCCTTTATGGTCTGCTCGTCAAGATAGGTGAGCCTTACAGTTGAGCTCACATCAATGCCGTCTTTTGCCTTCTTCACTATCTTCACGTCCGGCTTTCTTGTGTTGATCCTGATGTGGAAATCATAAAGCTCCCGTTTCAGCACTTCATACTGCTCTTCGGGATTCAGGACGTCAAGGACAAAGAGAACAAGGTCGCACGACCTTGTGACTGAAAGCACTTCCTTTCCCCTCCCTGTTCCTGCAGCAGCCCCTTTCAGGACTCCTGGCACGTCAAGGATCTGAATCTTTGCGTGGTTGCATTCCATCACCCCAGGAATAACTGTTAATGTGGTGAATGCATAAGCAGCTGTTTTAGACTCTGCCCTGGTCAGCTTTGTCAGCAATGTTGATTTTCCAACCGAGGGAAACCCGACCATTATGACTGTCGCGTCGCCGCTTTTCCTTACAGAATAGCCTTCTCCCTTGCTTTTCTTCGTCCCCCTGTGCTCCTGCTTTTCCTTCAGTCTGGCGAGCTTTGCCTTGAGCAGGCCTATGTGGTGCTGCGTTGCCTTATTGTAGGGAGTTCTCCTTATTTCATCCTCAATTGCTTTTATCTCCTCTTCAACAGTCATTTTCATTGAATATTATTCAAAATGTTTATAAATTTAATCAGATAAGGGAGTATATGCTTGAGCAATTTTACACTCCGGTGGTGGATACTTTCTTTAGCATAATCTCGGCACTGGCAATTTTTCTTATTGCCCTGATAGTGGGGAAGTTTGCGGGGCTTATAGTAACCAACCTCATTTACGAACTGAAGATAGAGGAGATACTTGAAACAGTGGGGTTCAAGTTTTTCATAAGCAAGGTTGCCGGAATGGCTGTTTCCCTGGCAATTTACATCACAGGAATAGTCATCGCCCTCAACCAGCTCGGGATCACAAGGATTGTGGTAATAGTGCTGGCAGTATTCTTCGCAGTAATAATAGCGCTTGCGATATTCCTGGGAGTGGCTGACATAATAAGGAATTTCTTCCTGGGGCTGTTCTTGCGGAAGAGATACCTGGGTAAAAGAATGGTTAACATTGAGCCTGTTAAGGGGAAGGTTGTTGAAGTCGGCTTTACAAGAATAAAAGTCCTGACAAAGGAAAAGGATTTGCTGGTGGTTCCTTTCAGCGCGTTAGATTGATTCCAGCTGGCTGATGACGTTGTAAAGCTGGGTCCTTGAATATGCCTGCAGGTTCCTGTCATCCACTATGCTCTCAAGCTCGTGCATGGCCTTGCTTATTTTCATGGAAACGTCCCCCTCATCATTAAGAATGTCTATGACAATGTTAACCTTGTCCTTCAGGTTCTTGGGAAGTGTATTGTCTTCAGAAAGCTCCTTCATAAACTCCACAACTTCAATAAGCACGTTCATCTTTCATTCCTTTTTCTGCTCTTTGTGTTTTTTCAGAATCTCTTCCCTTAGCTTTTTCACGTTTTCCTGCGCCTTTTCTTCCTGCTTCTCAATATTCTTGAGCCTCAGGGAAAGCATTTCATTGCGCTCTTTCAGTTCTTTTTCCACATTCTCTTTTTTGGACTTGAGCATCAAGCTTCCCACAATCTTGTAGACTGTGTCAGTATTCTTGATTTCCTCCTGTGCAGATTCCACTTCAAGAAGTTGCGCCTGAAAGGACTGCTTTTGCATTAGCAGCTGCTGCATGTTCTGCTCAGCCCTTTGCAGTTCCTGAACCTTTTCTTCTGCGTTCATTTTAATTTCATCTTTTCGTGGACAGTGAGCAGCTGTGTTATTGTATTTACTGTTGCCCTCAAAGCAGTTGCATCCTTTGCCTCCACTTCAAAAATAACATCTCCCCCTTGTTTTTTGACTGAATATTTTGAGCGTTCCTTGTCAATTCCTTCCGGAGCGAAGCATTCCAGCAGGCTTTCCCGGTTTCCTGTAACCTTTATACTGGCTGAATACTTCATCTTGCCTTTATCTTTGTGGCAACAGTCCTGGGCTTGAAAAGTATCTTGCTGCCGCAGTAAGGACACCTGACTTTCTTTCTCAAATACTCATCACTTACTTTCTTGTTACAGTAAAAGCATTTGTATTCCATTTTCAAACCGCCTCTTCTGTTTTTTTGCTCTTGAAGACAGCCTCTTTCTCTTCCTTCTTCGCAGTGCCTGCCTTAACCTTTTCTTCAAGATAGTATGCGTTGCCTGTGAATTTAGAATTGCACTTTCCGCATTGCCATATGCCGACAGCGAGCCTTTTGGCGGCGGTTTTCATGCAGTAGGGGCACTTGCCCAGCTTTTTGGATTTCTTCTCTATGTCAGCCAGCTTGTTCTTGAGCCTTCTCCCGTACCTGGGGCCAAAACGCTTAACAGAACCATATTTTTTTTTAGCTGCCATTTTCTTACCATTACACCAATTTGGATTTGGAGGCAATATTTAAAGATTTCTCTCAAAACTTTGGTTATATTTATAAATCATTCGTTTTTAAGTTTTATTATGTCTGAAGAAGAGAAAAAACAGCACAAACTGAAAAGAGTAGTGAAGGAACTTGGCCAGCATAGAGGGCGCCATACAGAACTGGTGTCTGTGTACATACCCGCTGGCTATGATATCAACAAGATTGTAAACCATCTTCAGCAGGAGCAGGGCACTGCTGAAAACATCAAGTCAGCCTCAACAAGAAAGAACGTCATATCTGCCCTTGAAAAGATGATACAGCATCTGAAGCTGTACCCAAAAACCCCTGAGAACGGGCTTGCTGTCTTTTCAGGCAATGTTGCAGAGAGGGAAGGCCAGACAGACGTTAGGGTGTGGGCTGTGGAACCGCCTGTCCCCCTCAACATCAGGATTTACAGGTGCGACAAGGAGTTCGTGCTGGAACCGCTTAAGGAAATGCTTGAGGTAAAGGACGTTTATGCCCTGCTGGCAATGGACAGGAGAGAGGCGGACCTGGCGCTCTTGAAAGGGAAGCAGATAATATCCTTGATGTCGGTCCACTCAAATGTTCCCGGAAAGTACAAGACAGGAGGGCAGTCAGCCAGAAGGTTTGAGATGAACAGGGAGCTGGCAGCAAAGGAATTTTACAGGAAAATCGCAGAGCTGATGAAGGAAAAGCTCTTTTCCATGGGAAAGAATCTCAAGGGAATCCTTGTGGGAGGGCCCGGCCCCACCAAGCACGAGTTCATAGAGACAGGACACCTGGTCACAGAGCTGAAGGAAAAGATAATAGGTGTCAAGGACTTGTCTTACACCGGCGATTTCGGGCTTCACGAACTTGTGGAAAAATCACAGGACATACTTGCATCTGAAGCGATAGCAGAGGAAAAGCAGATAGTGCAGAAGTTCCTGGAACTGCTGGCCGCAAAGCCCGAAGCAGTTGCCTACGGCAGGACAGAAGTGGAAAAGGACCTGGAAATGGGAGCAGTGGAAACGCTTCTCCTGTCAGACACACTGACGGACGAAGTGACTGACACATTATCTGAAAAGGCAGAGCAGTCAGGAGCGGAAGTTAAGATAATCAGCACAGAGACAAGGGAGGGGTTCCAGCTGGCAGAGATGGGAGGCATAGCAGCCATTTTGAGGTATGAAATTCATTAAAGAAAGTATGCTGGCTTATTTTGAAATAGAAAAATCATTAATTGTCTCGCATTAACCTTGCTTCTTCAACAACTGCATTTGCTCTATTGCCATGCAAGAATAAATATGTTCTGCCTAAGGCAACCCTGGCAATTGGGCAGTGTCTGAATAAAATAAGCTGATTTTAGGGTTGCCAATAACAAAATTTTTATTTTTAGCTGTTTTTTCAAGTGAAATGTCAATTGCAGAGGAAGCATTCAAACAGCTGTATCCTGACAAGGAAGCAGAGGTAACTATGGAGTATTCTGGCAGGCTTAAGAGTTACGGCGCAAATGTAACATACAATCGTGTGAAGAACAGGATGCATTTCAAGCTCAACAGGAAATGGCTGGAAATTGACGAGGACATAGTTATGGGATTGTTGCAGGAGCTTATCTGCAAGGTGAAAAAGAACAGAAAAAGGACTTTCTGCATGGATCTGTACAACAATTTTGTGAAAAACCTCCACATAGCAGTTCCAAAGGACAGGGTTGAGCCCAAGCTGAAAGAGTCTTTTGAACGGGTGAATGAAAAATATTTTTTGGGGATGGCTGACCTTCCCAATCTTGTTTTCGGCAGGAATTCCACATCTTCCCTGGGGCATTATGACTTCAAGACAGACACCATAACCATCAGCAGGGTTTTTGAGGACAGAAACGATTTGCTTGACTTTGTTATGTACCACGAAATGCTTCACAAGATGCACAAGTTCAAGGCAGGGCTGAAAACAACTTACCACTCCTCAAAATTCAAGAAAGCGGAAAGGTCATTTGAGAATTACGAGAAGGTTGAGAGGGAATTGAACAAGTTTTTGAGGAGGAGAAGGGTCAAAAAGGCATTGGGATTCTGATTGTGCCTTCCTACCAAAACCTTTATAAATTCTTTTGAAAAACCAAATTCAAGGTTTTTAGGTGATTTTATGGGAGAAACTAAGGTTGCAGATGTTAATACGATTAAAAAAGGCAGTTACATGGTCATTGACGGCAAGGCCTGCAAGGTCGCGGATGTGCAGGTTTCAAGGCCGGGAAAGCACGGCCACGCAAAGTACAGGATCGTGGCTGTGGACCTCATAGAGGGCAAGAAGCACGACATAGTGATGCCTCACGGAAGCGTGGAAGTGCCTATCATTGGCAAGAAAAACGCCCAGGTGCTTTCAATACACGGAAACACGGCAAATGTGATGGACATGGAGAATTATGAGACATTTGACCTGGAGATTCCTGAGGAGCTCAAGGGCCAGGTCAAGGAGGGAAGCACCGTGCTTTATTGGGAAATACTTGATGAAAAGGTTATGAAGCAGGTGAAATCTGAGTAAAAATGGCAACCAAAGTACCAGAAGCGGAAGCAAGGCTTTTCCAGAACATATTTGTCTGCAAGGAATGCAAGTCAAAATTAAGAACCACAAGCATGAAAGTTCTTTCGGGAAAAGTGAAATGCAGGAAATGCAACAGCAGACACTTGAGGCCTGTTAGAAGAAAATGAATTACGAACTGATAGCACTTGCTGTTTTCGTAGCCTTATTAACTTTATTTCTTGTATGGAAAAGAAAAAAAATTGAAATCCAGAAAATCCTTTTCCCTGCTTTTTACTTCATCCTTTACAAAACTAAGCTTGGTCTTAAGTCCATGGACAAAATAGCAAAAAAGAAGCGCTTGATGCAGGTTTTCAATTCAGCTTCTGTTGCTGTGGGCTTTGCGGGAATGGCGCTTATTTCCATTCTGCTGCTTTACAATCTCTACAAGATTGCATTTTTCCCGCAGGCAGTGTCGGGAGTTGCCATAGTCCTCCCCATCAAGGCAAAAGGGGTTTTTTATGTTCCTTTTTTCTACTGGATAATCTCAATACTCATACTCGCAACTGTTCACGAATTCTCCCATGGGATGATCGCGAGGTTCAACAACATCAGGATAAAATCAAGCGGCTTTGCCTTTCTCGCTGTTCTCTTCCCCATAATACCTGCGGCTTTTGTGGAGCCCGACGAAAAACAGCTTAACAAGAAAAAGACAAAGCAGCAGCTGCAGGTCTTTGCAGCAGGCCCCTTCTCAAACATAGTCCTGGGCTTTGCCTGTTTGGGGCTTTTTCTTTTGATAGCCCCTCCTATCGCGAATTCAACCCTTGACTTCAACGGCGTGAACATTACTTCAATCTCCAACAACAGCGTGCTTAAGGGAACAAACATTTCTGTAGGTGATTCAATATTGAGGGTAGACAATAAGAATATTACCTATGTGGAGGACTTTGTTGGCTCGCTTCAGAATAAAACAATTGGGCAGCCGGTGATGATTGAAACAGCAAGAGGCAATTCTTCAGTTGAGTTGGGCGAGCATCCTGAAAACAAGACTAAGCCCTATCTTGGGGTTACTGTTGAGCAGGTGAAGGACATAAAGCCCGGTGTCAGGGAATCCATAGGCAGCTTTATCCCGAACGCTGTCATATGGTTGCTGGGGCTCTTGTACTGGCTTTATCTCCTTAATCTTGGAATAGGGCTTTTCAACCTTGTGCCTGTGGGTCCAATTGACGGCGGAAGGATGGTATACACAGCCCTGCTCAAGAAATACAGGAAGGACAAAGCAATGCAGATTACCAAGTGGATTTCCATAACCTTCCTGTTAATAATAGTTCTCAACATACTTGCAGGGTTTGTTATATAACCACCTACAAGTAAGAAAAACTTTTATAAACTATTCTGGATTTCTCCTTTCATGACCCAGGTATCAAGAAGGGAATTCAATGTCTTGGAGGGGCTTGCCTGCGCAGGTTTGGCACTGGGAAAGGGATCTATTCTTCAGGAAGGAAAGGTCCTGGAGATAGTGCATATGCCCGTGATAATAGCAATAAAATGATTCTTATTGCACTTTGTAACGCAGCTGGATTATATCTTTGGAAATATTCTTCACATCCAGCAGTTGCAAGTTCAAATCAAAATTTTTATCAGAAAACACAAGAATCCCTTTTGAAACAATCACGGACTCAATGTTTATAATCATCTCATCAACCAGCTTCGCCTCTGCAAATGAGCTGTTTGTTTCGGAGCCCCCTGCAAGCAAGACCTCTTCAAAGCCTTTTTCATTAAGAATGTTTATTGCTTCCTCGGGCGTTTTTGCGGAAAGGACATCATTAATAGCTTCGGAAGACAGCACGATTTTTGTCACTTTCTTTATCTTTTCAAGATATCCCTTGTCCCATTTTTTCAAATTGTCGTATGTTTTCCTCCCCCAAATAATGCATCCGGCTTTGTTAGCCAGCCTGCAAAAGCTTTCCCAGTTTTCATCGGAGAGAAAGTCTTCCTTACCGTTTTCCCTGGCAATCATCCCGTTTGCAGACATCGCCGCGAAAAGCGTTACTTTCATATCATCCTCGCGCTCTTGAACTTGTTGCTTATGAACTCCTTTTTCAGCAGTGCTTTTATCATCTCATTTGCTTCTGTGTGCTTTCTTCTTAACTTGACATAGGCCCTTTTGTTTTTTACAAAATAACCAGGATATTTCTCTGCAAACTCCCTGAAATTCCTTTTGGCTTTTTTGGGAGGGCCTTCGTGAACAAATTCCTTGTTTATCTTCATTTTTTTGAATTTATACCAGAAATATGCCTTTTTGTCCCAGTGCCAGCCTGATTCCTCTATCTCAAAGCCGTTAAGCTCCAGGTGCTTCCTGATGTTTTCATGGGCCTTCAGCAGTTTGGAGCCCACTACATCTCTCTTGCCTTCAAGGGGAGCCACTGACAAAACAATTGTGTTTTTTCCTTTGACACCCTTAAGGGCGAACTTCTGCTTTTCAAAAAACCTCTCTGAAGGCTTTTTGACAAATTCTTTTGAAGCATTCAAGAACTTGTCAAACATTTCCTCATCAAGAGCGGCAGAGGCGTTCCTGTCAGGCTGAACAGGGTCTATCACTATCAGGGGGCTCTGCGTCTTTGACCTGTTTAGCTTTTTCAATGCGTCCCCCTTGTAAACATTGTAAAAGTCAATTACCTGCTTCTTTTTCCATCTGGCGGCGTTTTTTACAAGATTTTCAAAGCTTCTGTAATAAATGGTTATAATATCCAGCACGTGCCCTGAAAAGCCCCTGATATAGGATTCCGCGCCGTAAACTTCCTGCGCCTTGCAGAACTGCTTTGCCAGCCTTATCTCATCCTTCAACCCCTCCTTTTCCCCTGTCTGGAGGTTTACCCAGGCAACGTGCAAAGGCGAGGCGTCGGTGATATTTACAATTTCCTTCCTGCTTATTATGTTGTAGACAGGAACTATCTCATACTGAATGCCCTCAAATTTTATCCTGAAGTAGTCCCTGGAGCCGTGCACCCTTTCCGGCTTCAGGGAAGCAAGGGTTCTTTCCAGATGGTCGGAAAGCTTTTGGCTCGCGTACCTTTTGGAGAACTTGACAAAAATGTCAACATCATGATCACCCTTCAGCAGGGTGCCTTTTGCAAGGGAGCCTCCAACTTCAGCCATGGCGTCAATGTTTTTTTTCTTTAAGAGCCTGTTGACTTTCCCTACGAATTTATTGACTTTTCTCCATATCTCCTTTTCATTGGGTCTTATCTTTTTCTTTACCCTTCCCAGCTCCATACCTGAAATTAACAGGGAGTGTTTAAAAGTTTTGCGAGAAAAACTCAGGATTCTGCTTTGAAGGCCTGATACACAAACAAGGGAGGGATATTGATTACAGCCAGCTTGGAATCAACATAATCAAATGTTTCCTTTAGCTGTTTCTTGATATGGCTGTAAAACTGGTAGACCAGAAAACTGCCTTCGTTAGCCAGGGCTTCCCTTGTGCGCTCTATTATGCGCTTCTTGGTGCTTTTGGGAATGAGCGAGAAGGGTATTCCTGATATTATATGGTCTGCTGACTTCTCCCCGCAGGCAGAAAGCACCTGCTTGACGTTTTCAGCGCTTTCATTGAAAACCCGCACTCTCTTGTCCTTGACGTTGCTGAGCAGGGAGACAAATCTCTTGTTGGTCTCTATGAGTATGAGCTTTGAATCGGCATTCATCCGCTTCAGGAGGAACTTTGCGAAAACTCCAGTGCCAGGGCCGTATTCCACAATAACAAGCCTTTTGCTGAAATCAATACCCTTGCAGATTTTCCTGATTGCAGTCTGGGAAGTTGGGATTACAGAGGCAACTTTCTTGTCCAGCAGGTTCTGCTTGAAAAACTCAAGTTTGTGCATGGAATTCATTTAGATGTATTATTTATAAGTTTTTTCTTATTTTAAATCCTTTTCAGGAACATAGAACTTTTTATTTTTGTAATTCTCAAGCACTTTCGCGCTTGGAAAATAAATGGGAGACGGAAGATTGTGCAGGTCAAACCAGCGCCATTCAATTATCTCATCAGGCTCCATCACTCTTGGCTCGCCCTCAAAATCATCAGAAAACAGGCCTATTGTAACAAAATGCGCATCATCCACCATATCATTGTTTATGCAAATAACTTTAACGCTGTTAAGCCTAATTCCTGTCTCTTCCAAAGTCTCTCTTTTAGCGCCTTCCTCAAATGCCTCTCCAAAATGCAACTTGCCTCCGGGCATTGTCCACTTGCCAGCGCCGTTCAGCAGGCTTGAGGCCTTTTCAGGGTCTTCGTGGAGTTTTCCCAGCAAAACCTTGCTGTCCTTTAAAATCATCACCCCAAATCCAACACCAACTTTCTTCTTTTCCATTTGATGCAAGAACTTTGGCTTGTTTATGTTCTTTTTGAGATGGTTAGCGCTTTTTCCTCTTCCTGCTGAGAATTCTCTTGAGCTTGGGCCTGTGCTCTTCCGAGACTATGTACCCCACGCAGTTTTTTGAGCCGCACCTGCAGGGATGGTCCTCAAAGCTGTCAAGGTCGTAGCCGTAATCATAGCTTAACTCCTCTCCTTTCTTTATGTCCCTTATCGCTATTATCCAGATGTGCCCCTTTATTATGTCTGTCTCGCAGTTGGGGTCGCAGGAGTGGTTTATGAATCTTGCAGTGTTCCAGGGCACGTTTCCGTCAATGTCATATCTTTTGTTCAGCTCAAAAAGGTAAACAGCCCCTTTGTTATTGTCTTTTTTTGAAGCTTCAATATCCTCGTCAGCCCTCCTGTCAGACTCCTTTTTTGTTATTTTTTCCCCCACATACTCAATTATCCTGGTGCCTTCGGGAATATCCTTTTTTGCAAAAACTCCTTTGTTATGGATAGAGGAGCCTTTCACAGTGATGTATGGGGATGTTGTTTTTTTCATTATGCGCTGGGTTTAACAGCTCATTTAAAAGTTTTTTCCTATGATGGTTTTGTTTATCACTGAAAAAGAGTTCCTGCCAAGCGGCAAGATTTATAAAGTGCATAAAAATAAACCAGCTTATGAGTGTTGCCATAATTAACCTGACTTTCATAGGTGTTGTCCTTCTCATAGGAATATTATGCACAATCATCTCGCTGAAGACAAAAATTTCAAGTGTGCTGTTCCTTCTTATTGCGGGAATTGCCCTGGGCAACCTGAAGTATCAGGGGGAACAGCTCATCTCCTTTTCACCGGTAACCACTGCAACAATAGCGGTGCTTGCCATAGCAATAATAGTCTTTGACGGGGCTTCAAGGTTGAAGCTAAAGGAGTTTGACCAGTTTGCCGTAACATCCGCAAAGCTTTCAATAGTTTATCTGTTCCTTTCCATGGCAGGGGTAACTGCTTTCGCATTTTACCTGCTGAACTTCAGCATGTTCAACTCCCTGATACTTGGAGCGCTAATGGCGGCGACCGCTCCCGAGGTGGTGTTGGGGGTTTTCAGGGAGGTGAAGACAAGGGCCATAGAATTCCTGGAGATCGAGAGTATTGTCAACACTCCGCTTATTGTCATAATCCCTTTCATAGTACTGGACTTCCAGAGGACTGTGGGGCCTGTTGCGTTTGAGCATTTCTTTGAGCAGATACTTCCTTTCCTTCAGCAGATTTTTGTGGGGATAGGCTCTGGGGTTGTGATAGGCCTTATAATATTCAAGTTCATGAGAAAGCATTACTCCACCATAGTTTCCCCAATAGCAATCGTGACAGCAGCATTGCTTACTTACGGGCTGGCAGAAACAATAGGGGGCAATGGGGTTTTGGGAGTGACAACCCTTGGAGTTATGTTCGGCTCTGTTTATCTGAAGGAAAAGAAGGAGCTGGAAAGCTTTTCCTCCATACTGAGCAACCTCTTGAAAATACTTGTTTTTGTCTTCGTGGGAATGCTCATAAACATTTACTTGGGAACGGAGATGATTCTGCTGTCACTTGCCCTCTTCATAATTATACTGCTGCTGAGATTCTTTGCAATTTCTGTCTCTCTCATCGGAAAGGAATACACACACAAGGAAAAATTATTCATGACCTTTGTCTCGCCCAAGGGCGTTGCAGTTGCTGTAGTTGCGCTTATATTTTCCACGCTTGCCTTTCCCGGAGCCAAGGAGCTTATAGACATGACCCTGCTGATAATGTTCTATTCCGTCATCGTCTCCTCAGTGTTCTCCATATTCCCAAAGAAATTCTCAAAGACAGTCAAGAATCAGGGTAAATGAGAGAGATAGAGTCAGAATCAAGGTTTGTCTGGAAACAGCTTGTTTTCCTAATCTCCCTCCCTGTCCTGGTTTTGCAGATAATCCTGGGAAAGAAAAAAATACCAGAAATAACAAGGCCGTTAAAGGAGCTTTTTCATTTCATCTTCCAGCCAAAAATAACGGTTTCATTGATACTGGTTAACATAGCTGTTTTCCTTTTTGAGGTTTTTTATTTCACCCAGGAGCAGGTCTTGCAGCTGGCCTTCCAGCCCTCGGACATTCTTGCGTTGAACTTCCTGCCCGTTGTTTCCTCCTGGTTTCTTCACGCGTCGATTGCTCATCTGATAGGCAATATGATATTTCTTTACATATTTGGAAGGATAGTGGAAAAGGATTTCGGATGGAAGATGCTGCTGATATACTTCGGAGCCGCGATAATTTCCGACCTTGCGTCAGCCTTTTTCGGCCAGGGAGGAATTGGGGCTTCAGGCGCGATTGCCGGACTGATAGGAACTGCCATATTAATGCACCCGTTTTACCTCACATATCTTGTAGTAGGAATTCCCCTACCTATAATTCTTATAGGGTGGGCAGCAATAATAGCAGACATAACAGGGATACTGATACCAAAAAATGACAACATAGGGCACTTCGCTCACCTCGGAGGTTATCTCGCGATAACACTGCTGGTTTTCTTCTTCAGCGAGGAGCACAAGAGAAAGATAAAGACCGGAATGCTGATAAACATAATATTCGTCGCAGTGTTCGTGTATTTCTGGTTTTTCATGCGTTAGTTTTTTAAACTTGCCTGATTAATCCTGGAATATGCAATTATACAACACGCTGTCCAGAAAAAAGGAAGAGTTTAAGCCCATAAAGCCGGGAGAGGTTAAGGTTTACAGCTGCGGCCCCACTGTGTACGACTTTGTGCACATAGGAAACTGCAGGGCATTCATATGCGCGGACATTCTTACAAGATACCTTGAATACAAAGACTTGAAGGTGATAAGGGTTATGAATCTCACTGATGTTGATGACAAGACAATAAGGGGCGCGAGAAAAGAGAATGTTCCTTTGAAGGAATACACAGACAGGTACAAGAAAGCGTTTTTTGAGGACATAGCTTCGCTGAAAATAAGGAAGGCAGACTTTTATCCCGAGGCCACGAAATGCATCAGGGAAATAGTGGCGATTGTCAAGGGCCTGATGGAAAAAGGTTATGCTTACAAGGGAGACGACGGCTCAATTTATTACAGCGTAAAAAAGTTCAGGGATTATGGAAAGCTGGCAAACCTGAAACTGGATGAGCTCCAGGCAGGAGCAAGGGTAAAGCAGGATGAGTATGACAAGGAGCAGGCAAATGACTTTGCGCTGTGGAAGGCCTGGGATGAGGAGGACGGGGACGTCTTCTGGGAAACAGAAATAGGAAAGGGCAGGCCCGGCTGGCACATTGAATGCTCTGCTATGTCAATGAAGCACCTGGGAGAGACATTTGACATCCATACAGGAGGGGAGGACTTGATATTTCCACACCACCAGAACGAGATAGCCCAGAGCGAGGCATTCACAGGAAGAAAATTCGTAAACTACTGGTTTCACAACGCCTTCCTCCTTGTAAATGAGAAGAAGATGTCAAAAAGCCTGGGAAACTTTTACACCCTGCGAGACCTAATCAAGAAAGGCTACAAGCCCAGGGCAATAAGATACGCCCTGATGTCCGCTCATTACAGGACTCCGCTTAACTTCACTGAAGAAGGAATCAAAGCAGCCCAGAACAGCATAGACCGGCTCCAGGAATTCATTGAAAAGATAAGGGATTTGAAGAAGAACTCAACAGCGAAGGAAAACAGCGAAGTGAAAAAAATCCTGGAGAATGCAAGGCAGGTATTTGAGAATTCAATGGACGACGACCTCAACATAAACGAGGCATTGGCAGCTGTATTTGACGTGGTCAGGTCGGTAAACTCACTTATTCTTGAGAACAAAGTCAGCAGGAGGGATGCTGAAAAAGCAGAAGCCGCGATGATTAGGTTTGACAAAGTGCTTGGCTTATTGGAGGAAGAAAAGGAAGAGATCTCCCCTGAAATCAAAAAGCTGATTGAGGAAAGGAATGAAGCCAGGGAAAACAAGGAGTGGGAAAAGGCAGACCAGATAAGGGAGAAGATAAGGCAGAAAGGATATGAATTAAAGGACACTCGGGAAGGGACAAAGATTAAGAGGATATAGTTTCCCTGAAAAGCTGCTCAATTTTTTTAGCTTTGAACTCTAAATTCTTTATTATATCCTTCGCATTGTCCGAATCCCTGTTGAACATGAAATTGATTTTTTCCTTTGTTTTTTTCTCCCCAAAATCATCATAATAAAAATAAATGTTATGCTCAAAGTATGAAATGCTGTCAGCATCCCTGAGGATATCCGCTTCCTCATCCCCTCCAGACTCGTGCCTTTCCACAAGATATTTTACCCTGCTGATTGTGCTTTCATCATAACCATGTTTTTCCAAGATTTTGCTGATGATTTCCGCGCTTCTTTTTGCGTGCTCTTCAGGATTCCACTCCTCAGGTTTTCCTGCTTTTTTTCCTGCAACCTTTTCTTTTCCTTCACCCGCAGCCCTGTCAATGTCGTGCGCAAGCGCAGCTATCTGCAAGGCTTCGCCGGCGTCAGCCTTAAGCCTGAGAACCCATTTTCTTGTCAGTTTTGAATGCAGGGGATCTTCCTTGCAAAGCGAATGCGAGGCTGTTTCCTCAATCTCCCTTTCAACTTCCTTTAACAGTGTCATTGCATAAAATTGCTTTTTTTTGTATATAAAGGTTTTGCAAATCCAGAACCAATAAATTTAAAAAGCCCAAAAACAAAAAATATTTCTCAAAGAGGCGAATTATGGCGAAGATAGCTTTTTACGAGGCTGAGGACTGGGAGAAAGATTTTCTTAGGGGAGAGCTTTCAGAGCACGAGCTTGTTTTTGTTGATGACGAGATTGATGAAAAGAATGTTGTAGCTGATGCAGAAGCCCTTGGAGTTTTCATATATTCTGATGTGACCAAGGAAATCCTTGACAAGATGCCTAACCTGAAATTCATAACAACCATGTCCACGGGCTTTGATCACATAGACCTGAACGAGGCCAAGAACAGGGACATAAAGGTTTCAAATGTTCCCACTTACGGCGAGAACACAGTTGCAGAGCACACCTTCGCATTAATACTCGCAGTATCAAGAAAGGTTGTAGCTGCTGTTGAGAGGACAAGAAGAGGCAACTTTTCCCTTGAGGGGCTTAGGGGATTTGATCTTAAAGACAGGACTTTGGGCGTCATAGGCACAGGAAACATAGGCAAGCACGTTATAAGGATTGCAAAGGGGTTTGAGATGAACGTGATAGCATTTGACCCATTCCCTGATGAGGATTATGCCAAAAAGATGAATTACAAATATGTGGATTTTGACGAGCTGCTGGGAAATTCTGACATTGTGACCTTGCACGCCCCCCTGAATGAAAAGACGCATCATATGATAAACACTGACAACATAAAGAAAATAAAAAAAGGAGCTGTCATAATAAACACGGCAAGGGGTGGATTAATAGATACTGACTCTCTGATATATGCGCTGAAGGAAAAACTGATATCCGCTGCAGGGCTGGACGTGCTTGAGGAAGAAGGATTTATCAGGGAGGAAAAGCAGCTGGTCTCAACAAAATTCATGAAGGAATGCGACATGGAGACAATACTCCAGGAGCACATGCTTATAGACCAGGACAATGTGATAGTTACCCCTCACAACGCTTTCAACTCAAAGGAGGCACTGCAGAGAATCCTGGACGCAACTGTTGAGAACATCAAGCAATTCTTTGAGGGAAACCCGGTTAATGTGGTTAATGGTAAATAATTAAAAGAATCCTCCGAATGTCAGGAACACCATAAACCCTCCTATGGCGACCATAGCTATCCAGGCGGAAACATTCCATCTGAAAACCTTTGCCCCGTCAAATATGCTGAAGGGAATCATATTGAACAGTCCAAGCCAGGCGTTAATGAAAAAGCCGTAGGTGAATATTATGTTGGGCATAAGAATGTTTCCTATCAGGAAAAGGACTGCAAGGGTGTAGTTCGTTGCAGAGCCTGCTATTGAAATCTTCCCGTTCCTCCTGAAATCAACGTGGCCTCCTCCTATCATCACGGCACCTGGAGCTGCGAAGACAAATCCGAAAAAAGACATAATAAGGGCTAATATGAGCATAGTGTTATCAGCCCTGAACTCTGCCCAGCACTTGTACCTTTGCGCCACAATCTTGTGGGCCAGTTCGTGAAACAAGAAGCCGGAGCCTACAGCCACAGCAGCTGTTACGAAGAATATGAGGAAGGTGATGCTGAAAAAATTAACACCTGAAAGGACTATGCCAAATGCAAGGCTTATTATTATCCAGGCCTTTACCAAGTCCTTTATTTCAATGTTTGAAGTGGTGTACCTGCCTATCTTATATTGCTGGTAATTCCCGTATTGGCGTATGTATTTAGGAAGCATTTTCTTAACTCCTGACCTTCTCTTTTTAAAACTTTATGCATTTTGCAACATTATGCTTTCTTTATCTTTGCAACAAAAAATCCCTCAGTGTCATTGTCCTGGGGCCATATCCTCAGGCACTTGCGCACTTCAGGGGAATACTTTTTGTTATCAAACTCTGTGACAGCATCGGAACGCTTGATGTCCAGGCTTATTTGCATCAGTTTTGCATTATTGTTCTTGTTAAGCAGGAAATCAACCACTCCCTCATTCTCTTCCGGCTCCAGGGAGCAGGTTGAATAAACCATTGTCCCGCCTTTTTTGAGCAGTTTGAAGGCGTGCGAAATAAGCTGTTTCTGCTCTCCGGCAAGCTTCCTCACCATATTGGGATTCCAGGCATTGATTGTTTTCACAGACTTTCTTATTGTGCCTGTTCCTGAGCAGGGCGCATCCAACAATATCTTGTCAAACTCCATATTCCTAATCTGCTGGCCTTTCATCATAGTGAGCATCGCGTTTGCAACCCCGCATCTCTGCATATTAACCCCCAATGCAGCCAGCCTGTCGTGGGCAATGTCATTCGCGACAATAACCCCCTTGTTTTTCATGTACTGGGCTATCTGGGTGGTCTTGCTCCCGGGAGCTGCTGCCATGTCCAGCACGATATCGCCGGGCGTTGGCCTGAGAACTTCCGGCGGAATCATTGAAGCTGCCTCCTGCACATAAATATAGCCGAGGGAATGCTCTGCCAAATTTCCAATGTCCCTTCTTTTGCCCTCAATCCAGAATCCTTCCCTGCACCAGGGCACAGGCGTTAATTTCCAGTCCTTCCGCAGTCTTTTCCTTAACTCGTGAACTTCCATCTTCAGAGTATTGACCCTTATGGATTTTCTTAAGAAAGACAGGGAGTATTTCCTGAATTTCTCCCAGTTTGTCAGTTTTGAATATCTCTCTGTGAATTTCTCCTTGAATTTTATTTCAGGAGCATTTGGGAATGTTTCAAGCGCCATGAACCAAGTTCCTGCGCTCTCTTTTTATTTATTTCCCTTTTTGACAAAGAAGGTCTTGAAAGAGGAGATGCGGGGATATAATAAGTTATTTGAATGATTTAACCATATAACTTCCTTCCTTTTTGTAGCCGAGCTTTCTGTAATATTCCCTCACCCCGACCCCGGAAATGACTTTCATCTTCTTGATTTTGCTTTTCCCAGCAATCTCTTCTGCCTTTTTCATCAATTGCTTTCCGAAGCCCCTGTGCTGCGCCTTCCCTTCTTCCTTCAGCTGTTCTGCAGAACCGTAAACGTGAAGCTCCCTAATGAATGCTGTTTCACCTGAAATCCTGAGCCTGCAAAAGCCTATGATTTTGTCATTTTCCTCAAGGGAAATGAAGAATTCCTTCCCTCCTGAAGCAGCATATTCTTTAACCTTTATTGAAGGGTTTCTGATATCACCCTTTTTTATTTCCCTGCACCTTATGCACCTGCATTCAATGCCGTAATTTTCCTTTATGTGCTGCCGCAGGTTTGTCATTTTGGGACCTGCCTCAATAACTGTGGACGGAATGTCCCTCTGTATCCTCATTATCCTGCAGTATTCCGGAACAAATTTTTTAGCCTGCGTTATTATCCTTGCAGCCTGCTCTGTTTTTATTGGCCTGTACAACCCCTTTTTCCACATATCATATAGTTTGGTGCCCTTGGTGACAATGCACGGGTAAATCTTGAGCATGTCCGGCCTGAATTTCTCTTCGGAAAACAATTTTTTTATGCCTTCAATGTCTTTTTTCACGCTGGAGCCGGGAAGCCCTATCATATAATGTGCATTTATCTTGAATCCATTGTCTTTCAACACCCTGAAGGCTTCAGCAGTTTCATTGACCGTATGGCCCCTTTCAATCTTTTTCAGCACCTCATCATAAACAGACTGGATGCCTATCTCTACACGGGTGGCCCCCATTCTCAGCATTTCCTTAACGTGCTTTTCCATTGCATAGTCCGGCCTTGTTTCTATGGTCAGCCCGACGCATCTTATGGCAGAACTCTCATTTCTCTTCTGCTCCCTTTCCAACTCGGCCTTTCCTTTCTGCTTTTTTATTTTTGAAATGACCTTTTTCACTCTTTTTTCATCCTTGATTGTGCCGGGCAGCTCAAAGAACTCCCTGAACTTGTCAAAATTAAACTCACCATTCCTGTAAAAAATTCTTGAGAAGTCATTCATTGCCTTGAATGCGCTGGCCACAAAGCTTTCCTGGTATTTTTTTGTGAAGGAGGGGAAAGTACCCCCCATTATTATCAGTTCAGCCTTGTTGGGGTTGTGCCCTGTTACTATGTACTGCTCCAGTCTTGAAAATACCTGCACGTAGGGGTCAAATCCCGTGCGCAGGCCTCTCATGGTTGCGGGCTCCTTTCCTGTGTAGCTTTGGGGCACATCACCAAAACTGGATTCAGGCCCTCCGGGGCAGTAAACGCATTTTCCGTGGGGGCATTTGGCGGGCCTGGTCATAACTGCAACAACTGCAACTCCTGAGATTGTCCTGGTGGGCTTTGTCTGGAGATACTTTTTGAGAATGGGCAAGTCCTCCTTTTTGGCGTGCGTTAATATTGCAATGTCTGTTGGAACCTTTGCTATGCCGTGCTTCTTGCACAGGAGATACTTCTGCCTGGAAAAATCCTCTTTTGAAAGCCTTTTTTTCTTTACAGCTTCTATTAATTCTGAAAAAAAATGGTCCATGAAAAAGGGTTAAACGCCACTATTTTTAAAGGTATACTTTGGGCAGGTGTTACGCCGGGTTAGTTATTTGAGGATTGCGCCTGGCAGCGCCAGCCAAAACGCGCAATACCAAACAAACACTTTAGCCTTTTACAATCTTTCTCACAGGCCAGGAGATTTCAATATTTTCCTTGTCATACCTCTCTTTCAGCGCCTTGATGAACTCGTGCGTCACAAGGTATTTGTCCACAATCTGCTGCACCCTGAGAATCACAGCGAAATTGATGTTGGAATCCCCGAAAGAATTGTATCTTATGAATGGCTCAAAATCCCTCACAGCCCCTTCCACATTCTCCTGGATTTTTCTGGCCACTTCAACTGTCACTTTTTCCACCTTTTTCAAATCTTCCTTGTAACCGACTCCAACAGGTATGACCAATCCTGTTTCCTTTACAGGCACGTCATCATTTATTATCACGCTTTCGGCAAGCTTAGCATTTGGGATTATGACTAATGTATTTGGCAAAGTCAGTATCCTTGTGCTCCTCCAGCCGATATCATCAACATACCCTGTTATGTTCTCGCTCTGCAATTCTATGTAATCTCCAACCTGAACTGGCTGGTCTGATATTATGTGTAGGCCTGCGAAAAAATTTGATAATGTATTCTGCAGGGCCAGTCCCACTGCAAGCCCTCCAATACCAAGCGTGGCAATCAGGGGGGAGACCTCAATCCCGAAATAACTGAGGATGATTATGAACGCAATAAGGTAGATTGCGCCTGCAATCACCTTGTTCAAAACCTGGGGAGTTTTCCTGAATTTCTTTTTAACGTGCAGCCATTTGCCCACGAAAACCAACAAAATCTTTACAAATATGTAAGCTCCCAGAAGAACAGAGACCACAAAGAAACCTTTGCTAATCAGGTCCTGATATTCAACAAGTAAGCTCAGCCTTTGCTGAGCGAAAAAGAGCCCTGCAAGGATTATCGCAATTAACAGGGGCTTTTTTACAATGTCAGCGAGTGCGTCATCTATGTCATTTTTGGTTTTTCCGGCAAATTTTCTTATAAATCTCAATATTATGAAGTCTATTACAAAAGCTGCTGCCACGGATATACCAATTATGAGCAGAAACTGAAGAGACTCATTCTGAAACAACACCTCTAGCATATTAAGCCGTTGAAATTCTTTCTTTTTAAATCTTGCCTACCGCAGGTAATGTCAGGTATCCTGTTTGGCGTTGGCGCTGCCTGGCGCAGTTGCCAACTTTGCTGTGAGGTTACAAATAACTCGGTTTCAGAGGCGATAAAGTGACGGGCGGAGCGCAGCACCAGCTTTTGAACAACCAACTTGACTTAACCCTCTTATTAATCTCAAATAATTCCTACTTCAGACAATATTTCCAGCCCTATGAAGAGAAAGTAAAGGCATACCATTATGATTCCGTGCCTGTAGTCCATCTCCTGGTTCTTAATCAGCCACAGCACAAGGGCAAGCCCGCCGATATAGAATATTGCGCTTAGTATTATGCTTCGCAACGGAAGAACGACAGGATTGATTACAGCCACGATGCCAAAAAGCAAAAGCATATCAGCAAGCGTGCTCCCCAGCACGTCCCCGAATGCGATGTGCGTGTGGCCGGTTCTCACAGCCTTTATCTGCACAGAAAGGTCAGGGAGGGAAGCGCCTATTCCTATGACTATCAAGGCGATGAGATAGGAACTTATCCCTAATATCTCTGACACTTTCGATGCCGAGAAAACCATCCACCTCGCTGACAGCAGGAGCGCGACAAGGGCGCCGAGAAAAACGAAAGCGTCTTTCCATACCATTTTCAGCTTTACATCCTTTTTGAGCTGGCCGAGCGTTCCTTCCTTCTTCCACAAATAGATAACGTAGCCTATGAAGGCGCCTATTAGAACGAATCCGCCCCATCTGGGAATTCGCCCGCCCAAAAGAAATATAACAGGGATTGACGCAAGCAGGAGGAAAAAATGCCTTGTCTCCCTCAGCAGCTTGCTTTGAAGATTTATCTTCCTGCCCACAATCGCCACCGTGCCCAATATTAAAAGAAGGGAAGCAATGACTGCGCCGAAAAAAGAGCCTGCAACTATTCCGCTGTCTCCCTGCACAGCACCCATTACTGAGGAAACAAATTCAGGAGTGGACATTCCCATAGCGATGACTATGAATCCTATGAGGTACTCTGAAATCCCTAATTTCCTTGCGTAATTTGTAATGCCAAAGACAATAAGGTCAGCTGCCCTGATAAGAACATACAAACTTGCAGCCAATAAGACAATGTATACAAACAGCGGATTGTTTATTATCTCTATCATTTTTGGACAGCTTTCCGTATCCCCCTGTAGACTATTATGCTTGCAGCAACCACAATCACCAGCACCCAGTCAAAAATATTTAGCGGGACTGTGTCAAAGAGCATGTTCAAAGGAGCATAAGTTACGGCAACCTGCAAAATAATGGAAATTCCCGCTGCTCCCAGCAGGTACTTGTTTGAAAAGGCAGTGGTGAAAACAGATTTTTTCTCGGACTTGCAGTTGAAAACATTGAATATCTGGTAAAACACAAGGCAGAGCTCCTCCAGGACTTTTTCCGCAGGCTGTGCGTGGAATTTCATTCTGTGGTTTTGCAAAATTCCTCCTTCATCTCTTCAAGGTTTCTCATAAAATACTTGAAGCAGTCAGAGGCGCAGAAGGACAACTTTCTTCTGTATTTCTCCCCTATTATGAGAGTGAATCTGGGATTTCTCAGCTCCTTGAAGCAGGTCGCGCAGAACTTTTCTGAATTGCTCAGTTCCTGCAGCCTCTGCCACATAACCTTTTTTATTATTTCATTGTTGTTTTCAATGTCCTTTTGAAGTTCTTTCAGCTCTTCAAAATTCATCCTTTTTATTGTGTCCACTATTTCTTTCACTTCTTGTCCGCCTCCTCAAACTCAATGTACCACCTGCCTGTTTTCCTGTCATAGATGAAAAGGACATTGTGCTTCTTGCTCTTGTCCAGGGCAAATAACAAAGGCATTGGTATTGTTGTCTCGTAAGAGCTTCCCCGCTTGTAGAGCTTTCTCCTGATGGTTGTCATTGTTCCTCTTAAGCCATGATTATCCCGAAGTTATAGCATCTCACATTGCTTCCTGCTCTTTCGGCACTCCCTGTGAACTTAACATACCAGTATGATTTTCCGCCAGTTCCTGTGTTGTCTGCCTTGATTCTTTTTGCAAAATTTGAATCATCGCCTTTATCATTATGCAAAATGTCAGAAATATAGCACACGTGCCATTTCGTACTGGCTACAGGTGTCCAGGAGTCGCCAGTCTTACTAAAATCATACCTTCCGCTGTGAGTTATGCCTATTCTAATGGTCTTGCATATTATGTTTCCGCTGGCGTCAATGCCTATCATCACTTGGCCGGCTGGGCACGAGCCCGGATTAATACCAGATGGCCATTCTGTCTTTCGCACGTTTCCGAGTGTTATTCCGCTTCCTGCGACGATATCATTGGCGATAACATCATTGTTTTCAACTATCAGATTGCCCCCTTCAATGTTTACTGGCTTGCCTGTCGTGCCTGTTGAAATCCACAGCCCTGTTGTGGTGCTGTAATCTATGTGCGGTTTGTTATTGTCCTGAGATGTTGTCTGCCAGAATATACCCTTCACATCTGCAGGGAAAAAAAGGTTGCCTGTCTGCACATTAATGCTGTGCTGGACTGCCAAGATGTTCTGAACATTCAAGTTGTTTGGAAAAGTGAAATCTCCGGAGCCGAATGTTCCTGCGCTGATTTCTGATGCGCTGTGCCCGACAGTAGGAGTTTGCGCAATCGCTATTCCTGCTGCAGAAAAAACAACTGCAAGCGCCACAAAAAGAACAAGGTGCCTTTTCTCTACGCAAATTTCCATTTTCTGCCTCCCAAAATACTTATATTTTTACATTCTTTAAGATATATTTTACGATTAACTTTTATGTATATAAAAATACTTATTTATAAATCTTGCGGTTTGGAATCTAAATATTTAAATAATCCTGGGAAACAGAACAAGGAATGAAGTTCGCAGTCATTGTTTCTCCAAAAGACCCTGCAGGCATTACAATAAAGGAAGCATTGATGCGGATGTATGAATTCAAGGATGCAGAAAAGGAGTACGACGGGCATCCTGTTTATGAATTCCAGAACATAGAGCTTTACACCACAGACACGGACTCAATACACTGCGAGGACATTGACAATAAAATAAATGCTGATATGTTTATTTTTGCGACAAAGCACGAGTCAAAGGCAGGCATTCCCTCCCTTTCTGTCCATACCACCGGCAACTGGGGAAAGGCAGAAGGTTATGGTGGAAAGGACAGGAAATTATGCGTTGCGCCCGCAGGGTACCTAAAGGAAGGCCTGATATTCCTTGAGAACAACAACAAGGTTGGTTTTGATGTTGTCCAGGAATGCACCCATCACGGCCCCTATCTTGAAAAGCCGGTTATGTTCATCGAGATAGGCGGAAGCGAAAAGCAGTGGAAGAACAAGGACGCTGCTGAAATTATCGCGGCAGCCATAGTGCACATTAACATGGTGGAGCCAAGACTTTTCAAGACAGCTATGGGAATTGGCGGTTTGCACACCACGCCGAACTTCAGGAAGATAATGCTGAACACAGATGTTGCAATAGGCCACATCTGCCCAAAATACCAGCTGGAAAACCTTGACGGGGACATAATTGTGCAGGCCATAAAGAATACAAAACCGGCAGCCGCAGAAATGGCAATCCTGGACTGGAAAGGCCTGGGGCAGGAAAAGGATAGGATAGTCAGCCTTCTGCAGGAGTTGGGGATCCCATTTACCAGGACTTCGGCGTTTTAATTTCATAATCTTTAAATACTGGTTTGGTTAAATTTTCCGGGAATGGCAAAAAAGAAGGGTGTTAAGGGAAAAAAGGCCGGAAAGTCTGTTAAAAAGGGCTCAGGAAAAAATGAGAAGCCCCGGAAAAACAGATGGGTAGGCATAGCAGTGATTGTAGTGGTATTCGCCTTAATCCTGTTCTTATTCTCGTATTCAGCTTTCTTCTCTGGCAGAAAGGCCTCCACTTTCGGGGAAGCTGTCCAGATGGTAGAGGAAATTGACTCTGCCCACAACATTTCATTCTCTGATTATCAGAGGGGACTTTATTATCTGGAGGACAATCCGCGCTATCCCAACCCCCTGAACTTTGATGAGATGGAAGTGGTTTTGGAGGAATATGATGAAATAAGGGGGGATGGGAATGTGGAGCTTTTCACCGATTTCAGGATTAATCTTTTGGAAGCGGAAAAATATTACAGGCTTTCACAAAAGTCCTACAAGGCGGACCTTCACAACTACGGCCTGAGGTGCAAGAACGAACCCTATATTCTTGAGTCGATCAACAACACTGGAAAGTCAGTTGAGAACATAAGGGAGATGCTTGCGAATTTGGATGAGCTTAATGAAAAATACCCTGAAGATTTCAACTCCCTGAACATCTCTGGAGAATGGATTAAGATTATGGCGAATGAAATTATAGATCTTGAGGCAGAAGCAAGTTACAAGAAAGCATTTTTTAATAACTTCTGCAATGAAACAAATGATTAAGAGATTATTTCTTTGCGGCTGGCTTTGCCTTTTCAGCAGGGGCAGCTTCCTTTTTCGCCCCAGCTCCCAGCCCCGCAGTAAGTTTTGCTATTAATGCCTCTGAAATCCCCTCTTCTCTCATCTTTGACTTTATGACTGACTTGTCCTTTCCTTCGTTGGCTGTCAGAATCTCCTGTGCTTTCTTTTCCTCTTCTGCGTGTCTCTTTTCAGCCTCTTCCTTAAGACGCTCCTTTTCCTCTTTCAACGTCTTTCTCTCTTCTTCAGTCAGCTCTGTCTTTTCCTCGGAAATTTCCTTGTCATAAACCCCTTTGTCAACTTCCTTCAGGGCCTCTTTGGGCTCTTTTCCCTCAACAAGAACTCCCATGGAAACGCACGTTCCAATAACGTTCTTCACCTTTTCCTTGAGGGTGGCCCCATTCAGGGACTCCTCTTTCATCTTGGCAACCTTTATTATCTGCTCAATCATCAAGTCAGCAACTTTGTCCTGGTTTGGCATTCCAGAACCCTTTTCAATTCCTGCCTCTTTTTTCAGCAGGCTCGAAGTTGGAGGCGTCCCTATCTCAATTTCGAACTCCTTGGTTGCAGGATCAAAATTAACCTTTACAGGGACCTGCATCCCCTTGAAATTCGCGGTTTTCTCATTAATCTGGGCAACAACCTCAGAAACATTCAATCCAGTCGGGCCTAGCGCGGGCCCTAGAGGAGGCGCAGCTGACGCCTTTCCACCTTCTATCATTGCTTCTACAGTCTGGGCTGCCATTCTAAGAAAGATTTAAAGGGTTATTTATAAAGCTTGTTGTGCACATTTTAAATATTTTCTCTTCTTCAGCCAGTAGTATGGCTCTTGAAATTGTTGGGGATGAATTAAGGATTTTTCACTTTCTGCCCTGGACGCATTGGGGGCACGCAGAGGATTTGTTATCATTTCTTCAGGACCCTGAAAACAGCAGCACGTTAGACAGGTCAGTTGTAGAGCAAGTCAGGGAACAAGTAAATCCAATCATAAGATTTGATTACAGTGTTCCTCCTTACATTGCTTTTGATGGCACTGTTCCTGAAGAAGAGTTTGACAAAGCGCACGAGTTCCTGCTTCGTGACATAATCCCCGTAAAATATAAAGATGCGGTAAGGCTAAACCTGCACAGGCAGTTCCTTATGAACATTCCTGACCCGCAAAATCATCCTGATTTTTTAATTAATGTAATGGGTTACATCCGCCCTCCTGAGAGTCATTTTTTCCAGGCAAAAAATCTCCTGGTTAAGTATGGGGGCCCTCATCAAATTAAAAGACTAATAGGAGATGTGATGTATGAGAGAGCATTAAATGACGCATTAAGAAAAACTAAATAGGATCTACTCTTCCTCTTCTTCCCCTTCTCTCCTTATTACCTTCACAGCGTCAAGCTTCAGCGTGATTGGTATGGGAACTGCGCTTTCAAGAAGCTCCACCACAACTTCCTCTTTCATCTTGTCCACTCTTGTGACCTTGGCGTTTTCCCTCTTGAAAGGCCCTGAGATAATCTCAACAATGTCGCTCTTCTTGATGCTTACCTCCTTTGCAACCTGCTCAAGCATATGCTCTATTTCCTTGTAGGGAACAGGCTCCCTCAATATTCCCCTGGCGTAGGGAACGCCCTGGGCAGCCAGCTCTGCCTGCTTTTTTGAGCGGGCCTCGAGAAATATGTACCCTCTCATTCCGTGGGGCCTTATTATGGAGTAAATGTCAAGCTTTTTCTTCTGCGCATTGCTGACTACAAAGTCCATCACCTGGTCTTCCCTGTTTGCAGTAACCCTTAGTGCAAAAATCTCAGGCTCTTCTGATTTTTGCTCTTCTCTTGATGTTTCCTGTTCAGTTTTCTGTTCAGCTTCTGCCATTTTATATCAGCAATTGTTTTGCTATCTGTATCACAAAACCTAGGAGTCCTATGATTACCATTCCCAGTGCAGAAACCTTCACTATTGTGTAAAATTCCTGCTTGGTCGGCTTTTTTGTTACCCTTAACACAATCCTGCACTTGTAGAGGTAACTTCTTATCCTGTGAATTACAGAAGGTTTTTGCGCGTCCATCTTAATCTATGAATTCAATGCCCAGTTCCTGCTCTATCTCCTTGTGTTTTCCTTCTCCTTTTTTCTGCTGTGGGGCTGTTCCGAAAATCTGGCTGGAGCTCACGCCCGTGACTATCAGCAAAACCCTTAACGTGTTTGCCAAGTCCTCGGTGATCTGCGCTCCCCAGATAATCCTGGCATCTTCTGAGATCCTGTCAGATATTGTTTCCACAACACCCCTTGCCTCGTTAAGGGTCATATCCGGCCCTCCTGAAACATTTATCAGGGCGCCTGCAGCTCCTGCAACATCAACTTCAAGAAGAGGGTTTGCTATTGCCTTTTCCACTGCCTCAACAGCCCTGTTTTCAGAGTCTGACTCGCCGACCCCTATAAGGGCCACTCCTCCGTTCTGCATAACTGCCCTGATGTCTGCAAAGTCAAGATTTACCAGGCCTGCTTTTGTCACAAGCTCCGCTATTCCCTTGACAGCGTTGGTAAGGATTTCATCCGCTACCTTGAATGCAGTGTGCAACGGCAGTTCCGGGGCAAGTTCCAACAGCTTGTCGTTTGGGATTACTATGAGCGTGTCAACGATGTGCTCCATCTTTTCAAGCCCTATCACTGCATTTTCATATCTTCTCTGTCCTTCCATAGCGAAAGGCATAGTTACCACGCCCACCACAAGGCTTCCTGTTTTCTTGGCAATCTCTGAAACTACAGGTGCAGCTCCTGTTCCTGTTCCTCCTCCAAGACCGCAGGTGACAAACACCATATCTGCCCCTGTAAGGGACTGCTTTATGTCAGACTCCTGCTCCTTGGCAGCGTCTTCCCCTATCTTGGGGACTGAGCCTGCCCCGAGGCCTTTGGTTGATTCCCTTCCTATGAGAATTTTCTTATCAGCGCTTGTGTATAACAGGTCCTGCGCATCAGTGTTAATAGCGACTGTTTCCGCACCAGTAACACCTACCTGCGTAATCCTGTTAACAGTGTTGTTTCCTCCTCCACCGCAGCCTATCACCTTTATTTTGGCTTTCTGCAGCGAAAGAACCTCTTCCAGCTCAGCATCCACCTCGCTTCGACTTTCAGGAATTCTCTGCTTAAGGCTCAAGTCAGGTTGAGGAGATTCATTAACCTGAGGATTTGCGTTTACTTCTTGATAATTTTCCACTTTACCCACCTCGCCAACATTTGTTTAACGGCGCCTCTTTTGGTTTTTAAAGCTGTTACTCATATTTAAGTGTTTTGTTGCTTTTCTTCCTTTTTCTTTTCTGTAAATTCCAGCTTTTTTATGGAAGGGATAATCTCTGAAACCTTCTTTTCTATCACACTCACGAACTGTTCCGGGATTTTCCTGTCTATGGTGACTTTTGCAGTGCCTTCTGAAATCTCTGCCTGGATGTTTTCCTTTTTTGTGTCAAGCTCCAGTGAGAGGAATGACTTAAGTTTCTCTTTTTCATCTGTGACTATCCTTTTGATTTTGAATTTGTAAACCAAGTCCTTGCCTGAGAGAGGATGGTTGAAGTCAACAATGGCCCTTCCCCCTGTCACTGTCCTTATGATTCCGTAAACTCCGTCGATATTGACGGGAAGTCCCGGTGTTGGATTTATGTTTTCCTTTCTGAATATGTTTGTCGGGACGAGCTTCATCTTTTTGGCGTCTTTTTTGCCAAAGCCCTTTTCCGGCTGTATCAGAACTTCATACTCCTCCCCGATTTCCTTGCCGACAGCGAACTCGTCAAGCCCTGTTATCAGCTGGCCCTGCCCCAGGCAGATGATTTTGGGACCGTATTCGTGCTTTGGATTGTGGAAGCCTTCCTTTTTCGCAGTCTCTTCATCTGTGGTGTCAAAGACAACGTTGTCATCCTTGGTCTTGCCTGTGTATTCTATCTCCACAAAATCCCCCTGGCTTGTTTTCTCTGCCATTTTTAGTTGAAACTACTTCTTGTTAATTTTTAAGAAGCAGTGTTCTAAGGTTTTGCAGGTTATTTATAAAGGTTATCTTTCTGGATTTGAGGTGCTATTTATAAACAAAAGCAAAAGCTTTAAATATCATTCGTCACCTTAAGGTGGTAATATGGTTGGGAAATCAGGCAAGCTGGAAAAGAAGTGTGATATGCATGCACATATAGGCTCCCTGGAAACCATTCTGGACGGCTCAAGAAGAAAAGGGACATTTAACGAGCCAGTAACTGATTTCTTTGTAAACTCCATAAGGAAGCTTGCAGGATAGTACACTGTAAAAAATTACAAATTAATGTACAGGTTGAATCATGACTCAATGGCCGCCTTTAATCACGCCATGCAGCAGGGAATGGATTTCCTTGCGATAACAGAGCATGATGAGATTAAGACAGTGATGAAATTTCTTAATGACTGCCCCCAGCTTGCTCCACATATAATCCCTGGCGAAGAGATAACAACAAGGCTCCCAGGGAGGGAATACGACATTCACGTTGGTGTTTACTTTGGTGATGACAAAGCAGAAAAGCAGCACGAGGAAGCACAAAAAGTAAAGGGAAATATCATGGAGCTTGTTGACTATCTTAAAAACGAGGATGTCCTGCACGTATTAAACCATCCTTTCTTTGTTCCGTGGGCAAAAAAGAATTGCAGGTTAACAAGGGAGGATATGGAGCAATTGCGGGAAATGTTTGAGATTGTTGAAAAGCGGAATGGGCTTATTCCTGAAGGGGACAATTACAAAGCAGAAAAGTTTTTTAAAGAGAAAGGAGCAATAGCTGGCTCTGACTGCCATAACGGAAAGCCCGGAAGAACTTATGCAGTTGCTGAAGCTGACGATAAAAAAGAATTTCTTCAGCAGATAAAAAATGGGCGTGCGGTTATGGGAGGAGAACACGGCTCTGTGGATAACTCACAGCGGGAGTTAATTGACAAAATATGCTCTTATGGTGGAGAGTTGATATGGAGAGAGAATGGAACTGAAATGAAGATCCCTGTTGAGGGGAAATGGGCAGAATTAGCAGAAAAAAGAATAGCGGAATTCACCAGAAGAACATCCTCTTTGTGGGCAAAATACCATCAAAATATGGACCACGGAGTTGAAGAGTGGGAGATATAAAATGCCAGATCTAAAAGGCATCAAAAACAGGGCATTGACCAGGCCGGGATACAGGATTTTGGCAGGCGCAGGACTGTTAGGGCTGGCCTTTTTGCTGAATCCTGATGAAAGGGAAAAAACAGTTCCACATTCAGAAATGCAGGTCAGGGATCAGAGGCAGGCAGGGAACACCAGAAAAAAATAAACTGCCTGATGACAAGCCCCTTGAGCTCATAATCAACAGCAGGTTTGAAGAGGAAGCCCTGGAAGAGCTTGATGAAATTCTTAACGGCACTTCTGAAGTAAAATCCTGGAAATGGCAGCAATTTAAGAATGGAAAAAAGAAAGTGCCTGCAATCGTGAATAATGACAACATAAAACTCTTTGAAAAGGCCTTCGGAAACATCTTTCAGTATGACAACACAATAAGGGCGGCGGCAGGAACATATTCTCATGTCACTTCCGAGCTTCTTTATGCAGTGATATATGAGGAGAGCAAGGGCAACCAGTACGCAGTCTCAAAAGCAGGGGCGTGCGGGCTTATTCAGATAACAGAGCCAACTGCAAGGGACATAGGGATGGACTGGAAAAAAAGGTTTGAGCCAGAGGAAAACATTTTCTCAGGTGCCTCTATTTTATCGGGGCTGATAGAAAGATACGAAGGCAACCTGCTCTTGGCATTAAGCGCTTACAATTACGGAAAGTACGGGCTTGACAAAAAGATAGACAGGAAAAATTCCGGCAGGAAAAGGATAAAGGAAATTGATTTTGACGAACTGCCCGTGGTCAGCAGGCATTACGCAACAAGAGTCCTCGGGGCTATGAAAGCGATGCAGCAAAATTACGGCCCGCCCACAGGACTGGCATCAAGATAAACTTTTTTCTTTCACAAAATCCAAAATTTTTTCAACAACTTCCTCTGTTTTCCTGTTTGTTGTGTCAATAACCAAACCAAAGTTGCTCTTGTCCTTGTAGTTTTCTATCCCGTACAGTTCCCTGTATCTTCTTGCGTCGCTTGCCTCCCTTTCAGCAAGCTTTTCCTGCGCCTCCTCGACTGTTGAATAATTCTCTAAACCCTTCCTTGTCTTCATAACCCTTTCCGCCCCCACCTTGGGGTCTACGTCAAGAAATATTTTTATTGAATCGGGAATGAAATATGCTGGAAGCCTGCCTTCAGCTACAAAATCATCCTCTTCCTCCCCGATTCTTTTCAGCATCTCGTCAGCGGCCCTGTCTGCCTCGTGGGTTTTCTCATCCTTTTTGTTCAGCTCTTTAAGAGTCATCCCCTCCTGCCTCGCAATATCCCTCCTGATGTCCCCTGCAGAATAACGCTTCAAATCCAGCCTTTCAGAAAGCTTCCTTGCAACAGTGCTCTTGCCAGAGCCGGGAGGGCCTGTTATGGTAATCCTCATAATCAATTCTTTTGTATTGTTGTTTAAAAATGTTTGTAATCAGAAATCATATGTATCTTTTTGGAAAATACTTTCTCACTATTTTCATCAGCTCATCGCTGTTAACCGGAACTTCATCTGCAAGGTTTCTTTTTGCAATGAAGTAGCTCTTTTCAGAAGGGTCCTTCAAAACATCGGGCTCGCTGCCAGCAGGGTGCATGAAAAGAAGCGGTGTTTCGTAATGTCTTCCGCTCGGCTTTCTCATAAAGTCCATAACCTTTTTGCCTCCCTTGGTGTCTGATATCACAAAGCCAACGCCTTCGCAGGTGTTCCCATCGAAAAAATCTATCTCCCGCAAGGCGTCCTTCACAGTGGGGGCGCTTATAACTTCCATACCCTCATTCCTCAGGAAATCCCCGAGGTTTCTCCTGACAGCAGAGGATTTGTCTATGATTATTATCCTTTTCATCAGTTGCGGGAAATAAGAAAGGTTTAAAAAGTTTATTCAAGGTATTCCCTTACCATCTCCATAAACTCTTCCTTTCCCTTTCTTGTCCCCAAATCTTCAGCTTTAAAATAACCTGTCTTGTGATAGCCGTTGCCAGAGGAAACTTTTTCTGTCAGGATTATCGCCGGCACCTCCTCATAATTCCTAACCCTGGAATACCCCTTGACCTTTTCACCTCTCATCACCTTAACCAGGTTTTCAGAGTCATCAATGTCTGCTTCAATCACCATAAGGTCTATCTCCCCTTCAATCTTTCTCATCAGCTTCAGGGAGCCGCGCGGGGTAAATGGCTCCAGGTTGGTCTGAAAACCCCTTGTCTGAAGAGTGCTGAATACCAGCCCTCTCAAAACTTCGTCTTCTATTACATTCAAAATAAAACTCCTGTTCATTGTTGTCAGCGGGAGTTTAGAAAGTCTTAAAAAACTATCTGCACAAAATTTATAAATAACCTTTGGCGGTTTTTTTGACTAACAGAAAGAGGGGGTTAAAATGTCAGAGAAAAATTACCAACCGATATTCATTCTACCTGAAGGCAGTTCCAGGACTGTGGGCAGGGACGCCCAGAGAAACAACATAATGGCTGCCAAGCTTGTTGCTGAAACTGTAAGAACAACCCTGGGGCCGAAGGGCATGGACAAGATGCTTGTTGACAACCTCGGGGACATAATCATAACCAATGACGGCGTCACGATACTCCAGGAAATGCAGGTTGACCATCCTTCTGCAAAGATGATTGTGGAGGTTGCCAAGACACAGGAGGACGAGGTTGGCGACGGGACCACTACCGCCGTGGTCGTTGCAGGCGAGCTCCTGAAAAACGCTGAAAGGCTTCTTGACCAGGAAATTCATCCCACTGTAATTGCCAAGGGCTACAGGATAGCTGCTGAACAGGCAATGAAATACCTCAGGGAGATGGCTGAAAAGATTTCCCCCCAGGATTCAGAAATTCTCAAAAAAATTGCAATAACGGCAATGACTGGGAAGGGGGCTGAGTCTGCAAAGGAAAAGCTTGCGGACATAACAGTAAGGGCTGTCAGCAGGATAATGGAAAAAGAGGAAAACGGCAAGACAATTGTTGACGGTCAAAGCATAAAGATTGAGAAAAAGATAGGGGGAGGTGTTGAGGACACCGAGCTTATTGATGGTGTTGTTGTTGACAAGGAAAGGGTGCATTCCGGCATGCCCAAGAATGTGCAGGATGCAAAAATCGCGCTTGTGGACACCGCCCTTGAAATAAAGAATACTGAGATAGACGCAAAGATACAAATTACAGACCCGTCACAGATGCAGGCATTTCTTGATATGGAGGAAAAAATGCTCAAGGATATGGTTCAGAAAATCTTTGATTCAGGAGCAACTGCAGTTTTCTGCCAGAAAGGAATAGATGATTTGGCCCAGCATTACCTGTCCAAGAGGGGAATATATGCAGTAAGGAGGGTCAAGGAATCAGACATGAAAGGAATTGCAAAAGCCACAGGGGCAAAGATAATAAGTAATCTCGACGAGCTTTCAGCCGATGATTTGGGGATGGCAGGCCTGGTTGAGGAAAAAAAGGTTGGGGACGAAATGATGACTTTTGTAAAGAACTGCCCCAATGCAAAAACAGTGACAATTCTTGTGAGAGGCGGGACTGAGCACGTTGTTGACGAAGTGAAAAGGGCAATAACTGATGCAGTGGGCGGAGTGATAGTCTCCCTTGAGGAGGGGAAGGTTGTTGCAGGCGCGGGCTCTCCTGAGATAGAGCTGGCAAGGCAGCTTCACAAGTTTGCAAATACCCTCAGCGGAAGGGAGCAGCTGGCAGTGCAGGCGTTTGCTGACTCTGTTGAGATAGTCCCCAGGACTCTTGCTGAAAATGCAGGGCTGGACCCCATTGACATTCTTACAGAGCTGAAGTCAGCCCACGACGCAGGACAGAAATGGGCGGGGCTTAATGTTTTTACCGGCAAGGTCATAGACACCTGGACGGAAGGGGTGGTGGAGCCTTTAAAGATTAAGACACAGGCAATATCCTCTGCCTCGGAAGTCGCAACAATGATACTGAGGATTGATGATGTCATTTCCTCTGGAAGCGGGGAGAAAGGCCAGCAAATGCCTCAGGGTATGGGAGGGGGAATGCCTCCTATGGGATGATCATCTTATTATCATTCCATTATGATTATAGATGTCTTTCAGGTGAGGCAGTAGCTTCCTGCTCCACGTCTCAAAAAAAGGCAGCAGGTTCTCCTGTCTCACAAGATAATCAATGTTGAACATCTGGGAAGCGGCTATTGATTCTTCATTCCTCTCTATCTTCCCGTTTGTGTGGGACTTGAAAATCAGCCCGAAATGGTCATTGTCAACCTCCTTGTCCGTGGCCCACATTGTTCCCACCAGCTCAGGAGGGGAATAGCAGTCTATGTTTACCTCTTCTGTAATTTCCCTGTTGGCACAGGTTGCGATGAGGCGCGGCCCGTCCTCCTGGAGAATGTGACCTCCCACTGCAACTGAAATCTTGTTGAACAACCTTCTCTCTCCGAACTCGGTTATCTTTTTGGTTCTCACATAGCTGAAAACAGATTCATCAGGGCCGAACAATATTATGTATGGGATGGGCTGCAGTATCTCGGGGTCTCCTTCGCAGTCATACCTTGAATGCCAGAATCCGTCCTCTGCATCTTTGATTAAACTGTGCACTTCGTCGGGCTGGAGTAATTGAAAGCCTTCACTTTCATTGTGATGGGGTAAAAGTATCTCGGGAATCTGGCACAAGGTGATTTTGTCCAGCTTCTGGTAAGTCCTTGCCGCAAATGAAAAGTCAAAGGGCCCGAAATATTTTGCAGGCCTCACGCCTATCTGCATCTGGTAGTTTGATCCGATTTCCTGCCCGTAAATCTTGTCAGGTATATTTGTCCTGTAAAACTGGAGCTTGCTGATGGGCTTGCCGTGCTTAAGCTCTATCTTCCTCTCCTCTTCAGACCGCACTTCAAAAACAAGGTCGCCGTTAAAGCCATTGTCTATGAATCCTGCGAAGTGCAAGGGCCCCCTGAACCCTGTCTCGGAATAGCTCTCCAGCTCGGCGCAAAGGTGAGGGGGTATCCTTAAAATCTCGTGCGAGGCAAACAGGCAGTATTCTCCCCTTCCCAATGTCACAGTCTTTTCTCCCTGCAATGTTTGCTCTGCCTTCAGGGGCTCAAAGAAATCCTCAGCCTTAAGTTTGCCTTTCTCCCTGAGGTCTATGGGTGTCGGGTTATGCCTGGCTCTCAGCCCAACTATTCCTTCTGTGTGCTCCCCTGACAAGTCAATGTGAAGCTCCAGCCCGTCGGTGACTATCTGCTCCGCATTCACTATCTCACCTTCTCTGTTCCTCCTGTACAAAATCTGCTGTTTGGCTAATCCCTCCTTTATCTGCGTCGGGGAAAGCTTTGCCTCAAGCCCCTGCGAAAACCTCAGCTGGTTAAGTGAAATGCCCGGATGAAGTATTGCGTTGAAAGCGAGGGGCTGCACCAGCAGCCAGAGACTAATTTCACTGTCGCCGCAGCAGTTATAGGTTGCAAAATCAAGGCAGTCATTGTAATCCGCAACCAGTCTCGTGTCAAAGAATATTCTTCCCAGGCTGCTTTTTGGGGATGACTTCAGGAATTCGTTTTCTGACAGCCTTACCTTTGAAAGCAGCGGGACAAGATATGTGAAGCCTATCTTCAGTTCATACCCGTCGCTGATGTTTGCCTTCTGCCTCCTTCTTCTTGGAAGCTCCAGCAGGGTCCTGTAAACTGTCTTGCCCTTGTCAGGATGGAACAGCCCTTTTGTTTCAGTTTCAATGACATACAATTCATCACCCACTCCCGGGTCAAATGAAGCTGGCTGTATCCTGTCCTCCTCAAGCAAATTAACAATACTGCCCTCCCTTATCATCTCTCTCATCTCCTGGGAAACCAGCCCTCTGCTTTCATTTGCTTGCATGAAAATAAACACCCCTCACATCTATTTAATATTTGCTATATTCCAGTAGTTAACTTTTTGGTTTAAATTTATTATTTCTTAAATAATTATGGTTTATTCTTGTCGTGCAATTAACCCCTGACTTTTTACCACAATATTTTTAAATGACTGGAATAATTCAATATAAAAACAAAGAGGCGAAATCATGGCCAAGGAAAAGGACTACGCGATTGTTCCTGAAAAAGAGGTTTTTCAGCTAAAACAGGATGTTGAGGACATAAAGAAGAATCCCTTCCAGGCTTACGGAACCGACAATTTCATAGATGCTGTTAACAACCTTACAAATGCAGTAAATTCTCTTATAGAACTTTTCAAGACAGCGGCTGAGGAAATGAAGCTGGAGGAAAGAGAGGCAGAAACCATAACCAAAAAGATAGAGCCAATGTTCAAGAAAATGGACACCCTGGTCAGCCAGAACGAGAAGATCGCGAGAGGCATAGTTGCTGTGGCTGACATGCTGGAAAGGAGGGGGCAGCCTTCAGGGCCGATGCCGCCAAGGCCTCCTATGCAGGGGCCTTCGCAGCCACCCAAGCCGCCCCAGGGGCCGCCAACACCTCCATCAGGACCGCCCTCGCCGGGAGCGCCCCAGAGGCCTCCATCACCGCCGCCGGCTCCGGGAACAACACCCTCACCTGCAGGAATGCCCCCTCCGCCGCCGCCCAAGAAAAAGAAAGGGCTTTTCGGATAATGGAACAAGCTGAATTAAAACTAAGTCCTAAGAGATTAAAGCATTTTTTTGTGCACTGCTCCCTTTCTGCCAAAAAATTGTCTGAAAAGCAAAAGCTCAGGTCAGAATTCTCAGGCAGGCTGCAGAAGCTGAAGGATATGTCCCTTAAGACAGGGCCTGCAAGGGGAAAATCCCCCAATGTTATGTCAGAGATTGAAAAGCTTGAGGAAAGGATTGCAGACCTTATCAACATCCACGCAAGGGAAAAGGTTGAGAGGGATGCCCTTATGAGAAAGCTTGACGAAAGCATAAAGGCAGTGCAGCCAAGGCAGGATGTAAAGCCGTTCAGGGATTTTGAGAGGATTTCCTCAAGGCTTGCCGAGAACGTGAACAAGCTGAGCAAGGTTGGCGAGGCAGAAAAAAGGCTGGAAAAGGAGTTCAAGGAAGAGAAAGGGGAGCTTGAAAATCTAGAAAAGCACCTCAACAGTCTTGAAAAGAGATACAATGAACTGAAAAAGTCAAGAAAGAACAAGAAGGACCTGGAAAGGATAAGGTTGATGATTGAAAAGCACAAGAAAACCATCAGCAGTATGAAACAGAAAAAGTGAACCAATTCTCAATCAGAAAAAGAAAAAATAAATTAAAGTTTCAAAGGTCTTTTGCCATAATTGTTTTCCTTCCGTTGGACTCTGCCCTTGCCATAGCGTCCTTTAAAAGCTGCATTGCTTTTTCATTAAGAGCATCTGCCAAGTCTCCGGAAACATTGTATCCCTTGCAAACATCCTTTATCTTTGCCTTTACAATCAAACTTTCCGACATTGTAACACCTCTCAAATTTTTTGGATTCTTACGGTATAACCCCCGTATCGCTTGAAAGAGCAAGGTGGACTATTTAAACCTTTTGGTGGTTTATAAGGCATAATGTGCTAATTTTAGGTATTTAACCACCATAATTTAGTGACTTTTTGCTCTTCATCTATCTGTACAGGCTTCTCCAGAAAATTCTGGAGTCCCCTTCTTCAGGCACTTCATTGCAGAAAATAATATGGTCTTTATAATCTTCAAGAATGTGCTGTTCTAAGGCATCTGCTGCTTCATCGCCGTACATCTCTCTTATTATCCTTGTGAAAGTTTTGTTATGTAACCTCTCTTTGTGCCTGTATTTTCTTATTATCCCTCGCTCAATATCATTTGTGTAGTCAAACTCGCCCTTGGAATCTTTGCCTTTTCTGCCTGCATAACAATCCAGAAGCTCGTGGAATGGCCTGTAGTCCTTTCCGAACCTTTCAAGCGATGATTTGCAATGGTCCTGGATTTCCATGATAATGACAATTAAAGAGGCAGTCCTGATAAATCTTTGGGCCGCCAGAAAAGCTCGTGGAACAATATCCTTAATTTTGAACAGCCCATTCTCTTTGCTGCCTTTTTCCTGTATTCCGGATTTCCTGAGAATTCATAGACAAACCCAAGATGTTCAGGCCCCATTTGTTCTTCCCTTCCTGCGAACCTATCAAGAAGTTCGTGGCCGTAAATGTCAGCAAGGGGAGTCCCAAGAACCATGCCACACTTTATCCTTACACTGCTTGACACTGCCTCTTCATAAAGTATCCTTGCATCTTCCCTTAAACTGCCATCATCTTCACTAAATCCCTTTATCTCCTCAAGCACCTTGTTGTCCAGCTCCTGCAGGTTCCTGCCAAGGGCAACCCCGGAAGCATACCACACAGAAAGGCGGCTTGTTTCTGAATGTATCTCCTGCAGTTTCCTCCTTGCTTTATCCCTCAGGTTCTCGTCGGGCTCCCTGACCTCAGGCTCGTGGATCTTTGTAACTACCTCATCGTATGCATCGCTGGGTTCGCTTATGTCATAATTCAGGTTGGATCTCCCGACATAAACAACTTGCCTCTGCAAATAAGTCCTGGCCTCTTTTACAAGTATTGTTGCAGAAAGGTCGTCTGCCAGCTTTTTTACTTTTTCAATTTCATCTGCGACTGTTCCCTCAAGATTGCTTTCTCGTTCCATTTTTATCCCTCCATTGCTTTAATATCCATAATAGCTTCCATCACCTGTGCGCATTTCCTGCTCATCAACGATCAGCCTTTTCCAGAGCAGGTGCCTGACTGTTTTCACAACAGGCTCCTCTTCCGGCACAAAACCTTTCTCATCCAGGATGGTGACGTGAGTGTATATGCCTGAGTTGCACCTGCTTGTTCCCCGGAAATCAAAATCAATTTTCTTTTTGTCCTTGTTTTCATTAACAGCCCCTATGACAAACTGTTTCCTTCTTTCGGTGTGATGGAGTATGGTCATGTGGTCAAGGCTTTCGCAGAGATACTGGCAATGCTTTTTGTAGGTTCTGTGCAATGCTTCTGTAATATCCCATCCTGATGCATATTCGGTTTCCTCATTATCGCAGGAGTTTCCTAAATACATCTCTGCAGAAAGTTTCACCTTTGGCTCCTCAGGAATTTTTGCGCTTCTGCCCTGGAGCATAAGCTCAAGCTCAATGTCCCTGCAGTCCCTGAACCTTTGGAAGGATACTCTTGCCTTTCTTTCCCTTTCCTCAATCCTGCCGGAATTGAACATAAAATCAAACAATTCCTCAAGGCCAGAACCTCTTATTTCACAGACAGATACATAAAATCTGGCGGTGTCTTCTGCATGCGTGTAATTTCCGCTGCGGCATTCCTCTATTAGCTTTTCCTCATCCAGCTGGACAAGGCAGATTTTATTTCCTGAACTGGCCGCACGATGTATAAAGTGCTCATCTATGCAGGTCCTTTCCTGTTTTATCTTCTCTTTTTTGACTGTGTATTTTTCTATTATCTTCTTGCACCCCTGTATTTAAGTACCATAAAACAGCATTTAGAGAGCTCATAACCTATAAATAAGTTTCCTACCATTTATCGATAAAATGTGTGAAAAAGAAACCTTTAAATAGGCAGAGAACATTGTAAACACTATGGTTGGCATAAAAGTCCTTACAGAACTGAAGACAAGATACGGTCTTAGCGAGAAGCATATGCTGGTGCTCAAGACCCTCAGAAACAAGGATTTGCCAGCAAAGAGGATATCTTCAAAGACAGACATCTCCCTTGGGAGATTGTATGAATATCTCAATGACCTCCTTTCATATGGTCTTATCGAAAAAAAGGGGAAAAAACCAAGCGTTTACAGTACAGAGAAGATGGACGAAAAAGTGCGGAATTTTCTCAGGATACGCTTTGACAAGACCGTGAGGGATGAGAAAGCGCTAATGGACCTTCTGAGGAAGAGGGACATGAAGGATTATGTTGAGGTGACAAAGACCAAGGAGGATTTTATTTACACCCAGCTCAAGATGCTCGGCTCCTGCAGGAAGCTCTATACAATCACAAGGTTCGGCTCAATACCCTTTCTTTTATACCCCTCCAGCAATGAGAAGTTTGTTGCCTTCAGAAAGGCGGTTGTCAAGGCCCGCCCCAACCTTGCAGGCTCTTCTTATGAAACAGTAGTGATGATAAACAAGGCATATGCAGAGGCTTACAGGGAAAACAAGAAAATGGTTGCTATCGTGTGCAGGGAAAGTTTTGACTTCCATATGAGCCTTGCAAGAAAGGAGCTCGGAGAGGATTTTTACCAGTCGATGATAGATGAATTGAAAAAAAGGATGAAAGACTACAGCGTAAAGATATATCTTATTGACGAATTTAACCCCGCGCAGATTTTCATAAATGATGACACAGTGTATGTTTCCATAGTGCACGGGGGCTCCACCTTCGGCACGATAATACACAGCATGGACGCTACAGACATCTACAACCACGTTTTTGAGGGTATGGTTGAGAGGGGAATTCCCCTCAGGGATTACCTAAAAGGGGTTGCCAATTAAAAAATTTCATTTATGCCCGAACCAGAATTCCATTTTCTTTTTGTTGTCCAGCCTCGCAAAGCCGAACCTTTCAAACTGGCAGGTGCTGCCTTCCTCTATCTCCTTCACTGTTTCCTCAGCTTTTCCCTTAACGACTGAATTGTCAGGCATCCTCACTGAAGCGTCAGCATTGCCTTGCTGGGGGAGCCAGTGCATTATCTTCTTCCCTTTTTTCCTGAAAGTCTCGTAATCCTCGGAGTCAAAGACAAATTCCTTTCCCCTCCTCACGAAATTCACGCAGTCCATCAGCCTGTAAAGCTGGCCTTCTTTTATTGAATCAAAATCATCTTTTGCTATCAAAAATTTTTCATTTGTCTTGAAAACCCTTCTCCCTCTTTTGGGAAAGTCCGGATGCTTCAGCAATCCCGCTTTTTTCACAGGGGAATCCTTAATTGTTATCTTCACAGGCTCCTTGACGAAGAAATACCTGTTTGACTCCTTGTCAATGATGTCCCTGTTGCAGGCGTTGATTAATTTGAAGAAGTCATCAGATGAAACTGTCTTGTCTGTTTGGGAAGGCCCTATGTCAATTGCGAAATTAACAAAGGTGTCTGGCTGGTACCCCCTTTTTCTCAGGGCTTTCAAAAAAGGCAGCCTTATGTCATCCCATCCCGAGAACTCCCCTGCGTCAATCCTGAATTTTGTCTTGGTGCAGCTGACCTCAAAGCCCTTGAAGTTTATCCTTCCCACAAATTTTGTTTCAGGAACCTTCTTGTTCAGGTATTTGTAGATAAACTCCTGTTTTTTGGCATTGTCCATATGGTCCTTCCCCCTTATTATGTGGGTCATGCCTGCTTCAATGTCATCCACAGAAACTGCAAGGTTCATCAGGGGCCAAACCCTGTATTTTGTTCCTGTCCTGGGATGATTTGAGTCCTTTATCCTCACGGCGGGCCAGTCCCTTATTGCAGGGTTCCTGTGCTTCATGTCTGTCTTAACCCTCACCACAGCGTCCCCCTCCTTGTATTTGCTGAACATTTTTTCCCATCTTTCTGCCTGGTCCTCATAGGGAAGGTTCCTGCAGGGGCAGGCTTCCTTCTTGTCAAGAAGGGTCTTGAAATGCTCAGAACTGCAGGTGCATACATAAGCGTGGCCTGTCTTTATCAGCTTTTCAGCATAATAATAGTACTTGTCCATGTGGTCTGACTGGAACTGCACCTCCTCTATCTTGTTGTTGGTCATCCATTTTGCATCCTCAACAATCATTTCATACGATGAGAAGTATATGTTGTCAGGGTTTGTGTCAGAAATCCTCAGAATAAACTTTCCGCCGTATTTCTCGCAATAGGTATGGTTCAGCCCAAGCATGTAGGCGTGCCCTATGTGCAAAGGCCCTGAAGGACTGGGCTCAAAGCGCATAATAACCTTCCCTTTTTTCGCATTCTTAAGTTCAGGCAGCTTCTTCTTTTCCTGCTCCTTTTTCTCAAGAAGCTCGGGGGCTGTTTTTTCCAGCTCTTTTAGCTGTTCCTCAACAGTAAGCTTGGATGTTTCACTGATTGCTTTCTGAATCTCCTCTTTTAATTTTCCGATATCCTTCTTCAGCTCAGGATTCTCGCCAATGACTTTCCCGATTACAGCTCCTGCCTGGGGCTTGCCATTAAACCTTATGGAATTCTGAAGAACATACTTCCTTATTGTTTCCTTGCCCATTTTTTATGTAGTTTTGACTTGCTTATTTAAATCTTTTAATAATTTTTATAAATAAAACAAAAATTCAGGGGTTATGGGCCGGTAGTTTAAAGGCAGAATCCGCCATTGGCTATGGTGAGACCCGGGTTCGATTTGCTGAGACTTATGTTTCGCTCGGAAATCCCGGCCGGTCCATAAATACCCTATATATGCGGTTTACAGCAGGTTTTTGCAATTTTCAGGCAAAGATTTTTAAACCTTCGTGTAATAATGATTAACCTGCTAAAAAACCCGATATGGGGGTTAAAAGAGCTAATAGGGGCGTATTGCAGTCTGATTAGGCTGGAATTGCTTAAAAAGCTTTCAAATCCAAAAAAAAGTAAAAGGAGGGAGTATTATGGCAAAAGACAAAGAACACGTGAATCTTGTATTCATAGGACACGTAGATCACGGTAAATCCACTACTGTAGGCAGGCTGCTGTTTGACACCGGCAACATAGAGGAGCAGGCGATGAGGAAGCTAAAAGACAAGGCTACACAGCTTGGAAAGGCAGGTTTTGAATTTGCATTTGTAATGGACAACCTTAAGGAAGAGCAGGAGAGGGGAGTAACCATAGACCTCTCCCACAAGAGGTTTGACACGGACAAGTATTATTTCACAATTATCGACGCGCCGGGCCACAGGGACTTCATCAAGAATATGATTACAGGAGCGTCCCAGGCAGACGCAGCTGTCGTGGTTGTGGCTGCGAACGACGGGGTTATGGCCCAGACCAAGGAGCACATCTTCCTTGCAAAGACAATGGGCGTAAACCAGGTAGTCATAGCAGTGAACAAGATGGATATGGTCCAGTACGACCAGAAGAGGTTTGAGGAAGTCAAGAAGGATGTTAACGACCTGCTGAAAACAGTGGGTTACAATCCTGAGACAGTAAAGTTCGTGCCCATCGCATCATTCCCTGGAGATAATGTCGTCAAGAAAAGTGACAAGCTTTCCTGGTTTGACGGCCCAACACTCCTGGAGGCGCTGGACGGGCTTAACAACCCTGAAAAGCCCGTGGACCTTCCACTTAGGCTTCCTATCCAGGACGTTTACCAGATTGCAGGAATAGGAACAGTGCCTGTGGGGAAAGTGCTTACAGGTGTTATGAAAGTTGGAGACCCTGTCATAGTTGTTCCTGCCAGGGACGGCAAGGGAGCAAAGGGTGAGGTCAAGTCAATAGAGATGCACCACGAGCAGCTTAAGGAAGCCAACCCTGGAGACAACATAGGATTCGTGGTGAGGGGAATTGACAAGAAGGCCATAGCAAGGGGAGATGTTCTGGGAAAAACAAACAACGTTCCAACAGTTGCCACTGAATTCACGGCGCAGATTGTGGTGCTTAACCATCCCACTGTCATAACTGTTGGTTACAGCCCTGTGTTCCACCTGCACACAGCACAGGTTTCCTGCAGAATCACGGAAATACAGAAAAAGCTGAACCCTGCAACAGGAGAGGTACTTGAGGAAAACCCTGACTTCGTAAAGAACGGGGACGCGGCAATAGTGAAGGTTATTCCAAACCAGCCGCTCTGCATTGAAAAGCAGAAGGAAATTCCCCAGATGTCCAGGTTCGCAATAAGGGATTCAGGCGCTACTGTGTCAGTAGGTATGTGCATGGACCTTGTGAAAAAAGAAATTTAATTTTTTATTTTTCAAATTTCATAATGAATAAAATTCATTATGGGGTACACAAATGCAAAAGGCAAGGATAAAAATAGCGAGCGGTAACATAGGCAAAGTTAACGAAGTATGCAATTACATAAAGGACATAGCGGAAAAGACCGGAGTAGAGATGAGAGGGCCGGTTCCGCTTCCCACAAAGAAAATGAAGGTCGCCACCAGGAAAAGCGTTTGCGGCGACGGCACGGCAACGTGGGAAAGGTATGAGATGAGAATTCACAAAAGGCTTATTGACCTGGGAATTGACGAGAGAGCGCTAAGGCTTGTCATGCGTGTGCCCATACCAGAAGGACTTAACATTGAGATTGAGATGATTGAGGCTTAACTTCTTTTTTCGTGTTTGGATGAGTGGAAGGTGAATATGCAGTGGGAAAACCAGGAACACGAGGAAACATTGTTCAGGATTTGCAGGGTTGCCAGCTGGTATGACTTTGCCAAGACTCTTGAGCACTGCATGGGCGGTCCAAAGCTGGTTGAGTTATGCAATAGCCTGTTCAGCTCAAACTTCAAGCCCTGGCTGAAGCTCAATGCGCTGGAAAGAAATAATGTCATTTCTTTCGCAAGCGTTTCCTTGATGTATGATCCTGCAGTTGATTTGGGCTTTCCTGAGGTAAGTGAAAAAGATAAAGAAGCGTCCCTGAAAGTATTGAAGGCGATTGGGGGCAAGAAAGGAAAACATCTTGAGAAAAGGGTTGCAAAATACATAAAAGCTGTTAACAAGGAGGCAAATGAAGTCATAGAGCAGGTAAATGAGGCAAGTCTTTGCGAGCTTTCTGAAATGGTTGACCAAGCCCTGCATTCCCGTCAAAAAAGATGGAGGCTTTTCTGGGCCCTGGCAACAGACCGCAAGACGACAAGGCTGAACGAGCTGAAAAGGCTGAAATACACAGATCCCGAAGAGGTGGAACAGGAATTTTCCTTCATAATGAAGCACAGGGACAAGATTGGAAAACTCAACGAGGGCTGGGAAGCTGAGCTGGAGCTGGATGTTGAGCTGGCAAGAAGAGCGCTCATTCAGTACAGGGCCTATAGGCAGGGGGTTTGTTTTGACGAGGAATTCTATTATCAGCAAATAATTGCAGACCTTGAGGAGGAGCTGGAAATATACTCGCAAAGCACAGGTAATCTTTACAGCAGGATTGGCGAGATGGAATCGCAATTAGGTAAGATTCCTGAATTAAAAAAAGAGCTTGAGGTTAAAGAAAGCCAGAAAAGCGGACTGGAGCAGCAAATCAAGGTTTTGGAATTGAAAATTGAAAGTGCGCGGCAGCCGGCGGAGGTAAAGTCTCCTGAGCAGGAAGAGCTTGATTATGCAAGGCAAAAGCTTAAGGAAGCAGAGGAAGAAAAAGGGAGGCTGAGCAGTATGGTTGCAGGATCTGAGAGCAAAATCAATCAGCTGGAAGATGAGGCAGGCCAGAGGGAAAAAACAATTCAAAATTTCAGGGGCCTGGTCGAGCTGGCAAGCATCAGGGAGTTAATGAGGGATTATTTCGTGGACAAGAAAGTGCTGGTGGTTAAAAGGCAGAAGGGGGATGATGAGAAGTACCAAAGGGCAGTTGAGCAATTCTGCCCCTCGGTTGAGGTGATTAACCCTTCCCTGAACAGTTCAGCTTCTGAAAAATTGGCCAGTTCCTCCTATACCCACGCACTGCTGATCACGGGAAGCCTCACACATGAGGAAACCAATTCAGTTGAGCCAGGGAAAAGAATAATACTGCCAGGAAAGGATGTTTCCAGGATTCCAGGAGTGATGCTGGCGGCAATACCTCCCCATTATAAAGAAAGATAGCAGTTATTAAGGATGTGCACATAGAGCAAATGGCGGTATCACTACCTTAAACTTTATAAATAAATGAATTTCTTCCAAAAACGTGCCGCAATCGCATAATCTGGTATTGCGCAAGCCTGGAAACTTGGGCGCAAGGCCAAGTCCCGAGCGCGCCTGAGCGCGAGGACAGCTTGTCCCGTAAGGGATTCCCGGTTCAAATCCGGGTTGCGGCGTTTTAAGTTTTCAGAAAGTTTGTTTTCTTGACCACTCACCCAAATATTCCCCTTTCAGGTGCTTGTCCAGAAGCTCAAGCTCTTCGTAAATGCCGTCGATAAGCTCGTATTTCCTTGCCTCTTCCAGGGTGACCCAGGCGTATTCTGTCAGCTCAGGGGAAAGCTTTACCTTGTCCTCATTGGTATGGGCAAACATGCTCGCAACAAGTGTGGGAATGCCGTCGGGCCTTATGAATATCAGGCTGGTGAGGTATTTCATCCTGTCCACTTCAATCCCCACTTCCTCCCTTACCTCGCGCTTGCATATGTCCTCAAAGATGTTGTACCACTGGCAGCTTGTGTCGCAGGGCCTGTTCCTGTAGTCAGAAACCTCAAGCTTTCCGCCGGGGACGGTCCACATGTTTGGGAATGACTTTTCCTTTCCCGACCTTTTTGCTATGAGAAATTTGCCATCCTTAACCAGGATGCAGGTAGCCACCACGTAATGGGCCTTTTCCGAGTCATACATGGTCTTAAAAGCCTATCTAAATCTTTAAAAATTATTCCTCAATATTCCTTGAGTAATGCTCTCAAAAAACCAGAAGATAAATGACATATTCCGGCAGTTTCTTTATGCTGACAAATTGAAATTCAGCGAGATAGAGAGGAAAACAGGGATAAGGTCCAACGAGCTTGCCTATCTTGTTAAGAGAATGGTTAGGGAGGGCATTCTTGAGAAAAGCAATGAGCATTATGTGGTGTCTGAGGAATATGAAAAGCACATTCCCCTTTTTCCGGAGGCAAGCGAGACAACCCCCCTGCCTGTCGTTCTTGTGGCCTGCCTTAGTGACGGAAAAATACTGCTTGTCAAAAGAAAGAAAAGGGCGTACAAGGATTATTGGAGTCTTCCCGGCGGGAGAATCAGGACAGGCGAAACTTTAAAGGAAGCCTCATTAAGAATTCTTAAGGAAAAAACTTTCATTGACGCGGATTTTGTTTCTGTCAACGCAGTGCTGCACGAGCATTACGGCAAGGGGAAAAACGTCAAGAATGCTTTCATCCTCTTCCTGACAAGGGCGAAAGCCCTTAATGAGATTAAGGAAAAGGAGCACTTGAAATATTTTGGCAGGGATGAAACCAAAAACATAAACATGGTTCCTTCTGACCTGTGGCTGATTGAGAACAGGCTTGACAAAAACATTGACGTCAGGGAGGAGATGCTTGAGGAAACAAAAGGAAGGCTTTCTATGAAGCTGCTGAACTAATCCTCTCTGGGATTAACGACGTAAATGCCCCTTTCACTCGGCTTGAACATAATCCTGTCATTTACGCTGAAAATTTCCTCAGCTATCCTGTAGTCAATGGACTTTCTCCTTCCCCTTGCAAAGCCGTGGCTCCTGTGTCCGCCGTCCATCTCCACGTGCTCATAATCGAGAATGACAGGCTTCATATGATGCCCCCTTAATGATTCCTCCAGCCTTGCTGTTTCAGGCTGGAAGTAAACAAGAGTTTTTGAAACAATATCTTCAGGCTCCACCAGGTCTTCCTGCAGTTCCAGGACTTCCTTTTCCAAGGCCCTTAGATGAACCATCTTGTTGATGTCTTCCTGGCTGTAGCATTTCAGGCTTTTTTCCTGGCCTTTCCTAAATCCCCTCCCGGCCATCCTTACCATAAAGTTTGAGCCGTCCTTGTAGAATATGTTTGACAGCAGCAAATCATTTTCCCTGCAATGGATGAGCGTCCTCCTTAAGTCGCTCGCAGGAATCTTCCTGCTGTGGAGCAGAAGCCTCATTTTCTTCGGGTTTTCTATTTTTTCAGGGTCCTGTGTCAGTAGAATCTGGCTTTCGTCAGCCTGCAGTACCTGGTATCCTGATTCCTCTATCAGTCCTGCTGTGAAATCCCTCATCCTTTGTTTTTGGGCTCTTGAAACCATATCTCCTGGTGAAAAACCCCTCTTTATAAAGCTTTCTTTATTGGCCAGTGGTGTAAATTTTTTGTAAAGTTTTTTAAACAGCAGACTCTTTGAAAACAAAAAAAGGAGGCGGTAATATGGAAAAGGACTGCAACTATGACAAGGCCAAGCTTATCCATCACATTGCAAAGCTGAATCACTTCATAAACAAGCACGCCATTGAGGACGCAAAAGCAGCAGGGCATCCACATTGCGAGTCAATGTACAGGGAGATTGCAGAGCAGCTTGAGGAATCCCTCAAAAAGCTGAAGCAGGCAGTGACAGGCCTGGCAAAGGAAGACAAGTTTGAATAATTATTTTGTTTTTATACCAAAACTTTTTTATAATTTCTATCAGGCAGGCGTCCCCAGACGAGGGTATTCGTGTTTTTCAAAAGCAAATCAAGGGCCCTGCAGGAAGATATCACTACTTCTAAAAGCACCATAGGCATTGACAAGAACAAGCACTGCGAAAGGTGCGGAAACTGCTGCAGGGGAATGGTCTGGAAGAAAAGGTTCAGCTTTGAGGAGACCTTCAGGATAGCTGGGGAAAAGGCTTCCAGAAAAGAGGTTGAGGAAAAATTGATGGGGTTCTACAGAGAATATATTGAAAAGAAAGGACTTCCTGTTGAAAAGGAATACCAGCCGGAATGGGACAGCAAGAACAGGAAAATCAGGGTGCAGGCAAAGGTTGGAAGGTGCAGATATCTCTATTTTGTGGAGGATGACAGGTCAGTATGCCTTAATTACAAAAACAGGCCCAAGGAGTGCAAAGATTACCTGTGCAAGAAGGTCAAGGAGAAGATAGGTAAGGAATGATTTTAATCCTGGCACCGCCCAGCGCGGTCTTCAGGATCACTGTCAGATTTTAAATAAATCGGCTTCAGGAGCGGTTTTGGAAGCGGACGGAGCGCAGTGCCAGCAACGCAGGAGTTAAATTTATAAACCCTTTGTTAACCTTTTTTCTCAATGAACAAGAAAAAGCGCTTAAAAATGACTTTTTCTTTAAAAAAGATTTAAATGAAAGATTTTGGAGAATTAAATATTGAAGAGCCGCTCCTGAAAGCGATAAGGCAGATGGGCTTCCAAAAGCCCACGGAGGTTCAGGAGAAAGCAATCCCGCTAGTTGTAAAAGGCAGGGATGTCATAGCGGGCTCGGCAACAGGCTCTGGCAAGACACTTGTTTTCGGGGCTGCCATAATACAGAACTGCGAGAAGGGCAAAAGAATACAGTCTCTTGTGATTACCCCCACAAGGGAGCTTGCAGAGCAGGTATCAAAGGAGCTGAAAAAGATGTCCCAGCACAAGCCCCTGAGGATAGCTGTTGTTTACGGAGGCGTGGGAATAGAGCCGCAGATTGAAAGGCTGAAAAAGGCGGAGGTTGTTGTGGGAACTCCGGGAAGAATCCTTGACCACCTGCAGAGGGGAACTGTAAGCTTCAGGCAGGTAAAGATACTTGTGCTTGATGAGGCTGACAGGATGCTTGACATGGGATTCATAGATGACATCAGGAAGATAATAAGCCAGTGCAGCAGGCACAGGCAGACTCTTCTTTTTTCAGCTACGATAATGCCCGAGATTTACAAGCTCGCGGAAAGATATATGAAAAATCCTGTTAAGGTTTCTGCAGAAAGCTATGTTGACCCTAAGAAGCTGACCCAGGTTTATTATGACATAAGCGAAAAGCTGAAAATGTCCCTGCTTGTTCATCTTTTGAAAGAAGAGAAATCAAAACTTGTGATGGTCTTCTGCAACTCGAGGAAAACAGCGGATTTCGTGGCCAAGAACCTGAAGGCCAACGGCGTGAGGGCGAGTGCAATCCACGCCGGCTTCACACAGAATATGAGGAACAAGATTATGGAGATGTTCCACTCCGGCCAGATAAACGTTCTTGTGTGCACCGACGTTGCTGCAAGAGGGCTGGACATAAAAGGAGTGAGCCACATTTACAATTACGACGTTCCCAAGGACAGCAAGCAGTATGTTCACAGGATTGGGAGGACTGCAAGGGCAGGGAAGGAAGGCAAGGCAATAAACCTGATTTCGCAAAAGGACTTTGAAAACTTTGACAGGGTTTTGCGCGACAATGATGTTGAAGTGAAAAAAGAAAAAACACCCTATCTTCAGCCCATAAGGATGGCCAGCCGCAAGACTTTTAAATCTGGTTATAAAACCCAGGACAGGAGGTATAAAAATGAAGGTAAACGAACTAAAAGACAGAACCGCCGTTGATGAAATCACTTTGAAAATAACTGCAAAAGAGGAGCCCAGGGAAGTTAAAGGAGGAACCCTTAGAGTGTGCAATGCCACGGGCGAGGACGACACAGGCAAGGTTACTGTTACCCTGTGGAATGAGGACATAGACAAGGTGAAGGAAGGGGGCACGATTAAGATAAGCAACGGGTGGTCCCATATGTTCAATGGGGAGATGCAGGTAACCTCGGGAAGAAAAGGAACACTTGAAGTGATGGACCAGGCAGAGGAGCTACAGACCTAATCTTTTCCTGAATTTTTCAGCCTTTTCAAAAACAACAGGCAATGGAGCGCAATAATTGCTTTCTTCTTTGAGATATCTTTCAAGCTCTTCAGGGGCGAGCCATTTAAAGTCAACCACTTCTTCATCTTTAAAATCTAAATCTTTTGTTGGGGTCAGAATAAATGCCAGGCCCACAAATTCATTGTTTCTTTCTGTCTTATAATGGAATTTCTCAAAGATTATAGCAATTGGTTTTTTGATTTTTGTTTTTGCAAGTTTTGCAAACTCGTCAACAGAATCAATCACGTCAATGTCAATGCCTATCTCTTCATCAGCTTCCTTAATCAGTGTTTCCTTAAAACTCATTGGCCTGTATCCCCCTCCCTCTTTTATGTAGCAGTTATGGCCTGCAACTCCCATGTCCCATTTTCCTGCGCTGAATTTATCATATTTTTTCGGGTTTTTTAGCTGAATGCCGTATTTCCCTGATTCTGGATGGAAAATCATAGGCCAGGTTGAATAATGTGTGAGCACAGGCCTTGCCCCTGGAAGGTGCGCGTGTATTTTGGAGATAGGCCCTATTATCTTGCCATTTTCATCACAATGTATCAGGTATTCAATGTCATTGCGAAGGATTGATTCAGCCATAAAAAGCTTAAAAATGTATTATAATATAAATATTGGTTATTAAAGACTCCCGACACTTGTTGAGAAAACCTTGTCATCAACAGTTATTTCTGTTTTCACTGAAGTGAGCATAGCAGACCTTTTTATGCTTACAACTATGCTCCTTACTCTTGAGAAATCAAAACCCTTCTTGATTCTTTCTTTTACGAAATTCACGCAGTGCAGGTCAAAGTCAGTTTCCCCCTTGAGAACATCTTTTTTGCAAGGGAACTGAATTTTATTGCTTAACTGCCCGCTTATTGTTAAAAATTTCAGATGGTCAGCGAGGTCCCTTGCTGTCCCCCTTAACATTGTCAGCTTCATCCTTCATCTCCTTCACTGTTTTCCTGAAAGCCTCTATCTGCTTGTCAGAAAGCCGGCCGTATTTCAGGTACTTTATCTTGATGTCCCTAAGGAAGGAGTTTTCCCTGTAAAATCCTTCCGGAATGTCAAACATCTTTCTCATCTTCGGATCCTTTATTTCCCCTTCCAGCTCCTTCTTCTGGCATCCGTAGCATACCGGGTACTTGTCACGCCAGCTTGCAAGCACATAGTTCTTCCTGCACCTGACGCATTTCTGCTTGTATTTCGCCACCATAATCCCATCCTTACAATTGCCTTTTATAAAACTAAGGGATAACCTTAAAAAGGGAGCGTATTTTTTTTATTATACAATGCTTCTGGGATTGCCAGAAGCAAAAAAAACAACAGAGGAAAAAAATGAAAGGAAAAGTAAAATTTTTTGACAAGACCAAAGGGTTTGGATTCATTCAGGTTGAGGGTGAGCCGGACCACCACGTCAGTGCAGATGACCTTGCAGAAGGGGTTGAGCTTAATGATGGAGATGAAGTTGAGTTTGACTCTGAGGAGAACCCAAGGGGAAAGAAAGCAGTAAACGTAAAAAAAGCAGAGTGATCAACCTATTGTTTTTTTTATTGTAAATTATTTTTTATTCCACATTGAATAGAAGAATTTCCTGTATCTTTCTGCATTTTGTTTGGATTTTATGTCAAATGCAGTTACTTTTTCATCTGCCATGATATTTATCACGTGGTCTTTGAAGATGAAAACCCCTACGGGGTAAACTAGGTCAATGAACTTGACCTGCTCGTATTTGCTTTTGAAATACCCTGTGGGCTCGTAAAACCGCTTGAATAATTTCTTTATCCTCGTATTCAATATTAATTTAAGACTGATTTTGTGCTTTCTTCTAAGTGCGTGGTAGAAGAGGAAGAAATTCTGGACATCTGTCCTTTTCAAAACCTCGTTTAGTCCAAATACGCAAATCTCTGCTTTTTCTTCAACTCCTGAGAATAATTCGTAAAACAATGACTTTAGCCCTTTCATCCCTTCAAACACCCTGCTGTATTGCGTCTTTTCCTTCTCTTTTTGTTTTGCCAACAATGAGGGGATTATGTCTTTTATCTGCTCTTTTTCCTCTTCCAGGTTCCTTATTTTCCTGTTTACAAATTCCAGAAGGTTGTCAGGGCTTGTTGCTGAGAAATGCTTTCTCCCTGCCCTGATGACGTGGCTGGCCAGCCCTTTTTCTATGAGCTTGTTGAGTACGGGGTAGGTTTTTGCGTGTGTCACTCCTGATTTTTTTGATATGGGGCCGACTGTTGAGTCCCCCAGCTCAAACAGGGCAAAATAGACCTTTACCTCCCCTTCTGTCAGTCCAATGTCCTTCAGCACCATCCTATTCATATTATTACTCCCTAAGGAGGTAGTAATATTTAAATATTTCTGTTTTTTCAGTATTTTTATTACTATAAAATGGTTATGAGAATGAAACTAATACAAAAAGCACTAGCTTGCCTGGCAGCAGCTGCTTTGCCCGCAGCTGCGCAGGCAGACGCTATCATAAGCCTTACAGGAGTTGGCAGGGAAGGGCAGAAGCCATTGGCCAGGTTGGAGACAATAGTGGATTTGCCTGTCAAAGGGGATATGTACATTCTTGCTGAGCACACGGACGAAACTAACCTTTATAAGATAAGGCCACAGATATTTCCCTTAATGAATGATGAGGGAACAATAGGCCTGGGAATAGCAGCATCGCATCTTGACCATCCTGTTGCAGGGGTTGCACAGGGGATTGGGCCTGCTGTGACCTTGAGAAAGAAAGCTGAAAAAGGGTTTGCAAGACTTGACGCAAGATACTTCAGCGGGCAGGACCTCCTTGATGTTTACACTTTTTTCCAGAATGATAAGGTCTTTGCAGACCTGCTGATGCTTTACAACACAAAGCAGGGGGAAGCTTCAGTGTTCAAGCCGGGCATTGAGATAAGGATAAACAAAAATCTGTCAGTGGGTGTTGAGATGTGCGCTCACGGGCCTGTTGATGACCTGGAAAAAGCATATGCAGGGCCGAGGGTAAAACTGCAGAACTAATCAACAACCTTATCAATGTAAAGCACATTGTTGTCCCTGAAGTCCATCCTTATCCTGCCGTCCCTGGTGTGGACATCCACTGGCTTGTCCTTGGCGACTGTGAACTTCTCGCCGATAATCGCCCCGAAAACCCTTGTTGTGATTGCGTTGTTCCAGACTCCCAGGATTTCCACCTTGGCCTGGTCAAAAGAGACGGAGTTTCCCTCTGTGACCTCATTCACCACGGTAGTAAGAGGAAGATAACCTATATCTATGTTTTCCCCCGCCATTGTTGCCTCAACAACCTCAGGTGGAGCTTCTGCTGCCTCATCATCAGGTCCTTCTATCTCCTCATCCTGCACTTCCTTATCAGCAGGCCCTGCTACTGAATCATCAGCAGGCATTCCTTCCTCGCTGTCGCAGACTTGGTTGCTGTTCTCGTCCAGGCAGCACTTCCCTCCCAGGGAAACGTAAGGAGCATCGCAGACAATCTCATTCTGTGCACACCCCAGCAGAATAATTATCATCGGGACAAGCAGTATCAGCCTTTTCATAAAATAGCTGATATGAAGAAGTATTTAAATTTATAGGAAAAGCCAAAAGTATTTATAGGACAAGAAATACTGTTACTCCATGTACAATACAGATTTCCTGCCACAGATGGAAGAATTCAGGAAATACTTGTGGGGAGCAGGACGTGTTGACACAAGGGCTGCTGCTGAAGAAGGAGCCAGAATGTCATATCTCCCTCCCAAGGATGTTGAGATAATTCCCTGTCGTCAGGCTCCCAGCGGAGAGTTGGTTCCGGTCACTTACGAGCTGGGGGAATTGGAAGAAAAGATTGATCCTGAATAATTCTTTCACAGCTACGCAATTCCCTGGCCGCTAACAAACTATATAAACCCAGAAATGCGGGCTGGTTTATGCCTGCAAGATATCTTGTTGACACCTGCGTATGGGGGGATTTTTATGAAGACCGGATCAGCAAGTCAGGAAAACCTCTTGGAAAATACGCTTCTGAATTTTTTATGGAAGTTATAAAAAGTAAGGATAAAATCTTGTTTTCTGAAGCTTTAACATGGGAATTGAAGAAAGATTATGGTAAGAAAGGAATTACTGACCTTCTTAATCTGCTTGTTTTTAATGGTGTTCTTGTAAGAGTTGAAATTCAGAAGGAGGAGTATAGTGAAGCTAAGGAATTATCTGCAGGGAGGAACATCCCTTTTGTTGATTGCATTAATGCGGTTCAGGCAAGAAACAACAATGCCATTCTTGTTTCTCAAGACAAACATTTCTTTGAGAAGCTTTCAGATGTTGTTAAATGTTTAAGGCCGCAGGATATCAACTAAACCTTTTTTCAAGCTCTTTCAGCAATTCCCTGCTTGTTTCATCTTTTGTTTTCAGATTTTCTTCTCTTGTTGTTTTTTTCTTTGCCTTTCCTTTATATTTGAGAAATCCCTCTACCAGCTCATCCTTTGTTAATCTTGAAAGCTTGTCCCTTACTGCCTCCCTTATGAACTCAGTCCTGGAGTTGAAATTATGCTCCTTGATGTTTCTATCTATCTTTTTCAGAACATCCTCCCTGAACTTTACTGTTACCACATCCATATTACTTTGTAATACAATGTAATTTATAAGCTTTTTGGTAATTCCACAATCTCAGCATCACCTGACTTTGTGTCGTATATTGCGTATGATGGTTTGCTTTTCCACCCCATTATTTCTCCGGGATTGAGCAGCAAGGTTTTGTTAACATTCTCCTTCCTTGGGGTGTGGGTGTGGCCGTGCAATACCAAGTCATAATCCCCTGTTGCTGCAAGACCCTCTGCGAATCGCGGGAGATGGGTAAAAGCTATTTTTTTACCTTCAATCTCAACTTCTCCAAGATCCCCGTGCAGGTTTACCTTTTTTTCCTGCGAGAGGTTTGTGGAGAGGTATCTGTCATCAGTGTTACCGAAACAGCAATGAACCTCTCCCCTGAACTTAGCCATTTCCGCAATCATAAAGGGGGCGCAGAAGTCACCGCAATGGATTAGCACCTCGCAGCCTCGTTCCTTTATCTTTTCAAGTGCTTTCCTCAGGTTTTCTATGTGGTCGTGAGAATCCGATACGATTCCTATTTTCATGATTGCTTTACCTTTACTGCTTTAGCCATTATTGCTCCAACAAATCTTGGAATTGATTTCGCGCTTCCTTTTTCCACTTCATTGCTTATTTCTTCACATAACCGAATTATTTCATCCATATCCGCATCAAAAGCCATTTTAACACCTCCTAAACGACAATACAAGAAGAGTGGATATATAAAGTTTGTTGTTGGAATGAAGCAAGGATTATTTACCTCCTCTTTCCGCCTTCGTAAGAGCCAGACACGGTTTTTTTCCTCAGGACTGCCTGGTTTATGCCGTCGCTTCCTGTCAGGCTGGTGTATGATTTCAAAACACGGTTGATGGATTTACTGAATTCTTCAGGAGTCCATTCATACTCCTGCTGGGATGAATGGGAACAGGCAAGATAAACAGTTTTTATGAAATATGAAGGAACCTGCAATTTTCCTGCCAAGGACTTTCTTAAGCTCTCAATTGATTCTGCCCGCGGGTCGGGCATGACTGTGAAGAATTGTGAAAGGCACTCAAGCTGGGAATCTGGCTCGAAATCGTTGAACAGGCGAAACACGTACCTTGCGTTGTGCCTTGCTTCCTTCTCGCTCTTTTTCCTTTTGTTCAGCAGGAACCGCAGGCTTGACAGGAAAAAATCCTCGTCTTGCGTTAAAGTATTCTGCCCTGCCAGTTCGACCAACCTGTCATTTATATGGATTATCCTTCCATAGCCCAAGAGCAGTCTTTTCGCAGCATCGTCAGAATCAGCAAAAAGCTGGCTGTCTGTTTCAATCCTTCTTTTCCAGGCATCTGAGAAATCCTCCAGTTTCATCCCTTCCTGTCAAATGTTGATTATTTATAAAGTTTTCTGGAATTAACTATTTCTTGGTGGTGATGGTAAGTCTGCGGGAAGAACCCAAAGACGGGCAGTAAAAAGTTTATGGCTTGAGTAAAAACATCAAAAGATCTTCTTAAAAACAATTGATTTTATTCCAGCAGGCCTTTTTTTATCTTCTATTTCTGCTACCCTTTCATATCCTGCTTTTTCATGCACCCTCGATGAGGCTTTATTGTTAGATGCAACATCTGTGTAAATCCCTTTGTATCCTTCTTTTTTTGCAAAATCTTCTGTTCTTACAAGTATTAAAGTACCATAACCCTTGCTTGTAACGCTAACACCAAAACCAAGGCAATAAGCAAAGTTTTCTTTTTCCTCTGGAAAATTTGGCTTTTTATACTGTGCATAAGGCCCAAAAACAGATTATATTTATAAATATACTTATATTTTGAGCAGAAAACAGATTATTGGTGAATCTGCCGGTGGGGGGATTTGAACCCCCGACCCCGAGATTTCCTAGCTTCTTGTTTTAGTCATCGGCGTTTCCGCCTCAGCACTCATATTGCTTATGAGTCTCGTGCTATAGGCCAGGCTAAGCTACACCGGCGTTGGTCTGCTTCTGGAAAGCTTGTTTTTAAAGGTTTCTTAAAGAAATGATACCACCAACAAGTGATTAAATAAGAAAACTTTATAAACAGGAAATCATTAGCAAGCCCATGGACAGGAGAAGCTTGGAAGCAACAGCTTCACCAGGGGAAACAAGATAAACTTCAGGACATTGCAGCTAGGAACAAGGATAGTGCCTGATGTTGAGAAAATAGGAACAATAACAAGAAGAAATTCTGCATTTGAAATAACAAGGGAAGATTACAAATCAGAAAGGGCAGTTTACATAATGCCTGGAAAAGAATTAGTGTCAGGGGATATGCTTGAAGAAAATGATTTCAGATGCTTTACCAGGGGGAACGAGAGTAGCAGTGAGAATGCCTTAAAACTTTCATTAGCTACATTTTTTGTTCCATTTCAGTCTGAATAGACTTAAATAATTTGATAGCCACAGGCAGGTTAAGTCAAGTTAGTTGTGTAACTGTGTTAGCGCGCTCCGTTGGCATCGTGTTAAATGCTTCAGCGTCCGATTTATTTGGGACATGACAGGTTAACCGCAGACTACGCTTGGCGCTAACACAGGCAAGTTGACTTAACCCCACAGGCAGAACATTTATAAATTCAAAATCAGACTAATTAGTAATGAAAGAAATAAAACTAGTTAAAGAGCTTGACGCAACTGTGGAAGCGCCTCCTTCAAAAGCCCATACCCTGAGGGCTTTGTTTATCGCAGCTCTGGCTAATGGGAAAAGCGTAATCAAAAATCCTTTAATCGCAGAGGACCAGGAATATGCGATTAAAGCTTTGAAGAAATTTGGAACCAGTGTCGAGACCAAAGATAATCTTATTGAGATTATTGGAACAGGAGGAAAACCGAAACTGCCTGACAAGGATGTCTTTGTTGGCAATTCCGGAGTGACTATGAGGTTTCTCGCGACTTTTGCAGCACTTGCTCCTGAGGGGAAAGTAATCCTTGACGGGACTGAAAGGATGAGGAAGGGGAGGCCGATTCAGGATTTGCTTGATGCGTTAAAAAAAATAGGGGTTGAAGCTGTTTCAATAAAAAACAACGGCTGCCCTCCGATTGAAATAAAAACAGGCGGGATAAAGGGAGGAATAACCAGTCTAAAGGGCTCTAAAAGCTCGCAATATTTCTCCTCGCTTCTCATAAGCGCGCCATATGCCAAAGGGGATGTTACAATAAAAATATTGGGGGAGATTTCAAGCAAGCCATACATAGATGTGACAATTAATGTGATGGAAGAATTTGGTGTTGAAGTTGAAAATAAAAATTATGAAGAATTCTTTGTAAAATCCGGCCAGAGGTATGAAGCAAGGGAGTATTCTGTGGAAGGGGATTTCAGCAATGCAGCTTATTTCTTTGCCGCTGCAGCTGTTACTGGTGGGAGAGTAAGGGTCGTCAATGTAAATCCAGATTCAGCACAGGGAGACAGGTTCTTTGTTGACTGCCTGGATGAAATGGGCTGCGATATCAGGGAAGGTAAGAACTGGATTGAGGTAAAAGGTAATAAGTTAAAGCCGATAAAGAGGGATATGAATGATTATCCTGACATAGTGCAGCCCTTGGCTGTTGTTGCTGCTTTTGCAGAAGGAAAAAGCGAATTCACAAACATTGCCCATTTGAGATATAAGGAATGCGATAGGCTGAAAGCGCCTGTAACAGAGCTAAAAAAGATGGGAATCAACGCAATTGATGCAGAAGACAGCCTTATTGTTGAAGGCGGCCACCAGATGCACGGAGCTGAGATTGATACTTATAATGACCACAGGATGGCGATGAGTTTCGCAATAGCAGGACTAAAAATTCCAGGCATTAAAATAAAGAATCCAGAAGTTGTTAACAAGTCTTTTCCAGAGTTTTGGGGAAGATTAGAATCACTATATGGTGGTTAAAAACTCAAAAAGTTTATAAATATGGCTTCTTTAATTAATCTGTGACTAACGAAAAGGAAGTCAGGAATTTCCTGAACAGAAAAATACCCTGCTTAGACCATTGCGGCCAGTGCGGTGTTTGTTGTCAAGCATTTGGCTATAAGGGACCTGTAATCCACGAGGATGAAAAGGCTTCAGTAATACAATCGCTTGAAAATATGGGCCTTGCTGGTATTGCTCAGTATGTCAAGGAAAATGGAGAAATACCTGCCCATGAAGGCAAGCTGGTAGCAAGGGCGTGCAAGCTTCTGGATGAAGATAACAATTGCCTTCTTCACGATACAGCAAAGCCAAAAGAATGCGTTGAATCACCAAATTTCATCATCATCAGGGAAAACAACATTGTTTTACAGGCAGACATATATCCTGGAAAATGCCGAGAATGTATGTCAGAAATAGATTTAGAAAGGGCAATAGATTCATTAAAAGATGAATTTGAGGAGGCATTCAGAAAACCATTACAATTAAGGATAAATTATCCAATTGAGAATAGATGCAAGCGTTATTATGATTAAAGATTTCCCCTTATTCTCTTAGCGATCTCTTCCATCTGGCCTTCCTCGTACTCGCCCTGCCTGAACAGGTGATGGCCGTCTCCTTCGAATCTTGGGATTATGTGTATGTGAAGGTGAGGAACCACCTGCCCGGAAACCTTCCCCACGTTTACCTGCAGGTTAAAGCCTTCGGCGTCAACTGCTTTCAGGACGGCAGAGGCTATCTTCTTGGCGTCGTTGAGCATCCCGTCCAAAACCTCGTTTGGAGTGCTCATCAGGTCCTCGTAGTGCTCTTTTGGAATCACCAGAGTATGGCCGGGGTTTGCGGGCATTATGTCAAGAAAGGCAACATACTTGGAGTCCTCGTAGACCTTCTCAGAAGGGATCTCCCCTTTCACTATCCTGCAGAATATGCACTCATCCATGTCCTGCTTCTCTGCATGAAAGTATTTAAATGTTTTGCGATTACCCTGAGATATGGCAGACAACAAAGTGGCTTTGATAGCATTGCTGGAAGGGAGCAAGATACTTGTCCAGGAGAGGAAGGACAGGAGCAAGTTCGGTGAGGAGTGGGCTTTCTTCGGGGGCAGCGTGGAAGAAGGGGAGACTCCGGAACAGGCGGTAAGGAGGGAAGTAAAGGAGGAACTTGGCTATGACCTGAAAAGCTTTGATTTCTTCAAAAAATACATCCATCAGATGAAGCCCAGCTGGGTTTCTGAGAAAACAATGTTCACTGCGGAATTCCCGGGTTTTGAGAAGGTAAGGCTTCTGGAAGGTTCTGGGATGAAGCTTGCCTCCCTGCAAACAGCGAAAAAAATAAAGATGATGCCAGGTGATGAAGAGATAATTAATGACTTGATAAAGCTGAGAAATTGAAAACCTAAATTTAAAACAATGTTAAACAAATAACTTTAAAAACAAAAAAGTAAATTGTTCTTGAATGACCTGGTTTTTATCATTGATCCTGCTTGTGGCCGGCTTCATCCTTCTTAAAAAGGGGGCTGACTGGCTTATTGAACATTCCTCTTCAATCGCAAGGAGGTGGGGGATTCCTGCATTAATAGTCGGCCTTACAGTGGTGGCTTTCGGCACCTCCCTCCCCGAGCTTGCAGTCAGCCTTTTTGGGGCCTTATTCGGCTCTCCTGACATTTCAGTGGGAACAGTAGTCGGTTCCAACATTATGAACATTGCTTTGATACTCGGGCTGACAGCTGCCATAGCCCCTCTTGCAATTAAGGAAAGAACCCTCATTTACGAGTTTCCCTTCGTCATCGTCTCAGCATTGTTCCTGCTAATCCTGTCAAACGATAACAACATCTTCGGCATTAACACCTTCACCCTGGGAAGGTTTGACGGGACCGTGCTGTTACTGGTGTTCGCAATATTTTTCATTTACATTTACTCCTTTTACAAGAACAGGAACACAGAGGCAAAAAAGGAGTTTGAGATGGAGTACAAGAAGATAGGGAAGCTGTGGCACAATTTTGTGTTCATACTTCTGGGGATCGTGGCTCTTTTCGTGGGCGGAAGAATCCTTGTCTTCTCAGCTGTTGACATAGCAACAATCATGGGGTTGAGCGAGAAGGTCATAGGCCTTACCATAGTGGCGCTGGGAACTTCGCTCCCTGAACTGTTCACCAGCATAACAGCAATGCTCAAGCAGGAAAGCGGGATAGCTGTGGGCAACATCATAGGAAGCAACATCTTCAACATCCTCTGGGTTATAGGGTTGGTGGCTGTCATCAAGCCTCTCTCTGTCAATCCGCAGATAGTATATTTTGACATGGTCATAATGCTTGTTTTCTCCCTCTTGCTTGTGCTGTTCGCAACCACCGGAAAGAAGCTTGTGAGGTGGGAGGGGGCGGCATTCCTGGCAGGCTATGTTGCTTACGTTGCTTACCTGTTCATCCTGAAATAATCCCTTGAGAATTCATTAAGAATAATATAAAAATCATTGATTCTCAGCAAGCCCTTTCCTGCTTCTTATCTGCTGGATTATCTTCAGCTGCTGCTCCTCGGGAAGCTTTTCAAAGGACTGGTCTATCATGAAGAATACTCCCCTTCCCTCTGTTGCAGACCTCAGGTCAGAGGTAAGCCCGAACATCTCTGCAACGGGAAGCTTTGCCTTCACAGTGACAGTCTCGCCTTCCTGCTGCATATCAAGCAGCTGCCCTCTCTTGTTCTGCACCAGCTTGGAAATCTCCCCCATATAATCAGAGGGAGCTTCAATCAGCAATGTCTGCAGGGGCTCGAAAATCATTGGATTGGCATTTGCAAAGGCTTCCCTGATTCCGTCCCTCACTGCGGGGATTACCTGGGCAGGCCCCCTGTGGATTGCGTCCTCGTGAAGCTTGATGTCAACAAGGGATACCTTTACCTTTGTGCACGGCTCCCTCGCAAGGGGGCCCTGCCTCATAACCTCTTCAAAGGCGTCCATTACCATCTCTATGACTTCCCCGATATGGACTTCTCCCTTGGTCATGTCCAAAAGGACGTTTCCGTTGAAGATGTCCCTCACGTTTCTTGACTCCTTGTTGGACATTCCGTTCTTCTCAAGCGCCTGCCACAATTCGTTGTCCTTTCTCTTCACCCTCATCTCGGAAATCTCCCCTTTCTTTATTGCCTGGTAGGCATCCTCTTCCAGGGGCTCAACAACAAAGTAGAACTTGTTGTGCTTGTTGGGTGATTTTCCCTCTGAAGAGGAAGGTGTTTTCCTGGTGACAGTTTCCCTGTAAACAACTATGGGCGGGCTGGTCTGAACCTCAATGTGCTTCTCTGTCTTGATCCTGTTCTCAACAACCTCAAGATGCAGCTCTCCCATCCCGTGCATTAAGTGCTCTCCTGTCTCCTCGTTAATCTCTATTATTATTGTGGGGTCTTCCTTGTGCACAGCCCTAAGGACTTCGACCAGCTTGGGAAGGTCCTGGGGCTTCTTGGCCTCTATTGCCTTGGTCACGACCGGCTCGAAAATGTGGGTTATCTGCTCAAAGGGCTCAACCGGCTCCAGTGAAACTGTCTCTCCGGGCAGGCTGTTCTTCAAACCCACAACTCCTATTATGTTTCCTGAAGGGGCATTCTCTATTAGCTCCCTTTTTGCCCCGTTGTAGACACTTACTTGCTGAATTCTCACTGACTGCTTTGCCCTGTTCATATAGACGGTCTCTCCCTTTCTCACAGTGCCTGAGAAAACACGCCCCGCGCTTACCTCTCCTGCGTGAGGGTCCATAACTATCTTTATGACGACAAAGGCCAGGGGTCCTGAAGGGTCGCACTCCATCAGCGCCTTCCCCTCCCTGCTTTCCAAATCACCTTTCCAGATTTTGGGAATCCTGTACTTCTGAGCATCGTCAGGGTTTGGATGGTGCCTTATTGCCATGTTCAGCACAACCCTGTGGAGGGGTGCCTTTTTTGCCATGGCCTTGATCATAGTCTCATCCCCTGAGGCGTAGCTGTCTATGATGTCCTTGAATGTTATGCCGTGCTTCTGCATAAACGGAGCTGAAAGCGCCCAGTTGGTATAGGCAGAGCCGAAGGCAACACTTCCGTCCTCGACCTTCACCTTCCACTTTTGCTTGTAATCCTCCTCGGCAATCTGCTCAATCAGCTGATTGACGTGCGCGATTATCCTGGTAAAGCGTTCCTGCATTGCCTCGGGAGTTAGCTGCAGCTCCTTTATGAGCCGGTCAACCTTGTTGATGAAAAGAACAGGCTTTACCCTTTCCTTCAATGCCTGCCTGAGCACTGTCTCTGTCTGGGGCATAACCCCCTCAACAGCGTCCACAAGGACTATTGTTCCGTCAACAGCCCTCATAGCCCTGGTAACGTCCCCGCCGAAGTCAACGTGGCCGGGAGTGTCTATAAGATTAATCAAATATTCCTCTCCTTCAAAATCGTGAACCATTGAGACATTGGCAGAGTCAATTGTGATTCCCCTGCTCTGCTCATCCTCGTGAAAGTCAAGCACGCAGGCCTTTCCTGCCAGGTCCTCTGACATCATCCCAGCCCCTGCCAGGAGATTGTCGGAAAATGTCGTCTTCCCGTGGTCAATGTGGGCAGAGGTGCAGATATTCCTTATCCTGTCCTTCTTGGCCATCAACCTGAAAACCTTTTCAACCATCTTTTCAGCCATAATTAGTCACCCTTTAATTTGTCCAAAACCTTTCTGCAGTCGTCAATGACGTGGAACTCCGGATGGTTCACGTCAAGATTGGCATCAATCTCCACCAGCAGGCCCCTGCTCTTGTAAAAGTCAATCACCGGCTGTATCTCCCTGTAGTAAATGTCCAACCTTTCCTTTGCAGCTTCTGGTTTATCGTCATCTCTCTGATAAAGCTCGCCATCGCACTTGTCGCAAATACCTTCAACTTTAGGGACTATATTTGTTTTATGATAAATGGTTCCGCATTCTCCGCAGATCATCCTTCCTGTTCTTCTCCTAATAAGTGTCTCTTCATTCGCAACAAAGTTAAGCACAGCATCAATTTTAACTATTCCTTCAAGCGCCTCTGCCTGGGAAACAGTCCTTGGAAATCCGTCAAGGAAAAAACCTTTTTCACAGTCCTCTTCCTGCAATCTCTCCCTTAGCATGTCAATTGTTATCTCATCCGGCACTAACTTGCCCTTGTCCATATACTCCTTTGCCTTTTTTCCCAGCTCAGTTCCCTTTTTTATGTTCTCCCTGAACAAATCCCCAGTTGAAATGTGGGCTGTTGGATAGCCAGGAATCTTTGTCAAATACTTTGAAGCATAAGTTCCCTTTCCCGTGTTTGGCGCTCCCAATAAAACAACCTTCATTTTAAGTTTCCTTTCCTGTAATGGATTTTTTCATCAGCCCTTTCATATGAGTGTATTTCCTCGGGCTTGAACCAGATGCTTATTTCCTTTTTCGCATCCTCCAAATCGCCGCTTGCGTGGATTATGGTGAGTATGGGCCTGTCAGAAACATTTGCCAGCGCATAGGTGTCGTGGGAGTAATCCCCCCTTATAGTTCCCGGGTTTGCCTCCTCCACATTGGTAGGCCCGCAAATCTTCCTCACGACATTCACAGCGTTGTGCCCTTCAAGCACCATAGCAATGACAGGCAGTAACATCATGTCCTTAACAAGCCCTTCAACAATCTCCCTCCCGGCCTTCTTGGGGTCGGTGTCTTCAGGGTATCCCTTGTTTTTTATCAATCCCTTGCCTTTTTCTATAAGCCATTCGTCATCCTTGTAATAATGCTCCTCAAGCTGCTCCCTTGAGGCGAAAAGCAGTTTCATGGCAACAATCTTCAGGCCAACCTTTTCAAACCTTGAGATGATCTCGCCCACAATGCCCCTTGAAACAGCGTCGGGCTTTAGCACAACAAGAGTTCTCTCAATCATTTCCTGGCACCCTTCTTTATTCTTCTTGCTTCCTGGGTCCACTTGACATTCCTGGGAACCCTTTTCAGCTTGAAGAGATTCTTCTCGCACTTGTTTGAGCAGAAATGGAACAGCTTGCCGTCGTTCTTGGCAAACAGCTTTCCAGTTCCCTTCTCTATGTCGTTTCCGCAAAAGCTGCACTTCATTCTTTCACCTTCTGCCTGACCTGCTCAAGGGCCTGGCCTCAATCTCTGTTTCCCTGAGCATCAGCATGTCCCCCTTTTTCACGGGGCCCTTGCAGTTCCTTCTTATGATCTTGTTGGCGTCCCTTCCTTCAAGGATTTTCACCCTTACCTGGACTGCCTCCCCTCTCGTTCCTGTCCTGCCTATTATTTCCTCAACCCTTGCAGGGGTTGCTGAGGAGAACTGCACTCCTTTAACTGCTGCTTCCTCTTTCCTCCCGTCCTTTCCCATATTTCTGGCCATTTTTTCACCTACTTGAGAGCAGCCTTGATTTCCTTGATCTGGTTCTTTGCATCCCCTTCCTTGACAATTGCCACGCTCGCAGTGGGAGTGCCTATTCCTGCAGCTATTCCCAACTCCTCTTTCGTGGGAACTTCCACGCAGGGAATTTCCTTCTCCTTGCACAGTATCGGAAGATGCATTATAATCTCAGGAGGGCTGGTGTCCTTTGCCACAGCAACCAGCAATGCCTGGCCTTTCTCCACGCTCTTGGTCACTTCATTAGTGCCCTTCCTCAGCTTTCCCCCTGACTTCCTGGCTGCTTCTATCGCTTCAAAAACCTTTTCTGCTAAATCCGCCATTTTGCACCTCAACTTGTTTGTAATAATGAGAATTTTTCAATCCTCATTCAGGCCGTAGCCGTCATAAATCATTGGTAAGTAAAAGGAGAAAGCAGGGTATTTATAAAGGTTTTGTTGGGTAATATATAATAAGAAAGTTTATAAAATATCTTGTTGCTTTAAAATCAATGCCTAACCTGGAATTAATTGATGTTCCCGGCCTGGAAACAGCTGACAATGTGTGCAACCAGGTATTGAGGGAGGTAATAACAGTTGAAAACCTGTTCAGCCTTGCCCACGTCACGATGGAGCAGGGAAATGTTTCCCTGCTTCACGACCATTCCGAGATGAGCGAGATTTATTTTATGCTTTCTGGAGATGGAATCATTTATCACGGAAACAGGGCCCTGCGGGCGGTGAAGCCAGCCCCTCTGTATATCCTGCCGGGGACTGAGCACAGGCTTTACAACACAGGGGAGGGAAGATTTGGAAATATTGTGCATTTCCTCACCTTATTACACAGATGATGATTTCATTCCTGTTTAGCTTCTGCATAAGTCCCCATTGTATGATGGGCCTTGAAAGCCCTTAACTGCGCCGGGCTGAAAGAGGTGGGAAACGCTTCAAATATCTCATTGACGGGAATTCCTGAATTCATCAAATCAATAGCTTCCTCCTTTGTGATTGTTTCAATGTCCCTGTCCTCCTCTGCAACTGTTTCCTTTTTGTCATAAGTGCCCATAGTGAGGTGCGCTTTCCACTGCGATAACGGCTTGCTTTCCCAGCACCTGTATCTTTTCTTTAATTCATCAACAGTTGCGCCGTTCCTGAATTCCTCAATCGCCCTTTCCTTAGTCAAAACGGGCTTGGATGAATTCCCGAGGAAAACCACATTATTTGACTTGTCAGCAACTTCAATTACTTTTTGGGGTTTAACAAGGTCTTCCTCTTCTTGGGCATATTTCTTCAGGCCTTTGTAAAGCGCAATTAATTGTTTCTTGTCCCCTAACTTGAACTTCTCAGGGAAATTAATTATTTCCCCTATCTTTTTGGCCGCATTAATTGAGCGTCTTGGGTGAACCAGATAATGCAATGTTCCAATCATTGGAGCTCCGGACTCAGAAATGTAAGAGTATGAATCTGCGTCTTTGGCCCTGAAAACCTTTGAGCTGTTTGATATGTCCTTAAGCGCAAGCCACAAGCCTCTCTGGAAATGCTCTTCCTTCAATCCGTTCTTATCGCATTCCTGCTTTAGATAACCCCAAACTACATTCTCAAGCAATTTTGGCAGGACCACCAAGAGGGGCGACCATTCCAGGGAGCTGAAAACTTTATCTTTGTCCAGTCTTATTCCTTTTCCTGTAGTCTTCTCTGCTTCTTGTATGAAACCTCCAAGAATCTCTGTTAATTCCACACCTGTTAAAAAATTAAAAATCTTGCTATAGGCACTGTAGCTTGAATTGCTGAAGGAGGCTTTTACAACTGAAATGTATGCAGAGCCTTTTTCGGGCATGAAAGTGCTGCCGCTTTTTATTTTGTTTAAAAAATGATTTGACCTTTCTGTTAATGCTCTGATCTGTCCTTCAGAAAAAATCGGGCAGTTTTTTTCTGCATCAAGGTTTGTTGAATAGCTAAAATGGTAGAGAGGCAGGGTTTTATTGTCCCTTCTCAGCAAATTGCAGGTGTGAAGCACAAAATAATTATTTCTCTGTTTATTGATCAAGTTCCTCATCATATAGAACTGTTTTTCAGTTATGGGCCCTATAAAATCAAGGCTTGCCACATCAAAAATAGTCGCATTTTTTTCCGAGATGTAATCTTCAATAGAGCCGCGGCATAATTCTATTCCCAGGCCTTTGCTTTCTATCTCATCAGCGATGTCCCTTTCCCTTTCAACTCCCGTTACGTTTTCCCTGGGTATGTCCAGGGGGTCGTAGACCTGGAACACTTCTGCAGCGTCAATGCCCGGAAGGCAGAGCACTTTCAGCTCTGAGGGCTTTTTGAACTTGAGGAGGGTTTCCTCTACCATCCCCTTTTGCAAATACCTGGCCTTTGCCTTTGCCCAGTCTGATTCGTAGTGTTTTTCTGCCATGGCCTGAAATTTGCCAATGACTTAATAAAACTTTCTTTTTTAACCACTTATAAGTAATAATTTATAATCGGATTTCTTCTGATTTGCCAAGGAAAACCTTATAAAACCATTAAAGCTTCTTTCGCTTATGAACGAGAAGGAAAAATCAGAGATTATAAGGAGAAACACAGAGGAGATAGTGACAGAGGAGGAATTCAAGGAAGTTCTGAAGGAGAAAAGTCCTGCTGTTTACTGCGGTTATGAGCCTTCAGGCCCGATGCACCTGGGGCATTTTGTTACAATAACAAAGCTTATGGATTTGCAAAAGGCAGGATTCAAGGTCAAGGTTTTGCTTGCTGATGTCCACGCAATCCTCAACAGGAAGGGAAGCGAGGATGAAATCAGGAAAGAGGTTGAAAGGTGGAGCAAGACTGTCAAGGCCATAGGCCTGGAAGCTGAAGTTGTTCTTGGAAGCTCTTTCCAGTTTGAGAAGGAATACCAGATGGATGTTATGCGTCTTGCACAGTCCTCAACAATCAACAGGGGACTCAGGAGCATGCAGGAAATTGCCAGGGACATAGAAAACGCGACAATATCGCAATTACTATACCCAATAATGCAGGTTGTTGACATAAAGGCATTAAATGTTGATGTTGCTTTGGGAGGTTTGGAGCAAAGAAAGGTCCATATGATAGGGAGGGATATGTCAAAAATCCTTGACTACAATTTTGTTGCAATGCACACCCCGTTGATAACCTCGCTGAAAGGGCCCGGGGAAAAAATGTCAAGTTCAATAAAGGGAAGCCTCATCTCTGTCACAGACTCCTATGAAGATATAAAGAAGATAATGAAAGATGCCTACTGCCCTGAGAAGGAGATAAAGGAAAATCCTGTGCTTCAAATAGCGAAGCTGATAATCTTCCCCCAGTTCAGGTCAATAAGCATAAGCAGGCCTGAGAAATTCGGGGGGGATTTGGAAGTTAAGGATTACGATGAGCTTGAGCTTCTTTATGGCAAGGGAAAACTGCATCCCCTGGATCTTAAGAGCGCTGTCGCGGATTACCTGGAGAAGGTAATAGCCCCGATAAGGGACAAGTTTTATTCTTAACTTTCCTGCCACTTGTGGAACTGGGCTAAAGCCCTCAGCAAGTCATTTGAGGAAAAGTCGTTCCAGCTCTTGTCTGAAAAATATATTTTTGCGTTGATTGAGTCCCAGAGCAAGAACCCTGACAAGTGTTTTGTGCCGTCCATTACCACGATGAGCTCTGGAGGCAGGAAGTAAGAGCTGTAAAGATTCTCCTTCACCAGCTCCTTGGAGATGTTTTCAGGGTCCATCTTTTCTGCCTCTATTTTCTTCCCGATTATCTTGCAGGCGTCCGCTATCTCCTCCTGCCCGTCATAGTTTATGCAGAAGTTCAGGAAGTACTTGTCATACTCCTTTGTCTCGTCAGCTATTTTCTTGATGGATTCCACTGCCTTGGCGGGCATGTTATACCATTTTCCCATTGTGCTTATCTTTATCTTGTTGTGGTGCACCTTCTTCTCGTGCGCCAGGTCCTCAAAAAAGCTGGCTATGGCTTCCACGATTGCGGGGAAGTTATCGTCCTTTTTTGACTCTGCTGACAGCAGGTAAACCGTGAATATTGGTATGTCATACTGGGCCTGCACGTCTATGAATTCCTTTATCTTGGCAAGCTTGTTCTTGAAATGCTGCTCCAAAGGTATTTTCACGCCCTTGGACCTGTAATTATTGTAAGTGAGGGCCATGTGCTTGGGCAGGTTGGCCTGTTTTCTCTTTTTCAGCCTGCTGAGAAACTTTTCAATCATCACTCTGCTAACATAACAAATCTTTATAAATATTTTGTGGCCTTGTTTTTAAAATGGAATGGCTTTTCTTTTCAATCGCGCTGGTTTTTCTATTTGTGGGCTCTTACACAGACATAAGGACAAGGGAGGTGCCTGACTGGGTTAATTTCAGCCTTATCTCCACAGGAGTTGCCCTCCACGCAATCCTGAGCATTTCAGAAGGCAGCTGGCTTCCTGTTGCCTCTTCAGGCCTGGGCCTGGGCCTGGGGGTGGGGATTGCCTTTGCAATGTACTATATGGGCCAGTGGGGAGGGGGCGATGCCAAGCTACTGATGGGGCTTGGGGCTGTCATAGGCTTTGACCTTTCCAACACCTTCTTTCTTTCATTCCTGATAAACACCTTCTTTATTGGGGCTGTTTACGGATTATGTTACGGCGCATTGCTTGCCCTGAGGAAAAAGGAGAAATTTGTTAAAACATTCAAAACAATCTATTACCAGGCCCCTCTTTTTATCCGACGGGGAGCCTTGTTTTTCCTGGGACTGCTTGTTGTTCTGGGAATCATTGTTATTCTTTTCCTGGTAAATCTCGTGCTGGTTTACATCATCTCCCTGCTTATCGCGATGATTGCCCTTTTCTACCTTTATGTCTTTGCCAAGTCAATAGAGAAGTGCTGCATGCTCAAGAAAGTGAATCCTTCTGAGCTGACAGAGGGGGACTGGATAGCGAAGGATGTCAGGATAAAGGGCAAACAGGTTGTGGGCCCCAAGGACTTGGGAATCAGCAAGAGGCAGATTGAGAAATTAAAAAAACACAACGTGAGGAAAGTACTGGTAAAGGAAGGGGTCCCGTTTGTGCCCAGCTTCCTTATCTCGTTCCTCTTCACCTATTTCTTCGGAAATGTGATATTCGGATTTATTACAATATGGTAAAATAACATATATGTCACTAAAGAGTGGTTAAAAATGGAAAGGTTTAAATAATAAGCTATTATAAACCGCTTTATGAACAGCGAAAACCCCCTCAGGAAATCTTCACTAAGCAAACTGGCTGAAAAAGTAGGGAATTATCAGGAAGGAAAGCACCCATTTGAACTTGATTGCGCAGAAGGGTTAATAGAAGAGCTGGAAAAAAGGAACAAAAACAGCAGGCTTTCCTGCGCCTTTGAATCAGGAACTGATATTGGCGGTTTTAACATAGCAGCCTACAAGATATTTCTTGATGGAAAACCCCTGGGAATATTTGGGATGCGAAGCTATTTTTTTATGCTTCCTGAAAATCTCCGGACTGATGAGGGCTCAATAGTGAGCAGGTTCAATGAAATGGTTTATCATGGAGAGATCCCCGGATACGCAAAAGGGGAAATTGTTCTTGTGGCAGGCGAATGCGCCCAGACCCCAAAATCAGACCCTTTGTTTGATATGGCTGAAAAGGCAGTTTCTGTAAGGGAGCTTTTTCAAAAAGCTGCTGAAAAAAACCTTCCTGAACTGGTTGAAGGCATAATCAGGAACAATACTCCTGAAGGCGAACCATTGTACAGGCAGGATTTTCACAAAGTCAAATTTGCAAGACTTGAGGCAGATGGTTTTGAAAGGTGGAAGCACTTCAGCAAAGCCCGAGGGGAAGGCTATTTATCAAAAGCGAGGAACGCGGTAAGATACATTTGCCGCTTGTTTAAAAATGAAAGGTGAACTTGAAGAAAGGTTTTCAGGAAGCCTGGTGGGCTCTGCAGTAGGGGATTCCCTGGGAGCGCCCTATGAATTCCAGGGCAGGAACCTTGCAAGAAGATACTACAATCCTGAGAGCCATATCAAGCTTTTCTATACCGACGACACCCAGCAGACAATTGCCCTGGCAGAGTCGTTGGTGGAAGCAGGTGATAGTTTTCAGGACGTCTTTGGAAGAAAACTTGCTGAGTGGAGACTGGAAATGTCCAGGCAGGAAGAGGCCATAAAACGCAAGCCAGGAACTACCTGCATGATTGGAGCCAAGAATTTTGCAAAAGGAATAGCGCCCAGCGAATGCGGAGTTGAAGAGAGCCTGGGAGTGGGGGCTGCAATGAGGGTCCATCCCATAGGTCTTTTTTATGAAGATGAGGAAGTGGCTGTCCCAGCAAGAATGTCTTCAGAGCTGACACACAGGGACCCCAGGATTTATGTTTCCTCTTCTTTGATAGCCTACACAGTTTCCAGGCTAAAACACACCAGGCCTGAGGATTTCAAGCCGGACAATTTTCTGGACGAGCTTGTGAAATATTCCCAATCACTTGAAACCCGTTTTGGAAGACGGGAAAAATTCAATATTTCAGACATTGTTGGAGAGATGAGAGATTCTTACCCAGGTATGGAATTCATAGACAAAACTTACAGTAAAGGAAGATGCTATGATACAGCCCCGTTAGCCCTTTACTGTTTTCTGTTGCACCCCACAGATTTTACGGAGGCAGTGTCAGAGTCAGTAAAGTTAGGAGATGATGCAGACACTTCCGGATGTATAACCGGTGGGATAAGCGGGGCGTTGAATGGAATGAATGCAATTCCTGAAAGGTTTGTGAAAAACCTGGAAAACGGTGATTACATTATTAAATTAGCTTCAGAGCTGTTTAAGAAGTATAAGGATAAAACTGATTTAACTATTGCGATATGACTTCTGAACTGGGAACCAAATTTCCTGTTGCAGGGTCAACAACATATTCTGTCCCCAATCCCGGATAAGTGCCTACATCAACAAATCCTTTGTTAACAGGATCATATACCTTTGCACTGCTTGCGGGATTAAAGGGGTCTGACAAGCCAACCACCAATCCTTCTGGATTCTGTGTGGCCACGAGTGTGTATGTTTTATCTGTCTCATCAAACCTGTATACATTCCGCATCCAGGAGCTGTCGGTGCTTCTCCCAATCAGCAATTCTGCTTCTTCCTCCCTTGAAGCAGTCGTAGTTGCTATTCTGTTCTCGGGAATGGCATATTCAGTAACAAATCCGCCTTCCCCTGCAGCTCCTCCTGCAACCCTGGCATCAGTGGTGCCGGAAAGAAATGGAGATCCTGTGCCTTTCCCTGTCGGGTCCCTAATAACGACAGAAGGGTCTCTGGTATGAGTGAATGCAGCAGGGCCAACTTCAAAATCATCCAGATTTTCAACGCCAAGCACATCTTCAAATGTTCTCCCTTCCTGTTTCGCATATTCAAGCGCACTGCTGGGCTCCCCCTCTCTTAACAAATGGTCATACCATTGTTGCGTGCTTAATCCGCCTCTCTTTCCTCCGCGAAGATGAACACCTCTATACACTCCGCCGATAGCAGTTTGAGGATTTTCTGCCTCTGACAAAAATGTTTCAGCAGTTCCCCTTCCTTCTCCGCTGTGTATTGGTAAATCTGAAGTTTCCCTCCAAGCAGGGTCGTTAGCGCTGACTATTACTTTGGGAGGTTTTTTAGTGAAATCAGCCTGCCCGGTCCTTGTCATTTCATCAATCTCATCGCCTGTTGCCAGCCTGGCAGTCTGCTCAGGAGGAAGAATGTCATCTTGTGTTCTCACCCTGTCAAATACAGAGCTAAGAGCATCCTCCCCTGTCCTGTAGCAGGTTGCAGGGGCAAAGCCTGTTATCGCGCTTAAGGCAGGCTTTTTTTCTGTGAAAGTGAAGCTTAAGAAGAAGGCCAGGCCAAGCAACGCAATTATCACTATGAAGATTGTTGCTGCATTCGCTTTCTTGTTTTTTTTCATTTTCACGTTGGACATTCCACCTGTCTTCCCAAACTTGCTCCTACTGTGTCAAAATCATCTGCTGTTCCCACCACACTGCCTTGCGCATCCACCACAAGATTTGTTTTGTATTTCTCATTTATCCTTGCCAGCTCTGTCCCGTCAACTCTTGCAGAATCCATGCTGTCAAAGAAATCATCCCTTTGCCTTGCCAGCAAATCATCAACAGAACTTTTTTCTGCGCTGGCGGCCTTCCTTGCTGACCTCTGCAATGCATTGTCCGTGAATCTTGCGCTTCCTGTTCCCACATCTGTCACTAACTGCTTAAGGCCAAGCTCCACTGTTTCGCCTGCTTCATCCCTTAATATAACTGTGCCCGCCCTGGTCATGTCATCTACGCTGAAAGTTTTCATCTGGCCTTTCACTAATCTCTGAACTGTTTTTCCTTTTCTTAATTGGGAAGCGAGTCTGCTTGCCGGATTTATCGCAACGAAATTGCTTGCTATTGCCGCGAATGCGGAATTGACTCCAAGAGCAGGAAGGCCTGCTTCAACTACCAGGGCTCCTGCTGTTTCAAGCCCGACAGTTGTCAATGTTGGGTGTGCTGCATAAGCCCTGCTTCCCAAAGCAGCCAGCCTGGGGAAATTTGCTGTCAGGAAAGGGGCAACCCTTCCTCCTGATGCAGCCAGTCCTGCAGCCCCTATTTTAGCAGTTACAGGTGCGGTTGCAACCATAAGGGCAACGCCTCCCAGGGTTTCCCCGTAAGTCTGCTCCAGCATTTCTGCATCCTCTGAATAGCCAGTTCCTGCTTGTATTCCTGGAAAAACCACACGTGTGGGTGATGAAAACCAGCCCTGGTCAATTGTTGTTTTTACAGCGTTGACATCATAGCCCTTTTCCAGGTCAGCAAGCGCCTGAACATCAGGGTTTTCCAGTGCAGAATCAAGGCCGTAAACAAGGTAGCCCAAATTCTCCGGCTTGGCATTGGGATACACCTGCTTGACCCATTCTATCTTCTCTGTTGAGCTCATTTGGGAAATGTCATTAACAGAAATTCCCTGCTCACTTGATTTCAGCAATATCTGAAATCCCAATGACTGCGCATTCAGTTCATTGGCAACAAATTCCTGCACTTTCTCCCTGCTCCCGAAATTTATCAGGTTGGTTGCTGCTGTGGCAAAACCTGAAGTAAGGGAATAGGTTTCCTGGAAAGTTGTGACAGATTCAGCTGACTGGAGCCTTGCATTGTTGTACATCTCTGTCAGCAAATTCCTCTCCATTCCCCGGACCATCTGCTGCGCTTCGTCATAAACTGCAGAACCTTCATCAACTTTTGAGAGTCTCACTATGTTTTTAGCCATCATTTCCTTGTCTGAAGAACTGCCAGCTTCCTGGAACAGTGAATTTATTTCAGCTATTTCCTGCTCATCCTCTGTGTGATATATCAATTCGCCGTCTTCAACTTCCCACTTGTCCTTGTATTCTGTGTTTAACCTTTCCTGGGCGTTTTCAGTCTTTTTTATCAGGTCATTAATGTTCATCCTTGCGTCCACGTAAAGATGGATATTCCTGTTGTCTGACTTTCTTTTGATTTCATTTGCCTTCTCAAAATCCCCCTGATTTATGTATTCATTGACAAGGGCTGCTGTCAACTCTTCCTCTGGCGTCACTCCTGATGCTATGGACAGGTCAAAATATGCCTGAAACTCGTCAACCGAGCCTTCCCCGGCGTGCTCGTTTAATCTGGTGTAGGCGTCAAAGAATTCCTCCCTGTTTGTGCACGAAGGATTATCTTGTATGCAGTTTACCAGCATTTTTGCGCCAGGGTCGTCGCTCACAACCCTGTCTAATGTTTCCTGGTCTATGTCAGATAAATCTACTTGTGCCAGCTCCTGGGGGTTTGTTGTTGCTGCCTGCTCAAAGAAGCTGCGCACAGCTTCCCCTTCCTCAGGTGTGAGTATTGTTTCATCCCCGAGAGCTTCCTGCACATTTTCAGGGCCGAGTATGTTGAGGTAATTGCCTGAGCTTTCAACCAACCCTCCCTCCTTTGTCAGTGCCAGGTATGTTTTGCTTTCATCTTCTTCTGGTTTTGTGTCTGACAATAAGAAATCCTTTCCTCCGCTGAGCACTATGAAGTTGGCAGGGTTTTCCTTTACCTCTCCTAGGAATGACATTGTTTCCTCTGCCATCCTTATATTTATGTCGTTGTTGGATTTTGATATTATCATCTCAAACGGCTGTTCCCCTCTTTCAATTGAAACACCTTCCAAACCTGCGCCTATCCTTTCATAGGCATCTGTGTTTCTTGAAATCTTCATTGCGTCAAGCCCGTCATTTGGCGCGTCAACTGTCACTGCATCCGCGTTTTCAGTGGAATAGGCAAGGAAAAGGATCTGTTCGGGGTTGTCCCCCTCATAGATTGTTGAGTCTGCTGTTATCCTTCCTGAAATGCCCAGCTCAAACCTTCCTACTGCAGATGTTACAGTATTTTCAGGATTGTTTGAATCCCTTCCCCTGTAAAAGTCAGCTTCCTGTCCGTTTCCCAGAAAATTGAATGTTTCAATTCCGTCCCTGCCGCTCACTTCAGCGAAACCTTTTGCTATTACCGTGCTTCCCTTGTACCACACCTCTCCTCTCATTGGCTGCACAGGCTCAGCTGCCTGCGCCCTTTGCTCAGCCTCATCAAGCGTCAAAGGTTGGCCCGGGTTTTGTGTGCTTTGCGCATCTGAAGGGAGCTGGTTGGAATGTATCTGCACATCCCCTCCGTTTGTCCTCACTGAAATGTCTGAAGCGCTTCCGAAATCATAAAACCTGCTCTGCTCTCCGTTTAGCATCGGCAGCAGACTGGTCTCATCTCCCTTTGCCACGAACCTTCCGTCGTAAAGCCTTTGGCTGAATGTTGCCCTTGCATTGTCAGCCGCGACTGTGCCGTCGTTCAGGACTGCAAACCTTCCGCTTCTCGATTCAAATGTTATGGTCATTCCTGCAACAGTAACCGTACTTTCAGGCACGGGACCTTCTGTTGAGAAACCTTCCTCTGTGAATTCAACAGCTGTGGGCTTGACCGCCTCTGGTGATTGGGGAATGATGAAATTATATGAGTCTCCCTGCTCATTTGTTAAGGTGTAAGAGTTTAGTGTTTTTTTAACCTCTCCCCCTCCCACCTTCACCCCGTTAATCCTGAAGCCTCCTCCCGGTATGGTTTCAATAATGTCCCCGGTGCCGTACTGAGCAAGCCTGATGGTTGTTTCACCATTAGACAGCCTGTTGGTTTCGGGGGAGTAAGACAACAGGGCGGAGCCTTCGCTTATGGTGAAGGAAGCTCCCTGCCTCCCCTTTGTTTTGGTCTTGAAGTAGAATTCTGCTGCATCCCTGTTCTGCAGCACATTTTGTGCATTTGAAAAGTAATCATCTGCCTGGTCAGGATGGTTTATTATTCTGGTGAATGCCTCTGCCCCGCTGAAATACTCATCCTTTTTTGCTTCGGGAATCCTGGCCCAGTAAGTGTCAATCTGCGCATCTGTCAGCTCGTTCACATTAACCTGCTCCCAGTTAAAATCCTCGCTTTCCAAGTCCTCGTCAGAATAAGGCTGCGCAAATGCGATGGGTAACATCATCAGCAATATTGCAACTGCTAAAATCTTACAAAATCCTGAATATGACAATTTCCTCATCTCTTCCTCCTTTTCCGTCCTCTGCTATCAGCTTTACCTTGTAATTGCCTGCTGAGGGAGCAGTGGTTGAAATCTCCCCTGTCAATGGGTTGGGGCTGAAGAGCGTGGAGTTGCTGGAATATTTTATTTCATCCCCGTCCTCGTCTTCAGCAGTGATTTTAAGATAAATGGTTTCCCCTGCTTCAAATACAGGATTGTAAATTCTCTTGATTTCGGGATTGTGGTTTGAGTTGATTTCATAGGCGAACATGAAAACAAAGGTCCTGTTGAACAAGACACTTTCCTCGTCGAGAATTCCCATAACCATAGTATTGTCAGAGGATGGCATAAGGTTAATCCTTGCATTATCATAAAGCATCCTGTTAAGCGTGAAGCCGTTCTGATTCTGCCTTATCACCTGCTGTGCTATGTTGTATGTGTTGCCCAGCCTTACCGGAACCCTTGAGATGAAATTCTGCATGTTGTATGTTGCCCCATCCTTGATTATGGTGAGGGGGTAGTCAACCATAAAAACAACTTCTTCATTGAAGATTCTTGTCTCAACAGATATGTTGCCCTCCTTAATTTCCATTCCCTCCCTTTCAAAATCCTCAAAGCTGTTTGTGCATATTGGAAGAAATTCTCTCAGGTATTTTGACAGCTGCTGCTGCATCTCCTGTATTGCGGGCAGTGTTGTCCTCTCGTTTTTGAAGCCGAAGGCTATTGTGTGCAGTTCTGTATTGAAGCTGTCCTGCGGCGGCTCTATGTAGCCGCCCTGCTCCCCAAGGTAGAAAATGCCGGGCACTGCAGACCTTTGTATGCATTCCTCCACAAACAGCTGGACAGGCCGGACATCATCTTCAACTGCCTCTCGCGGAAGCTCCTCAATTTCTGCCTGCCTGAAATAAAGCACCATTGCAATAGCTCCAAGAATTATTATGCCTATGATGATGAATGCTGTTATCTGCCCCTTTTTATGCATTCTCGCTGTAATGGCTTATTTGTTTTTAAATCTTTTTTTAATTAAATTTGAATATTGTAAATAAATATATTATGTCACTAAATGGTGGTTAAAAATGACAAGGTTTATAAATGGCCAAACAATATAATCTGTATGAACAGGAGAAATATGCTGAAGGCCGCGGCACTGCTCGCAGGCGGGCTGGCAGCAGCAGGAGCAGAGCACAAGACGCATTTTCTCAAGAACACATACTATCATAGCATCCTCAACCAGAGCACGCCGGAAGAGTTTGAGCACTTCATCAGTCTCGCGGCTGACTGGGCAGAGGCCCATAACAACTATTTCAGCAGAAACCCGACAGTTTCCAAACAGGAAGTTATTGCAAAAAAAAGAAAAATGCACAGGTGGCTTAAGCCAAGGATTCCTGAAGTAAACTTTCATAACACTGAATATTCCATACAAGGGTTTGAAAAGCACGGGTACGTTTTTTATCCTCATAAGAGAAACAGGCAGATAACACTTGGAGAACTTGCAGACCTTGAATTTGAAAACAAAAAATTAGATAAAAGGATGAATGAGGAATATGAGGGAAAGGAATATGACATCCTGCTTTTCCGCCCACTGTCAGAGTCAAGAGCAAGGGATACAATGTTTTCTCCTGATCCCGACATGGGAGTAAAAAGGGTATATGTTAACCTTGACCTTCTTGAGAAAGAGGCAGGAAACCTGTATGATATATGCAAAAAGCACAGGGATTCGGCCAACTGCGAATTGTTCAGGCAGAACAAGAACAGGCAGGCCTTTGTCTGGGATTACGGCAATGAGCTGATAAGAGTAATAGGCGGATTTCACGAGCCTGCGCATTTGTTTGATGGTTATAATGAGACAGGCGCAGATTTAGTGACATTGGAAAAGGCACCTTTGAAAGAGTCTCCTCTCGGCAATTACATCGCCCAGAATATTTTTATCTATAATGCAGGAGTGAGGGAGCTTTTTGAGAGGCACGGCCATCCTGTGAGGGACCTGTCAAAAATTGCCCTTGATGAGATTTCAAAAACTGCAGGGTATATTCATAAGAAAACACCTGAAAATGAATTAAGGGATTAGTCGCAGCTGTAGGTTGTTTCTTTCTCGTAAGTGCCTTCGGTGATGGTCACTGTGCATAACCACTGCCGGCCCCAGAAATCAAAAATCCCTTCTTCAACAAAATGAATCTCGCCGGTTCCTTCAGAAGGATTGAAATTCTCAAGCCCGTTATTTGCAATTTGCAGATTGGTGTCATAATCATAAAACATTTCCCCTATTCTTGAAAGAACCTCGGGATCGTAGATGCCTGCCTGTTCCTGCACCTCCAGCAATTCTTCAGTGGGCATTGTATATGCGTACGACCTTGAGAAGGAATCGCCGTATTCGTAGGAGGAATCATCCCATCTCCAGGTTTCTGTCTGTCTGAATTCTCCGTCAACTTCTTCAAAATTGCCGTCCCAGTACAGGTCATCGTCAGTCCCCCTTCTCCTGCCATAATTTAAATAATCATATACTTCGCCAGAAAAAACGCCCTGCGCAGTTGTTATCTCATATTCACCATCATAATACACGCCCCGCTCATCCACACCTCTGAACTCCCCAACAACATTGCCCTGGGAATCAAAGACTCTGTGCACCGGCTCCCCGTTCTGGTAAACATAATAATCCTCAACATAATAAGACTCTTCTGTTTCCGGATTGTATATTATTCCCTTGAGATTAATATCCTCCCCATCCCTCTGCCCGTTAAAGTTTGCATCAAAATACCCTTCAAGTTGCCCACCTGTTGTTGCAGAGGAATACAGCTGCGCTGCTTTATACTCCCTGTAGTTCTCTGTTTCATACACAAGGCTTACGATGCTGTCCACTATTCCGCAGCTGGGGTCCTCGCTTGCCATTCCGGTTATGAATGCAAAGGCCTGCCCTCCGGTTTCCTGCGAAGGCGTGCAAGCGCCTGCTTCAGAGGATACATATGCATTCTCCCCCGGCCCGACATACTCCAGATTTGTATTAAACAGGTTGGTGTTGTTTGCGTTCACGTTCGCGAAGTCCATAAAATAAGAATCCCCTTCCGATGTAGTTATCCGGGTTCCATTGCTGGAAAAGAAGCTTAATGAAGCTGCAACAGCATTGCCCCCGTCAAGGGGCCTTCCGTAAATCTTCCCATCCCTGGCTTCAACATAGTATGCGTCGTTTTTCAACCCGGCATTTCCATTGACTCTTACGGCAGGGAAAGTTCCTTCCCTTTCCTGCATGTTAACAGAGCCGTCCATTGCAGACAGCCTTAGCTCGTCTCCCTGTTCAAATCCGTAAAGCCCCGGCTCCGCTATGTAAGCGTCCAGGCGCGGAGCCTGCTCCCTCGTGTTTTTAACGTTTATGCCTCTTCTTCCTTCCGAAAATTTGTGAAAATGGACCGAATATGAGGAATCCTGTGAAGTGTCAAAGTTTGTTCCCTGTGAAACGTGCAAGTCTACTTTGGTGCTCGTCGGGGGTATAACCACCCCATTTATGAAAGCGCCTTCATTCTCAGGTATGTAGCATTCTCCTGTATAGTCGCATTCCATTGCGCCGGCGGTCAAATCAAGACTTCCCTGGGCTGTGTCCAGGTTGATATGTCCGCTGGCTTGATCAGCTGTGAACCTGTAAGGGGTGGTGTCTGTTGCTATTGAAGGGTCAACCAATGATACCTGGCAGGGATTCTCAGGTATGCAGCCAGAGATTTCCATCTCGTTGTAGTTTTCTCTTGGTGTTATGGTAAATGTTTCCCCTTCCGGAACCACCAAAGCATTCGGAAGCACGCAATCATCCCCTGCTGTTCCTGTGATTGTTCCGTCAACTGTAACTGTTACGCTGTTGGCATTGTAAAAGGTTTTTCCGTCAATGGCACCTCCCCTGCTTCCCAGGTCCATGCTTCCCGTATCGGGGTTGTATGTTACATTACCATCAAGCACCCTGTTGTTTCTTGTGGTGATGGTCCCCTGTTCCGGGGCGATTGATATTGAGCCGTCTCCATTTACAGTGCCCTGTCCTGTTATCCTGTCCCCGCTGGCCAAAGTAATCTCCCCGACTGTCTGGAAGTTCCCTCCCTCTGAAAATTCGCTTATGTCTGTCAGGCTTGCTCCCTGTCTGATAGTGGGAGGGGTTGTGGAGGGGTTGATGTCTGAAGCGGTGAATCCGTCTGCGTCCACGCAGTAAGTGCTGTCCCCTACCTCTGCTTCATTGCTATATGGCTCTTCGCACTGCGCACTGGCAAGAGCTGTGCCTGCCAGAATTATCAAAAACAAAAAGATTGTGATTTTTTCTTTCCTCATTTTTTATTCAAACCTGCAAGTCTGCCAATTTTATTGCGTAAGCGAAGTTCAGGGGAATTCGTGTAGCCCTGTCCTTCACAACCATAATATTAAACTCATCCAGGTTTACAGTGTCAAAAGTCAGCTCATTCTCCAATCCAGCGTCAACATAACAGGAAAAGCATATCAATTCAGGAACTGTTTCGCTTTGGGCCACAAGATTCCTGACTTCCCTTAGCACAAGGCCCAGCCTTAGGTTATGATTCACAGTGAAACCTTCAAGTCTGGTTTCCTGGTTAACGCTTAAAGGATAATTGTACTGTAGGGTAATGCCTTCATTGCCTATGATCATGTTTGGTATGGAAACATTTCCCTCTTCTTCAATGTCATATCCCTGCAATGATTCAAAGTCGTTGATGCAGTTGTTCAGGTTGTCATTCACATAACTTTCAAGCTCCTGCCTTATCTTTTCTTCTGAAGGCATTTGAACCGTAAACCCGTCAAAGTAGATGGGGACAGAATTTCCGAGCGGCATTGGGACGGTGTCCTGCTCAAAATTGTTGTAATACCCGCCCTGCAGGCTGTTCCTTATTATCCCCTCCTCGCCAGTCCTTTGAAGGCAGTTTTCCACAAATGTCTGCACAGGCCCTATTTCCCCGGGCGCTTGAGGCCTTTCAACAACCTCTGTCTCCTGCCTGAGGTAGAGCACGAATGCTATTATTGCCAGGATTATTATCCCGACTATGATAAAAGCGGTTATCTGCCCTCTTTTTCCCATTTTCATATCTTGCTGTCTTGTTTTTTTATAATCTTTTTTACTCTTGCGCCTGCGAATACTATTCCTTGGCCTTTCCGAGTATCCTGAAGACCTTTGTGCCGCAGTTGGGGCATTCTCCCTTTATAGCTTCCATCCCGTTCTTCATAACAACCTTCTTGCCATTCTTTATTTTTACCTGTTTCTTGCACTTCATGCATCTCCCTTCAACTTTTTTTTCTTCTGCCATTTTTCACCTCGTTTTTTTATCTCGGAATTCTCCGGGTCCAGTGTCTTACTAAATGCTCCTTTCCTGTCTCCTTCTTTTCCTCCTTCTTCACAATCGGCTCCTGCTTTTTTTCCTGTGGCTGTTCCGCCACCGCCTCTTCAGGAATCTTCAAAAGTTCGTGTATCTTGTTCATTGAATCCTCAGGAATCTGCTTCTGCTGCCATTCAAAGCTGAGGCCGTCCTCCTGCTTTCTCGGGATTATGTGCACCATCACGTGGGCGTGCTTCTGCCCTGCCGGCACTCCCTCATTAATCATCAGATTTGTTCCTTCTGCGCCTACTGATTCAAAGATTATTCCCGCTATTTGCTGGGATATGAGGAACATTTTCTGTATGACCGGGTCAGGAACCTGCGGGAGTATTGTGTAATGCTCCTTTGGCATAACTATTGCGTGCCCGAATGCAGCAGGCGAGGGATGGAAGATTGCGAGAATTTCATCATCCTCGTACAATTTCTTAGCTTTACTCTTTCCGCTTGCGTAACCGCAAATCTCGCAGGTCATGAGAACATCTCCGTGATTTTGTCCAGGTCTATTTCCTTTTTCTCCTCTGTTTTTTCTTCCTCTTTTGCTGTTTCTTTTTCCGCTTCCCTTGATTCTTCTGTTTTTGTTTTACTGGCTTTTTCCTTTTCTTCTTCTCTAACCTCCTCCCCTGTTTCTTTTTCCTCTGTTTTTTCTTCCTTAACTGCTTCTTTCCCCTCTCCTGCCTTTGGTTTTTCTGTTTCTTCCACAGCCGGGCTTTCAAAATCAACGTTGGGAAAATAATTCTTCAAGGTGGGCTTGAGGTTTTCGTAAAGGGCGTTCAGTTCCTTCTCGTCAATGGGATTTACAGGGATGTCAAGGCTCAAGCCGTCCCCTGAGAACCTTGGTATTACGTGAAGGATGAAATGAGGGGCTTTCTGCCCTGCTATCTGGCCGTTTGCTATGAAGAAGTTGATGCCTTCCGGCTTCAGGACCTTGAACATCAGCTCTGAAATCCTCTTGCTTATTATTCCAAGATGCATAACCTCCTCTTCAGAGAGCTGGTTGAAAATGGCGTGATGCTGCTTTGTCAGCACCAGGAGATGGGCGGGGTTTGCCGGGTAAATGTCAAGCACTACCCTGACCTTGTCATCCTCGTAAATTGTCTTTGAAGGCACCCCTCCGTTCGCAATCCCGCAGAAAATGCACTGCTGCTGGTCCATAAGGCATCTTTATTTCTGGCTCTTTATATATTTTTTTAAATAGCAAAGTCATTTATCAGAATAAACAAAAAATAAAACCATTTCTTTAGGCAATTCTTAATCCGGCTTCTTTTGCCTCATATCTTGCCCTATCGCCAGAATTGCATAAAAATATTACTGCTCAAGGACGGGTGAAAGAACCAGCAGAGGTTAAATAATGCGGAAACCTGAAAGAATTTTTGATTTTAAATTCTCCTTGTATTCAACATACTTCTGAAGCAATACCTTTTTAAATAAATCAAACATATGATTTTAAAGTGAAAGCTTCCAAAGAGGTGAAGAGGGAAGCGGTGGCCTTAGTTGCAGCCATCGTGCTGGTTGTGATAGCTGCATTTCTTGTGAAAACATATTTCTATGGGGAAAAGCCGGCGGTGGAGCCCGTAAAAGAAGCTGTTGAAACAGCTGAAAAAGAGCCAGCTGGACAGGTCCCTGAACGTGAAATATACCTTAAAAAAGCTGAGCAGAATAAGATAAGCATAGAAAAATCCGTCAATGAAAGGACAGAGCAGGTGGCAGGGGCAGAATTCAGCAACCTGAAGACGGATATTAATGAAGTCTCTGCAAAAACCGTAAAGCCGAAAAATCCCGCATTCAGGTCAGAGATATTCGCTGTGAAAAACGCTGATTTTGACGAGGCAAGGATAACATTGCAAAAAACAGGCAGTGTTGATGCTATCTTTTACTGCCAGAACTTTGATTTTGATAACGAAACCTGCGAGAAATGGGAAAAAACAAACATTCCTTTTGAGCAGACAGAGGACACCGTTACTTTTGCTGTAACGCATTTTTCTGCCTATGTTGCCGGGGAAAACGTTTCCCTGTCAGTCTATTCTTATTCAAGGCCTGCAAACATTCAGGCTCCCTTTTATGCAGAATACGTGAATTCATCAAACAACTGGCAGGTAAATGACTCGTTCGCAAATGTCACCATAAACTTCAGCGACGGGGTTTTTGACAATATGACTTTTAATGCAACCGCCCAGCGCTGGGAATACAACAGGAGTTTTACATCAGAAGACGTGTACAATTACACAGTGAATGCCACTTCAGCAGTTTATGAAAACCTCAACCTCACGGACAACATTACAATATTTGACTGCACAGTCCCGCAGCAGAATACTTACATCAATGAGGATGCAATCCTCTGCCCGGGAAATTTCAGTGACATGAACTTCATCATAAACTCCAGCAACGTAACCTTCAGCTGCAATGGCGCCACCGGCGGAAGCGGCATAACCTTCATATCCTCCGGCGGGAACAGCAATGTCACGATTGAAAACTGCACTCCCGGAAACACATTTCCCAATATCTTGAACATAGTGAACGGGGAGAACATAACCGTCCGGAATGTAAAAGGCGAGAGGAGAGCGAATCTTGCAAATCTCAGGAATGTCCTCATACAAAACCTGACAGTCATAACACCCTTATTCACCTCGCCTCCTGAAGTGTTGGAAATATCAAACTCGCAAAACATAACAATAAATAGCTCTTCTTTTAACCAGCGATATTACAATGGTCACAGAGACAGCGTGGTAATATCAGGAGTTTCAGGCCTTGTCATATCAGACACTTTGGCGGCAAAGGCAACAAGCTTTCACAGGACTCGCAGCTCGCTGGAAATCTCAGATTCAGAAAAAATCCTGATGGACGGCTTTAGGGCCACCACAGATCCTGTCAGGGCCCATAACCTGACAAACGTCACCATAAGGAATTCACAAATGTCCAATGTCAAGGTATTCAATGCCACATTCACAAACGCGCTGCTGGAAAACAGCACTATTGACGGCATTAACATCGACGGCATTAACGTGACAATCACAAACAACACCATACACTTTGTTGAAAACTTGATATATCTCCGCTCCACTATGAACCTGACAAACAGCTCAATAGTTAACAATACATTTAAAACTCCGCATTCCGGTTCCAGAACATACTCTCTGCAATTGAACAACACTTTGATTGAAGGAAACTCGCTTGAGGGAACCGGCGGCACATTAAATCCGATGTTAAACCTGAGAAATTCCGTGAACAGCATAATAATAAACAACAGGATTTTTGACAATGACGATGGAGGATTTTATTTTTATGCAAGCAATAATAACATAACAATGGACAACTTGACAGTATATGATACGCGCGCGTATTCTGCTCTTTCTTTTTTCTCCGGCAATCCTGAAAACAGCACTTTCAACAACCTCCACATATATGACAATTACAGAGGCATAACCTCCGCTACAAACGTCACTATAGAAAACAGCACTATAATGAATAATTCATTTAGGGATATTAATATAGAATCCTCGGACAATCTTCAAATAGAGCTGAGAAATTCAAGAATAGGACAGAGGATATATTTGGCAGGTATAACAAAAATTAAAGGAGTAAACCTGACATTCCCAAACACCTCCTCGGAAATAATGTATGAGAACATCACCCTCTCAGGCTCCCTGAATGTAAACAATAACCTAACCCTTGGAAACAACTTCATAAACGTTCCTTCTGCTGACTTTCCCCAGTTCAACAAGACTGCAATCCTGAAATTCAAGAAACTGCCCTGGACCACGACACCCCAGCTGTTCAAGGACGGGGTGAGATGCGATGACACCGACGACTGCAACATAACAAGCTATGATGACGGGGCAGGAATTCTCAAGGCAAGGGTGGCTTCCTTCTCAAACTACACAACAGGAAACGCGCAAACCTGCTATAACATCACTGATGACTTGTACATCAACAGGAATTCCACTATTTGTTCTGGATCATACCAGGTGAATGACACGAACAATGACGGAATCATAATAATTAACGCTTCTGGCATAACCATTACCCTTGAAGGAGGCACGTTTTTATTAAAGGGAAATAACTCAGGAATAGGCTTTTTTGCAGAGAACAAAACCAGTATTACTTTAGAAAGCTTTGGTACAGGATGCTGGGAGGTGCGGAATTATGAAGAGGCATTCCATTTCAAGAACGTGAGCAATGTTCGTCTTGAGGATATCATGCTGCGGTACAACGACAATGGAATTGCAATATACAATTCAACAAACTCCAGCATTGTTGCAGTTGAGCCATTTTGCACTGATTTAAACAACAGGAAGAATTCTGTTCTGATACTTGGAAGTTCCGGAATATCGGTTGCTAGTATGAGTGCAAAAGCCGCAAATGTCAGCTTTAACATCACTGATTCTTCAGGAACAAGCTTGAAGAGCACCGCTACCGGTCCTTTGATAATTGAAGAGAGTAATGTAGGTTTGCAATTAACCAACTCAGAAAACACAACTATTGATGGGCGCATTTTAAATAACAATGAGGGAGCTGTTTTTGTTAACTCGACCAATATCGAATTAACAAATAGAGTTTGGAGTGATCAGGTATTAAACAACAATATAACCGCGTTTTCATCAACAGGGATAGAAATATTCTCTTCAGCTTTCTTATTCCCATTTGTTAATTCTTCAATAAAACTAACTGATTCGTCTGCAATACTCGACACATTCAGTATGCGCAATCAGACAGGTATAGCAGTAAATATTGACAACTCAACAGCAAACATCTCAAACGTAAGCTTTGAGAATAATGACATCAGCCTGCTCGTCAACAAAACATCGGGCGTGAACATACTCTCAAGTGATTTCTCTTCAACCAATCTCTCTTTTTATCTCACAGATTCCACCAGCATAAACATTTCAGGCATTTCCATATCTTCAAGCGACATTCCATTTTATCTAATTGATTCCACCAGCATAAGCATCTCAAACATTTCAATCAGCGGAAGTTCGGACTATGACCTGTTCTCAATTAACTCAAACGCAACTGTCTTTGACTTTTACGCTTCCAATCCTTTTTTCTCAGACGCAAGCTCAAACATTTCAGCGACAAACTTCACCCTGTCTGCCGTTAATTCATCAATTAATTACGGAAGCATATTCATTGACGAGGCAGTCAACACCTCATCAGGACTTTACCTTTTATGGAACCTTTCAGGGCTGGACCCTTCCATAAACCCTGCATTCAACCAAAGCGCCACCATAACCCTTTACAACCTGCTCTGGCCGGTGAATCCCTTTGTCAAGAAGGACGGGGTGAGGTGCGACAACACCTCTGAATGCACAATAATAAGCTATGACAACCAGAACGGCACATTAATGTTCAACGTCACTGGCTTTTCAAACTATTCCAGCTCAAACCCAAACCTTCCGGGAACCCCTGACAATGACCCTCCCACAGAGCCGGATGTCTATGACGGCAAGGACTTCGTGGATAGGAACTGGACCAGCAGCCAGAGTGTTCTTTACGGCTCCTGGAACGGCTCTCAGGACAGGAGCAACATCTTCTATTCATACAGGGTTGTTGACGGAAACGGCTCCTGCCCTGACGGGTGCGCATTGAAGTACGTGGGCTCTGCAAGGCAGGTGACAGTGAGCGGGCTCTCGCTTGCAGAATGCCACACCTACTTCTTTGAGGTTAGGGCAGAGGACACCTTCTACAACACTGCCAACATAACATCTTCAGACGGGATAACTGTTGATGTTACAGAGCCTGCAATATCATCCCTTGAAAGCCCAACCCATCCCAGCCAGAATGTTTATTACAACAAGAACGATGTGGAATTCAACTGGGCCGGGGCAGAGCCTGATAACACCTGCCCTGCCAATGCCAGCGGAGTGGCAGGCTTTTCATACGCTTTTGACAGGAGCTCCAGCACAATACCTGACGCAACAATAGACACAACTTCCAACAGCACTTCATTCAGCAATGTCCAGAACGGGGAGTGGTATTTCCACATAAGGGCAATAGACAGGGCAGGCAACGCAGGCACAACCTCTGCCAGGAGAGTGAGGATTAATGCCACCACTCCAAGAGTGACCATTGAGCCTGTGGAAACTCCCACCCTGCTGGCGAACGTCAACATATCAGGACGAGTCACTGGCAATGTCTCAGACACAATAGCTGTTTTCAGGAACGATGACAACACGCAGAACATATCAATAGGAAGCACCCAAACCGCTTTCACATTTAACACAGGCCTTGACCTGGGAATCAATGAAATTTACGTGAATGCGCTGCTTAACGGCACAACCGTGGACACCTCCAACACCCTGTACATAAGGAGGCTGAGCGAGGCCAGGAGAAACATAACAGGATTCACAGTTTCCTACAGCGGAGGCTCACTCACAGACACGTCAGAAAGCAATCTTTTAGTCACAGAATCCGCAGATGCAGATTTCGGAGTGGGAAAGTCGTCAAACAGGCTGTTTGTTTTCGTGACAAAGCCTGGTGCAGACACAGCAGAAAGGGAAAGCTATGTTGTCAATAACACCTTTTTTGACTTGATGAATCCTTCCATAGGATTTCCCCTCAGCATAGAGCAGAGGGACATAAGCACGATACTGAACTACCAGGATTTGGAGATAGTGGGAAACCAGTCTGTGCAGGCAGGACGCTACACACTCGTGATTACCAACAACGGCACTGTAAACGGAACCCCGCAGATAGTGGTAAGGTTAATATGAACAAGAAATCCCAGTTTTACATCTTGACAGCAGTCATCCTGCTGGCCATAACCTTCGGGCTTTTCACAGTGCAAAAAACAGTGCCCAGGCCTTCAGGAACATTTGACTTGCTTGTCAGCAATTATATGAAAGAGGCACCGTTAGCTGCCAATTCCGGGGATTTGGAAGGATTTACCAGGGACTTTTACGATTTTGCGCTGACCAGGGAGGGAGGATTTGAAATGATGTATGCCTTTGCTTCACAAGGCAATGTTTCAGTCCTGAGCCTCATAAAATCAAGAATTTTTATAAACCAGTTCAGCTTATCATTCAACGACACCATCACACTGACAGGCCCCGAGGAATTGACAGTGTCCATAGGCAGTGAGCAATACATCATTAACACTTCCAGCCAGGGCTTGAAGGCAATATTTTTGTTGCAGAAGGAAAACAGCAGGCAGGTAAGGATAGAATGAGGCGAAAAGCAATTTCACCACTGATAGGCTACGTGCTTCTGGTAGGATTTGTCGTGGCCCTGGCAGCTTTTGTGTTCAGCTGGATGAGCGGGTTTAGCGAGGATTCAACATCTGACATAAAGGAAAGGGTGTTTGACGCAGAGCTCTGCGATAGTATGGGAGTAAGTGTTATAGCCTGCATTAACAGTTCAACATCGCAAAATTTATATATAAACGTGACCAATAGAGGTGATTTAAGGACAACAAAATTAATATTCAGGTTCATACAGCTGAGAAACACGTCAATCCAGGACCTTTTGGTGTCTGAAATCAACACAACCATAAAACCTCAAAACACAAAGAATTTCAGTGCAGAACAGTTAACCCTAAGCTGGGAAGTGAATGACCAGACACAGGTGGAAGTGGTGCCTGCAACAGAAAAAGAGGATTTTTTGATTGTGTGCGATGAAAGAAAGGGAGAGGCTGTTTTTGAAAACTGCTGAAAAGAGGCGACATGGCGAAGAAAAAAAACGATTCAGAAATCGAGAGGGAAATCATTGAGATAGAGGTTGAGAAGTCAAGGCTCAACAGGGAAAAGGCGATGATTGTCCTCAACAAAAGCCTTTTCATATACTTCGCGTTTCTCTTTGTGGGAATAATAGGCTTCATCAACGCCTACCTGTCCAAGACACTGCTAAATGCCATAATATTTGTGGGGTTAGTCGTGCTGGTAATAGGGACAGTGCCTTATGTGCAGACTATGAAGAGGGAAGAGAAAAAATTAAATGATTTAATAGATGACTTAAAAAAGAAAGGGGTAAAGGCATGATGTTCAGGTCAAAAAGAGGTGTATCGCCATTAATAGCAACAGTGCTTCTCATAGCTTTCGCTGTGGCTCTCGGAGCAGTGGTTATGAACTGGGGCAGGACTTATGTTGAGGACACGGCCTCGCTTGCAAGGGAGAAATCAGACACAGAGATACAGTGCAGCTCTGACGTGCAGCTTTCATTCCTGAAAGTAAGGGGGATAAAAAGGGTATGCTACGAGTATGACACTAAAACCTATATAAACTTCACTGTTGAAAACACAGGCAAGCTGGACATAGTCGGGCTTGAAATAACCATTGTGGGAGGGAAGGACATAAACACAACAAGCATCGACCTGAAATCCATGAATATGACGCTGAAAAGGGCCCGCTTCTACAGGAACGAAAGCGTGGATATGGGAGACTTGGGCGTGCCCGAGCAGATAAGGATCGTGCCTGAGATAGAAGTGGAGGGGTCAAGGGTCACCTGTCCTGGAACATCCCTTAACGAAGACGAATTCCTCAAGGAATGTGGCGAGCTTGGATAATGGCTGAGCGATCCAAAAACATAGCTTTGTTTGTATTTCTGATATTCCTTTTCATATTCCTGGCAGTGATAATCTTTGTTTTTCTGTACAGCTCCTACACCAGCACGGCAAATTACAGCGTGGAAACCACAAGGACTTCAGTGGAATGCGCAAGCTACACTTTCAGGATAGTGGGAGGCTCATTGAATTATGAGAACGGAACGCTTTCCTTTGTCTTTGACCCTTCCTTGGGAAGGGCGAGAGAGCCAAACGCGCTGGTAATCAACACCACAGAAGGGGAAGCTGAAACCACACCCATAAAGTTCACCTTCAAGCAAAGGATAAGAATAAAAATCCCGCCAGTCACGCAATTTCAGGTTTATCCCAAGGGATGCCCTGACATCATAAGAAACTGCGACCTGGATGATAACAGATGCAAATGAGAAAAAAAGCCCAGGTATGGATTTCAGCAGTGCTTTATGTTCTTGTAATAGTGGCCATAATAGTGATAGTCATAGAGGCAATGACCCCTGTTATAGAGGACCTGAAGGACAAGGCAATCTATAACAGGGTGAGGGAAACCTTCCTCTCCATAAATGAGTACATCAGGGATGTGAGCAACGAGGGGCAGGGAAGCCAGAGAACAATACCTGTGGAGGTGCAGAAGGGCACGCTTAACATAGAGGACAACCAGCTCAGGTGGAATCTGGAGACAGGCGCATCAATACTGGAGCCTAGGACGCAGGTGGAACTCGGAAATCTCATCATAGTGGCCAACGGGGATGTTGACGCCTACAGGACAAACAGGAGCACTTTCATCCTGAGAAATTCCAATGTTTTTTTTGAATTCTACAAATACGGCTCTGAAAACAATTTCGTGAACCAGACCAACAGCTCGGGAAGCATAATTTCATACACTGGCTCAAGCATAATAAAAAGAACGGTTTTCCTGAAAGGACAGCGGCAGGTAAATGTTACACCCTCCTATTCATTTTTCGTTCCACCTGACACAGGAAACACAGTGGTGAATGGCTACACCATACTGCCCAGAAAGGGCTTTGACCTTGGCGAGGCCAGTGTGATAGCGCACATCAACTCTTCCAACTATGAGTATAATCTCATACTAACCCTTGAAAGCCAGGCCGATTACCTTCAGGTGAAACTGGAAGAGGATTTATCCTAGGCAGAAACAAGGCTTCCCGCTACTTTCTTGATGGCAATTTTCCCTTTCAGGACTTTCTCCTTTACCTTTTCAGACAAGCCCTCCCCAACTTCCTCTTTTACCTTGTCAAACAGTTTCCTTATCTGCTTGTATGCAAAAAGCGCAGAGGCCATCGCGTCCCTCTCGTGCTTGTTGTTAATCTTGATGAAATCTTTTTGTTTCTTCAGCCATTCATCCACCAGCCTTGTTTTCTTGTTCAGGGGCAGTGTTTTCTCAGGGACAAACAGGACTGCCCCAAGCTTCCTGGAAATATTGCCAACCACTTTCGGAGGGGGCGAAACATCGCAGGAGATTACCAGAATCCTGCCTGTTTTCACGAGTTCTGAGATGACCTTGCTGGAAGAAATGTTCCTCTCTGATTCTACCTTTATAAAATTCCCTTCTGTGTCAAAGACAGCATAAGCAGTGGTAGTGCCAGGATCCACCCCGACAATCAGCATATTCTTCATCTGCCAATGCTAATATTCCTGTTTATTTTAAACTTTTTCCAAATTAACGGCAATCTTTAAAAAACTGGAAATAATTAACAGACTATGATTTACACGCCTTCAAAAAACCCGAAGGAGGTTTTTGTTCTCATAACCATTGTGGTTCTTGCGGGAATACTGGGATCGACGTTCCTTAGCAACTTTTTTGTTGTGGCGGCTTTATTGTTCTGGATTCAGTTCACGGCAGTCCTGTCCTACCTCCAGTTCAGCAAGAAGAGAAAATACAAAATCAAAAGTATAACAACGTTTTTGCTCAACCCCCAGCTCAGGTTTTTCATCTTCATATTCATAGCGGTCGTGGGCCTTTTTTCCATTTTTTATATCTCTCCTGTGATTGCCTACATCTGCCTGGTTGCGTGGTGGCTGTTCTCATTCAATTTTTACAGGCATTACAGCGAGTTTAAAATAAGAAAATAAGTCTTTTAAACCGCAACTTTAATAAATAAAAACCTCCCTTTTTTAAATTAAAAGAGGTGGCTATAATTGGCATTTCCATTTTTCGGCAAAAAAGAGGCAAAAGAAGGGGGAGCAGGGGCAGTCAGCCTTCAAAATATGCCCTCTTCACCTGATTCTGGGAAAAAAGCCCCGGAAATGCCCGAAACAAAGGGCGAAGTCCCTGAAGAAATGGCTCCAAAAGGGCTTTCTGCTGAAAAAAGGCCTGCTTCTGGTTCTGAGCTGGAGATTCCGGAAACAGAGGTGCCTGAGGAAGAGCCTGAAGAGCTAAAGCCGGAAGCCCGGAAAAAGCCCCCCTCTCCAAAGGAGGCTGCAGGCGCAAAAAGCAAGTACGAATCCTTTTATCTTGACCTGAGGCCCAAGTTCGTGAAACTCCCGCCTATGGAGGAAAAGACAAAGATTAACGTCAGGTACCCGCTGATACCCCCCTTTGCATTTGCGCACATATTCTGGGACGCTGAGAACAAGGAGCTGGTTTATTTCGTGGAAGAGCCACTGATGAGTCCTGCGGAGAAGGAACTGCTGGAGCTTGTGCAGGCAGGGCTTGAGGAGATGCTTAACATCTCTTATGTCAGGGCAACTAACGCAAACCTGCTGATTAACTATCTTGAGCAGAACATACAGTCCATTCTTGTGGAGCTTGGAACAAAGGTTTCCAAGGAGACCTATGAAAAGCTTCTTTATTATGTCATCAGGGATTCAATAGGTCTCAACCAGATAGAGCCTTTGATGAGGGATTATTACATTGAGGACATAGAGTGCAACGGGGACAATTACCCTCTTTACATCGTTCACAGGAAATACGCAAACATGAGAACCAATGTGATTTATGAAAAAAGGGATGATTTGGTTAATTTTGTTGAAAAACTCTCACAGAAAGCAGGAAGATATGTCTCTTATGCCAGGCCCCTCCTTGACGGAGCCCTGCCCGACGGCTCAAGAGTAAATGCAACTTACACAGAGGATGTTACCACAAGAGGGCCCAGCTTTACCATAAGGAAGTTCACAAAAGAGCCCTGGACTCCTGTCCATCTCCTGTCATTCGGCACGGTGAATGCAGAAGCGCTCGCTTACTTATGGCTTGCAGTTGAAAACAAGGCAAACCTGATGTTCATAGGAGAGACTGCTTCAGGCAAGACCACTTTCATGAACGCAATCTCCCAGTTCATACCCCCTGAAGCAAGAATCTGTTCAATTGAGGACACAAGGGAATTGAACCTTCCGCACATCAACTGGCTGCCTTCAGTCACAAGGGAAGGATTTGGAATACCAACAGTGCTGGGAACACAATACGGAGAGATAACATTGTTCGACCTGCTGAAGGAAACATTCAGGCAGGCCCCTGACTACGTCATTCTTGGAGAGACAAGGGGGGAGGAGACATATGTCCTTTTCCAGGGAATGGCGTCAGGCCATCCCAGCCTTGCCACTTTCCACGCAGGCAGCGTGGAGACGATGGTGAGAAGGTTTGAAACCCCTCCCATAAATCTTTCACCCTCGCTTGTTTCATCACTTGATGTTGTAGTGGTGGTAACCCACGTTAAAACACCTGAAAAGTCATTCAGGAGGATGAGAAGCTTTGTGGAAATACTGGATGTGTCAGAGGAAATAGGAAAGGTAAATTCAAATATGCTGTTCAGCTGGGACTCTGCCAAGGACGAGTTCCAGTTCAACGACAAATCGTTGATGCTGCAGAAGATAAGCAAGAACACGGGCAGGAGCATAGAAGACCTTCAGAATGAGATAAAGCAAAGGGCTGCCCTGCTTAACAGGATGCTGGAAAAGGGAGTGATAAACTTCAAGGAAACCTCAAAGATAATAAATGCTTACTACAAAGACAAGAAAGGCACGCTTAAGCAATTCGGAATATGAAAGAGGAACTTGAACATTTGAGGGGGAACTTTGAAAGGCTTAAGGAGATAGGGGAGCTTTACGAAGAGCTGATGTCCAGGGACCTGAGAAAAAGCAGGGAGCTGGAAGAGGCAATAACAAGGTACAAGGCGCTGAAAAACCAGGCCCTAAAGCTGTCCCTGAATTCAAGGAAGCTGATAAAAAAAATAGAGTCAGAAGACATTCCATGAATGCAACATGCAAGAAACACGAAAAACAGCTGAGCAGATTCTTGAGCTCATCAAAGAGGCGGAACAGTACAGCAAGTACAGGGAAGGTCTGAGTAAAAAGATTTCCAGGCTTTTTCAGGAATACCAGAAGGGAAATTACACATATTTCCAGTACAAGGAGCTTCTCTCCAAACTCGCCAGGGGAAAGTCCAAGAGGGACTGGGAGGAATATTACACTTCTTATCTCTACCAGATTATGAAAAAGATAGAGCTGCTGAATGACAAGCTTTTCTATAATGTTCACGAGGACAAGTCGTGGCAGGACCTTGACGTGAAAGGAAGCCCCCAGGTCAGGGTTGAAGAAAGCCAATCAGGGAAAAAGAAGAGGACAGCTATGGAAATTCCGCGAGCCAAGGAAGCTGAAGCAGAGATTCCCGCGAAAAAGGCGGAAAAAAAGAAGCCTAAGGCTGAAGAAATGCCTCCTGCGCCCGGGATTGAGGAGGAGAAAACACCTGTCAAATTAAAAGTGCCGTCCCCTTCGATAGATGCGGAAAGGCAGCCTTTCTTTATCATAGCACTATGGAGGGACTTGAAGCACTGGTATAAATTATGGAGGCAAAAGCCGATATCCTCAACAATACTGGAGGGAACTAAAAAGCTTTTCAGGCTGAAAGAGGAGGGCTATCTTGGGGAAAAGGTTACTGTCCCGAAGGAGGTTGTCACTTTCAGGAAAAAGCCAGCCCCGCTTTTTGAAGAGAAAGTTTCCAAGTCAGCAATTGCTGAAGAGGCCACGAGGATAAAGAGGATAATAGAGCAAAGAAGGGAGCTTGAGCCCTACAAGCCGTCATTCTTTGGCTCTATCGCCAACCTTACAATAAGGAGAGCTAGCTTTTACCTGATTGACTCCTTTCCTGAATTCTTCAGGTACCTGTATAACTCGTTAAGGCTGGCAAACATAAAGATGCTCTCAAACACCTACGTGAATGTTATGGTGTTCATCTCGTTGCTGGCGATGATTGTGACCTTTCCCCTTTTCATAATCTTCTTCACGCTGCTGGAAAATCCCTTCGCACTCATACTCATAAAATCAGTGTTGTTGTCCTTGGTGGCAGGAGCAATATCCTTTTTCGGATTTTATTACTATCCTTTCGGCAAGCTCTCCCAGAGAGCAAAGAATATGAATGCCAACCTGCCCTTTGCCATAAATCATATGTCTGCTGTGGCCGCATCAGGAGTTCCGCCTGTTAAGATGTTCAGGCTAATAGCGCAGTCCCAGGAGTACGGGGAAATATCCAAGGAAGTTGAGAAAATTGTTGAATATGTTTCAATATTCGGGTATGACCTTATCACAGCCCTTAAGTCAGTTGCGGCAATCACTCCCTCCCCTGAATTCAAGGAATATCTTGACGGGATGGTCAGCAATGTTGAGAGCGGCTCTGACATAAAGGTTTACATGAATGAGAAGTCAAAAGAGGCGTTGCTTGAGTATGAGCTGGAAAGGCAGAAATATGCAGAGACAATATCCACCTATTCAGACATTTACACAGGAATTTTGATAGCTGCCCCTCTCTTTTTCGTGGCAGCATTGTCACTTGTAGGCATATTGGGAGGAGCTGTTGGGGGAATTCCCATAGACGCGCTGATAGTGATGGGCACTTACATAATTATCCCCCTGCTAAACATAGGTTTCATCATTTTCCTGCAGTTCACGCAGCCGGAGATATAAAATGGCAAAGAAAAGATTTTACGAGGAATGGAAGCCTTACACGCCCACGGCAGTAATCGCCGCATTTGTTTTCATAATAGACCTTACTTTTTTCTTGGGCACTCCCTGGTTCTTCCCCCTCATAGTTCTTACAGTGGGCATCGCAATCTCACCCTGGTGGCTCAAGTTCTTCCTGGCCCTCCAGAGGCAGAAGGAAATAGAATCAAGATTCCCTGATTTTGTGAGGAATCTTGCCGGCTCCATAAAGTCGGGAATGCCCGCTCCAAGGGCAATAATGCACGTCGCCACGATTGATTACGGAGCCCTTTCGCCGTATGTGAGAAAGCTGGCCAACCAGGTAGAGTGGTCTGTTCCCCTGCACAAGGCACTATTGATTTTCGCAAGGGACACCAGGAATCCTGTCATAAGAAGGGCGATATCCTCTGTTATCGAGGCTGAGATGAGCGGGGGCAACATTGAGGACGTGCTTGAGTCAGTAACCTCCTCTGTTGTGGAGATAAAAAAACTAAAGCAGAGGAGGAGGGCTGCCACGCATTCCCAGGTCGTGCAGAGCTATGTCATTTTCACTGTTTTCATAATCGTGATGATAATCATCCAGAACCTACTGGTGCCTTACATCCAGGGGCTGGAGCAGCAAGGAATAGAAGGGGCTGCAGCGCCTGCAGGTGTTTCCCTAACAGGAGGCTTGGGAGGGTTGAGGCTAAAGGTCGACCTGGACACTTCATCGCTTCCCGCCTTTATAGGCACGCTCCAGCAATGGTTCACCAGCCTTTTCGGAATATTCCTTATGGTGGCAGTAATCCAGGCGTTGTTCGCAGGCCTGGTGATAGGCAAGCTTTCAGAAGGGGCGATAGGCTACGGAGTGAAGCATTCTCTGGTGCTGATGATACTTGCGTTCTTCGTGATATCGCTCGCGCAGGGCTTTGCCTGAGAAAGATTTAAAAGCGATTTATTTTTACATAGCTATGTGTGCTGAGAAGCCTGATGAAGACAACAGCAGGGAGATGAGACTTTGTCAATGACCTTTTGTGCTGGCTGAAGGCTTCTCTCTTTTAAAATGAAAATAGAATTGTCACTGAAAAAATCACTTGAGAAGAACGCTGCTGGCTATTTTGAAAAGGCCAAGAAGCTGAAGAAAAAGATTGCAGGAGCAGAGCAGACAGTTGCAGAGCAGAAGAAAAGGCTTGAGGAGCTCAAAAAAAACAGGGACATCGTACTGGAAAAGGAAAGGCAAAAGCAGGTTCAGGAAGAGCTCAAAAAACAGAGGAAAGAGGAGAAAGCGTGGTATGAGAAGTTCCACTGGTTCTTCACCTCTGAAGGATTTCTCTGCATCGGGGGAAAGGACGCAACAACAAATGAGATCGTGGTGAAAAAACACGCTGAAAAGGATGACCTTATTTTCCATACAGAAGAGCCGGGAAGCCCTTTTGTGGTTTTGAAATGCAAGGACAAAAAATGCGGGAAGGTCTCTGTCCAGGAGGCTGCACAGCAATGCGCAGTTTATTCAAATGCCTGGAAGAGGGGCTTTGCCCCTGTTGTTTATTACGTGAATCCGGAGCAGGTCACCAAGCAGGCAAAAGGCGGGGAGTATGTTCCCAAAGGGGCATTTATGGTTTACGGAAGCAGGAATTATGTCAAGGATTTCCAGATGAGGCTGGCGATAGGAATAAAGGATGACAAGGTGATTGGAGGGCCTGTCACTGCAATTGACAGGCAGACAAAAAATTATGTCATAATTCACATGGGTGATACCAGGAAATCCGAGCTTGCAAAGAAGATACAGCGGAAAATAGGGGGGGATGCTGAGGAAATAATACAATTCCTTCCGGGCGACGGTGACTTTGAATGATTATTAAAAGAAACAAGAAATCCCACAAGGGCGAGAACGGCAAGGTTTTGGCGGTGGGCGGCTCAAAAGAGTATGCCGGCGCGATTGCGCTGGCAGGCATCGCCGCATTGAGGGCGGGCTGCGACCTGGTCACGGTCTGCGCTCCTGAAAAAGTGGCCTGGGCAGTAAATTCCCTTTATCCTGACCTGATAACAGTGAAGTTCAGGGGTGATTATCTGAATGAAAGGCACGCTGACAAAATAATAAAGTTAAGCAAGGACAGCGATGTTGTGCTGATGGGAAACGGAATGGCCCTGAAGTCAGCAAAGCTGGCCAGAAAACTGGTCAAGAATATAGACAATCCTTTTGTTCTTGACGCTGACGCGATAAAGGCAGTGAAAATTCAGGACGTGAAGAACTCAATCCTCACTCCGCACGAAAAGGAACTAGAGATTTTACTGGAAAATTCAGGTTATGCGAATATTAACAGGCTGAAAAGCAGAAAGATGAAGGCGAAGCACCTGCAAAAAATTGTTGGCACTAATGTTATCCTCCTGAAAGGCCCCACTGATTATGTAATTTCAGCCAAAAAAATCAGGGTGAACAGGACAGGCAATCCGGGAATGACCAAGGGAGGGACAGGAGACGTGCTTGCAGGAATCTGCGCAGGCTTCCTTGCCCAGACTAAAAAGCCTTTTTATTCTGCACAAAAATCGTCAGAGATTAACGGAAGGATTGCAAACATTCTCCTGCAGAAAAAGAAAGGCTATTATTATCTTGCTTCTGACATGGTTGAGGAGCTGGAAAAAATGAAGGTTATATGAAGTTAAAGAAATATCATCTCAGTTTTGTCCGCATAAGCCCTTCCTCTATTTTCTCGCGTAGCTCCTTTTCGCGATTCTCAGCTTCTTCCTTCTCCTTCGCGGTGTCCAGCTTAATGCGCATTTTAGGCAACTTATCAGTAAGATCAATGAAAGTTCCTTTATAAATGTTGGCTATATAATATATAAACAGGATTTATTCCAGTTCACACTTTTCCTTGATCCTGCTGTATATTTCATATGCCTCGGGATTTTCCCTTTCCAGAACCTTTTCCACCCTTGGCAGGAACTCTCCCTGTGCAAGGTAAGGGTAGAATTCTCCCCAGTTCTTTGTTGCATACATGCAGACCTTTCCCCCCTGCTTGTCTGCGAGCAGCGGGATTCCGACTGATTGTTCTTTTGCTTCAGGTGCCATACCCTCCCACATCTTTATTTCGTAATAACCTAGTTGCATTCCTTCTTTTTCAGCTTCTTCAGGGGTGTATTCCTTGTGAATGATGTTGTCATAGGCATTGTGCAGGACTCTTAATTCTTCCTCGCTGAGTCCTGCCATTTCCTTGTGGAATCTCTCGTGGGGAAGCGCCTCTGTAAAGTCAGGGTTTTTGCTTGTTAGAATGGATTCCCTGAATATTATTATGTCAGGTTTTGTTAAAATTTTTTCATAATGCCTGATGTCATTCCTGGAGAAACCCTCCTGCATAAGCCTTTTCCTGAACTCTTCCTGCTCTTTCCGGGTGTCCAGGAAGTTCTTTGTGATGTAGCCACCCACAGGAGCATTAGACATATTTGAGCAGGAGCAGGATATTGTTTCTGCGTAAGCATCAAAAACCCTGTTGGGCAGGATGTGCTCATCCTCCCTAAGAAACCTTGTGTAATTATTTGGGTCATAGGTGGTTATTTCTGTGTTTTTAATGCAGCTGTTCGCTGACAGGGTCAGCGCCAGACTTCCTATGTCCTTTAAAAACTGCCTTCTGTGCATCTTGCATATATTAGCGTTATTGGATTTATAAACCTTTCGGTTATTAACCACCAGAGAGTGACGAAAATAAAAAGATTTAAAAAGGGGCAGAGAATAATTAAGAAATATGAACAGTGAAAAAGACATTCCAGAAGCAGATTTTGAAGAAGAGCCCAGGATTTATTTTGCAGACAGTTTGATAGCAGCCTACAGTGTTTTTCGCGACCAGGTTTACAACCCTGTGTCAGTTTTGCACCCTTCCTGCGGGTTTGACGCAAGCCCTGCAAGGGTTTTCAATAAAGTAACTTTTGTGGATGCTGAAGAGGGAAATGAAGGCTGCATAAAACAGCTTCAGGAAGCTGGCTTTAATGCATTAAAGCAGGACATAAGGGATTACTCTCCTGAAACGCTGCACGACTTGCTTATTTTATTGAATCCTGCCATACCAACAGAATGGGCATCAAGGCACCTGAAAACAGGAGGCTATGTTCTTTCAAACAATTATCACGGGAATGCCTCTGAAATGCATAACAGTCCTGAATTCACCTTATGGGGCGTGATTGAAGATGAAAAAGAGCCGGCAATCTCAAGGGAGTTGGAAGACTTGTTCCAGCCGGTAAAGGGTGCTGAGGATTTCAGGAGATTGAGGCAGGAAGATTTTGAGTTTACCAGGGACACGGTCCTTCATTTTGCTGAACAGGGCATCATAAAAGTAGATCCTGATGCAGATTTTGAGCAAAAATGGGCTGTTTACAGGGAAGAGCTGAGAGAGGGGATGCCTTACAAAAGAGTTGCTGATTTTTACATTTTTCTCAAGTAATCAGCCGCCTGCGCTGGCGTATTTCTTCATGGCAGCTTTCCATACTCCTATTGAAACAAGCAGGAATACGATTACAGGGATGACTGTCCATATCAAGTCAATAAGGGAATACCCCCTGATTAATGCTATGGAAGGGCCTGTAGCTGTTATCGTTACTGGTACCAAAAAAGCGACAAAGAATCTCATCCCGTAGCTGTAGATTGAGGAGGGATATCTGGCTATGTCCATTATCTGGAAGAATATGTTGAACAGCCCGAATGACTCAATGAAAAGGAAAGACAGGGAAGCTATTATTACAATTACTGAATACGTGAACACAAGCGCAAGGGCAAGGATTAAGAGGAACAGGAGGAAATTGACTGAGATTATGGGGATGCTGAGCTTTACCATTGAGTATGCAATTATGACTAATCCAACAAAAGTCTCCCCAAGCCCTTCCGGATCCCAGGATGTAAGACTCAAATAAGTCAATGGCTTGTAGGGCTTTGTCAGGAACCTGTCAAAAGTGCCCTCCCTAACTTCATAAACCGTTCTCCAGGCAATGGCAACCTGGGAGAAATGCATAAGCCCCATAACAAGGATGAAAACCCCCTGGAGAAGGAGAAACTGCTCAAAGCTCCAGCCCGGAATCCCTGCAGTTGTGGTGTAAATGACAGTTGTTATTATGGGGCCCACAAAATCAGCAACCATTAACGCAATTACCTTTATTATGAAGTTGGCCTTGTATGCCATCTCCTTGTTAAATGCCAGTGCCAGTGATTTCAATACCAAAGCTGTCCTGCTCATACTCCGCTACCTGCAAATTTTTTGTAAGCCACCTTCCACAAATATTTTGTTATTAAATAAAGCGCAACAACCCATACCGCAGCCCCCAACATCAGCAACAGCGATTCTGGGAGGGAATGGTTGCCAAGATAAACTGTCACAGGAACATATCTTATGTACTGGAAGGGCAAAAAATTAGACAAACTGATCACCCATTCCGGAAAAAAAGTCAAGGGTATGAAGCTTCCCGCAAGGAAGGACACTATGACTCTTCGCACCCTCCTGATTCCGCCAATTTCCTTGAACCAGAAGGAGGTAAGCCCCACCAGGTAGCCCAGCATGAAGTTTATCAAAATGGCAAGTATTACCAGTATGACAAACAAGGTTCCGTTTATCAGGGAAGGGCCCCCGAGCCCGAAGAAAAATATTGCTATGAATGAGACAGGGATTATCTCAATAAGTATTGAAACAAGGCTCACCCCCATGTGGTCTGCAAAAATCTCCCAAAAATAGGTGAGGGGCCTCAAAAGCTGCGGCGTCAGGGTGCCGTGTACTATGCGCTCTTCCAAGTCCTCATCAACATAAGTGAATATCAGGAAGCCCACTATCATGTTCAGGGCGTAATAACTAATCATCGTCTCAAAGGTGAATCCCCGTATGACTTCCTGTCCCGTGAATTCAAAGATTGACTTCCACAGAAAATAAAAAACCACAAGGGCTATGGGGGTGGTGAATATGTTTACAATGAAGTGAAACCTGTAAACCAACGCTGACTTTGCCCCCATCCACGCGCAGGAAAGGTAATGGTCAAGGCTCATTGTTTCTCCCTGTAAATCCGCTGGATTATCTCCTCAATTGGCGGGTCGCTGATTGTTATGTCCGCAATCTCAAAATTTGAAATAAGGTAATTGACAATGTTCTTGATTGACTGCCTTTTCAGGTCTGCCTCCAGCAACAGTGAATATTCCTTGCTCCTGATTACCTTGCACCCTTCAAGCTTCATAGCCTTTTTTGCCTTTTCCTCCAGCTTCACATCAAATATTTTCTTGTTTATGTAATACCTCTTTATCTTGTCCAGAAGCCCGTCATAAACAATCCTGCCGTGGTTTATTATTATGACTCTCTTGCACAGCTTTTCTATGTCACCCATGTCGTGCGTTGTGACTATGAACGTGGTTCCGTTCTTCCTGTTGACGTCCTTCACAAAATCCCTCAGCCTGTCCTTGGCAACAACGTCCAGCCCAATGGTGGGCTCGTCCAGGAAAACAATCTTGGGATTGTGCAATAACGCAGCGACTATCTGGCACTTCATCCTTTCTCCCAATGAAAGGTCGCGCACAGGCACCTTGACAATCTCCTGCATGTCCAGCAGTTCAATCATATAGTCCATCCTCTGCCTGAACTCCTCTTCAGGAATGTCATATATTGACCTGTGAAGCCAGAACGTGTCAATGGCAGGCAGGTCCCAGTAAAGCTGGTGCTTGTGCCCGAAAACAACCCCTATGTGCTTCACATAAGTTTCCCTCTCCTTCCAGGGAATGAAATTCATAACCTTCACTTTTCCTGATGTGGGGTAAAGCACCCCGGACATTGCCTTTATGGCAGTGCTTTTTCCCGCGCCGTTGGGGCCGATAAAACCCACTATTTCCCCTTTCTTTATATCAAAGGAAATTCCCTTCAGCGCGTGCTTAATCTCATAGTCCCTCTTGAAGATGGATTTTACTGCATTGATGAAGCCTTCCCCTCTCCTGTGGGTCTTGTAGGTCTTTTTCAGGTTTTTAATCTCAATTATTGAAGCCATTTTCAGCCCGGTATATCTAAAAAGAATGTTAAGGCGCCAGGTTTTTTCCCGTTTTAGTTATACTATTTAAGCTTTTCTTTATTTACTTAAAAGTGCTAAACTAAACCAAATATTTATAAGCGCAAAATTTATGGAAAAACCAGTGAAACTTTCAGGAGCGAGAGCGCTGAGGAAAGAGTATTCTGTTTCCAAAATGGAGCGGGAAATGGAGGAAGCCCTGTTTAATCAGGATATTGAATTCAGGGATCCTGAGCCTGTGAGGACAGGAATCATTCACGAGCCCGGAACTGCAGAGGAAATAGTTGCATATTACAAGAAACAGCAGCCTCCCCTGTTCGCCTGCAACCATCTCATCACAAGGCCGAAGCTGGTTTTCGAAGACCCCTTCTACATTGTCCAGGAAATATCGCTAACCATTTCACCATTCTGGGACGAGCTGGGAAATTACCCCTTCCCGCACAACAACAGGCTGAAGCAGACAATGCCCGAGCAGTGCTATACAGAGATAAAAGAAATGGGCCAGTATCCTGATGGGGATCTGACAAGCGCATACCTTGTTTTCCTTGAAAAAGTTGGTGTTATGGCAAAGACAAAGGGAAGGCCCCTGCTTGACCTGCAGGGAGAGGAGTTCAACTGGCACATTAACCTGCTTGTCTCGCAGGTTAACGGAACAGCTGACGGGATTTACGAAGTGATGAGAAGGTTAAAAATAACATATTCCCCCTGGATAGCAGGAGGGGAATGCGCCTTCAGCCAGTATGAAAGGCAGCAGTCAGAGCGCAACCTGGGAAAGGTTCCCAGGACAAAGGCAGAGAGGAACTGGTGGTCCTCATCAGTAACAGACAAAAAGCTGGAGAGGATTCTCGCTGGAAAGGATTTGGAATAAATTTATAAACAAAAAACCAAGAATCCAGATTAATGATAGAAAAAGTCGTAGAATGGGTAAACTCACTTATCCTCGCAATCGGCTATCCCGGAATTTTCATACTGATGTTTCTTGAGTCAACAATGGTCCCGATACCATCAGAGATAGTGCTGCCCTTTGCCGGCTATCTCGCAGCACAGGGAGAGTTCAGCTTTATCTTTGTTGTGGTGGTGTCGGGGTTTGCAGGGCTTTGCGGAAGCCTGGCATCTTACGCCCTCGGATATTACGGAGGGATTCCCCTGATAAAGAGATGGGGGCATTACGCCTTATTGGATGAGTGCAGGCTAAAATGGACGCAGAAATGGTTCAGGAAAAAAGGCGAAATAACAATCTTCGTGAGCAGGTTCATACCAGTGGTGCGCCACCTCATATCAATGCCTGCGGGCGTGGGCAGGATGAACCTTTTCAAGTTCAGCGTTTACACATTTGCCGGCGCGACAATATGGAGCGCCATACTCGCATACCTGGGGTATTTCTTCGGGGAAAACTACATGATAATACACGAATACTCCAAAGTGTTTGACTACATCATACTCGCCCTGATAGTGGCAGGAGTTGCATACTACATCTGGCACTTTTACCACGTTGCCCGGGAAAAAAAGAGATAACACGCCAGTGGTCTAAAGGCAGGACACGACC
>CAZAIK010000003.1:0-85966 GCA_964485195.1 uncultured Methanosarcinales archaeon
CACCTGTAAACATTACAGGAATAGATTTGTGCGTGGGAGGGGAAGGAAACTTTTATGTTTCAGCTCTTACCCCCCCAACCGCAGACTGCGGCCAGGTTAATATTACAATACCTGTTAAAAACCAAGAGGTAAATGCCAGTTTAAACCTAACCTGGAAAAAACAAAGTGCGATTTTGGAAGTATTCTATGAATTATTCATAAGAAAAATAGGAGATATTTTTGAACTCCTGGGATTAACTAACGATACTCGCTTTCTTTTTAATTCTTCAGGATACAATGATACAAATTACACCCTTAAAATAATTCCCTATGCGAATGGTTCAAGAATTAATGCAACTTACGCTTTCAGGAATTTTTCAATTGACAATCCGCCTCTTCCCCCGGTATTAGTGTCCCCTTCAGCTGAGGCAGTCATAATTGACAGAAGCCCTTTATTTGAATGGGAAAACTCCGCAAATGAAGAAGGCATTATTACTTATAACCTGCTTGTGGATAATGACAGTGGATTCTCCTCGCCTGAAATAAATATCACCACAACCAACACAAATTACACTCCCTCCTCTGATTTATATTTTGACGATTACTTTTGGAAAGTGCGCGGAAATGATTCGGGATATGAAGGGGATTTCAGCCAGGTCAGGAACTTTACAATTATATTTAACATAGCTTGTTCGTTGCCTCAAAACAGTGTGGATTTCACAGAGATAAGCCTTCACGACGTAAAGAACACCCTTAATGATGCTGAACCAATCATAGTTGAGAATTCAGGCAATGTCAAACTAAATATTTCAGTAAATGCCACAGACTTGTGGATTTACTTCCAGAATCCAACTGAATATTACCAGTACAGGATAGGCACCAATGAAACAAACTCTTTTGATGATGCACTGAATGAAAGCTGGAATAACATTTCCCACTCACCAAAGATTTCAATCGCTGGCCTCAAGTATCCCGATGATAATGATGCTGCCAGGCTGGACATTCAAATCGAAGCTCCTTCGGGGGAAGGCGCTGGCAACAAATCATCAACAATAAAAATATGGTGCGAAAAGGATGAATAAGGTAATAGCTTATTTGATGATAGCAATAGCATTCTCGTCTGCTGCGCTTGGGCTGGGCATAGGTGCCAGAAACGTAGAGATACCCCTGCAGGGAGAGCAGTCCACCGAACTTTTTATAATAAACGATGAACAGAAGTCTATGGTGGTTAAGATAGGCATCCTGGGAGAGGACCAAGGAGTTAGAATAAGCCCTTACAAGCTTCATTTTTCGCCGGATGATTCCATCAAATCGTTTACAGCATATCTTGATTTTGATAGGATAAAAGAATTGCCGGTAAAATTAGTTGCTTCAGAAATCTCACAATCCGCCAGCCAGTTTTCCGCTCAAACCAACATTGTTTACACACTTCCCATTGCGAGAGTGCAGGAAAGCGGAAATGAGGAAATACCTGAAAAGGAGAGGAAGATGGATACAACGGCAGATGAGAGCGCTATTGCAGGAGAAAATAAAAAAGAGGATATAATTGGGGTTAATGCGGTGGAAGAGGAAAAAAATGCAACAACCCGTACCTCTGCTAAAATTTCAGGCGCAATAACACGGGAGAAAGCTCTGAAAGCCGAGCCCGTGACTTTTGAAATTATGGAAAATGAAAAAAAACTTTTAATATTCGTGGGGTTATGCATAATAACACTCATCTTTTTGTTTGACCTTGCAATAATGAAGAGAAAGGCCCCCATTGAAAAGTACATAATAAAAACAAGAAAATTGGGAATGCACGATCAGGAAATAAAATCAAAGCTTGAAAATGCCGGATGGGACGGAAAAATCGTGAACAGCTATCTGAAAAAATGAGCCACTATTACTCAAAAAAACAGGACAGTGAATTTAACCCGAAAAGGATTGCAGCAAAACTCAGGGGCAATGATCTTGAATTTTACACAGCTCCGGGAGTTTTCAGCAAGAACAAAATAGATGACGGCTCTTATATCTTAATACAAAACGCAATCGTGAGGAAGGGATGGAATATCCTGGATCTGGGATGCGGATACGGCCCTGTTGGAATTGCCATAGCCAAGGCAGAAAATGCTGATGTTGTGATGTCCGACGTTAATGAGAGGGCTGTTCATCTTGCTTCAAAAAACATACAGCTGAATAATGTCACTGCAGAAATCAGAACTTCAGGTTTGTTTGAGAATATTCCCGAAAAGTTCAACACAATCCTGGTCAACCCTCCTCAAACAGCGGGCAAAAAGGTTTGCTTTAAAATGATTGAGGAGTCAAAAAGGCATCTGAAGAAAGGTGGCTTGCTGCAGCTGGTTGCAAGGCCCAGAAAAGGCGGAAAAACCCTTTCAGAGAAGATGAAAGATGTGTTTGGGAATGTGGAGATTATAGCTAAAGGAGCAGGATTCAGCGTATATGCCAGCAGAAACTAAAGCTCCTTGATGCCTTCCTTGGTAAGGGCAACAAAACGTATTCCCAGCCCGAGCTTTAACAATGCGGAAATAAGGGCCATATGCTCCTTTCCGTCCCCTGACACGATGTTTACAGCAACTTCAGGACCTTTTATCTTGCCTTCAAGCTGTTTCTTTACATCCTCAACCAGGTCAAGCAGCGGCTGCCTATTTTCCACTATGAGCATCAGGGCGTTTTTTTCATTGTTGAAATTCTCCTTCCCAAACTGGTTTGTGAGCAGAATTATATTGTCCCAGGTGCCGTCATTCACCAGTCTGCCAACATGTCCCCAGCTTCCCTTTCCTGTGCTCAATACAGCCACTAATTCTGTCATAATATCGCGGATTAGCTGCTGATATATAAACTTAATGCGTGCTTAACCAGGCTTTTTAACTTCTTATATGAGCAAATTTTGGCAGTTTTATGAAGTTCATAAAAATAAAGGGGGTTATTTATGATTATTCAGAGTACAAGAGAAACCTTGAGAAACTTGAAAAAATCATAAATGAGGAGCTGGAACAGCTAATAGCAAGATACGGATTTACTAGGAAGAGAAACAACCTTTTTTGCAATAATAAGCTGAATATTCTTTTAAAACTGGAATTCAGCAGAATCTCAAAGTTAAAATTCGTTTAATCCTTTCTGTCCCTTCCTGTATTTTTTCAGATACTGCGGAGGGTCTATTTTTTTATGCTCAAAACCCCAGTCTTCCAGCATTTTCAGGGCATTAGCAGTTATTTTTGGTGAAGCAAGAATGCCTTTTACATTTTTAATCCCTTTCAGATTTTTTATTTTTTCTACGTATCTCCTTAGCTGCGTCACTGCACTTAAATCAGCGCAAAACCTTTTGCATTCCACCACCACAAGATTGTTGTCCCTGTCATAACCAAAAACGTCTATGAATCCGTATTTTGTGTGTTCTTCCCTGCTAAGGGGCCTGAATTCCTCGCTTATCAACTGCGGGTTTTGCATTATCATGTCTGACATATGCTTTTCCGAGCCATTCAGTTCAATCTCTGCGCCATCTTCCAGCTTATGTGCCTGCACAAAATGAATTTTTCTTAATATGATGCTCATGAACTCCTTTGTGTTTTTAGAATTTAACATTATGTTTTCCCCGTCCTCTTTTACTTCATGGGAGGAGCCCTGCTTCATATAATTAACAGGGGCTGTCCCCTTTGGCTGGTGGACTATCAGGTTTTTGTCAGGCTTGATTATTATAATCCTCTCCCCAAAAGGCAGAAAGCTTTCAGCCCTCCCAGAGTAAAGGATGGAACATTCTGCTCCCAGAATAATCATCTCCCCCTCTTTAAGTGCTTTGTCTATCTGTCTCCTATAGTCCCCCATTCTTTTCAATAATCAATTTCTTTATTTAAAATTTTTTGCTCTCTTCAAAACAAGTGTCGTAGAAATCGCATTGACCGCCCCGCCATTTGCAAAGGGGAGAGGTCTTTTTAGGGTAATCCTTAATATTATTGGATTCGGTTTTTATGTGGATGTCTTTTATTTCTTCTACAGCCTTTTTAATCATCTTCTCGTTTACCTCAACTACCTTCTCCCTGTCTTTGAGAAACCATATACTGAGCTTGTGAGGCAGTTTTCCGTGTTTTTCCCTGTATAAGAGCGCGTAAATCGCCAGCTGAAGCTCGTAATTATCTGTAATTTCAAAACTTCCGCTGGTTTTATAGTCAAGGACTTTTATCTCTCCGTCCGAATTTTCTACTACATCAATGAATCCCCTGACTTTATGCTCCTTGCTTTCATAGTGGGCCTCCTTTTCAACAGGCTTGAAGTTGTTAAAAGCTTCATGGAATGGAAGCCCTGAATTGTCTATCCTGTCAAAGAAATCCTGCAGCCAGTTGGCCAGCATTCCTGCCAGCTCTTCCTTCGCGGATATGATGCTCTTCTCGTCAGCGCCCACTTCCTCGAATTTTTCCAGGTTCCTTAGCCAGACGGCGTTAAAGAGGTTTTTCATGTAATATGAAAGCTCTTTTTTGTACTCCTCTCCCCTGAAATGCGTTATTTCCATGTCAAAAAACTTCTCTAATACTGAATGAGCCAGTTTTCCTTTGACAGAATGGATATTGTCTCCTGTGGGCAGTTTTAATATGTACTGGTAGAAATACCTCCTGGGGCACTGCTTATATACATTAATAGAAGAGGGGGATTGTACTCGTTTGACCATGAGGTTTTTGCAGAAATCTTGCTCATTTAAAAAATTTTGTTGTATGAACCAGTAGCAAAAAACAAAAGTTTTATATTTTTTAATATACTTTTTAGGGATTATATGAAAAAAGCTTGTTTGTACCTGTTAATAGCGATTCTGCTGGTTTCAGTAGCTTTAGCTCAGCCGCCCTGGATGAGGGATAATGACAAAACCCAGACAATCGTGGTTGAAGAAGATCAGGGGATTAACTGGGAGTTTGTAGGGGCGATAATTGCTATTTTTGCGCTGTCAGCAGGGCTGGTAGGCTGGTTTTTGTCAAGGAAGGAGAGAAGTAAAACTTCCAAATACCTAAAAGAGATAAACAGGGCCTTTAATGAATACAAAGGAAATGCGGGAAAATGTGAAGAGGCGCTCTATGGGATAAAGGAAAAGGTGGAGAGGGATTTCGCGCATGGACGAATAAAGGAGTCAGCGTTTTCAATCCTGGATTCAAAACTTGACAAGTACCTTTCAGAAGTAAGAAAAGATATGCTTGGCTCCCAGTTTGAACTTAAAAAATCAACCAAGAAGGAATTAAATGAAATGCTTGAGGACGGCATAATCTCTGACGAGGAATATGAAAAGTTTTCCAAGATGAAGCTGGATGAACTGTCTGAGAAAGACAAGAAGAAACTTAAGTCTTTGATGAAGAAGTGGAGAACAGAAAAGAAGAAAGGCATATAAAAAATTATATAAAGGAGTTTGCATCTCCTTTTTTCTATGGTTGTTTACTGGGGGGAATTTGAAATTCTGTCTCTGAAAGAAGACGTTCATTATACCTCCACCCATCTCTTATGTTCTTTAGTGCCTGCCTGTCATTCTGTTCAAGGCACGAGCACACCCCCTAACTCATCAGCTGCAGGACCGCTCATAAACCATCTTTAGTTCTTGACGACTTGGCGGTCCTTGCGCTGAGGCAAACTGGTTAAGTCAACTATCCTGTGTTGGCGCTGGTGCTGCCTGGCGCAGTTGCCAACTAAAACCTTAGGCTACAAATAAATTGGGTTTAGAAGCGGTTTTGGAAGCGAACAGAGCGCAGCACCGGTTTTTGCACAATTAACTTGACCTAACCAAGCAAACCCAACATTTATATATCAAATGCTGAATCTTACGATACGGAATGCCAAAAACCGTGAATTCTAAAACAAAGTGGGTTGTGATTACAGGAGGCGTCGTCTCTGGCCTTGGGAAGGGCACATCTGCCGCTTCTATCGGAAGGCTGTTAAAAAATAAGGATACAAAGATAGTGCCTGTAAAATGCGACGGTTATTTGAATGTGGATCCGGGAACTATGAACCCCCTAGAGCATGGCGAGGTCTTTGTGCTTGAAGACGGGGGGGAAGTTGATATGGATTTCGGGCATTACGAAAGATTTCTGGAAATCAACTGCAAGTTCAGCTGGAACCTTACATCCGGAAAAATCTTCAATTCCATAATAGAAAAGGAAAGAAGAGGGGATTACCTTGGAAAAACCATACAAATATTTCCCCATGTAAATGATGAAATCAGGCAACAGCTTTTGCAGATAGCTGATGAAGAAAAGCCTGGTTATATGATTGTGGAAATAGGAGGCACTGTGGGGGACATTGAAAATTCCTGGTTCATAAGAGCAGTTAAGCAGCTTAAGAAAGAGGTGGGGGAATCAAATATGTTGTATATTCACCTAACTTACGTGCCTTTTCTTGATTCTGTAAAGGAATACAAAACCAAGCCTGCACAAAGGGATATAGCCCTCTTAAGGAACTTAGGGATAAACCCAGATATCATAATAGCAAGGAGCAAGGAGATGCTCACAGAACACCTGAAACAAAAGGTTGCAACCATGGCAGACCTGGAACCCTATCAGATAATCAGCGGCAGCGACATAGACAGCATATACGAGATTCCTCTTAATTTCAAAAAAGAAGGCATCCTGAATATTTTTGAAGAAAAATTTGGAATGCAAAAAAACGACTTGTCGGAATGGGAAAATCTGGTCAATCAGATCAAAACCCCTGAAAAAGAGACGAAAATAGCAATATGCGGCAAGTATACAGCACTGGAAGACTCGTACGCCAGCATTATAGAAGCCTTAAACCATTGTGAAGCACATCTTAATTCAAAAATTAACCTGAAATGGCTAGAAACAACTGACATTGAAAAGGGCAATGTTAGCTGTGAAAAAGCCCTTGAAGGATGCAGAGGAGTGATAATCCCGGGAGGTTTCGGAGAGAGGGGAACAGAAGGCAAGATTGAAGTCATCAAATATGCCAGGGAAAACAATCTCCCTTTCCTGGGTTTATGCTACGGGCTTCAGCTTGCAGTTGTGGAATTTGCAAGGAACGTCTGCAACCTTGAGAGAGCTCACAGCACTGAGATTGATGGAACAACCAGGCATCCTGTTATTGATATTCTTCCAGAGCAAAGGGCAGTTGACAAAAAAGGCGCAACGATGAGGCTGGGGGGCTGCGATGCTGAGATCAAAAAAGGCACAAAAGTTCACGAGCTTTATAATTCTGAATACGTTTCTGAAAGGCACAGGCACAGGTATGAGGTCAATCCTGAATTCCACAACATCCTGGGAAAAAATGGCCTGGTTTTCTCAGGCACATCAGAAAATGGAAGGTTAGTAGAATTTATTGAGCTTCCGCAGCATAAATATTTTGTGGCAACACAATCCCATCCAGAACTTAAGTCAAGGTTGTTAAAGCCAGCACCTTTATTTTATGGTTTTGTGAAGGCCTGTTTGGATTAGAAATCTAATCAAAACCTTTATAAATGCAATATTTTCCTTCTTCCTTAGGGGGTTAACTTGGAAAAGCAATTTGGGAAATTTTATGACAGGAACTATAAGAAACTTCTAATTGTGGCTATAATAATCTCCCTGGTTTGGGTGGGAATTATAATTACTAATTATGCACGCACAGGGGAATTTATTGGAAAGGGGGTTTCCCTCAAAGGAGGTTCTATCATAACTGTCCAGGTGGAAGAGACCGAGTTTGATGTCAATAACATACAGTCAGAACTGAGAGGGCTAACAGATGATGAGGTGAATGTCAGGGAATTTTCATCCGCCACTGGCGCATCTTTAGGTTTCATTGCAGAGACAACGCTTCAGGAAGTTTCTCCCTTGGTGTCTTATATTGAAACAAATTATGATGTTAAAACAACTAACGTAGAGACAGTAGGCCCCAGGCTGGGGGAATCCTTTTTCAGGCAGCTGATAATTGCAATAATAATAGCTTTTGTGCTGATGGCTGTTGTTGTGTTTGCATATTTCAGGACTTTGCTGCCATCATCTTACATCATACTAAGCGCAATTGTGGACATACTCTTTCCCTGGGCTATGGTAATACTCCTGGACATTAAGGTTTCTGCAGCAGGAATAGCCGCCTTCCTTATGCTTATTGGTTATTCTGTGGACACTGATATTTTGCTGACCACGCGCGTATTGAAAAGGAGAGGAGGAAGCGTTTCAGAAAGAATCTACAGCGCGATGAGCACTGGAATGGTCATGACATTCACGGCAATGGCTGCAACAGGCATAGCATACCTCACCACTCCTTCAGAGGTCCTGAAGCAGGTTACAATGATACTGTTCTTCGGATTAATCGCTGATTTGTGGAGCACCTGGATGCAAAATGCCAGCCTCCTTAAATTTTATATGAAAAAGAAGGAAGAAAAAACTGAAAATGGCTGACCTCAAGATTTTGAAAAACGGAAGGGTAATATTCCTCATAATAGTATTGGCTCTTTCATTAATAGCACTTTATCCCAACCCCTGGAATGAGGGAGTGGGGATAAGGGGGGTGGTTAAGGAAGGTCCGGCTCAGACGGCAGGAGTTCCGGCTCCAAAGCCTTCAGCAGCCCCTATGACCAGAGAGGTAATAAAGTCAATTAACAATATCCCCATAAAGAACGTGGAAGACTACGCTCGCGCCCTTCAGTCATTGAAGGTAAATGCCACAGTGCAGGTAAAAACAAATGAAAGAATTTACAGGATAATCCCCAAGCACAAGTTTGAGTATGCCTTTCTGGAGAATGAAACAACATATGAAAACAGGACGGCCCAGGTTTACAATAAAACATTTAACAAGACAGTTAACGTAACAGAGCAGGTTGAAGTTCCCAAAAGAGTGAAGGTTTATGACAATGACACAGTGTGGTTGGGCCTTTCGGTTTATGACGCTCCTAAATCCAACATAAGAATGGGCCTGGATTTGAGGGGAGGAACAAGAGTTCTCTTAAGACCCACAGACAAGTTAACACAGGAACAGTTCCAGACACTTCTCGCAAGCCTTGAGGAAAGGATAAACGTTTACGGAATCAGCGACGTTATACTGAGGCCGGTGCAGGACCTGGAAGGAACACACTACATTAGGCTGGAAATTGCGGGAGTAACAGAGCAGGAAGTAAAGAATTTCATAACAAGCCAGGGAAAGTTTGAGGCCAAGATAAGCAATGAGACAGCCTTCACTGGAGGGCAGGACATTACATACGTGTGCAAAACCTCTGAATGCTCAGGGCTTTCTTACAGGGAGCCCTGCGGGCAGACTGCTGAGGGGGAGTGGGTTTGCAGATTCAGGTTCTCCATTACAATCACCCCCAAGGCTGCAGAAATGCAGGCTGGGATAACTGAGGACCTTGAAGTCATTTCCACCAATAATCAGCAGTACCTGGACAAAAAAATAGATTTTTACCTTGATGACGTGCTGGTTGACTCCCTCAACATAGGGGCTGATTTGAAAGGAAGGGCTGCCACTGACATAGAAATTTCCGGCTCAGGCACAGGCCTTACAAGGGCAGAGGCTGTGAATGACGCCCTGCAAAATATGAAGCGCCTACAGACTATACTGATCACAGGCTCTTTGCCTGTAAAGCTTGAGATTGTCCAAATAGACACAGTGAGCCCCACTCTGGGGGAAGAATTCACAAGAAGCACCATACTGCTTGCAATATTTGCATCAATAGCAGTAATCATTGTAATCCTACTCAAGTACAGGGATTTAAGGATAACGCTTCCCACAGCTGTCACTCTTGTATCAGAGGTTGTGATAATCCTGGGCGTGGCCGCATTGATAGGATGGAACATTGACCTGGCAGCAATTGCAGGTATTATCGTTGCTGTGGGGACAGGAGTGGACGACCAGATCATAATTACAGACGAGACTTTGCGAAGGGAGGTGCAGGCATTAAGCTGGAAGGAAAGGTTCAAGAGAGCATTCTTCATCATAATGGCAGCTTACCTGACTACAGTGGCTGCAATGCTGCCCTTGCTTTTCGCAGGAGCAGGACTGCTCAAAGGATTTGCCATAACATCAATCCTTGGAGTTTCCATCGGCGTTTTCATAACAAGGCCTGCCTATGCAGCAATAATAGAAAGGATTGTCAAGGAGAAAAAGGAGTGAATCTTAAGAATTTGGATAGATTTTTAAGCGTTAGTTATTTATTGAATTTTATATGGTCATAGTAGCATCTACAATTATTAAAACCGAGTTTAGCGATTTTAAGGTATGTTACCATAATACAAGGTATGGGGGATGTGTTAGCTTTTCTAAAGGAAATCTGTCAAAAAACGCGCCGATTGTGAGATTACACTCTGCCTGTTTGTTCGGAGAGGTTTTTTATTCACACCATTGCGATTGCGGGCATCAAATTAAAAAGACAATGAGGCTGATACAGAAAGAAGGAACAGGGGTTATTATTTATGCATATGAGGAGGGAAGGGGTATAGGCTTAAAGGAGAAAATTAAAGCGATGGAAGTCCAGAGGATTAAGAAGATTGATACAGTTGAAGCTTTTAAAAAATTGGGACTAAAGAGAAGTGACTATAGAACTTTCAAGGCTGAAGTCGAGGCATTAAAGGATTTAAAATTGAGTAAAAACATTAAGACATACTCTGGCAATCCAAAGAAGTTAGAATCCTTAAGAAAAGCGGGTTATAACATAAAAAGGCTCTTAAAGTACGAGCTAAAACACATCAATAAGTTAGCAAAGGAGGAGATTAAAACAAAAGAAGAAAAGATGGGTTATTTTAATTAATTCTACTTCAATGTATGAAGTCAGCTCATCAGTTGTTCCATGAAGTCGTGTTCAATCTGATATGTGAAAAATCCGTTCCTGAAGCCTCTTTCAGTTGCAAAAAGAATCAGCCTTGGGTCCTTGACTTTTTCCTGCAACGTGGCAGCAGCAACCTTTGGATGTGTAACAATGCACTGCTGGTTGTCCAGCACAGCGTGGCATTTGGAGTATTGCCTTAAAATGTAATATCCATAGACTTTTGGTTCTGCAGGAGGGTCTTTTTCGTGCCCGTCCATATCCAGGTCAAGAATGGCCGGCCCCTCTATCTCTGGCAAGTCCTTGAGGAAACAAATGGTTTTATTGATTCCATTGATGGTGTATGCATGGCATCTCCCCTCCGGGAAATCTGCTTCCCTCTTTTTATCCCTGGGAAACTTATCTAATTCAGCTGCAGGGGAAAGCGGTGCGGCTGTTACGACCTCCTTTATTTTGTGGCTAACATCCTTATCGCACATAAGATAAAAAACATAATTATTTCCCGATATTATTTTAGTATCACTATACTGGGTGTCTGAATGTGCATCGAATCTCACTATAGTTGTTGGCTCATCAGCAGTCATCAGATAGTCTTTTATTGCAAAATATGAATGCAAATGAAACAAAAAATAATGAAATTCAATCTCTTTGAAAGAGCCTTTCCCATTTGGCTTCATATCCCTTAATTGTTTTTTTATCTTGTCAGAATAATCAATGTTTTCCGTGAGTTTTGAAATTTGTAGGAGTTTCTCAAGAGACCTTATCTTTCGGATGCCGAATTCCTGCGGATTCTTCCTTGCTTTCATCAGATCCCATTGCCATCTCAGGGCATAGTCATGCCCCCTGTTATCCCTTTTTTCAGCAAGAAGGCTCAGGATTTCCATGTATTTCTCATCCCCAACTGAGCATACAGCCTTCCTTTCTGCATCAAATGGCTCTGTCCCTTCCTCGTTTATAACCCAGACAAGTTTGTTCATATGCTGTCAGAATAATAAAAATATTTAAACCTGCAGGAGGAAGTTTTTTAAATATTATCTTTTTAAATAAGCCTGTTAGGGGAAAATGAAGGTTATTTATTCCAACTGTACAGGAAGTTATGTGGTTGAGGATGAAATAGTCGATTCTGTATCATTTGGTGAAAAGGACGCAGTTGAGAAATGCCTTCAGATTGAAAAGGGGGAGCTTCTGGATGAGGAGAAAAGATTGATGAAGAAACATCCCAAAGCAGTTATGATAAGGGAAGTTGAGGACAAAAACAGGATAAATGAAGCTCTTGCTTTGTTCAAGGAAAAATCAAAGGAATTTTTTGACACAGAGCTTAAGCTTGCAAAAAGAAAAATAAAGGAAAGCGTTAAATTTGATAACCTGCTGATTAACGCTTCTGACTGCGTTGAGGAATCAACCAGGCACATCAATATGCTTTCAAGAAGATTGAGGGAATGGTATGGGCTGGCCAATCCCGAGCTGTCAAGAAAGACAGAAGACAATCTGAATTTCGCAAAAAAAGTTGTGGAAAATCCGGGAAAAGAAAAGGATTCAATGGGTATAGAGCTGAACAAGGAAGATTTTGAGCCTGTTAAAAACCTGGCTCAGGAAATCATTAACCTGAACGAGTTAAAGGAAAAACAGCAAAAATACATTGAGAAGGTTATGAAAAGGAACTGTTCCAACCTGCTGGCAGTGGCAGGCCCTAACCTGGGCGCAAAGCTTATTGCGCTTGCAGGCTCCTTCAAGAGGCTGGCATCAATGCCCGCCTCAACCATACAGGTTTTGGGGGCTGAAAAAGCCCTTTTCAGGCACGTGAGGACAGGGGCAAAAAGCCCCAAGCACGGGGTTATAATCCAGCACCCTCTGGTTGCCGGTTCGGAATCAAAAGGTGTCGCCTCGCGCCAGATTGCAGACAAGATAAGCATCGCTGCAAAGGTGGATTTTTTTGGAGGGGAATTTATAGGCAATAAACTTTTGGAGGGTCTTCGGAAAAAAATAGGCTAAAATGGGCGTTAAAATGTACCTTGAAAAGGAAAGGACAAAGCGAAACATAGGCATAATGGAGCTTGTGATAGGGATGGTCTGCTTTTTGATAAGCATAGGCCTGTTCGCGACTATGGAAAAATACGCAATTCCTATTTTCGCAATGCTGGTCTCGCTTTTCATTCTACTTGTGGCGAGGCAGACTTTGGTGGAAGAATGAAGGAACACAATCTTAAGGGAATATTCAGGGACGACAAAAAAAGGCTTTATACTAAAAACCTTGCCCCTGGTAGAAGGGTTTATGGGGAGCTGATTAAGAAAGAAAAAGGAAGCGAATACAGGCAGTGGGACATCAAGAGAAGCAAGCTTGCCGCAGCCCTTTACAAGGGGCTTTCACAAATCGGATTAAAAGAGGGGTTCAAAGTTCTTTACTTGGGAGCTTCCACCGGCACCACTGTTTCTCACGTTTCTGACATTGTTGGGAAGGAAGGCTTTGTGTTTGCCCTTGACCCTGCTCCCAGGGTTCTAAGAGAGCAGGTCTTTCTTGCAGAGGAGAGAAAGAACATCGCCCCCATACTGGCTGATGCAAACCAGCCGATGAGCTATCTGCACCTGGTTCCCCAGGTTGATTTCCTGTACCAGGACGTGGCCCAGCGAAACCAGGTGGAGATTTTCTTGAAAAACAGTGAAATTTTCCTGAAGAAAGGAGGCTTTGGCACTATTGCGGTTAAGTCGAGGTCAATGGACGTCGCAAAAAAGCCCAAAGAAATATTTGAAAAGGTTAAGAAAGAGCTTGAAAAAAAGACAACAATTGTTGACTACAGGACACTTGACCCTCTGGAAAAGGACCACGCATTATTTGTGGTAAAGAAAAAATGAGAATACTTGCAATCGGGGACCCGCACGGCAAAATACCGAGAGTGAAAAATATTGTCAAAAGAGAGAAGCCCGACATTATCATATGCACAGGTGATTTCTCAGGTGATGAAGGCATCAGGAAACTAATATTCAAAAACTGGGGCCAGCCCTGGTGGATTGATATAGGAAAAGCAAAAGCCAGGGAAATGGTTAAAAAATCCACTCAGCAGGGCAAAAAAGTCCTGAAATATCTAAATGAGGCAGGGGTTCCTGTTTATTTTATTCACGGCAATAATGAGGATATGGAATCTTACGGCAAACGGATTTTCAAAAAGGAGAATCTTAATTTTATGCACGGAAAGAAAAAGAAAATAGGGGAATACACCTTTATTTTTCACGGGGGATTTATGCTTCCTAAAATATGGATGAAAGAGAAGAATGAAAATTCAAAAAAAAGGAAAAAGGAGCATGACGAGGCAAAGTCAAAATTAGGAAAGCTGTTTAAAAAAGCAAAGGGAAAAACAGTTTTTGTGACTCACTGCACTCCTTATTTGTTATTTGATAAAATAAAAAACAAGCAGTCTCCGATGAACGGGAGACACATCGGCGTTGCAGCATATAGAGAGATAATAAAAGAATACAATCCGGACTTGTACATCTGCGGGCATATGCACGAAAATCAGGGAACCAGGAAAACAGGCAGTACAGAGGCTGTATGCCTTGGAATGGCCAACAGATATATTTATCTGATAGACCTGAACGACTCTGTCAGGATAAGAAGGAAGCAAATCAAAGCGTAAACTATAAAAAGTTATTTGTCTTGCCTTAAAACGATGAAAGAAGAATATATGGTGCTGGTTAATGGGGAGCCCGTTTTTAAGCCTTATCATCACACATTTGATGATTTGGAAAAAGTCCGGTCTTACATGTCCAGCTCACAAATATCAGGAAAATCAGAAATAGCGCTAGTTTCGCCTTTATGGGTCTATTTTCCTGAAGAGAAGGAACTTTTGAGAGGGTACATACTAGAGCACATTTCCAAGAATGGCGAACAGCACCTTCTGAAATTCTGCGAAAACTGGAAAAATGTTGAAAAAACACAGGATGCTAATCCCGGGTTAAACTTAGATGTCAGAAAGCTGATTAAGCTGAATGAAAACCTGGAAGGAGTGTTGATCCCGGAAAATCAGAGGGAAACCTCAATATCCCCCTCCCCATAATTTATTTTTTTAACAAAATGCGCTTCTGCCAAGTCTTTCTCTATTGTTTTGAATTTTTCAGGAATATTTAGCTCTTTGACTTCCGCCTTCAGGCTCAAGTTTTTGTCTTTCTTGCTTTTCCATATTTTCGAGTTTAAATCGACCAGTTCTTCGGTTTTGAAAGGAACTTTTTCCTGCTCTTCAGGCACAGGAAATTCCTCTTTATGAATATCTTTTCCTTCAAGTTCATCATATAGCTTGTACGTGATAAAGGGGATGGTAGGCGCAAATACCTTAAGCATATTTTTAATGCAATAGTTCAAGGTGAACAAGGCTCCGTTCTGCTCTTTATTGGCGAACTTGTTGCCGTCGTTATATGCCCTGCTTTTTACCAGCTCCAGATAATGCGATGCAAAAGTTTCCCAGAGAAAATGCTTTAGCTTTACAGTGGGATTGTGAAAATCATATTTTTCAAATTTAACCCGTGCTTCCTTGATTACGCTGTTTAATTCGTTTATTATCCATTTGTCCAGTTCAAGCAGTTCTATCTTGCCTTCAGGCTGCGGGAACACGCTTGCAAACCTTGCCACGTTCCAGAGCTTGGTCAGCGTCTTGCTGGCCCCCTCAATCCTTTCGTAACTGCACCTGAAATCCTGCTTGTGAAGGTTTCCTTCTATTGCGCACCAGAATCTTAAAGGTTCTGCCCCGTATCTTTTTAGGACTTCCTGAGGGTCTATGACGTTTCCCAGGGACTTGGACATTTTCATACCTTTTTCATCCAGTATATGGTGGTGTATCCATACATCCTTGAAAATAGGCTTTCCTGTCAGCAGGAAGCATTTAAGGACAGTGTAATAAAGCCAGGTCCTGACTATCTCTTTTCCCTGGGGTCTTAGCGAAGCCTTATTGTTCTTGAGGAAGAACTCGGAATCCCTTTCATATTTGAGAATGTAAAGAGGGCTTATTGAGCTGTCAAACCAGGTGTCAAAAACCCTCACATCCCCTTTTGCCTTCTCAGAGCCGCAGCTACATTTTACAGGGCACTTCTCCTTCCAGGGCTTGTAATATTTGCCTTTTGGTGGAACAATAACCTCCCCGCATACTTCACAGTGCCATACCGGAACTTCTGTGCCATAATACCTCCTTCTTGAGATGGGCCAGTCTATTGTAATGGAATTAATCCAGTCAAGTAGGATCTGCCTGCTTTCAGGAGCATAAAACTCTATTGTCTGGGCAAGCTCAAGCATTTTGTCCTTGAATTCCACCTGCTTGAGATAATATTCCTTCATGTTTATGAATTCAATTGGGTCCTTGGAACGCTCGCAAATGGGGGTTCTGTGAACAACATTTTCCTGTTTCACCAGAAGATTCTCGTCCCTCAATTTCCCAATAATCTTCTGCCTTGCTTCTGCAACAGGAAGCCCTTCCAGGAAACCGGCGTGCTCATTCATGGTGCCGTCTATATTGATTGCTATTGTGGGTTCAATGTTCATCTCCCTGAAAAACCTGATATCAGAAAGGTCCCCTGCGGAGCACATCATAGCCAGCCCTGTTCCCTTCTCGGGGTCGGCCATGGGATGAGCTGCGATGGGAACCTCCTTATTAAATATCGGAGTTATTGCGGTTTTTCCTTCCAGATGCTTATATCTTTCATCTTCAGGATTGAAAATCACCATTTCACAGGTGCATATAAGCTCGGGCCTGGTTGTGCCTATAACAATATTCTCCCCTGTCTCTTTAACCTTGAAGGTTATATCATTGAAGAAGGTTGGAAGCTCCTTGTATTCTATCTCTGCATCAGCTATTGTGGTCTGGCATCCGGGACAATAATTGTTAATCCTGTCATCCTCATAAATCAGATTCTTATGCCACAAATCAATAAATGTTTCCTGGGTTAATTGCCTGTAATCATCTGAATCTGTCTGATAAACCTGGCCAAGAGACTTGCCTATTGTCCACGAATTATAACTGTGGCCTAGCTTCATGAAAGTGTCCATTGATTCAACACTCGACTCTTCCAGAACCTTCCTGCACATTTCCAGAAATTCTTCCCTGCTTATTTCGTTAAACTTTCTGTTGAACTTTTTTTCAGCAGACATTTCAATAGGAAGGCCGTTGCGGTCAAGCCCCAAGGGAAAAAGAACATTGAATCCTATCATCCTCCTGAACCTTGCAATCATATCCATAATGGTGTAGGTAGCAGCATGCCCCATATGGACAGGAGTGTTAACATAGGGTGGCGGTGTATCTATTGAGAATAATGGCTTGTCTGTTTCTTTGTCAAATCCCAAAGGATTGTTTTTCCACTGCTCATAAATGGGCTTTTCAAATTCCTTCACCCACTTCTTTTCCTTGATTTTAGGCTCCATAAGTGCTATAATGGGTTAAGCAGGTATTTAAATAATTTGCCCAAAAGGTTTACAAAACATTCTTAAACTTATAGAAATACATCATTCCATGATACCCTTCACCAAAAAATACTCTCCCAAATCATTGAGTGAGGTTGTCGGCCAGCAGGCGCCCTGCTCAAAATTGAGGGATTTTGTGGAAAATTTCAAGAGCCAGAAGAAAAAATGCATATTCGTCACAGGACCAGTGGGCTGTGGAAAAAGTTCAGCTGTTACCGCTCTTGCCAACGAAATGGGATACGAACTTCTGGAGATCAACGCAAGTGATACCCGGAATGCTGCAGCCATAGAAGAAATAGTGGGCAATGCCATAAAAACAAAGAGCTTCTTTTTCAAGGGAAAAATAATAATGATTGATGAGGCAGAGGGAATAACAGGCACCAAAGACAGGGGAGGATTGCCAACTCTTGCAAAACTTATAGAAAAAACAACCTATCCTGTTTTCATAATAGCAAACGATGCTTATGACAAGAAATTCTCAGGGATTAGAAAAAAATGCCAGATAATTGAGTTCAATCAACTTTCTGTTGAGGATGTTTTCACGATGATTAGTAAGATCTCTGAGAAAGAAGGAATAGAAACAGAGAATGCTTATCTTAAAACAATTGCCAGGAGAACAGGAGGTGATGCCAGGGCGGCAATTACAGATGTTCAGGTTTTGGGAGTTGACGGGAAGATAACCAAGAATGAAATAGAAGCTTTGGCATACAGGGAGAGGGAAGAATCAATCCGTGAAGCTCTTATAAAAATCTTCAAGGCCTCTGACCCAAAAATAGCAATTCACGCATTTGACAGGGTGGATGAGGCCCAGGACAAATTGATATTATGGGTGGAGGAAAACCTGCCTTATGAATACAAGGACAAGGAATCCTTGGCAGAAGCTTATGATAAGCTGTCCAAGGCAGACATCTTTCAAAGAAGGATAATGAAAAGGCAGGACTGGCGCTTCCTCGTTTACATAAACGCCTTAATGACAGCGGGTGTTGCCGTGTCCAAGAACGGAAAAAACAGGTCGCCAATAGAATATAAGCAGAATCCAAGGTTGCTTAAGATATGGATGATGAACCAGAAATATGCCAAAAGAAAAGCAATAGCAGAAAAAATAGCACTGCAGACCCATTCATCTGCAAGCGAGGCGGTGCACAGCACAATCCCATATCTGAAGGTTATCTTCCAGAAAAACAAGGAAATGGCTGGCCAGCTGGCTGAAGAGCTGGATTTGAACAAGGAAGAGATAGCGTGGCTGGAGAAGTAAACTATTTAAATATGAAAAAAGAGGGGTTCTAAATGGCACTGACAATAGAAGACATATCAACATTCTGCAAGAAAAAGGGGTTTGTATACAGAAGTTCGGACATATATGGCGGATTTGCAGGATTCTGGGATTTCGGTCCTCTGGGAGCGGAATTGTTCAATAACATAAAGCAGAACTGGTGGAAATACTTTGTCCATCAAAAGGAAAATGTGGTTGGCATTGATGCAAGTATCATCAGCCATCCGAAAACCTGGAAGGCTTCGGGGCATCTTCAAAGCTTCAAGGATGTTGCTGTCATATGCAAAAAATGCAAGTATGCCACAAAGCTTGACCCCAGCGAGTTTGGGAAAGTTAAATGCAAAAACTGCGGCGGGGAGTATGAAAAACAGGGAGAATTCAACCTCATGTTCAAGACAAAGGTAGGGGCCCTCACACCAGTAGATGCATATCTGAGGGGAGAAACTGCCCAGGCAATGTTCATGGATTTCAAGCTTGTTACAGAAACCTCAAGGGTGAAACTTCCTTTCGGAATTGCGCAGGTTGGGAGGTGCTTCAGGAATGAGATAGCTCCAAGAGACTTCATTTTCAGGAGCAGGGAATTCCACATAGGGGAGCTGGAATTTTTCATACATCCTGATGAAAAGACTTGCAGTCTCCTGGATAAGGAACACTTGAACACTAAGCTAAAGCTTCTTGATGCAGAAACGCAGGAAAAAGGAAAGGGAACACTGAAGGAAACAACAATCGGGCAGATGATAAAGGATAAAAGGTTAGGAGAATGGCACGCTTACTGGCTTGCAGAGCAGATAATGTGGATGCAATCAATTGGTATCACTAAATTAAAAGTGAGGGAACATACAAAAGATGAGCTTTCTCATTATTCATCCGCAACTCTTGATATGGACTATGAATACCCCTTCGGAAGCGAGGAAATAACGGGCAACGCCAACAGGGGACAGTATGACTTAAAGCAGCACATTAAGGAAAGCAAACAGAAGCTTGAGTTTTTTGATGAGGAGACCAAGAAAAAAGTGACTCCGAGAGTTATAGAGCCGACATTCGGGATGGAGCGCGTTTTCCTGGCCGCCATAACAGAGGCTTATAATGATGATAAAAAAAGAGGGAACATAGTGCTAAAGCTTGACCCAAGACTGAGTCCTGTAAAGGCAGCGGTCTTCCCCCTGGTTTCAAACAAGCCGGAACTTGTTGACAAGGCAAGGGAGATTTTCGGTATTTTGAGCAGGGGATTCAACTGCCAGCTTGACACTTCAGGAAGCATTGGGAGAAGGTACGCAAGACAGGATGAGATTGGCACTCCTTTTTGCATAACTGTGGATTTTGATTCCCTGAAAAATAATGACGTAACGATCAGGGACAGGGATTCCACAGAGCAAAAGAGGATTAAAATAAAAGATCTGAAAGGTGTTTTGTCAAAAATTTTAAATAAAGAGGCGGAGTTTAAAGAACTATGAGGAATGCGCTGTACTTCCTAACTTCCTTATTTTTTGCACTTTTGATAATCACGCTTGTCCACGAAGGCTCGCCCTCGTTCACTGGAATGGCAACATTCGCAACCAACGAGCAGACCAGGGCGGTTGTTAATGTCCTGAAAGCCGACAGCGCTGCCAGATTGCTTGGGGAAGGGGCTGAAATTTGCCTGGTGGTTGATATTGACAATCAGACTACATATTACTACCAGCTTGTCAAGTCAGGAAACCTTCTGGATGTTCAGGAAACCTATTGCGCAGATTCAGGGCAGGATAATGTCATAATAAATGTTAATTCTTATGATGACCTGCTTTCAGCCCGCCAAAATCTCAGGGATTTTATCATAGAAAAAAGGAACACGGCCTATTACCTTTTTCCCTCAAATTACATACAGCCGGCAGGGGAAGTTCAATGCACCCCCTCATTCCAGCAGAGGTATTGCGGAGCCCTCTACAAATATTTCACTTCATCCCAACTGGCAAGTCGGGATATGGTATGCTGTGCAAACTATGAATTAAGCCCTGAACAGCGGAGCGCTTTGACAGAGATAAGAAGGGGGAAAGAGGAAGCTGCAGCCCCTTTCTTTTTCAGCACCACGGGAATTATGATAATAATATCAGTAATAGTTGCAGTAATAATAGTGTTGACAATTGTATTGACAAGAGGAAAAAGCCCTCTTGATGAGTACATTGAAAAGACTAAAAAACAGGGTTACGCTGATGAGCAGATAATGAATTACCTGGTTCAGTCAGGATGGCCTGCGGAGGAAGTGGCAAAAGTTTTGAGAAAAAAGAAAAAATGATCATATGTAACCCATAATCATCAATATAGCCAAGACAATAACAATTGCGGCAACAAATTTGATAAAATCCCTGTATTTATTCTCCATAGCAAGCCTTTACCTGCAAAACTTTTTAAATTTTTATTTATTTTATGCTGAAAATGGATCTTGAAACTTTAAATTTGCTTATTAAGGAAATTGAGGATATAAAAAACCTTTTCTTTTCAAACGTTAAAGGGAATATCAGTGAAATTGTAAATATCTTAAACAAGCGGAAGAAAAAGCTGGATAAAGATGATACAGCCGAATTTTTGGACAGCCTCCTGGATTACGCTGCTCATGTTGCTGAAACAACAGAAAGAGATACTCAAAGAAATATAGATTCTTCTTTTTTCATTAATTCGCTTGAACGATTTCTCAAGTATTTAAATGCTGAGAAAAGGAAGTTGAACAAGAATGTGCAGGGACAGGCAAAAATGAATGATATTGACAAAATATTTATTAATTTTGCCAACGAACTTGAGAAAAACCTCATTCCAAGACCGATTGTGAGTACCACAAGGTCGATAAATGGTTCAGGGGAAATATCTACAAGACCTACCATCTAGGTAATCCCCTAGGCCTTATAGTAAAATATGAAGGTATCTCTGCAACTCCTCTGCTTTTAGTTGATTTTAATGAAGCTGATTTAAAAAGTGGTAAATTAAAAGCTGAGGTTCACTTAAACAGGATAAATCTTGAACGTGTCAGCCCCCTTATTGAAAAAACAAAAACAAAACTTGAAAAAAATGGGGATAGAATTCTTGTGGTCAGAAAGCGGGGAATCTGCCTGGCCTGGGCTTTATGAATTCCTTCCTCCAAAAACTATTTAAATGGCCCTCTGAAAAAAGACTATCATGGGGCGGTAGCTCAGACTGGGAGAGCACACGGCTGAAGACCGTGGAGTCCGGGGTTCAAATCCCCGTCGCCCCATCTTTTTTCAGAATTGGTTAATCATAATCCTTCAGCAGCACTCCCAGGATTATCGGCCCTAAAAAAGTGGCGAGTATTGAGAGAAAAATTATTGCAGAGACCAACGCAGAATCCAGAAGGTTGAGGCCTGAAGCCACATAAACCACAGCAAGAGTAGTGGTGAGCTGGATTACGGAAGCAGTTCCAAAGATTGCCGAATCTTTTGGTGAAAACCTGGCGATTCTTCCTGCTATATGCCCACTTCCAAATTTGGAGAGAATAAGCCCTGTGCTAACGGCGGCCACTATTGCTATTCCCTTGCCCAGCTCCCCAAAGATTGAGAAATCCATCTGCATTCCAAGTATGAAGAAAAAGATAGGATAAAAAGGCCATATCCCAGTGTATGAAACTTGGACATAATGCCTTCTGAAACAGAGGCCCTGGAGAGTATCATGCCAATAATAAATGCTGCAAGTATGGGATGCGCCCCCAATAATGAGAAGAATATCAACACACCTATAATCAGCACTATCACAAAACGAAGCTGTTTCTCGTAATATGTTTTGCTCCTGAACCTTCTTTTTACAAGATATTCAAATATCTTGGGGATGAATATGAACATCAAAACCAAGGAGATTAAAAGAATTGCAAAATACAGAGGGAGCGGCAAAGAAGTGATCCTTGAAACTTCCTGCAGACTAAAGCTAAGAAGGATAAGGCTTGTGATGTCAGCAATAATTACTGAGGACAAAATTGCCTGGCCCAGCTTCCTTCTTATAATCCCTGCATTTTCAAGTACGGGCACACTTGCAATTGCAGAGGAGGAGATGAAGATTACACCTACCAGGAAGCTGATAAACCAAGGATAACCAAAAAACCTGGCTATTGCTAAACCAAAGGCAAAGGGCACAGCCATGTTCATTCCAGCCATCATTATTACTTTATACCGCAATTCCTTTATCATACCAAGATTTGTGTCAAGCCCTGCCATAAACATCAGGAATGCCATCCCCAGAAAGCCGAAGAATTCAATTATGGGATTAGTCTGCACATAGCCCAGTCCGTTTGGCCCTAAAACCGCCCCGATTATGATAAGGGAAGTTACGAAAGGAATCCTTATCTTCTTGAAAAGTTCAGGAATGATAAGTCCTGCCAGAAGGATGACAAGCAGCACAATCATTGTCCCTATCTGTTCAGCTATAATTTTCTTGTTATAATGCCTTTTATTTTTTCCCTGAAATCAATATCAAGCAGTCTGCAATATATTCGCTGCTATGAAATTAAACAGTACCATTACAATAAGGGAAACAAGAACATATAATCCTACGGACCTGATGATATTCTTTCCCACAAGATAATCCCTGCTTACAGTGTCGGATCCGTTTTCAATGCCGTTGGACATCACAGTGAGTATGTAAATTATCTGAATTACGTAAATACCAACAATTATCTGGAAATAATAGGCGGGAATGCCGTCTCCGAATAAGTCTACCAATCCTCCTGCTGTCCCTCCTGCCTGGGCTGCTCCAGCTGTTTCCTGAATTCTTTCCAGTTGCTGACCCAGTTTTCCGATTATGGTTGTAATCATGGAAGTTATTCCTATAACGATTCCGGAGATGGTTGGGGTCAGGAAATTAATCTGGGATTTTATGTCAGAGCTGATATCTGCCATCAGGTCCTTCAGTCTTTCATCTACCTTGTGAATTTCCTTTATGTATCTTGAAACATTAATCAATGCTTGGGAGGCAATAAGGGGGCCTTTTTTTACACTGTCCACAAGCACCTTCATAGAGCTGTCTATGGTTTTTGAGGGAAACTCCATTAACGCGCCTGCTTTTGGGTCAAATATTGCCCTTTCTATTCCCATACCCAGTCTCCTGATGTTCATCTCGACTGTCCTGAAAAAAGCCCCTGAAACTGTGCCTTCCATCACTGAGGCGACCTTTCCAAAAGCGATTTCAGCAGGGATGCCGTCTGCAAGCCTGTTCCCCATCTGAAACAGTGCAGAAGCAAATTCTTCTTCCAGCTTTTTCGCTTTCTTTCGTATATCTATGATATTCTTAGTTCTTAACCTGTAATAAAGCCCTATTCCTGCAACACCTATTCCTAAAGGGATACCAAGGCTTAACACAGAAGCCCCCACCCCATAAGGGCCCAAAAGCTCGCCAGGATTTACCCTTGAAACTCTGTACTCCAAAAACGAAAACTTGACCTGGCTCAGCTCCTCACTGGATGTATCGCTGTCTATGGTCCTGAATACGTAACCTTCCCGGGGATCTTCTATAATAACAAGATCCCACCGGGGATCCTCCTGAACCGCATGGATTATAATAGGAGAAAATGCTATGAATATGAAAACAAGGCATAAAACTGTGCATATAACCAGAGGGTTCAGTTTTAGCTCTGATCCTCCCACTTTTACGACAACGTTTTTGAATTTTTTAAGTTCAGGGTTCTCTTCTGTGATGTCTGTTTCGCCATAACCAGTTGGCCTTTTTGCAAGAGTGTTCTTGACAAGATAAAACACAGAAACAGGAAGGATGACGTTATAAAGCATGGCAAGATGATACCACTGGACATTTTCCATAAAACTGACGACAAGAGGCAAGATAACCAGCCCAAGGATGGGCAGGATTATTCCCATCATATGTATCATAGTAATTGGAGACTTGAGATTCTGGGCGTAATGAAGCATTTTTTCATAAGTTTCGTTAAGCATAACAGAAAGGGCCTTGTCCAGCGTTGCCAACCTGTTTTTTTCCTCTCCTTCAAAGAGGGATGACTCTATCAGATGGAATGCTTCTATAAATTCCATATTCCACTTTTTCCAGGTCCGGAGATAACGGTCAAGGCTTTCTTTCACAGACTCAAACTTTTCTGTTTCCACGTCCCATATGACCTTTTTCAAATCCAGGGACAAAGGAGGGGTAAGGTGGTCTGAAGCGAAGTTTATGGCCCTTTCAAGGTTTGACGTGTGCCTCATATAAGTCACTACGTAAAAAATGCAAAGAACCATCTGGTTGCTTGCCTTCATTCTCCAGCTGTTTGCCAGGAATTCAGGAAGCTTTGTCAGAGGAAAAATGAGCACAAGCCCAGCAAGAATAAAAAACATAATAAAAAACATAGATGTTTCTCCTCCTGTCAGGGCAGGCGCGAATAATGTGGCTAAAACTCCTATGAGAATGAATACAACAGGTCCTAAGTATGCGAAGCTTATCGCCCCGGTAGGCGTTATGTTCAGGTGGCAGATATTTATGGCTTCCTGTATATTTGGCTCTGTTTTGGAATCAGGTTTTAATTTGAATACTTTTTCGCTGAAATTGCATACCTTTTCATAAAGAGTCATATGCCCGGGCATGAACTCTTTCTTGAATTCCTGGTATTCCTTTGTGGTTATGGGCTTGGCTTCTACTGGTTCCTCTTTTGACAACCCCCTTTCTAACTCCCTCTTGTATTTGGCAGCAAGCTCGCTTACAGACTTGTCATCTGCCATGTTCCAGACTCCTCTTTTTTACAGCCTCTTTCAACCACTCGTTCCATTCAAAGAAAATCCTTTTGGAATCCAAGGTTCCTACTTCTTCTCTTACACGGTCTGAAATCCTGTGAAACTGGTCGTTTGCGAGTATGACAAACCCTGCTTCCAGCAAATCATTGTCATTTGTTTTTTCAGCCATGTCCACCAGTGCCTTTTTGATGTCTGCCCTGAGCTGTATGTTGTCCCATACTGCATCCCAGTTTCCAGCCCACTCCTTCACGTTTCCGGCTATGCTTTTAAGAATGTCTGAACCTCCGTGGGTAAAATCCTCAGTGGGTTTCAGGGTGTCTGTTTTTGAATCATACTTCATCAAGTCCATAAAGCCGTGCTCAAGCATAGGGTCGTCTTCCCAGTGCTTCCTGACCTCTGTTATGGAGGTTATCCTTCTCCACCTGTGAAGCCCGTCAGCAGACCTTATGGGGTTAGCTACAATAATGATGTCTGTGGCTTTGAAGCTTGTTTTCGGGACCTGTAAGTCGTTGACAACCCTGTCATAAACTCCGTAGGGGGAGTCACCGTGTATAGTCCCTGCCACCACGTTTGCCAAGGCCCCCACTCTCATAGCCTCGTATAAAGCTCTGGCTTCTGTTGACCTCACCTCCCCAACAAAAAGGGCGCTGTCACCAAGCCTCAGCGTTGTCCTTATCCCTTCATCTGCAGGCACTTCCGCTGTCCCTCTTGTCATCGCGCTGGCAACCTTCATCTGCTGGATGTTGTATCCCAGGTCAATCAAAGGCAGGACAGGCAATTCCAAAGTGTCTTCTATGGTGATAACCCTTGCGCTTCTCATAAGCTCAACCAGCAGGGAGCCAAGGAAGGAGGTCTTACCAGCGCTTCTTGTTCCGGCAACCAGTATGGTCCTTGAACCATCTATGATAAAGCTCACCAGTCCTGCTCCCAGGGGGTCAATCATCTTGTTCTTGATAAACAAGGGCAGGGTCCAGGGCTTGTCCCTGTGCCTTCTGAAGGCAAAAGCATATCCTGTCGGGTTGAGGGGGGAAGTTATTGCACCAACCCTCGCCCTTGCTCCCGGGAGGGTTATCTCTGTGTCAAGAATGGGATTGGCCTCGTCCAAAGGCCTGCCTGAAAGAAGCCTTAACTTGGTTGCCCAGCTTTCAGCTTCAGTCCTGGTAGCTATTATGTTTGTCTTGCAGTTGTCAAAGTCAGCGTGGACTATGAACATAGGAGCCTTGCCCATAGGGCTGTTTATGGTAACATCCTGTATCTTCTCGTCCTCAAGCAAAACCTCTATCAGCCCGAAGCCGATAGTGTACCTAACCAGTATGTTTGTTAAATCCTCCAGCTGCTCGTCTGTAAGCTTCATATTCCTGTAATCTGCCAGCTCGCTTATTAGGTCCTTGCCTACATTGAAGAAAACCTGCCTCATTCTTTCCGGATCAGTGAACTCCTCCTTCTCCGGCTTGTGCTCTGCCATTATGTTCCTTGCCGAGTCAAGAATCTCGTAATGATCCTCAGAAAGCTTGAACTCCGGCGGAATCATATGATAAAGCAGGTGAATAGTGTCCGGAAGCTTGAAAACAGTAATCTCTGTTTCGCCCAGGTCATAGCTTGCCAGCTCTTCCCCGTCAACAGGGTAGCTTGCCATTAACTTTGTGAACATGAAATCCGGCTTTATCGAAGGCCTGAGTATCTTTCTGTAAACGCTCCTGTCACCAATTTCATAGCCAGCAAGATAGGGGCGGGCGACATTTATCAGCTTGGTCTGGTCAAGAAGATTGTGGAGGTAAGTTAACAGCGAGATGTATTTTCTTTGCCCTTCCAAATCCTTGGGCTCCAAGTAATCATCAAGCTTTATTTTTTCAAGCCTGATAAGCCGTTTTAACTCCACATAAGCCCCTATGGGATCGCTTTTCAGCATCTTGAAAATTATTCTCTGAACATCTGCATACCTTTTCTCAAGGTCTTTTGTGAAACCATCAAATTTTAATGCTTCCAGGCTGAATAATTCTTTTTGCCTTGAAAGTTTCCTGTACAAATCTGCTATTTCATTCAGAAGCTGCACCTGCTCAAAGTCGTATTCATAGTCCCTTTTTTGCGTAAATATTACTTTGCTGGCGCCCACAACCTCAACAAGCTTGTCAATAACTTCAGTCATTACAGCAGGGTCATCCTCTATTGAGGGAATTCTTGAAACACCTTCATAATCAAACTTGAGAATTGTTTCAGCGCCTTCTCTTACTATATCAACATTCGCCATTAGTTCGCCTCTTTGTTTCTGCTAAGTGCTAACAATTATTTTTAAAATACCCTCATTCAAGCTTATTAGAAGGGAATATATAAATATTACTGGTATTTCAATAGGTAAAATGGCAGAACAATCTTCTGATGAAAAGAAAACAGAACCCAATCCTGCACCAGCACCAAAACCAAAAAAAGGAGAGGAAGCTCCGGGTGCAGGACTGGCTGCGCAGGTTAATAGCCTGTCAAGGACAATAAAACTTCTTGAGGACAAATATTACAATTTAAGGAAGAAGGTCCAGGTTGATGAGGAGAATTCCCTTGCCCAGGACAAAAAGATGAGTAATGAGATAAAGGTGATAAAATCAGACGTCTTGGAAGTCAAAAAGGAAATGGAGGATCTGAAAGACAAAATCAGGCTGATAGTTAAAGAGCTAAAGATGACTGCCAATGCTGAAGACGTCAAGGTCCTAAAGAAATACCTTGACTTATGGGAGCCTGTGGAATTTGTAACAAGGAATGAAGTCAAGAAGATGATTGACAGCGCAATTGAAGGGAAATTCCAGTAAAGCTTATCCAATACATTTATAAATAAAAACCCTATATTTTACTAAAATGGCTGAGGGAACACCAACAGATTATGTGCTTAACATGAGGCAACAGGGACTTTCCAATAACCAGATAATCCAGTCTTTGCAGAGGGCTAATTATACCCCCCAGCAGATAGCAGATGCTATGGCTCAGGCAGACATCAAGCATAATGTTGAATCATTTCCTTCACAGACTGCGCAGGAATCCCAAGATTATCCAAATTACCCTGCTCCTTCAGGCGCAGGCGACGCTTCCTCATCCTGGCCCCAGCAATCCCAGCAGATGGATGAGACAGCTCCTCCATCAGGAGGGTATCCAGAAGAGGGAGGGGCAGCATCTGCAATGGAATCGGCGGGTTTTTCCACAGAGGATTTGCAGCAGCTAATAGAGCAGATAATTGAGGAAAAATGGGAAGATTTGGTGAAGAACGTTTCAAGAATAGCTGACTGGAAGGAAAAGATGGATGCCAAAATAGCTGCACTGGAACAGCAGATTAATGACCTGAAATCCTCTTTTGACAAGCTTCACACTTCCATTCTTGAAAAGGTGGGTGAGTATGACAAGACCATTTCCAGTGTGGGCACGGACATAAAAGCTTTGGAAACAGTGTTCAAGAAGATCCTCCCCGGCTTTGTTGAAAATGTTTCAGAACTCTCCAGGATAACTGAAGAGATGAAAAAGAAAAAATAATTCAGCTTTCTTTCATTTTGGATGCAAGAAGATAGATAGTGAATACTGCTATCAGCATAAGCACGGCAAAACCCAAAACTTTTGGATGGAAAATTGTGGCTCCCACATTGGCTGCCACTCCTGTCTCATTGCCTGCTGGCTGGGTAAGTGAGAGTATTTCTTCTCCGTAAACTATTGCCACAGCTCCTATTACTATAACCGCGGCAACAATTAATATCCAGTAAAAGGCAGAGCCCTTACCTTCAATGGCTCCTGTTAACCAGTCATCGCTGACTCCGAACATCTTGTAAATCAGCATAAGGAAAATCAGGAAAATCATTGCCACCACGAAGATTGGAGCCATTACTGCTATCAGCTCAACCAGCTTGGGGGAAAGCATGGTCATCACTGCAAGAACGAAGGCGAGCAGGGCGTGCAGACCTTTGTTGTCTGTGAATAATTTTGTAAACTGCAGTATTGCGAATACTGTTACCCACACAAAAAGAAAAGCAAAGACTGGCGCAAACGCTTCAACCAGACCGATATCTAAAAAAGTAGCCATCTTTCAGATTATTCTCCGCCGCCGAACAATTCACCAAGCCCTTCTCTGAATTTCTTCCAGGAGCCTTCTCCTTCCCCCTTTTCTCCGCCGGTGATGTACCCAACAACTATGACAAACACAAGTATTATCACTATCAATGTTATGGTGCCGGGATCATCCAGCCAGTACAGCCAGTTAGGGAGGTATCCTCTTCCCCACCAGCCTGCGGCATATGTGAAAATTGCCGCCACTATTATGATTGCAATAAGGGAAAGCCAGCCCCCTGCTCCTTTGGTAAACTTGGGCTTGGCGCCCCAAAGGCCTATCAACAAGAAGACAGCAAGTATGGCGATGATGAATAAGGAAACACTTGGAAAAGCCTTGTTCATTATGTTTACCACGTCATTTTCAGAAGGCCTTAGCACGTGAGGGATAACCACAGCCAGTCCTATTATAAGGGCAATCACCACATTAAACCTTTTGGACTCATCCCCGAAAAGCTTTATCTTTTGCAGAATAGCAAAAATCACTGTGAATACAAGAATAAAAGGAAGCAAAACATCAGCAACTCCAACATTCTCAAGATAAATTATGACATCCCGGAAAGTTACCATTCTTTATCACTCCTCGCTCTTTTTTTCCTTTGCTTTTGAAGGCGTTATTACATAATACATCATTCCTATCACGATAAGTATCATTATTATAGCTCCCACAACTGCACTGTTCCAGTTCTGTGAAATATAATTCCATATTGCTGAAAGCCAGGTCCCTCCTGATTCTGTAGGAATGGCGTTCAGGAATATCAGCACTATTCCTATGAGCATTACCAGTGAGAAGAATATGAACCATTTATCCTTCCTTTCAAATGCTAATTCCTCATCCTTTAAAAAAACTCCTATCAGGAGCATGAATAAGAAGCCCAAAAGCAGCAATAAGAACACCTGAGAGACTGCCTGGTTAATTATGGCTACCAGTTTTGCAGAGCCCACAACCAGGAAGGATACTACGAATGCCACCATTGAATTGAGATTTTTACGAGTATACTTTTTTTCCTTGTCCTCAAAACCGAAAAGCTTGGTTTTTTCAAGAATTGCGAATACCAGGGTGAAAACAAGCAGGAAAGGCAAAATTACATCATAAATCCCTACCTCTCCGAAAAAATCAAGAGCTGCCCTAAACGTTGAAGCCATAACCTTTTTAAATTAAGTTCCCTATTTAAATCTTACGCTTTTAAATTTTCCAGAAAACCTTTTTAAAGTGTTTTCTTTTTATTTACTCATATGATCGAAAAAAAAGACTGGGAAAATCTCAGGAAGAAACTGGGGGATTTTGATGAGAAGAGGGAAAATATCATCAAGGACTCTGCCAAGGTTATCAAAACCTCCAAACTGCTGATTTACGCCCTTCAGAGAGGGGAATTTAAAGAGGCTGAAAAACTTGAATCACAGATTAAAGAGGAACTGGAAAAGATGAAAAGCAGGATTCCCGGAAATTCCGAGCTTGAATACCTGCCGGCATACAAAACAGCTGTTCAGGAATATGTGGAAGCTATATCCTTCCTGATATTTGTAAAGGAAAAAAGGCTGGTGGCAAGGGAAGAATTGAGTGTGGATGCTGAATCTTATCTAATGGGAGTCATAGACCTGACAGGGGAGCTTGTAAGGAAAGCTGTTAATTTTGCGATATCCAGGGAATACCGGGCTGTTCTGGACATCAAAGAGCTTGTTTCTGAAATCTACAAGGAACTGCTGAAATTCAACTTCAGGAACAGCCCTCTCAGGAAAAAGTTTGATTCAGTCAAGTACAACCTTAAGAAACTGGAAGATTTAGTTTACGACCTGAAGACAAAGGGGCTGGTATGAAAGAATTCAAGCTTAACGGAATTATCATAAAATGGCTCGGCCACGATTCCTTTGATATAGATTATACAAAAAAGATTTACCTGGACCCTTACAAGATTCAGGAAGCAAGAAAGGACGCAGACCTTATTCTCGTATCGCACGAGCATTTTGACCATTTCAGCCCTGAAGATATCAGGAAACTTGTAAATGAAAACACAACCATCCTGCTCACTCCTGACTGCCTCAGCAAGCTGGCAAGGTTTGTGGAAAAAGGCAAGACAGTTACAGTAAGGCCCGGAGATAAAATACAGGTTGGCGAGAAGATAAGTGTTGAGGTATTGCCTGCCTATAATATAAACAAGTTCAGGGCGCCCAACCTGCCTTTCCATCCAAGGCAGAATGAATGGGTCGGCTACCTTATAGACATTGACGGAACAAGGATATACTTTGCAGGAGACACAGATTACGTTCCTGAATTGAGAAGCCTGAAAAACATAGACGTCGCTCTCATCCCTGTATCAGGCACTTACGTGATGACCGCGGACGAGGCAGCAGAGCTTGCAAATTCCATACACCCAATATATGCCATTCCCATGCATTATGGAGATATCATAGGCACGGTTGAGAACGCGGAACGCTTCAAGAAGCTTACCAGGACAGAAGTTGTCATTCTTGAAAAAGCATGAGATGGATAAATTAACTTCCTACTTCAATAAGTGTCCCTTCTTCAAGCCTGAAAATTCCTATTTCTCTTATCATCCTGTCGCCTTTGCTGTCGATTGTTATCTCCCCCGAGCTTCCCTTATACTTTTTGATATTATAAAAAAATTTTTTAATAGCTTCTATATCATATCCTTTCTTTTCCACCCCTTCTTTTATAAGGTGGATGGAATCATAAGCAGCAGACTCCCACATGGGAATCATTGGATATTCCCCAGAATGCTCCCTGAATTTTTCCTTGAATTCCTCTGTGTCCGAGGATTTAATCATGGCGCAGGTTAAATTTTCATATTTAACCTCATACCCGCCCAAGGGAGTGTTGCAGACTGTCTCATCCCCCACAACTGGAAGCTGGACATTCATTTGCTTCATTTGTTTTGTTGTTCTTAAAACTTCTTCAGGACCATCACATATCAGGATGACTGCATCGGGTTTTTTGTTTTTTATCTTGGTAATTTGTGTTCTAATATCCTTTTCTTCAGGAAAGTAGCTTTCCTGAGCCACAATGTTAATATCGCTGTCATTCAATACTTCTTTGAACTTCTTAAGATAGGACTCCCCATATTCGCTCTGGGAATAAAGGACGCCTATCCTTTCAAATTGGGATTCTTTAATATAAACTGCGTGGGCTGAAGCTGTGGAAACAGCGGATTTCCCAAACCTGAAAACATAATCGCCTGCAGCACTTATTTTAGGGGACCAGGCTGTTGTCAAAAGCAAAACCCTATTCTCGTTTGCCAACGGGGCAATGGCTAAAGTTTCAGCGCTTAGCCCGCTTATTATTATCCTTACACCATCCACGTTAATGAGCTTCCTTGCTGATGAGACTGCTCCTTTTGGCGAGCCCTTGCTGTCCTCATAAATTATCCTCAATTTTTTCCCTTTAATCCCTCCTCTTGAATTTATTTCTTTTGCTGCAATTTCTGATGCTTTTTTTAGTTGAACAGCATAGTCCGCTGCAGGGCCTGAAAGGGCTGTGGTTAACCCTATCTTTATCTCCTCTTCTTCTACGTTTTTAACATAATAGCCAGATTTTGGAGGGTTTATTACCATGGCTATTGCCGCTATTATGAGTATGATTCCAATTATTCCATAAACCAGTTTCCTCTTCATTTTTCCGTTACTACATGGTGAAAAAGGGAAATACTTAAGTATGACCTACCACTTGGTATGTAGCAATATGAAATACGCAGAGCTGGAAGGTATAGGCCTGACAAAAAGCGAAATCCTGGTGTATACTGCCCTGCTCAGGATAGGCTCCTCTGCCACAGGCAGAATCGTGAAGGAAGCAGGAATCTCCAGCGGCAAGATATATGAAATCCTGGACAAGCTAATTGAGAAAGGCCTGGTAAGCTATATCCTGAAAAACAATGTTAAGTATTTCTCTGCCTCAGACCCCCATAAAATAAAAGAATATGTGGAGAAACAAAAGAGGGAGGTTGAGAAAAAGGAAGAGCAGATTAACAAGCTTCTTCCTGAACTGGAAAAACTTAAAAAACTAAAAGAAGAAGAGTATTCAGCTGAAATTCTTATGGGCGTGGGAGGGTTTAAGACTGCTCTGATGTCTGTGGCTGAAGCCCTGCCAAAAAACTCCGAATTTCTTTCTCTTGGAGGAAGTGGAGTAAGAAGAACAAATATCAATATTATCTGGAAAAAAACTTCACGAATATTAAATAAAAAAAAGATAAAAGCAAGGTTTATTGTAACTGAGATATCAAAAGAATCAAAAAAAGAATTACAAAACTATGTGAGGGAATATCCAAATTTCAATCATAGGTTTTTGCCGGGATTTCACCTAGCGCCTGTAATTGTGGGGGAGGATAGAACACTGATTATAAACTTTGAACATTTGAGCGTGATAGTTATAAAAAGCAAAACAATCGCAGAGCAGTTCCGGTTCTTTTTTGAATCCCTTTGGAAGATAGCTGCTGGCCCTTCTTAGCTTTTTAAAGAAAACTTAATAAATAACCATTAAAAAGAATCCCTTATGAGAAGGACTCACACTTGCGGAGAGCTGACCAAGAAGCATATAGACAAGAAAGTGCTTCTTCAGGGCTGGGTGGCTACCCGAAGGGATCACGGAAGCCTGATCTTTATTGACTTGAGGGACAGGTACGGCTTCACCCAGCTGGTAATTAATCCTGAAAAAGTTCCTGCTGCGAAGGACTTCAAAAGGGAATATGTTGTTGAAATTGAGGGCAAGGTAAAACAAAGAAAAAAGGGAACTGAAAAAGGAGACTGGCCCACAGGGGAGATAGAGGTTCATTGTGACAGGGCAGAAGTCCTTAATGTTTCTGAAGTGCCTCCCATTGAAATTGAGGACAGGGCAGTTGCAGGGGAGGAGCCAAGACTGAAGCACAGGTATCTTGACTTGCGAAGGCCGGTGATGCAGCACACTCTTATTTTCAGGCACGCAGTTGCCCAGGCTGTCAGAAGGTTTTTCCACGAGAACAAGTTTGTGGAGATAGAAACCCCCTTCCTGATAAGGTCAACTCCTGAGGGAGCCCGCGATTTCATAGTGCCCAGCAGGATAAACCCTGGCAAGATATACTCATTGCCCCAGTCGCCGCAGCTTTACAAGCAGATCCTGATGGTGGCCGGCTTTGACAGGTATTTCCAGCTTCCGAGATGTATGAGAGATGAGGACCTGAGAGCGGACAGGCAGCCGGAATTCACCCAGATTGATGTTGAGATGAGCTTTGTGGAAGAAAGTGATATCTATGAAACTTTTGACAACCTTTTCCATTATGTTTTCAAAGAAACCCTGGGGATAGAGCTGAAAAAACCATTTCCCAGAATGCCTTACAAGGAGGCAATGGAAAAATACGGCACTGACAAGCCAGACATAAGGTTCGGGATGGAGCTAGAGGATGTTACGAACATTCTCAAGAAATCTGATTTCGAGGTTTTCAAGAACGCGCCTTTAGTAAAATGCATTAATGCAGAGAAATGCGCAACTTTCACCAAGTCCGAGCTGAACAAATTGACAGAGCTTGCAAAGATATACAAGGCAAAGGGCCTGGTAACTATGAAAATAAAAGAGGGCAAGATTGAATCAAATGTTGCCAAATACCTTTCCGAAGTTGAGCAGAAAGAGCTGCTGAAAAAAACAAGGGCGAAAGATGGCGACCTGCTGCTGATAGTCGCTGATAACTTCAAGATAACAAATGCCGCCCTGGCAGCCGTAAGAAATGAGCTGGGCAAGAAGCTTCAGATGTATGACCCAAAGGACTTTGCATTCTGCTGGATTGTAGACTTCCCCCTTTTTAAGTGGAATGAGGAAGAGGAAAAATGGGACCCTTCCCATCACATATTCACAATGCCCAAAAAAGAGCATCTTCAATATCTTGAAAAAGACCCTTCGAAGGTGCACGCCCAGTGCTATGATTTGGTTCTTAACGGCTGGGAGATAGGCTCCGGCTCAATCAGGATACATAGGGCAGACATTCAGGAGAGGGTTATGAAGGTAATCGGGCTGGACAAGAAAGATGCTGAGAAAAAATTCGGGTTTTTGCTTGAGGCCTTCAAGTATGGAGCGCCCCCTCACGGTGGGTTTGCCCCAGGATTTGACAGGCTGGTGGCCCTGATGCTTGGCTATCACGACATAAGGGAGGTTATAGCCTTTCCGAAAAACAAGAATATGGAGATGCCAATGGACGGCTCTCCCAACATTCCTGACGAGAAAACATTAAAAGAACTGCATATGAAATTCACTACAGGAAAATAATCATTTTAGTTCTTTAAGCTTCATCTCTATATCCTTGAGCTCCTGTTCCAAATCCCCAAGCTCCTTTTTTCCCTTGGCTGCCTTTTTCTTAGTAACCGGCTTTTTCTCTTCCGGCACTGAAACCTTTTTCTTCAGCTTGACCTGGGGAAGCTCCTTTTTCAGCCTTGATATGAGCTCGTTAATTTCCTTGAAGTTGGTTCTTATCCTATTCACCAAATCCTGCTTTTTGTCGTGCCTCAGCTTAAAAGCCTCATATTTCTGCAACGCCAGGACAACCTTCCTGGAGGTTTCCAGAATGTTCTTCCTGGTCTGCACAGGTTCCCTCACATTGACATAATAAACTTCTTCTTCCATCCTATACCTTCAGCAAGCTTTTGTCAATTCCATCAATCCTTCGCTCTATCTCTTCAAGTTCTGCTGACCATTCCTCTATTTCAGCATCTTCCTCAGCTTTTATCTGGCTTATCCTGCCAAGCATTTCCTTCCCTTCCTTTACTTTTCCCTTCAGCACCTGAACAATGTCAAGCACGTTCTTGTATTCATCTATCTTAACAAAAACCGGCGCTTTATCTTCCATTTTAACCTCCTCGAGCTTTAGTGAGAGGAGACCAGCAAATGTCTCTAGGCATTTGCGCTGCCTCCCTCTTCAAACATCATATAGTCAATTTTCAGCAATTTGCGCTCAATGTCCTCCAAAAAATCCCTCCATTTCTCCATCTGCTCATTTTTTTTGTTTTTTAATTCCACAAGGTGGCTGGCAGCTGACGAGTACTCATTCAATTTTGACTTTGTGGCGTTGAGCTGTCCCATCATCTGCGAATATGCATTTACATTGATGAACAGCGGTGCCTTTTTCCCTGGCTTGTAGCTTGTCGGCTCTTCAAGTTCAGGAAGCTCTTCAGGAACCCTTTCCTTCTTTACTTTCTCAATTTCCGGAAGGTATTCTGGCACTTCCTCTGCTTTTTTTATTTTCCCTATCTCTGGCAGTCGCTCAGGGATTTCATCAAGCTCTTCCTTTTTCTCAGCTCCTATTTCAGGAAGCTCAATCTCAGGCAGTTCCATCTTTTTCTCAGGCTTTGCTGCTTCTTTTTCAGCTTTTGGAAGAGAGGCTGTGTGAACTGCTTCCCTTTCCTTGGGTGCCGGTGTTATTTCAGGAACCTCCAACTTGGGAATTTCCGGGAATAAAGGACCCTTTTCTTTCCCTTTTGCTTCAGGAGCTTTCTTTTCAAGGTCGTCAACGTGCTTTCTTGAGGGCTCTGGAACAGGGATTTGTGACGGTTGAGGTGAAGCTGACTGGGCTCCCTGCGGCTGCATTTTTAACGATGCCGGCGGCTTTGGAGGCTCAGGCATACTTTTAGATCTTTCTTTCTTCTTTTTTAAGAAATCAAATAACGCCATCTTTTACCCCCAGACAGGTAGGCATATACTGCATATATAAATGTTTGTAAGTATTGTTAAGTGGTTATCTCTTTGTTGTCCTTCTCACCACTTATTAAATTCATATAATCAAAAAATGAACCTGTTCTTATGAAACCTTATATTTTGCTTTTTTTGGCCCTCCTGCCCCCAGCAGCTGCTGTGGAAATAAATGAGATAATGTACAACCCTGCAGGCGCTGACAGGGGTTATGAATGGGTGGAACTGTTCAATCCTGATAAATTAAACCTTTCAAACTGGACAATAGGGGACTTGATGTCAAATGACACTCTGGTTGCTGTAAAAATTACAAACTCCTCTTTTGCGATCATAGTTGAGAATGAAAGCTTGTTCAATGATTCAAATGCATCACTATACTACGCCGGCCCTTTAATAGGAAACGGGCTGGGAAATTCCGGAGACACAATTCACTTATATTCCTCAAATGGATCCGTGATAGACAGTGTAAATTACAATAATTCATTTGCAAACGGGAATAACAAAACCCTGGAAAAACATAACAATAGCTGGAGTGAAAGCCTGAACGAAGGGGGAACTCCTGGTTTTAACAATTCATTTCATCCTTTAGTTAATCTTACAAACTCAACATTTGAAAACGAGACAGAAACCAATGAAACAGGGAACACAACAATCAATGATACTCAAGGCAACCAAACAAATCAAACCAATGTTACGAATGAAAACACGTGCATCGCTGAGATTTCAATAAACACAACAAAGGAAATTTATGTTGAGGAAAAGATAAAATTCAAGCACATAATAAATTCAAGCGAGGATTTTTCAATTATCTACTGGATTGAAGACCTGTTTGGGAATGTCGTGAAAGATGAATATGAAACAGAAACATTAACCTACAAATCCTACACACCCCATCCCGAAGAGGATGACAGGGTTTTTGTCATAAAATCCGTGCTTAAGGGGTGCAAGGAAACATATGCCGAAAGAATCATTATATACAGAAAGCAGGAAGAAACAAGGCTCTCTGCTGAGGAAAATGAAGAAGAAACAAAAGAGGAAGAAGAAAAAGAAACTGCACACGAAGCCAAACAGCAATTCAGCTATTCCCTTCTTTCATATTCTGAACAAATCCCTCGGAATTCAGAAGCAAGCGCTGTCGTTGAAATAATCTCCGACAACGAGCCCCATCTCATCAAACTCACGGCTTATCTTTACAGAGGCCCCAAAAAATATTCAGGAATAGCAGAACATAATTTTACTTTAGGAAAAATGGAATCAGAGGCAGTGGAATTAAAGTTTTTCACAAACGCCAGCGCCGGAGACTACAAGCTCAAGGTAAAGATAAACAAGGACAACCAGAAGACAGATTACCAGTTAAGGGCAAATGTCACGGTTGTTGAAGACAAGAATGGCAGCGAAAAAGAGCCAGAAGCGAAAAAAGAGAAGAAAACAACAAAAGCGGATGAAAAACCCTCTTCAAGAGAGGTAGTAAATATAACAAACCCTCCGGTTGTGTACAAGTCAGCAAAAGCCAAATCAGAAGCTCTGGTGCCCATAATATTGATATCCCTGCTCGCACTGGTAAGCGCTGTCCTTATCTGGAAGCGATAGAAATGTTTTTAAATTGCCTCTTTTCCATAACATACATGCCTTTGAGAAAAATATTCGGAAAAAAGGAAAAGTCCAAGAAAAAGAAGAAAACAGCCAAAAAGCCGGCTAAAAAGAAAGCTGGGAAGAAGAAAGAATCCAAACAGCCTTCCAAAAGGGAGCCTGAAATGGACATAGACAGGGATGAATGGCCCATCAGGGCTGTGGCCATAGTTGAAATTCTAGGAGCGCCTAAAGAGCATGTAGTGGAAACTATGAACAAGTACGTCGAAAAGATGAAAAAAGAGAAGAATCTTAAAATCATTGACACCAAAATTTCCGAAGTTGAGCAGAAAGAGAAGCTTTTCACCGTTTTTGCAGAGGTGGAGATGCTTGCCAAAACACCTTCCAACATAGTGGACTACTGTTTTGATTACATGCCCTCATCAATAGAGCTTTTGGAGCCTGAAAATGTTAAATTCAATTCCCACCAGTTCTCAAACTTCTTTAATGATTTGCAGGCAAAACTGCACCAGCTTGATATGATAGTCAAAAAATTAAGGGCCGAGAACAAGGTACTCCATCAAAATGCCAATTTCATCTTGAGGAACAATGTTTTGCTGTCGCTTAAGGAAAAACCAAAGGGCCTTGCAACCATATCCAAGAATATAGGACTCCCTGAGGAAAAGACCAAGGTGTTCCTGGACGCTCTTGTCAAGCAAGGGTTTATTAATCTCAAAAATAACAAGTACTCCCTAAACAAGGAAAAGGTGTCATTTAGTGAGTGAGCTGAAAAAACAAATAGAGGCGATACTTTTTGCTTCGGGCAAGAAAGTAACTTATGAGGATTTAGCCAGGCTGTGCAATACAGACATTTCCTCTGTCAAGGACGCAGTTCAAGACCTTAAAAAAGGGTACGAGGAGAAAGACTCTCCCCTTATTCTCACCGAAGAAGCTGACGGCTGGAAAATGACTGTGAGGGAAAAATACCTTTCTTTGGTCCACAAAATGCTGCCTGAGACAGAACTCTCTAAGTCCGTCCTTGAAACATTGGCTGTGATTGCGTGGAAGCAGCCGGTACTGCAGTCAGAGGTCATCAGGATCAGGACAAACAAGGCCTACGAAGACATAAGCGAGCTCGTGGAAAGAGGATTTATCTCAAAGGAAAAAAGCGGCAGAAGCTATCTGCTGAGAGTGACTAACAAGTTCAAGGAATATTTCGAACTGCCCAGCAAGGAAGCCATCAAAAAGGTTTTCAAGGACATACAGGAGCACATCAAGCAGGAAGAGGCAAGAGGCGAGGAAACAGAGCATCTGGGAAAACTTGAAGTTTATGAGGAAGAAAGCCAGGAAAAAAAGGAGAGTCCCCACCTAAAATTTTATGACCATCAGGTTTCTGAAAAGGAAGAAACGAAAAAAGGGGAGCAGGAGGAAGAAGAAAAAGAGGAAACTGAAGAGGAACAGCCAGGGGAAAAAGAGGGTGAAGAGGAGCAGGCAAAACAGAAAGAAATAGAGGAGAAAATAAGTGAGATTGCAAAGGCAAGGGAGGAGATTGCCGGCGCTGCAGAAGAGTCCGGGGAAAGCGCAGAGAAGGAAAAAAGGCCTGAAGAGGAAAAAGAAAAAGAGAAAGAACCCTCTGAACTTGAGGAGATATATGAAGGAGTGAAAGAAAGCAAAGAACCTGAAAAAAAAGAGAAAAAAGAGGAAGAAGAAGCAAAAATAAAGGGGAGAGAACTGTCCTCAGAGCTTGAAGAATTCATAGAGCCGGAGGAAGAAGAAAAAGAGGATGAAGAATGATTTATGTTTTGCAATGTCCCAACTGCAAGAACAAGATGAAATATTCCCCACTGAAAGGCATTAAAAAAAGAAAAGTCTGCGTTTACTGCGGAAAAAGCTTCAAGGTGGAAGGCAATACATTCAGGAAGGCCTGAATAATTCTTCAATATTTTCTCCTTCTTCAAAAAGATTTTCAATGTTCTTCTTGACCTTTTTCAAAGAAATTCCCCTGTCCAGCCTTCGCTGAAAGTTTTCAAATTGCTTTGTCAGTTCAGTAATGAACTCCGCTCCTTCCTGGGTTTTTGACTGCAGCTTTAATGCGTCCAGGTTATATATTATGTCCATTACTTTAGCAGAAGCTGAATTTGACATTCCTTTCTCAAGACAGCTTACAGCTTCATCATACTCTTTCTTTACAGCTTCGTAACTCACCCCGTTATAGGTCATAGTAATGCTATTGCCAGCATCTTATTTATAATTTATGTAACTGCTCAGCTGCCTGAATTCGAACCTCTCAGGGTTTCTGGAGCGATAACAAACCAAAACCTTTATAAACAAAACTTGCTTATTTGAAAACATAGTTTCTCGTCGAGAAATGCCGAAAAAATGACTGAAAAAATCAGCCCCAAATTAATCGAGGAGGAGATGAAAAAGTCCTACATAGATTATGCTATGTCTGTCATAGTTGGCAGGGCCTTGCCAGATGTCAGGGACGGCCTGAAGCCCGTCCACAGGAGAGTTCTTTTCACTATGTGGGAAACAGGGGTGCTGCCTGGGAAGCCCTTCAGGAAATCCGCAAATGTTGTTGGAAACTGCATGGCGAGATACCACCCCCACGGGGACGTGGCAATTTATGATTCCCTTGTCAGGATGGCCCAGCATTTCTCCTTGAGATACCTGCTTGTAAACGGCCAGGGGAACTTTGGCTCTGTAGATGGCGATTCCCCTGCTGCCATGAGGTATACTGAAGCAAAAATGAGCAGAGTAGCTGAACAGATGCTTGTGGACATAGACAAGGAGACAGTGGATTTCCAGCCTAATTTTGATGCTTCAGGCAAGGAGCCCGCGGTATTGCCTTCCAAAGTGCCCAACCTGTTAATTAATGGAAGCTCAGGAATAGCAGTGGGAATGGCAACTAACATACCCCCTCATAATATCCGGGAAGTTTGCGATGGCATTGTTTATTCAATTGACAACCCTGAATGCTCATCTGCTGAACTGATGAAGCACATAAAAGGCCCTGATTTTCCAACTTCCGCGACCATAATGGGCAGGGAGGGGATAAAATCAGCATACACCACAGGAAGGGGTAAAATAACTATAAGGGCAAGGGCAGAAGTCACAGAAGAAAAAGGGAAGCAAAGGATAATTGCCACAGAAATACCCTATCAGGTTAACAAGGCAATGCTTATTGAAGAGATTGCAACCCTTGTAAGGGAAAAAAGGATAACAGGCATTTCTGACATAAGGGACGAATCAGACAAAAGGGGGATAAGAGTTGTGATAGAGCTGAAAAAGGATTCCAACCCCCAGATAATCCTTAACCAGCTTTACAATCATACAAGAATGCAGCAGACGTTTGGGATTATAATGCTGGTTCTGGTTGACAACGAGCCAAAGGTTCTGACATTGAAAGAGATGATACATTATTTTGTTGAGCACAGGAAGGAAGTTGTAACCAGGAGAACAAAATTTGAGCTCAGAAAGGCTGAGGAAAGGGCGCACATCCTGGAAGGGCTGATTGTAGCGCTGAACAATATTGATGAAGTTGTAAGGAAAATAAAGGCGTCCAGGGACGCGGCTGTGGCCAGTAACATACTAACGAAAGATTATAGCCTGACAGAGGCTCAGGCCAAGGCCATTCTTGAAATGAGGCTTCAGAAACTTGCTTCCCTGGAACAGGAAAAAATCAGGAATGAGCATAAAGAATTGCTGGAAACCATAAAGGAACTAAAAGACATACTTGCGTCTGAAAAAAGGATATATGGCATAATAAAGGAAGAAACCTCAGAAATAAAGGAGAAGTTTGGTGACGGGAGGAAAACTGAAATAACTGATTCAGGGGAGGAAAAAATTGAGGAAGACCAGCTGATAACACCTGAAGACGTGGCAGTCACCATAACCCACTCTGGATACATAAAAAGGATGCCAATTGCCTCATATAGACAGCAGGGCAGAGGAGGGAGAGGCATTGTAGCAGCCGAGACAAAAGAAGGTGACTTTGTCCGGCACGTTTTTGTGGCAAACACCCACTCTTATCTACTGCTGTTCACAGACAAGGGAAAAATCCACTGGCTGAAAATTTATGAAATACCGGAGGCTTCAAGATATTCCCGTGGAAAATCAATACTCAACCTTGTGCAGCTGGAGCAGGGGGAATACATAACAGCTTTTGTGCCTGTCAAAGAATTTGATGGTGAGCATTTCCTTTTTATGGCCACAAAGAAAGGAATTGTCAAAAAGACAAACCTGATGGATTATTCAAGGCCAAGAAAAGGGGGAATAATAGCCCTGAACATTGAGGAGGGGGACAGGCTGATAGGCGTAAATCTCACTTCGGGAAAGGACCAGATAATCCTTGCTTCCAAGAAGGGGATGGCGGTCCGTTTCAGCGAAGAGGACGTGAGGGCGATGGGAAGGACTGCCACAGGAGTGAGGGGCATCAGGCTCAAAGAAGAGGATGAGGTTGTTGGGATGGTGAAGGCATTTGATACTGAACAGCTGCTCACAATAACAGAGAACGGATACGGGAAAAGAACACAGATATCAGAATATCGCCTTATAGGAAGGGGAGGTTCGGGTGTTATAAACATTCAGCACTCAGAAAGAAAAGGGGATGTAGTTTCTGTAGCTTCTGTAGCAGAAGACGATGAGATGGTTATCATAAGCAGGAAAGGAATTATGATAAGAGTCCTGGCAAAGAACATTTCCCTGATTGGAAGAAACACGCAGGGTGTCAGGATTATGAAGCTGGGTGAGGGGGGCAAAGTGGTTTCCACTGCCAAAATAGTGAATGAATGATGAAAGGGCTGGCCATAACTCAAAAAGGGGCTGAGGAAGTTTCCCTGCAGGAAATCAAGGAGATAATAAACAAAGAAGGAGAGAAAAAGGAAACAGCAGTTCTTTTTGAAGCAGATTCCGGCGAGTTATGCACATTATGTTATCACGGAAGGTCCTTCAGCAGGATTTTGCAGTTGTTGTGCTGGTTTGAATTTGATGATTTGGAAGACATTGAAAAAAAGCTGAAGATAGCGAATTTTCAGGCAGACTCTTTCAGGGCGAGGTGTATCAGGAAAGGAAGCCATTCTTTCTCCAGCGGGGATGTGGAAAAGCTTGTTGGCGACAAGGTAGACTCCCAAGTTGATCTTAAAAATCCGCAAAAGACTTTGCTGGTTTATGTTTATGAAAACACATTCTACATTGGAGTGGACTATTGCGGGTTTGACCTGGGAAAAAGAAGCTACAAGGTATTTGCCCACCCCTCTTCTTTAAGGGGAGATACGGCATATTGCCTGTTAAGATTTGCCGACTATAATAATAAAGCTGCATTGGCAGACCCGTTTTGCGGCTCTGGAACGATACTGATAGAAGCGGCGCTTTATTCTGCCAACAAGTCTGTTCATTTTTATGACAAGGACAAGTTTGCTTTCAATAAATTCCTGAAATATGAATTCAAGGACGAATTCAAAAAAACAGGAAATATTCTTGGGATGGATTCTTCACAAAACGCCGTGGTTGCGGCAAGGAAGAACGCAAAAATAGCGGGAGCGGACATTGAATTGCTTAAAGCGGGCATAGACTGGCTTGACACCAAACTTTCAGAGAAAAGCATTGACCTTATTGTCACAAATCCTCCCCAGCTTTCAAAAAGGAAAAAAACAGACAATGTGCTTAAGGCCTATGATGAGCTTTTTAACAATGCAGGATTTGTGCTAAGGCCGAAAGGAACTATAGCAGTCATAACCAAAGATCCTGGAACAATAAAAGAAAAAGCTGTAAAAAACGGGTTTAAGGTCAAGAAAGAGTCTGAAATAAGCAGCTATAGCTCAGTTGTTTTTGAGCAGTAGCCAGAAAACTTTTTAAACACAATTAAGTTTTATGAAATAAATGGTAACAATCAGAACACCAAACATCTTTGAAAAGGTTCTTTTAGTGCTGGGTGTTGCCATAGTGCTGGTAGGCTACGCACTTATTTACAGGATGTTCAAGTTTGAATCTTTTCTAACCTGGGATGCAATACATTCCGTATTCCTTTGGCTTATCCTGATAGGCGTGATAATCCTGGTGGCAGTTGCCGAGAACATGAAAGAGGAATTGAGGATTGTGATAGAGAACCAGAACCAGGAAATGAGACTGCTAAGGGAAGAAATCAAGAAGAAATAATATTCTATGGGAACAGTCTTAGACATAAGGGCCCAGACTTTTTATCCTGTCAAGAAATTTTGGTTGCAAAGGCCTTTCGTAACCGTCCATTTTTTCATAAGCATTTTTTATTTCCGGGGCTTCTTTTTCAGCAGGGATGACGCTTCCCTCAACCCTGGCAAATAAGAAATAATTGGTTATGTCCAGGTTCTGGGCAAATCCCAGAGGTATTCTCTGTATCTCCCTGGCTTCATCCTTTCTTTCCAGGACATTAACCTGGACCAGGAAGTCAATGTCCTCCAATGGAATCACCCACAGTTCTCTCCTGACCCTTTCAGTTTCAGAAGTTGGAATAAAGGATTCGCTACCCAATGTTTTATCTGCAAGACCGGGATTGAAATGCGGTTTTCCTATAATCCTCACCCTTGGATAAAACCTGCTTAAGCTTGTCATCTTAACTGTATGGAATTTCTGATTTTTCGGGAAAAATAGGGATTATACCGCCTGTTTCTTCCTTATGCAAATGGAAAGGCCTTCTGTTGATAGCTCCATAAATTTCTGTGCTGGGCGTGCAGTCCAGCAGGGCTTCAATACTCTTCTCACCTTCTTTAGCTTGTGCAGGAAAAAGTTTTCCTTTCTTCAGCTCAAATGTTCCACAATACCTTTTTATTTCAGGCAGCTCATCTATGGGAATGCCATTAATCTGGAAATTGCAAGGGTTGAATGCTCTTATCCTTACAATCACACTGCCTCTTCCAGCTTTCCTGAAAAATTCAAACATAGCGGCATTAAGCTAGAAAAATATAAAAAGGTTGTGTAGGGCAGAATAAGCCGCCTTCTGTCAGCCTCTGTAACCAGACAGGCTGTGCTGGCATTCTACTTAGCGTCTCAGGGACTTGCACAAGCCAGGGCTCGCCGTTTCAACGATTCTTTCAGAGACGTCTGCGGGTTAACTCGTTATTGTCGCCAATAACTTCGCGCGCGTCATTCCATTGTCTGAAAGCCGTGCCGTTTCTGAGCGGTTGCCATCCATTTCTGGATATCACTTCCGTGATTGGCCACCGATAGTGGGCGGACTTTCCTCAGCCAAACTTTTACAAAAGTTTGATCAAAAAGACATGCAGCGTAAAGCTGCATTACGCGAATTCAAAGAGCACTCTGAGATTCGCGGGATTGACCAACCTTTGGTTGACCGACAGCCAGCTACTGCTCCTACACCTGTTCTTGGCTGATTTACTTATTTATAAATGTTTTTATAGAAAGCTTTAAATATCATAATACGTTGTAAGCACTTATAGGAGGTTATAAAATGCCTACAACGATACAAATTTCAGATAAAACAAAAGGAATCCTGGAAAAAATGAAATTATTCCGTAGAGAAACTTATGATAATGTGATTGAAAGGTTAATAGAAGACGACAGGGAAATAAATGATAAAACAAAGAGAGAAATTGCTGAAGCTCAAAAGAGAACAGACTCTGGAGATTTCTTAACTCAAGAAGATGTTGAAAAACAGTTTGGACTATGAAGATAGTTTGGGATAAAAAAGCAAGGGACGAATTAAAAAAGTTAGAGTTTATCATAGCGCAGAGGATTATAAAGCAAATAAAAAAATTTTCCGAAGATGCTGTTTCTTCAGATGTTAAGCAGTTAAAAAGTTCTAAATTTTTCCGTCAGCGAATTGGTGATTATATGGTTATTTTTGGAATAAAGAAAAAAAAGGTAAATATCGTGAAAATAGGACACAGAAAGAATATTTATGAATAGAAATATTTCTTGGCGGTATGTGCTCGCGGGGGATTTCATCATGTATGATAGAAATCAGTTGAGAACTCAATCCTTGAAAAAACCTAAACAAAACTGATTCTTTTGTATTTTTATGATAATTTTTCAAAATGTTTATAAAACCATTTTGCTTTGTTTTCCTTAAAAGAGGTGATAAAAACATGATGAAGGAAGGCCATTACAAGATGTGGATGGGCATCTGCTGGATTGTTATTGGTGTCCTGGTCTGGCTGAACGCTGTTTACGACTGGTGGAGCTGGGCAAAATTCATCGCCGTGCTTGCGATTCTGGGAGGCATAAAGCTCCTTGTCAAAAGCGGATACAGCAAGAAGAAAAAGAAGTGATTGAGCAAAAACCTTTATAAATAAGTCTCTTCTCTGATAGTCTATGGCAAAGGACAAGATAAGGATGCCTTCCTCTATGGGAGGGCTGGTAAGCTATAATGAGGAGTATCACAGCAAGCTTATTTTCAAGCCTGCTTACGTGATAGTATTCTGCATAATAATAATGATAATTGCTATAACCCTCCACATTTACGGCAATGCCTGGCTAGGTCTTTAAGAATGATTCCTGGAATGAATCCCCGGAAAATGCAGCAGGCCATGAAAAGAATGGGCATTCAGCAGACTGAAATAGAGGCAAAAGAGGTCATAATCAGAACTGAGGACAAGGAGCTGATCTTCAGGGAGCCTCAGGTCGCAAAGGTCAACATGATGGGGCAGGAAACATACCAGGTCGTGGGAGAGCCTGAAGAGAGGGAGTTGTCAGCAGAGCCGGAGATTTCTGAAGAGGATATCAAGACAGTTATGGAGCAGGCAGGTGTTGACAGGGAAACAGCCGCAAAAGGGCTGGGAGAGCACAAGGGAGATTTGGCAGAAGCTATTATGGCTTTGAAGAAAGAGTAAATTTATAAACCAATATTTCTTTATATCAGTATGGAAAAATTCCAGATTGCCAGAAAAGAAGCCCTGCAACGCATTAAGGCAGCAGACCATATGCTGACCCAGACATATCCCCTGGTCAGGGACGCCCGGCTTCTAATATCGGTTCTTTCAAACATAAGGCTGGGTGTAGAGCACACCATGGCCACCCTCCTTCACTATGACAGGACCTTTAGCAAAATCCCTCCCTTTCACGACAATTTCAGCTCCAAACTCAACCATTTCCAGAATAACTCATCCAGAATCCATAAAATGGATAAATACCTGTCTTTTATCAGGCGAGTAAACGACCTTTATGAAAGGCACAAGAACAGTCCCCTAGAGTTCACCAAGAACAATTCATTTATAATTTGCGATGACCATTATAATTTAAGGCCAGTAACCGTAAAGGATTTAAAGGAATTCATAGATGAGGCTAAACAGTTTTTAATGGATGTGGAAAAACTGACCAAAGTTAACGAGGAAATATTCAACAAGAGGTATTTTGAGGATGCGTAGCTGCATAGCAGATGCAAAAGAGGAAATTAAGAGAGTGGATCACTTGATTTACGTCAGCCTGAAATACACAAGGACAATAGATGTCATTAAAAACATAATAAACCGTTTCATCAGCACGTATGACTGCTTAATGCTTGCCTTGTTGAAAAAACTGCAGGAAGAGGGAAAGATTGAGAAAATTCCGGAATCTCCTGTGCAAAAAGCCAACACCATAAAGGAGCATTATGATGAGCCTTTAGTCAGGGAAAATATGGATCTTTACCTGCTTTACAGAAAGACCAGCAAGGCAGACTGCAAAAGCGCGCAGGAATACAGAAGGCACGTGACTATGAAATGCACGTTGCCCGATGGGAAAGAACTGGAGATCAATATTGACAAGATTTATGAGTATTACAAGCAGGCCAAGGAATTCTTTGAATACGTGAACAAATTAAGTGGTGCTGATGACTAAATTTATTGCGATTATTTCAGGCAAAGGAGGGGTTGGCAAGACTACAACAGCCATAAACCTCGGTGCGGCTTTAAGCAGCTTTGGAAAAGAGGTATTGGTTTTGGACGGGAATCTTAGAACGCCCAATGTGGGGCTTTACCTGGGAGTTTCCAGATTTGATTTTACACTGCACGACGCTCTCAAAGGCTCAGGTACCCTGAGGGACTCTGTTTACAGGCATTCCTGCGGCCTTAAATTCGTGCCGGGCAGCATTTCCCTGGAGGATGCGCAGGCAGTAGATGCGCGAAGTTTGCATCAGGCAACACTTGACTTATATGGAGTTGCTGATTTGGTACTGATGGACAGCCCTGCGGGCATAGGGGAGGATGTCAGCAATGTAATCAAGGCAGCAGACGAAGTGATAATAATAACCAACCCCACAATGCCTGCTTTGACTGACGCTTTGAAGGCAGCAAACATAGCAAGGGAAAACAGCACTAAAATATATGGTGTTGTGCTGGCCAGAACCAAGGAAAATGACAGTGTTTCACCGGAAAACATCGCTTCTGTCTTGAATACCAGAATGCTTGAAAATATACCTGAAGATGAAGAACTGCAAAAGGCTTTCCTAATCAAACAGCCAGTCGTGTTTTCCTGCCCTGAAGCAGGCTCTTCAATAGCTTACAAAAAACTTGCTGCCAAAATACTGGGGCGGGAATTTTCCCCCAAAATAGAAAGAAAGAACTTTTTCTCCAGGCTTTTCCCGAAAAAACAATAATCTTTTTATATTCTGAAACAAATTTTATCCCTTATGGTGAAAAAAGGTCTGCGCAAGAAGCTTGAGGAAAAGGGGTGGAGTGAAGAGGAAATTGAGCACGCACTCTCCATTATGAAGCCTTCTGAAGCCCGCTCGAAAAACGTGGCTGCAGCTGAAAAAACAAACCCTTTGCTTTACTGGCTAACCCTTATAATCGCGATAATAGGGAATTTCCTGATAGCAATTGCAATAATACCCTTCCTTATAGTGTTGTCTGACCTGCAATTATATTTCATAATGGCAATAATTGCAGTTTCTTTCGGGGCAATGTTCAACTTTTTGATTAACACAATTGAGCATCTTGACCCACAGCATCACGTTGTTGCAGGGATTTTCATTCCTGCGCTTGCTGCAATTACCGTTTTCATAATGGTGAACGTGGCGAACAGGCTGAGCGAATTCTTCCAGAGCCCCATAATCCACAACCCTGTGTGGGTAGCTGTTGTTTATGTCCTGTTCTTCTCATCACCTTACACCTCCACCAAAATTTATGAGAAGCTTAGAAAGTGAAATCCTTCTTCATCAGCTGTCTTAAAAGCCTGATGTCATAATCGTAAAGATATTCAAGATTCTTTATCCTGTCCAGGGTAAATTGTGCTGCGTGGATAATTCTTCTCAAAACCAAGTAAACAGCAAGCATATGATACTTCTCCCATTCAATATCTTTTTTCCCGTGATATTGCCGGATAAATTCCTTGAATTTGTTATAATCAATCTTTCCATCCTTTTCTGACCAGTATTTTGCCGCTTTTGCCACGTCTGCTTCCACATATCCTATATGGCTGTAATCAAAGTCGCTTAAGGCAACAAGCTTCCCCCCTGAGAAGAAGAGATTGTCTTTATTGTAATCATAATGAAGCAGCGTTTTTTCAGTGAACTTTGCTTTTTTAAGGTTTTTAATCACGTATCCGATTGATTCCCTTATCAGTTCAGAATCCCCTTTTATCTTCCTTGCAAATCCTGAATTATTGTTCCTTAACTTCTTAATTACAGGCTCTCTCCTCAGCCTTTTATCATAAACAGTGAAGTTGGTTATATCTGAAACTGCAGTGTGGATTGGCTTGGTATGAAACTTATATCTTGGTTTGTAATCTCTCATGGCTTTATGAAATTTCCTCAGCATCCCTGCAGCAGTTGAAAAGTGAATATCCTTTGTTTCTTCTATGTTAATATAAGGGTAGAGAAGGTACACTTTCCTGTAATAAACAGTTACATAATCTCCCTTTTCATTTTTAATGGGCAGAATGACAGGTATCTTTTTCTTTTTTAGGTGCACAGCAATGTCCACCTGCGCTCTGACATTCTCTTCGGTGACATAAGGAGAGGTAATTTTCTTAATCAAAAATTTCTTTTCAGCGGAATTCACTTTATATAATTCGTTTGATGATTTAATCCCCACTCTTTCTATTTTTCCTATTTTGCTTATTCCATATTTCTTTGCTATTTTTCTTATCATTTTAGCCATATTTTCGGATTTCTTCCAGAGACTTTACCTTTGCATCATAATCTATTCCTCCATCGTAGGTCCCTTCCCTGTCAATCAAAATATTCACTATTTCATTTGGCTGAAAAACTTCAGCAAGGGCGTAGCCGAACTCCACATCCCTCTCATTATCGCCAATATTTATGATTCTTGCCGGCTTGACTTTTAATCTCTCTGCGAGTTTTTTTGCCATAGCAGGAGATGGCTTTGCCTTTGCGGCTTCGTATTCTGCAAGAACGTGATCTATTTCATTGTCAAGCCCCAAGACCTTAAGTTTTTCCTCTGCTGCCTGCTGTGACGAATTTGATATTACCGCCTTTTCTCCCTTAAGCTTTGGAAGGACATTAAGGGTGTCAGGATAAGCGCGCATCTTGTTGTTTTTTGCCGCTTCAGCAGGATCAAATGCATGATAGCAAACCCTAAAAAAATAATCGCTGTTTATTTTCCTTATGTTAAGCGCAGTTTCAAGGTTGCTCTCTTTTAATTCTTCCTCCAGCTCGGACCTGTCCTCGCCAGTGGCCCTGGCAAGCCCGAAAATCTGGCTTTCTAAAATTGCTTCTCTTGAGTCTATAAGTGTATGGTCAAGGTCAAAAATCCATAACTTATGCATTTTCACCACCTACTGATGAAAATAAAGATTTATTTAGTATTTAATATTATGCATCCCCTATGGGGGCGGTTAATATTAACCTTAAGGAACTTGGGCTGTCAGAGTACGAAGAAAAGGCATACGAAGCTCTTGTTAAGCTGGGGAAGTCATCTGCAAGCAAAATCAGCAGGGAAGCAGGCGTTTCTTACGGCAAGATATATGAGGTTCTCGCTGCGCTGGAAAGAAACGGGCTTGTGATTGTGATACCTGAAAAAACAAAGATGTTTGCCCCTGCAGACCCTTCCAACCTGATGAAACTCGTGGATGAAAAAGAGAAAAAACTAGAGCAATTGAGAGAAAAGGTAAAAGAGCTGAAGCAGGTATATGAAGTGCACGAGAAGGAAATAGTCCAGATGGTAAAGGGGAAAAGGAACTTTTACAAGATTATAAGGGAAATGCCAAGAGCAGAAAAATTCTCTTATTCAATAAAATTCACGTCGGAGTATAACCCTGAATTCGTGAGGGAAGTGAAAGAGGAAATAAAGAGAGGTGTTGATGTTAAAACATTGGCAAGATACGACGAAGAAACAAAAACAAATATCAAGAAATGGCTTGATGTTAATCCAAATATCAGAAAGATGGGGAATAAGGGAGTGGCTTTTTCCATCATAGAGTCAGAGGCAGTGATTGCTCTGATAAACAACAACATAATATTGTCAATCAAGGACAAGGCATTCATAGACGTGATGAAGCAACTGTTTGAGGCATATTATGCCCTGGCAGAAACCATATAATAACCTTTATAAATAACCTTTTTCTAAGACAAAATAAGCTTAATCAGCCCGAGTTCAGGATTTAGAGCGCTTATAGGGCCTTAGAACCGAAAATAAGTTCTCTAATATCTTGCTATCCAATTTAAGGGGCATTTTGATAAAAATGGCAGAGAAACAAGATGATTTCAGGCACATTGTAAGGATTGCCGGAGTTGATTTGAACGGCAACAGGAAGGTAATCAGTGAACTGCTCAAGATTAAGGGAGTGAGCTTTTCATTTGCCAAAATTCTGTGCGAGATTTCAGGCACTGACGGAAACCAGATTGCAGGCCACCTAAAGGATGAGAATGTGGCCAAGATGGAGGAAATACTTTCAGAGCCTGAAAAATTCAAGGTTCCTCCCTGGATTCTTAACAGGAGGGCTGACCCTGAAAAAGGAACAAACTTTCACCTAACCGGTTCTGAGCTGATATTCACAAACCAGACAGATGTCAGGAATATGCAGAAAATCAAGTCCTATAAGGGGTTAAGGCACCATTTCAAGCTGCCCTTGAGGGGCCAGAGGACAAAATCAAATTTCAGGAGAAACAAAGGAAAAGTCCAGAGCGTAAAGCGTAAAGTAGTCAAACAGCAGAAAAGGAAGTGAAGATGGGAGATCCAAGAAAAACAAGGAAGAAGTACCAATCACCCGGCCACCCGTGGCAGCAGGCAAGGCTGGAAGAGGAAAGGCCTTTGGTAAAGGATTACGGGTTGCACAATAAAAATGAGCTTTGGAAGATGCATTCCCTTGCAAGGACAATGGCAACCCAGGCCAAGTCTATTATTGCAAGGAGAGAAGACCCGCAATCCCAAAAACAGGCCCAATTGCTGCTTAACAGGCTGATAAGATATAACCTTGTAAAAGAAGGAGAGCCCATTGAAACAGCACTGGCAATCAGCTCCAGGGACATACTGGAAAGAAGACTTCAAACCCAGCTGATAAGGAAGAACCTTGCAAGAACAATGAAGCAGTCAAGGCAGCTGATATCTCACAAGCACATAAAGATAGGGGACAGGGTGGTGACCAGCCCGTCTTACCTTGTTTCAGCACAGGAGGAAAATCAGATTGATTATGCTGACAACTCTGCCTTTTCCAGTGAAAATCATCCTGAAAGGCCTGAAGTACAAATGCAAAAAGAGCTGAAAGAGGAAAAGGATAAAGTTATGCCTGCCAAGAAAGCCAAAGAGGGTGAAGAGGAAGAAAAAGAGAAAGCATCCGCAACTGAAAAGGTGGAAGAGCCAAAAAAAGAAGGGGCTCAAAAGGAAACTGAAAAAACAACAGAATCTGAAGAGAAAGAAGAAAAAACTCCGGAAGAAAAAGCAAAAGAAAATGAAAAAGCCCAGTAAAGACAAAATAAGATGGGGAATAGCGAACATTTATGCATCTTATAATGATACTATTATCCATATCACGGACTTAACCGGCACTGAAAGCGTGGCCAGGGCTTCCGGCGGGCAGGTTGTAAAATCGCATCGCCTGGAAGGAAGCCAGACTGCGGCGATGATTGCTGCAAAAAAGGCTGCTGAAACATCCCTGGAAAGGGGAATTAACGGAATTCACGTAAGGGTCAGGGGGCCAGGAGGGCATCAGGGTCCCGCAGCTCCAGGACCTGGAGCTCAGGCAGCTGTGCGCGCGCTGTCAAGAAGAGGGATGAGGATTGGCATAATAGAGGACGTTACTCCCATACCTCACGACGGATGCAAGAAAAAAGGAGGCAGGAGAGGTAGGAGACCATGAAAATAGAAATGCTTGACAAAAAAAAGGACAGAATTTCTTTTATTTTAAGGGATGCTTCTCCGCATTTTGCAAACACGCTCAGGAGAACCATAATAAATGAAGTGCCCACCATGGCTGTAGAATTCGTAGAATTCACAAAGAACACTTCAGCATTTTACGATGAAATGATAGCGCACAGGCTGGGGCTTATCCCTCTCAAGACAGACCTGAAAAGCTACGAGCTTCCGGAGCAATGCTCCTGCAAGGGAGAAGGATGCGCAAAATGCCAGGCAATAGGCATACTGAAAATCAAGGACATAAAAGGTCCTACAACAATAACAGCCTCTGAAATCAAGTTCAAGGACCCTGCCATCAAGCCGGCGTTCCCGGACATGCCCATACTGCTCTTGCTTAAGGGACAGGAACTGGAATGCGAATTGACAGCTGTGCTGGGGAAAGGAAAAGAGCATTCCAAATGGATTCCTGCTCACGTTCATTATAGGTATATGCCCGACATAGAAATAGGGAAAGTGGAAAATCCGCAGGACGTGGCAGATTCCTGCCCGGTGAATGTTTACGAAGTAAAATCCAACAAATTGAATGTTAAAAACCTCAACGCCTGCCACCTTTGCGGAGCATGCGTGGATGTTTCAGAAGGGAATATCAAGCTAAATGAAAAAGACACTGACTTTATGTTTTTCATAGAGTCTTTCGGACAGCTCGACCCCAACAAGATAGTGGAAAAAGCTGTGGAAATAATTGGAAACCAGCTGTCAGAGGTTGATGCTCAGCTAAAATAATGCAGGGGTGGCAGAGCCTGGTCAAATGCAGAAACAAAGTTTTTGCAGATTAAATGCGCAAGGTTGAGGGCCTTGTCCCTTAGTGGGTGCGAGGGTTCGAATCCCTTCCCCTGCATTGGAATCGGCAACCTTCAGGTTATGAAGGAGTTGCCGTAAGCAGGCTTTACGCCTGCTGTTGAGTTGATAAGAGCCAAGCTCTTATCCGATGTGGGGCGTGGGTAAAATCCCTTCCCCTGCATTGAGATATGAAACATTAAATAGGATTCAAGAAGATGAGAACCGGACCTACAAATTTGGAGTTAAGAAAGCTCATACAGGACCTGAAAACAGCTTCAGCCATGCAAAAGGCAAAGTTCTGGAAAAGGCTTGCCATTGACCTGGAAAGGCCTACCAGGAACAGAAGGGCTGTTAATGTTTCAAGAATTCAGAAAAATGCCAAGGGAAATGAACTGATAGTCGTGCCTGGCAAGGTGCTTGGCTCAGGAGAAATAGAAAAAAGCGTCATAGTGGCGGCGTGGCAGTTTTCCAGGCAGGCAAGGGAAAAAATAATCAGGGCAAAAGGGGACTGCATGTCCCTTCAGGAATTGCTTGCAAAAAAGCCAAAAACTTCAGAATTGAGAATAGTGGGATAAAACAATGAAAATCAAAAAATTTTCAAGCTTTAAATTTCGGGGAAACTTAAGATGATAATAGATGCAACAGATCTTATAGCGGGAAGATTGGCAACAGTAGCCACAAAAAAGGCTTTGCTAGGTGAAAAAGTGGACATTATAAACTGCGAAAAGGCAGTATTTACTGGAAGCAGGCAAAACATATTTGAGAAATACAAGAGCAAGACAGACCTGGGAAGGAACCCATACAAGGGACCTTTTTATCCCAAAGCTTCAGACATGCTGATAAAAAGACTTATAAGAGGCATGCTCCCTTACAAGCAGGAGAAGGGAAAAAACGCGCTTAAGAGAATAATGTGCTATGTGGATGTGCCCACCCATCTCAAAGGCCAGAAGGCGGAAACAATACCTGCAGCAAATATTTCCAAACTCCCAAACTATAAATATTTGAAGGTGGGGGAACTGGCAAAACTATTGGGTTCAAAAAGATGAAAAAAACAGTAATAAACACAGTGGGAACGAGAAAGAAATCAGTAGCCAGGGCGGTGTTGAAAGACGGCAAGGGGATGATAAGGGTTAACAGCGTTCCCCTGGAAAAAATCAATCCTGAATTTTTGAGGCTTAAAATAAAAGAGCCCCTGTTAATAGCTGAAGGTTCCTACAGCAAGTATGACATTAATGTCTCAGTCTTCGGAGGAGGCGTTGTTTCACAGGCAGAAGCTGTTAGACTCGCGATAGCAAAGGCCCTGGCTGAAAATGATTCCAAGCTCAAGGACGAGTTTTTAAAATATGACCGAACCCTCCTCGTTGCAGATGTAAGACAGAGGGAATCAAGGAAACCAAACAGGCTGGGAAGTGCAAGATCAAAAAGACAAAAATCATACAGGTGATACCATGATAATACCTATAAGATGTTTCAGCTGCGGAAAGCCCATAGGGCACCTATGGCAGGAATACAAGGAAAGGACTGCCAAGGGAGAGGACAAGAAGAAGGTTATGGATGATTTGGGGCTTGAGAGGTATTGCTGCAGAGCCTTGTTCTTGGGACAGGTTGACCTTGCTGAAACAGTGGCTCAGTTCAAAAAGTTTTAGATTTTTGTTGAATTATTTTTTTATCTTTTATTACAAATAAACTATATCATTATCCCTAAAGGCTTTTCCTGATAATGACACTTTTGATTGCCCTGTTTTTCACAAAAACAGGTTAAGCTATCTATGTAGTCGCATCCTACTTCTTTGTTTCCGTTTTCATAGTATATGATTACAGCTCTATCCTGGGGGAAAAGATGTTTGCATTCAAGGTCTTCCGATGTTTTTATAGCTGAATTCACTTGTTTCTCTCTGCTTGCTAAACTAACTGCAGCAGAGGGATCGCATCTGAAATCCTTGAAGAGCCTCCACGCTCTTGCCCCCAAATCAGGGTTGCCTTTGGTAAGTGAGTCAATTATTCTCACCGCCTGCTGAATCATATTGTATGTAATGGAGCAGCATTAATAAAGATTTTGTTATTTGCCCGCAAAACCTTTAAATACCTCTTTATAATGTTTTTTTGCTTATGGTGGAGGATGTAAAACAAATAGAGGAGAAGTGGCAGAAGAAATGGGAAGAGTCAAAGGTATTCAAGTCTGAGATTGATTCTAAAAAGCCAAAATATTACTGCCTTGAGATGTACCCTTACCCTTCTGGCAAGCTTCATATGGGGCACGTTAGGAACTATTCCATCGGAGACTGCTTTGCAAGATTTAAAAGAATGAAAGGATTCAACGTTCTTTACCCTATGGGTTATGACAGTTTCGGGCTTCCCGCTGAAAACGCAGCCATCAAAAACAAGTCTCATCCAAGAATATGGACAGAGAAAACTTCTGAAATGGTGATGGAACAGCAGAAGCTTATGGGCTTGAGTTATGACTGGGACAGGCTAATAACAAGCATGGATACTGATTATTACAAATGGAACCAGTGGGCTTTTATCAAGCTTCTTGAAAATGGGATTGCCTACAGAAAAGAGGCCCCCATAAATTGGTGCTTTAACTGCAACACAGTCCTTGCGAATGAGCAGGTGGAGGACGGCAAGTGCTGGAGGTGCCATAATGAGGTTGAAGAAAAGAATCTTGAGCAGTGGTTCTTCAACATTAAGAAATACGCAGAGGAATTGTTGCAGGACATTGACGACAAGCTTCAAAACTGGCCTGAACGCGTTAAGACGATGCAGAAGAACTGGATTGGAAAAAGCTACGGAACCTTGATACATTTTGATGTTGTTGATGAAAACGGCAAGAAAATTGACACTATATCAACGTTCACAACAAGGTCTGACACTGTTTTCGGAATCACTTATCTTGTTCTCGCAGTGGAGCACCCGAAAGTGCTGGAATGGACAGAGGGAACTGATAGGGAGGAGGAAGTCAGAAAATTCATAAAGGAAGTTAAAAAGGAATCAATAATTGAAAGAACTGCAGAGGGGAAGGCAAAGAAAGGAATATTCCTCGGAAAGTATTTCATAAACCCTGTTAACGGAGAGAAATGCCCTCTGTGGGCTGCAGATTACGCCCTGATGGACTACGGCACAGGAGCTGTAATGGCTGTTCCCGCCCACGACCAGCGGGATTTTGAATTTGCAAAAAAATATGATTTGCCGGTAAGGATGGTTATCCAGCCAAAAGAGGGAACTGTGCTTGAGGAAGGAAAACTTTCCAGGGCTTTCAGTGATCAGGGCGATTTGGTGAATTCAGAGCACTTCAACGGGATGGACAATCTTGAGGCTATTGAGGAGATTTCAGAATGGCTTGAAAAAAACAAGTGGGGAGAAAGGACTGTAAACTATAAGATAAGGGACTGGCTTATCTCGCGCCAGAGATACTGGGGTACTCCCATACCCATAATTTACTGCGACAAGTGCGGCGCAGTGCCTGTTCCTGAAGACCAGCTGCCTGTTAAGCTTCCTGAAGACGTTGAATTCACAGGAAAGGGAAACCCGCTTACCACCAGCAAGAGTTTTGCAAATGTCAAATGTCCTGAATGCAAAGGAGATGCAAGAAGGGAAACAGACACAATGGACACATTCATTGATTCCTCCTGGTATTTTTTCAGGTTTGCTGACCCCAGGAATGACAAGGCAATGATAGGAAAGAAAGCAGCAAAATACTGGATGCCTGTTGACCAATACATAGGAGGGATAGAGCACGCAATTCTGCATCTTTTATATGCAAGGTTCTTTACAAAAGCCTGCAGGGATCTGGGAGTTCATGACATTGACGAGCCGTTCACAAGACTGCTGTGCCAGGGAATGGTAACAAAGGACGGCGCAAAGATGTCAAAATCACTTGGTAACACTGTGGACCCCGGCCCTTACATTGAAAAATACGGGGCAGATTCAACCCGCGTTTTTATGCTTTTCACAGCCCTGCCTGAAAAAGAACTTGACTGGTCTGAACAGGGAATTCACGGAGCCTACAAGTTTATGGGGAAAGTATATAATTTAATTGAGGCAAGGGACAAGCTGAAGTATGTTGAAAGAGAGAACAATAATAAGGACAAGAAGCTGATGGGAAAGCTTCACAGGACGATAAAAACCGTTACGGAACAGATTGAGAATTTCCAGCTAAGCCTGGCTCTTGGGACGTTGATGGACCTTGTCAACGCAGTCCACAAATACTCGGAAACAGAAGCCAAAAAGGATGTTTATGAGGAATGCGTTGAAAAATTAAGCCTTTTGCTGTGCCCCTTTACACCTCACTCTTCTGAAGAGATATGGAGTTCTTTGGGCAAGGAAGGATTTGCCTCAGTTGCTCAGTGGCCTAAGTACGACGAGAGCAAGATTGATGTTACAGCGGAATATCTTGAGGACATGATTTCAGAAACAATAGGTGACATAAATTCTGTCAGGAACCTGCTCAAAAAGGAAAAACTGGAAAAAATAACCATATTTGTTTCAGAAGACTGGAAATACGATTTCATGAAAAAAATGAAGGAATCGCTGGAAAAAACAAGGGAGGTCAAGGAAATAACGAAGGAAATGATGAAAACAGCCCTGAAAGCATATGGAAAAGAGATTGCAAAGATGATCCCGAAGATAATAAAAGATACGAGCAAGATTCCTGATTTGGTGCTGAATCAGATAGATGAGCTGGAAGCTTTGGAGGAATCCAAAGATTTACTGGAGGAAAAGCTTGAAGCTGAAGTTGAAATCATCAAGGAACAGGAATCAGAAGAGCCAAAGGCAAAGCAGGCAATGCCCGGAAAGCCGGCTATTGTTATTGAGTAATTTCTCTTATGACAAATACCTTGTCGTTCTTCCTGACTAACCTGTTTGTTTTAACCCCTATCAAATCCCCTTTTTTGGCTGTTTTAAGCTCTTTATCGCTTTTTTTCACGCTTTCTAGCTTCTGCTCAAATATCCCTGTGGTAGGTCCCTGGATCATGATGGTCTGGCCTTTTCTCAAACCCCTTGCCTGCAGCAAAACAGCAGCAACACCTGGCTTTTTGTAATAATTTTGTACTATGCCTGCAAAAACCTTTTTCCTTTTTGCATCGCTTCCGTAAATGTCAGTCCAATCATCATTTGTTGGCGTGCCAAGGAAAAAGCCTGCAGAGAACTTCCTGTTGTAAACACCCTCCAGTTTTTTCATTAGCTTATCTATTAAATTCTTGTTGAATTTCTTTAACTTTATTGCATCAAGGGCTTGCCTGTAAACCTCTGTGACTGTCTTGACGTATTCAGGAGCCCTGTTTCTCCCTTCAATCTTGAACCTGTCAATTCCTGCCTTAACAAGCTTGTCAAGAATGGGCAGTGCGCACAAATCCTTGGGGCTCATTATGTAATTGTTGCCCAATTTCAACTCATCGCCGGTTTCAGCATCTTTCACAATGTAACTTCTCCTGCAGGGCTGGATGCATTTTCCCCTATTGGCGCTCTTTTTGTAAAGAAACTGCGATGTAAAACAACGGCCGCTTACTGAAACGCACACGGCCCCGTGAACAAATGTTTCAACATCCATCCTGGTCTTCCTCTTGATTTCCCTTATCTGCTTTAAGGAGCATTCCCTTGCGAGATTTACGCTTTTAATCCCCATTTTTTCAAAGAATTTTATTGCTTCAGAGTTTGATACACTCATTTGTGTTGAAATATGGACAGGAACCTTCTTTTTCAGCGCAAGCTGGATAACAGAAAAGTCCCAGGCGATAACAGCGTCGGCATTTGATTGTTTTATCTTGTCAAGGATTTTGTTTATTTTGCTTAATTCATTCTCGAAAACAATTGTGTTAAGCGTGACATAAACCTCAATATTGTTATTGTGGCAGAAATCAACAATCTTTTTCAATTCTGACTGCCTGAAATTCTTCGCGTTGGCGCGCATATTGAATCCCTGAACTCCAAGATAAACAGCATCAGCTCCGGCTTCCACCGCAGCTCTCAAGGATTCCCAGTCTCCAGAAGGGGATAGAATTTTCGGTTTCATTTTGCATAATTTTTTAATAATTCCTCCCCGTCCCAATTTTTAACTTTGTCTTTATCCACTTCTAAAAATTCAACATACTTATTTATTATTTCAATATCCGGAGCTTCAATTTCCATAAGCGCAGGAATGTTGGGATATTCATCAATTTCAAACAGCACATCGTCTTTTTTATAACTGACTCTTCTCTTTTTATAGGACTTTAAGGTCTTTAAGTGCAGCATTTTCAGGATTTTAAGCATAACGTTGAAATCTCCTATTTCTGTTTCAAACTCATCCATTATCTTTGCCTTGTCTTTTTCAACTGCTTTTTTAAGTGTTAAGAAAGATTTATCTCCTTTTTTTCTCAATCTTATGAATTTTTTGTCATTTGCAAGTTTTTCATCTTCAAAATCAAACACCGTGGAATCAACATCCCCCTCAAAAACTTTTCCAGCTCCGATTTCTTCAAGCTTTTTTATTACGTTTTCTTTGTTAATTTCAATTATCTTAACTTCAGTCTCTTTCATTTTAAGCTATTCCTTAATTTTCCTTTCAAATCTTCCAGGCCAGAATAATAAATGATTCTCTTCAGGTTAGGGCAGGACTTGACCAATCCAGAAACCTTGCTGTTTTCCTTAGCTGTTACGATTAAAGGCTTGTTAATGATGGTCGACTCCCTTATCTCCATTCCCTGTCCTGTTGAGGGCTCTGACATATCTGCTATGATTATCTCTGCCTCCTTCACTGAATTAAAAGCTCGCTCATATCTTTCTTTCTCCGTTCCCTGAAAATTCATTGTGCCAATAGGAGTTTTGATTTCTTCAGAGAAATTTCTGCATACAGAAATCATTGATTCATACAATCTTCTTCTTTCTTCAGTTTCAGGCAATGCCCCAATTATCAGTGTTTTCATTCTAATACTCCCTTCTCAACCAAAAAATCCCTGACTCTGTTGAACATTTTTTCGTATCCTTCTGAATTTGGATGCAGGCCGTCAGGCAAAAGCTTATCATCCAATAAGTCAAACATATGAATGTAAAGAATATTGCTCTTCTGGCAGATTTGCCTGATTACGGAATCATACTGGAGAATAACATCATTTTCATAATATTTTTCTTTCCCCCAGGGAATGGGCATTGTCTTCGTCTCATCAGCTTTGGTCAATCCGACAAATAAAATTTTTTCTGTGAATTTTTTGGTTTTTTCAATTAATTTTTTGACATTTTCCTCAAATTTTTCAATGCTGACTCTTGGATTGTTTTTTGTTTTCACATATTGCGAGTCATTTATTCCTATGGCAAAGATTATTATGTCCGGCCCTATTGATTGGCACTCAACTTCAAACCTTTCCAGCAAATCCTCTGTCTTGTCTCCCCCAACTCCTCTGTTATAAACAAAGATGTTTTTGGGAGCGCTATTAAGGTATTTCCTGAGCCTGCCTACCCAACCGTCAAACTCTGAATCACCAGCTCCGTAGGTTATGCTGTCTCCGAAAACTGCTATGCTAAACCCCATTTTAAGCGTGAAAATGGCAGGCCCTGCAGGGTCGAAAAGGCACAGGCCTCCTGGCTGCCCCGGACCTTCCTCAGCTCCGCTACCCCGCAAGCATCGGAAACTGCGGTTAAGGCTGCTGCATTCCTGCCCTGACCTGTTTCCCGCGGCACCAATCCTGCGGGACAGAGCCTCATAGTACAGCCCGGGACCAAGAAGCCCATAGCCAGCCCTTCCCTGCAGTATAGCTCCACCGTAAAGCCCGTCTGTGGTTACAGCGTAGGGCTAGCACGCCAGCATAGCCTGCCGGTTTACACCCTGTAGAATGCATTTATAAAGGTTTTGATGACTAAATATAGCTGTAATCCACCCTGGAAAGTTCTATTATGGCAAAAAGAAGCCCTTTTGTCATCTTTACCTCCCCTTCCCTTTCAATCTTCTCAAGATTGCCTAAGGCGACCCTTCCAAGCTTGTCAAGCCTGGCTTCTGTTGCGTTGTACAGTCTTCTTCTTTCCCTTTCCAATCCTTCAGGGGTTTTTTTCCTGAATATTTCCTCAATTCTGCTGTCAATATCTCCTTTCTCCCTTTCCAGCTCGCTTGACTGTAATTCAGCGATTAACCCTCTTGCTCTTTCATAGCTTACCTGTTCTTTATTGACGTGAATTAATGGAAGCGCTTCTTCAATCAGAACATTAGTCATTCTCTCGATGTAATTGCGATGAACTCCTGTTGTCCTTGTAATCTCCTTTACAGCTCCTTCCCCTTCAAATTTTCCGTTGCCCAAAACCGATATCACTCTCTGAACCAATGAATCCCTAAGCTCTGAATGATTCTGGGATGTTTTTTTGTTGTGTTTGCTGTTCAGTCTATTGTAATGCTGGAAAAATGAAAAAAGCGATTTTACCTTGTCCTTCTCTACAATTATCTCTCCGTCTTCAAAATCAACATACGGCAGGCTGGTGACTGTTTCCTCAAAACCAGAATCCTGGGAATTCACAAATTCTGTCACATTATAAGCGCCATTTTTTACCTTGATGTTGTATTGGGCCATAAATATCTTCAGGTTTTGGGGTATGCCTTTTTCCTCTGCCATAGAATTACCTTTAGCAATAGGAAGAATTTTTGCAGGTTTGCTTTTTGCCTTCTTTTGTTTTTGTTTTTTTTGCCTGGGCCTTTTGAATGAAGAGTATAATTCTTTGAATTCATGCATCATTTCCTCTTCAACAAACCACTTGCTCCCTTCCCTGCTTATGTAATCCTGATTTTCCAGTATTTCTGCAAATCTTTCATCAGCAACAAGAGGGGAAACATCATAAAAACAATCAATCTTGTGGATTTTATGGCCTCCCATAATCAACTCCACTTTTTTTGTGTGAGTTTCTTTTGTTTCATCCTCAATTAGAATTCTTTCTTCAAGCGGCTCTGCCTTCTTCTCTGGTTCTGTGTCTTTTGGTGACTTTATAGTCTCTTTCTTGCCTCCTTCCAGTTCCGGAAAGGCCTGGCGAAACCTGCTGTTGGCTGCATAGACAGTTTCATCTTCCCCAAGATTCTTGCCTTTTATTCCCTGCTCTGACAGCCTTTTCAGCACCTCTTTTTCTTCAAGATGCGTCTTTTCTGCAATCTCAGCAAGGGATAGGTATTCCACAGAAAGAGAAAAAATGTCATTGAAACCGCCAAAATCCTCCATTGCCATACCCCTGTTTTGTGTTTTTGGTTATTAAATATTTTTTGTTGTTTTTTTGTTTAAACAGTATATATTCATCAATTGCTTGAAATAATAACAATACATAAATATTTAAATATGTTTGTTATTCAGGAGTGGAGATTGGGTGGTATATTGGGAACTGCTAAGAAAAAAAGAAAACAGCCTAAAAAAGCTGCTGGGAATGCTAAGAAGACTGCCGCCAGGAATAGGGCAAAAGCTCCTTCTAAAAAAACAAGAACAGAGGCTGTCAGAAGAAGGCCTGGGAAGAACCTCCCCCAGGTTATGAGTTCAGTTATTTTCCATAGTGATTATCACGCTGCAGAAGAGATTATCAGTAATTCTTTTGATGAGGATGCCGAGCACGTGCGAATAGAGTACAAACCTGAAGAGGACTATATCCTCTTTGAGGATGATGGAGAGGGGGCGGATGTTGAAGGGCTTGACGCCTTTTTCAGGCTTGGCGACAGCTTAAAACAGCAAAGGAAACTAACAAAAAAGGGAAGGATGCCCATAGGCAAATTTGGGATAGCAACTCTCGCATTAAAATACCTGGGAAATTCTGCTGAAATCACAGCTTGGAAAGAAGGCAAGAGGAGGGAAATTAAGGAAGACTTGTCTGAGGACCTGACCATGAACAAGCCCATCAAGGTTCAGGTGAATCAGGAAAAGGAGAAGAACAAGCACGGAATGCGAATAAAGGTCAGCGAACTGAATGCCCTGAGAGAGGGGAGGGATTTCACAGTTGATTCGCTGATTGGCAGTCTCAGAAGGAACATGCCTATGCGCGATGATTTTAAGATCACAATCAATGGAAAGGAAATAAAGCCGGTCAAGATAGAACGGGGAGCGGAATACTGCCTTGACGAAATGGTGGATGGTGTTGGCAGGGTTCACGGCTCCTTCTTCGTCTGTTCTTCCCCAATACCTGACAAGAGCAGCAGGGGAGTGCACATCAAGGTCAACGGGAGAAGGGTCGGAGACCCCTTTTATTTCAGGGTAGGACACCAGTTCAGGGCGGGGCTGGAGACAAGGTTAACAGCCACAGTTTATGCTGACGGGCTTGATCCCTGCATAGGATTTGACAGGACAAACCTCAAGACAGACCATCCAAGGTTCAAAAAAGTGGAACCTGTAATTAAAAAGGTACTTGGCAGCCTGGCAGAGGATTTTAAGCGGGAGTCCAGGGCAAAACAAAGGGAGAAGCTGGTTGCAAGTCTTGAACAAAGCATTGAAAATGTCACTGAACGCGCAATGAAACAATTCAAGGGAATCCGGAGCATTGCCTTTGATGCAGGAGAAAAAGCAGGCACAATAGCAAGGTTTAATCCTGATGAAAAAAGGGTTTATGTGAATCCTGAGGCGATAAAAATATTTTCTCAAAACCATATTGATTCTGCCTTGGCTAATGCGGTCATACACGCGATAACAAACCAGCAGGTACTTGACACTTTTTCCAACAGTCCTACAGCCAAAAAAGTCATTGCCAAAAGGGATGAACAGAAAGCAAAGAATTTGGAAAAAGTAAGCGGAGATTACAAAACGCTTACAGCAATCCTGGAAGAGACATCTGCCAGGCCGGAAACCACACTCAATCCGTACAGGCTATATTCTTCCAAGGATTTGAATGAAAAAACCGGCGTCTCTTACATTGCCATAAGGAGGTTAAGGGAAAGCGGAGTGCTTGAAGAAGCAGTGGTTGATGGGGAGAGGCGCAAGGACCATTATTTCGCCAAGGACTTCAAGGCAGCAGTGAAAACAGTGCAGGGATATGTTCCGTTACACACAGTATTAAGCGATATGTCTGCCAGCGGGGACCTTGAATCAAATACTCAGACAGAGAACACAATTACAGGCCAGCTTGAGCATTTGCGCAGCACCAAAGAAATTCCGTCTTACCTGCTCAGAGTGGGAAAAAACCAGAATACCTGCTATTTTGTTCAGGAAAACTCAGTAGATGAGTTTAAGGAATTTCTGAAAACAGAGGACCTCAAGATAAAGCCAGGGCCAAAGCCTGGGGCTAAAAAAACAGTTAAATAACCATCTGCAAAATCAAAACTATTGCATAACCCGCAAAACACCCTATTGTGATGAAGGGCATAGCAGGATAAAACTTATCCTTTTTCGCCTTTGCAAAAAGCAGGAAAAGGGCGGCAGTTGCACAAACTGTTATTATAAGGGACATCAGAAAGCCTGTTAAAAAGCCGTATCTTGCCACCAGTTCTGTCAATACAGTTCCTGTGAAAATCAGGGGAAATCCTATGTCCCCTCCTCCCAAAACAGCGGTCCTCACCCTTTTCTTAACAGCTTTCTGGCCCTTCCTGGGCTTTTTAACTTTCTTGTACGGTATGAACAGCCCGGCGAATATCTGGCTCTTTGCCTGGAATTTCGCCATCTTTATCATATGCTTGCTTTTCCAGACAGCGTACATGTCATAGGCTGATATGAGCAGCAGCAATATTATTCCTGCCCATATGTTCATTACGGGAACAAAGATTACTGCAAGCCCGCCGTAAATGAACAGCTCTGTGAAATTATGGATTATTATTCCTGGCCTATAGACTTTCCACAATGCAAGGCCTGCAGCAAGTATGAGGGCTGCGTATCCATTGTCCAGAAAGGCGTCAAAAGCGAATGTCAATGTTACCAAAACGCTGAGGAAGAACCATGTTTTCCATATATTTTGTTGCTTGAATCGGATTAGCAAAAGAACAAGCAGGGTTCCCACTATTATCGCGGCAATAATCCAAATAGCAGAATAAGCGGGCTCTATTTCCGGCCTGGTAATGTTGCCTGCCAGCGCGGTGTAAGTTACATTTCCGGTCTCCTGAAATTCAAGAATGTCTATGGACTGCCTCACAGCTTCCAGTCCTACAAGCTGGGCTGCGAAGAACAAAACTACAAGGAAAAGCGTGATTTTAAGATTATGTTTCATACAATAGCTTTTTATCAGCTTATTTTTAATGCTTTTGGATTTACATCAACCTCTTTTCTAAGTGCTCTTCCCTTTCTGTCCGGGACGGCCATCGTATCCCTGGCTCTTTTTCAGCAGGCACGTTTTCTTTAATACTCTTGTAATGCTCGTCAGGGTTGATATTTTTGTCAAGCAAAAGCCTTTTTTCACAGACAATATACTCATTGTTTATTTTCTGGCCGGAATACCTGCAGGTCCTGTCAAAAACAGGGCATACAGGAACAGAAACTCCATCTTCCTCAAACAGCTTGTAACGCACCTGATAAAAATTGCACAGGGGGTCTGACATTGGAAAGTATTATTGGGTTTATCCTTTTTTAAAACTTTTCATTAATTATATAAAAAAGGGAGGATAAGGAAGCACATGAAACTGCTGAACAATATCAAAATTTCTGTGTTTGTGAAGGAAGGGGAAGATGAGGAGAAAATTGCAGAAAAGTTAAGGTCTTTTATCCCCCTTGACCTGGAAGAGGAAAAGGTATCTTTGGAAAGGAAGAGAGCAACAGGGTTTAATGACAAAAAAATAGTTGTACTGGAAATAATCCTGCAAAAGGAAAAGCACGCCAATGCTTTTCTCAAGCATCTAGAGAAAATACTGGGCAGTGAGCAGAAAGAACTGCTGATGAAACAGGCAGAATCAAGGCTGGATGAGGATTTCAATTTTTTCATAAGATTTGACAAGCAAAAACTGCTGGGGAATAATGAATACCATATTACTGACTCAGGAAAGTGCTTTCACATAAAAATGAACATAGCCTGCTTTCCAAGAAAAAGGGAGAAAGCCATGGGGATTATACAGAATATTTTTAAATAAACCCCTTTTCTAAACCATTATGAAAATAATAGACCCCTGGGGCTCTGAGCTGGCAGAGGATTATGAGAAGATAATCCAGAAGTTCGGTCTGGAAACATTCAACCCCAAGCTTTTTCCCGATCCCAACAGGATTATGCGACGGGGGATTGTTTTTGCAGGCAGGGACCTTAAAAGAATTAGCGATGCCATAAAGAAAAAGCAGAAATTCTATGTATTGAGCGGGATAATGCCCACTGCTGAAAGAATACATTTCGGCACCAAGATGGTAGTTGAAAACATAAGGTATTTTCAGGAACAGGGAGCCAAGGCATACATTCTGGTTGCGGACCTGGAGGCAGCCGCCACAAGAGGAGTTTCCCTTGAAGAAGCCAAAAAAAGGGCTTTTGAATTCCAGATTCCGGCGTATATTGCCCTCGGCCTGGACCCCAAAAAGACCCTTTTTTATTTCCAGTCAGAGAACAAGAAGGCAATGCACCTGGCCTTTGAGTTTGCAAAAAAGATTACTCTGAACGAATTCAAGGCAATTTACGGACTGGCTGATCCTGGAAGGATTATGAGCGCGGCGCTTCAGTCAGGAGACATGCTTTTCCCCCAGCTGGAGGAGAAAATGCCAGGAATAATCCCTGTGGGAATAGACCAGGACCCTCACATCAGGCTGTGCAGGGACATCATTTCCAGGACAAAATCAAAACATAATTTCACTCCTATCTCCTCGATATACCATAAATTCACCCCTTCTCTTGACGGCGACATGAAAATGTCAAAATCAAAGCCGGAGTCGATGATAGAGCTGCCTGAGGATGTCAAAAGCGCTGTCAGGAAAATCAGGAAGGCAAAGACAGGCGGAAGGGAAACCGCAGAGCTCCAGAAAAAAATAGGTGGAATTCCTGAACAGTGCATGATTTTTGAGATGTACAAGCAGCATCTTATTGAAAGCGATAAGGAACTGGACGGGGTTTACAAGGCCTGCAAGGCAGGCACTTTGCTTTGCGGGGAGGACAAAAAGCACGCTGCAGCCCATATGGAAAGCTTTATGACCAATTTCTTAAAACAGCTTGAGAATGCAAAGAAAAAGGTTGACAAGCTAAAATTTATCAATTTCAAATAATCTTAAACCATAACCTTTAAAAAATCAGATAATATATACGCTTTAAAGAGGCAAAAAATGAAGAAAATAGCTCCATTGCCCGGAAGCTTTATGCTGGCATCCATGCTTGGATTTGCAATATCTGTTGTCTGGGTTTATCCCCAGTCCAAAAGTTTTGGCATATCCTTTATGATAGTGTTTGCTGCAATGTTCGTAGCTTCACTGATTTCCCTGACTTATGCCCCTACTGAGGACCTGTTGAGGATGGAAGGCATAAAAAAATAAGGTTTCTGAAACAGCAAAGCAGTTATTGTATATGCTAAAAATATAAAAAGGTCCTTGTCTTGTTAACAAGAATGCCTTTTGCAAAATCCTTCCCCAAGAAGACAGAAAAGTCAGTTTATCCTAAGTGGGAAGAAGTCGAATTAACCGAGACAGAGGAAAAACAGGCAGACGGGAAGGCGCGGAATGAAAACATTGAGATTATGAAGGAGTCTGTTGACGACGCAAAAAGGATTTTCGGTGAAAAGGACTTGAAAAGATACCAGTCGGATATTGTGAGGCTGGCAATTTCTTTGTTTGAAAAAAGAGCTTCGCACTCAGTGTATCACAAGGAGAGGAAAGCAAAGGAAAAATTCAATCAGAAGTGAAAATGCCATAGTCCGCAACCTTCTCTATGTCTCCTTTCAGCCAAAGGAACCTGTCGTCCCTTGCTGCGTCCCTGAATCCCAGATCTTCCTTGTACATACCTGAAAATTCCTTTTCTATCCTCCTGGGAATCTGCAGGTAAAGAGAGTCCATGGGAAAAGGATTGGCTCTTTTTGCGTTTGCTGTCAAGATCTGGTTTGCTGTCTCTATTATCAAGGCCTTTTCCAGCTTGTTGGCATCTTCCATATCTCTTTTCACAAAAACTTCTTCTATAAGCGGGTATTTCGGTGAGGCAGGTTTTGGTGTGAAAAGTACATATCCTTCAGGAAATACCCCCTGCCTTAGTTTTTTCATTAGCAATAGTGCTTTTTTCTCGTCTTCTTTCAGTTCCCTGAGCCTGTTGTCCTGGAAGCCTTTCCTGAAGCCTCCCTTGAGCTTAACGTTATGGGGCAGGAATCTGTTATGGTAATCTTCAGAGACTATGAAATAAGAAGCCAAATCTCCTCTGGTCCCCCTTAAAGGCAATATTTTTAGTGTTTCCATATATTTAAGGAAAAGAAATCATTTATAAAGGTTTCTAATTTTAATTACTTCAACATAGTTAAAATACCTTTTTTTCTTCCCTTATTGCCACAGGAGCTGAACCCCCGTGCCAGGTAAGCCTTGGCCTTATCCTCATGGGATACATCCTCTCATTAGTATCATCAAATATTATGGCAGAGCCCTTCAAGTCAGGCAAATTGTCCAACTGCTGGGTCAGGCCCTCTCTCATATAAGTCTGCATAAGCATCCCCAATGCATCCACATCAAGCTTTGCTGTAATCCTGTGAGCAATTACAGTGTCTGCCTGGGTCATCACGTCTGTGTGGATTTTTCCGGGCTGCTGGGAAGCAAGAATCAGGGAAATTCCGGGCTGCCTTCCCTCTCTCAATATTGTAATAAGGGGGTCAGAAGCAACGGTCTTGCCCTTGTTGGGCAGGAATTCATGGGCCTCATCAATAACCAGCCATACCAGGGGCATTTCCTGCTTTTCCTTCTTCTCCTCTGTGATGTAATGAGTGGAGGCCTTTACTTCCTCATATTCCTCAAACTTCCTTGCAAGCATTCTTTCTGTAAATAATTTTTTTGCTATAAGCCCCACTGCCAGGGATTTTATTTCCCATCCTCCAGGGAGGGTTGCGTAGCAGCTGACGTCAAGAACACTGACCTGGCCTCCCTTTGCCAGTTCCTTCATCTTTGTTCCCTTCTCGTCAAAAAGCCCCCAGGTCTGGGCGTTAAGAAAATGATTTGCGGCGATGTTCTTTGTCCTCTCGTCAAATTTGGCCTCACCTTCAATAGCATCCAGAATGTCCTGCATTGAATAATCCTTCTTTTGCTCTTTAAGCTTGAAAATTATCCTTTCAATAAGAACACCTGGCTCATCATTCCTGGTAAGCCCGAAAGTGTTCAGCCAGTCTTCAGAATCAAGCTCAGAAGGCTTTATTGAAAAAGGGTAGTCAGTTGGAACTCCCTTCTCCTTGTAGTCCTTGTAGTAGCCTACAGGTGTGAAAATATTAACATCTAATCCTTTTGGCTTAAGCCCCCAGTTGTCCAGCAAGTCCGCGTCCTGAACATTGGGATACTTCATAGTCCAGTAAATCCCCATAGTGTCCAGCAGAATGACAGCGATGTTCTGGGCCACTTCCTCAGGCAGGTCTGAAACCCCTTCTGCAATCACCCCCATAGTGTAAGACTTCCCAGAGCCTCTCTTTCCCACGACAAAAATTACGTGAGAACGGGCCACGTCCATATAGATGTTGTTTGACAGGGAAGTGACCTGCCCCATCTTCACATAATGCCTTCCCAGAAAGACTATTCCTTTCTCACCATACTTTTTTTTCTCTTCCTCATCCCTGCCGATAATTATATCATAAGGCATATTACCCATCTTATGGATAATTATTTAAATAATTTGCTTTTACACTTAGGCAATGGCCGGGAAAAGGAAAGGCAGAAAACCAAAAAAAGCCAGAAAGCCCAAGGAAGAGAAAAATTTCCCCCTGACAAAAGAGCTTCTGATAGTTATAATAATTGTTGTAATTGCAATACTTCTTGCTTATATGTTCTATTTTGCAGCTTCCAAGACAAAACCAGCTTTGGCTGATGTAAACGGAGTTCCCATAACGCAGCAGGACCTTAATGAAATAGCACTTACAGTTCCTCCCAATATGCGGGAGAACATAAGCCAGGAAGAGCTGCTGGAGCAGGCCATAAACTTTGCAATTTTAAAGCAGGAAGCAAAGAAAATAGGTGTGGAAGTCACGGATGAGGAGGTGGAAGCGAGTATCGACGCTTCACTCCAAAGCGCAGGATTAACCAGAGAGCACCTGGAACAGTCGCTGGAGCAGCAGAGAATAGAAGTTAATGACATATTCAACGCCTACAAAAAACAGCTTTTATCTTATAAGTTTATGAATGAAACAATACTCCAGGACATACCTGTCAGTGAAGAAGAGATAAAAGGATTTTACGAACAGTATAAAGACACGTTACAGCAGGATTATGAAGCTGTAAAGCAGGACATTAACAGGACAATTGTCATAATAAAAAGCCAGCAAATGCTTGCTGAATGGTTTGAGCAGAAAAGGCAGGAGTATGACATCGTGAGGTATAAATGACAGTGAAGATAATTCCCCTGGAAAGCGGAAGATTCATGCTAAAATGGAAATCCATGGAGAAAGAACAGCCTGGCTGCGTTAATTATGAAGTCAGGGTAGGAAAAGAGATAGTGGGGCTTGTGCCTGCCGGGGGGAAGGAGGAATATACCTGCATTGTAGGGGAAGTTCCCAGGAATGCAATAGTTAAAATCACTGCCCTGGGTCCCAGGAACAGGGAGACCAAGACAGCTGACGAGGGCGTTTACCAGGGAGTGGGCATTTAGCATAATTTTATAAAAGCTCTTTCTTAACATCATCTATGAAAAAAGACCTTTCCACTCTTGAAATCAGGCAGTTGGTGAATGAATTCCAGTCTTTGTTAAATGGCAGGATAGACAAAATTTATCAGCTGTCCAAAAAAGAGTTTCTTTTTAAAATCCGCATAACTGGCGGCAACAGGTTCTTGAAAATAAGGGACAAGTTCATATTCCTTCACCCTGAAAAAGAGGAAACACCTGCAAAGCCCACGACATTCTGCATGGTCTTGAGAAAACACCTTGAAGGCAGGAAAGTCAGTAAAATACTCCAGAAGGGCTCTGAAAGAATAATAGTTATTGGGATAAACCCTTTCCTTTTGATTATGGAATTATACGGGCAGACAAATATGGTATTGTGCGATGAGAATTACAGCATAATCGCTGTCAACAGGCCAAGCAGGGAAATAAAAAAAGGGGAAAAATATGTTTTTCCAGAGAAAAGGGATATTTTCTGGATCAAAGAGAAGGGATTCATTGAAACGCTAAATTCCTCAAAACAGCCGCTGGTGAAAAAACTTGCAGCTCTCGTGGGCGGAATTTATTCCGAGGAGATATGCTTCAGGGCGGGAATTGCAAAGGATAGGGAAAGACTGTCTGAAAAAGAGGCAAAACAGGTGTTTAATACATTTAGTTCCCTGCTGAATGAAGAGCCTTCCCCAATGACTGTTTATGATGAAAAGCCTGTTGACGCCACTGTTTATGATTTAAAAGTTTATGAGGGCAGAAACAAGGTAGCATTCTCTGCTTTTTACGAAGCTGTAGACAGTTATCTGACCCAGACAACAGAAAAAGCAGAGGAAAGCGAGCTGGCGAGAAAATACCAGGGGGGAATAGAGAAAATAGAGAAGATAATAGCAACGCAAAAAAAGAATGTTGACAAGCTCAAAAAGGAAATGGAGCAAAACCAGAGAGCCGGGGAAATGATTTATGAAAGGTACCAGGAACTTGCGAAATTAATGAAAGAATTTGAAGAGGCGAGAAAGAAAATGTCCTGGGATGAGATAAAATCAAGAATAAAGAACAAGAAGATAAAGAGCGTAGAAGAAAAAAACCAGAAAATAATTGTAGAGCTGTAAAACAAATTCCTAGCAAGGTACAGAGGAGTATTGGGGAGGACTACACGAAACTTCTTGAAGTTAAAACAAAAAAAATCCATAAGAATAAACACCTTAAGATTGCTGAAGAGGCTTTGCTGGCAAGGCCAAAAGATACGGGGATAAAACTGCAGAAAATGCCTTTTCCTGGTTTTGGTTGTTTTTATGAAGCTGATGGCTCAACCCTGCATACCTGCAGGGCTATTATTATCTTCAGGAAGCGGCTTCACAGCTGCCTGTTAAAATATTAAATCCCGGAAATGGATTTGGTGCTGGACTGGGTATTAAAAAACCACAAAATCAAGCTTGAAAAAATTGAATTGGATGTCGGAACTCCCGCTCTTCCTGGATTTGAAGGCAAAAAAATACATTCCTGATCTGAAAAAATGCATCAGAACCTGGCTCTATAAAACAGGCACCCAGCCATTTTTTATAGCTAAAATAAGCAAGAAGTAACTATTGAAAAGTAGAAAGGTATATAAGGCAGGTATAGCTGCATTTGGGTATGGGATTTGGCGAAAAGTGGAGGCACAGAAGATCAGACTTAAGAACTGCCTTGAAAGAAGCTGAAGAAGATGGCTCAAGGCTTGCTTCAATATCAGAGATAGTAAATAAGATACCTCCTGAAATTAGCGGAGCTCTTGGGCCAATATGCTCAGGAACGATAATTGCTTTCCGGCTCCAAAAGAGAGGCCCAATGAGCCTTATAAGCAGGGAGTTTTATGATGAAAATACTCCGCGCACGAGACTGGTTTTTGAAATTCCCGGCAAAAACCATCAGCAGGGAACACTTTACATTATGCCGCCCGGAACCTATTCAGTAAAACAAACTAAATTATCCATACGCTTTACGCCCCTGAATGATTTCAAGCCCAATTTTGAGTTTATCGACTACAAAAACAGGCGTTTTTATGTCCTCACCACGGACAAGGAAAATGAAGATGAGATTGCAGGCATTGACAAGCAGGATTTGGGCGTTCATTATGCCGGCCCTGTGCTTTTGGAAAATGCAGGCAAAAACTTCAATCTGAGACTTTTCAGCAAAACACTTTCCCCTACAGAAAAGTATAATTTCTTTATTGAGAAAAAATGAGCTATGAAATCATAAGAGCAACATTTGCAGGTGCATATCAAGAAGCAGAGGAAACAGGCAGAAGCCTTGCCTCATTTCTTGAGGTGCTTGCAATAAAAGATGCAGAAAACCTACCCGAAGAAGGATATGTTGGAACAGGCACCATAGTTGCGCATTCCAGTGCAGGAGGAAGAATGGAACACCGGTGCGAGAAAACTCCTTCTGGCCGAAGTATTGAAGATGCTCTTGTTGAGCAGTCTGCCAAGAAAGGAAAAAACAGCACTCTGCTAATTCCTGAAAAGATGCCTGATGATACCGGAATCGGATTCATAACCAATCCCGGGTCATACACTTTCAGCAGGCTGAACAAGGGTTATTTATTTTTTGCCAGACGAAATATCCGCCACTGGCGTCAGGAGCTTCCTGAATTTGGCAACATAAGCTTCCACATCCTGCCTTACGAACTGCAGGATGAAATCTCTGAAAAATTAAAGAATATGGTTCTGGTAAACGGGAACAACAAGAACCCTTATGTGGGGCCCCTTTTATTAGGCGGGAAAAACCTTGAGAGGACAGTAACAATAATGTCCCCATTTGCAGAATATTCTTTTGTTTTGGTCGGCGGGCGGTCTATTAAGGAAGAGAAAAAAGGAACATTTGAAGAAAATGGAGCGTCTGCAGAAGCAGTTGGGGGGTGTGAACCGGAGAAAACGACAGCAGAAATAGAACTCCCTGTTACACGGGAACAATTTTATGCTGAATTTTATCCCCTGGAGAGAATGATTAGCGATGCAAGGAGAGGCAGAAGGCATAGCCAAGATGACTGGGCTCTGGAAGGATTTTTCCAGGAGACGGAGCGAGCAAAAATTAAAGATTTTCCACGTATGTCAATAATGACCGTGAAAAAATCATACGAGGAATATATCCATATGAGGGATGCCGCAATTAAGAAACTGGACATTGTTCCTTCCAAATTGAAAAATTACGCAATGGACAGGTTTTTCATACCAGTTATGATGCAAATAAAAGAATATGAAGAACCGGCTTTCTAAACTTTCTCGGCTATGACCGCCTTTTCAAACAGGAACAAATAAACAATTTTGTCTCCTTTAAGATGCTCCTCATACTTGTTTCTCTCAGTCCAGTAGTCCTGCGGTAGAACATTGTACCTTAATATCACTCTTCCTGCGTTATTCTTTTGAAGGGAATGCACTACACTGTCAAAATCGTGGTGGACAGTTTCAAGTACCTTGAAGGAATTCCTGAAAAAAGGATTTTCAACCAGCTCATCAGATGTCAGAACTCCTCTCTCTACAGGTATTGTCCTGGTGACTTTTGCAAGCTGCCAGAACATTCCCGCTTTCATCACAGCGCCGTCAACATCATACAGGTAACTGAGAGGCAGGCCCTTCCTGTTGTCCGCAACAAACTCCCTGGTGCTGTTCTTTTCCATCCTTTCCCCGGAAGGCAGGGCCACGGCAGAGACATCTGTTTTTTTTAGCTTTCCGAAGTAAAGGGTCAGGCGGTTCAGCTGCCCATAAACAGACAGGTATTCCTTTTCGCAGTCAAAATCCACTCTTGAGATCTGGGGCGGAAATTCCATCGCAATATCGTCAGGATATTTTTCCAGCAGAAGCCTGGGGTCAGGCCTGATGGTGTCTATTCTCCTTTCAGATTCTTCAGGAAGCCTTTCAGGATCGCAAAAAAACATATCCGCTTCCTTTAACTTGCTTATTATGTTATTGTCAAGAACGTCCCCCAAAATAAACTCTACGTTACCAATTCCCAAAATTTTTGCATTCTCCTGTGCATATCTCAATTTCCTTCTGTCAATTTCCACAGCCAGGACTTTGTTGCACTGTTTGGCAAATGCGATGGACTGCATCCCAACAGAGCATCCCAAATCTACAATAGTTCCGCATTTTAGCCTTTTGGCCCTGTAATCAGCAACGACCTTGGGAGTGGCAAATCTCAAGTCTTCAGGATTGTAATACAGATTGTCAGGAAGCCCCTTGAACCTTGCTTTTATTCTTGCTTCGGCAAGGTCATAGATCTCTTCAGCCATATCCTTCTCAAACTGCCCAAGTATCTCTGTTTTTTCCACTCCCTGCTCTATGAGAACACACATACCACTTATTACCTGTTCAATCTCTCCCCTGGAATACAAATCAAATATTGTAGCCATATTTCCCTCTCGAAGGCACGAAAACAAAGTCCCCCAAATCCTTTATCTCTTCTCCCTTGCCGGATTTTTTAAGCTTTGTAATTTTCTGGCTGTGCTGGGGTCCTACCGGGGCTATTATAACCCCCTCTTTTTTTAATTGCTCCTTCCATTCTCTTGGTATTTCCGGAATTGCGGCTGTGCATATTATCTTGTCATAAGGGGATTCCTTTACATAGCCCTTTGTGCCGTCGCCATTAATTATTATTACATTTTCCAATCCCGCTTTTTCTATGTTTTTGCCTGCGAAATCATAGAGCTCCTTAGAGAACTCAATGCTGACAACCTTTCCCTTACTGCATATTTTTCCCATCAAGGCAGCGTTATAGCCGGAGCCTGCACCTATCTCAAGCACCTTGTCGCTTTCTTTCAGCTCAAGGGCATCAAGCATTATGACAACTGTGGTCGGCTGCGAGATGGTCTGGCCTGCAGGGATGGGCAGGGGGATGTCTTCATAAACTTCATCTTTGTAATCCTCCAAAACAAAGTCCTCTCTCTTGATTTTCTTAAAAGCAGAGATTATCTTCTCATTTATCCCCATTGTCCTGAACTTTTTAACAAGCATTCCCTTCTCAATCATTTTATCACGACAATTCTCTTTGTCAAACTTTTGTGGAGATAGTGCTCAAATTCCTCCTCAATGGAAAAGCCTGCTTTCTTTATAATCCTTTTGCAGTCAGTGAAGCTGGGAAATCCTATAACTGCCTTCTTTATTCCCTGCTTTTTTATGTTCATTAAAAAATCCCTGTAAAGCTTTTCCAGTTTTCCAGTTATCCTGCTGTTCTTGCCGTAAGGCAGGTCAGTCACTATGTAATCTGCTTTAATGTTTGCTCTTGTAGCGTCCTGGCTTGCTAATTTCCAGTTTTTGACCTTGTAACCCTCCAGGTTTTTTTCGGCAAACTTGAGCATTTTTTCGGAAATGTCAAGGCCGACTGTTTTCAGTCCCATCAGCCCGGCTTCTACAAGTATTCCTCCTGTGCCGCAGAAAGGGTCAATTATTGTATCATTTTGCTCTGCTCTGGTTAAATTAACCATCGCCTTAGCCAGTTTGGGGTTTATTGCAGTCGGATGAAGCGAAGGCTTCATGGCAGACGCTCTTTGAAGATATGATTTGTCCGTTTTTCCGATTAAAATTCCCACATAGGCTTTTTTTGCACAAATAATGAAGATTTCTGTTTTCGCATTTTTCAAGTCAACTTTTGGATTTTTTAACAGCGGCCAGATTAAGCTCCCATAATACTTTTCATCTTTTATCTGATGGCAGTTTATTTTCCTCACAACATAACTCTCCTCATAAACATCCTGCCAGCTGAAATCCCTGATCATTTTTTCCATGTCTTCCGGAGGGCAGGAGATTAACAGGCGGAAAATTGAATTGGAATAGGCCAACCTTTTCTTTGCCTTTTCTATGTCCTTCTTATCGCAGTTGCAGATGATAACGTTTTCATCTATGTCAAAGCTTTTGCCCATTACAGCCCTGAATTCCGCTTTTGCTAATTTTAAATTGTCCTTTGATAAGATGCAAATAGTTTTCATGTATCTTATGGGAATTCTGGGTATAAATAAGTTGCTATTTTTTATCATATGGAAAACTATTTAAACGCAGGCAATTTTCTCCTGCCTATGGGAAAGAGAGGCAGGCCGGTAAAGTCGCAGATCAGGCAGAACATCGTGGACATACTGTATTTCCTGGGAGAAGGCTACGGCTATGAAATCTACAAGATTTACAGGGAAGTCTTTCCCAAGTGCACCCAGAAATCCATTTACTACCACCTGAAAAAAGGCGTTGCTCTGGGCGAGTTTATAGTCAAAAAGATAGAAAAGGAAAAAGGAGAGTTCTCCTGGGGAAGCGAGGTTGAAAAGACATATTACTCTCTGGGACCCAATGCCAAGCCCACTATGAATCCCCAGGTAAAAGAGGTTGTGGAGGACTATGTCAAAAGACGTAAGCAGGCTGGATAAATTAATCAGAGTAGTTGGTTTTTCTTTGTACCTCTCATTTATAATATTCTTTATTTTCCTCTTCTTCAGGGGGCTTGTGTTTTCACTTTCGCTTTTCTTCTTGTCTGTTGGGTATTTCATTTTAATATTTGTAATACTCACCTGGACAAAACATATCCATTTTAATGTCCTGCTCAGGAGAAAACAGCTGAAAAAAACCTTTTTTGATGCTGTTTATCCCTTGGCCAAAATAAAAATTTTCAACATACTTTCGTGGATAATAATAGCCCTGCTGGTCATCACCGCTGTTTTTTACATATATCATTCCAGGCCCATACACGGCGTGGCTCTGATAGTAATCGCGCTTTTAACATACTTTTACTTCCACATTCACAACATAGGAATACACATAATAAAGGAGGGGCTGGCGTTTGACTACGGCCAGATTATAGCATTAATCAAGTGGAAGGAGATTAAAAAAATGAAGCTAAAAGACAGGCACGTGCTTGTGGTATTAAAAGAAAAGAACATCAAGAGGCACTTTTACATAGAAAATCCTGATAAGTTCAAGAAAGCAGCCAGCAAGTTCATCAGGCTGTAATCATATGGCTATCAAAACCAGGATGATAATTATGGCTAACAGCCAAATAGCATTTTTTAGTTTTTGATTAATTTCTCTTTTTTCTTCTTCTTCCTTCGGAATTCTTGTCCTGTCATAGCTTAACAATGTTTTCACCTTCCTTCATTAAAAAGAGCCCAAAAGCTGCGAGAAGAATTTGGGCGCGATTACAAAAAACAGCATATAAAATATGGAGAGCAGCAAAGGCATCTTCACCAGACTTTCTGCCCACTGCTTGTACACAACTCCCTGAAAAAGCGCAGGCGCAAAAGCGACCACACCTAAAAAAGCGTTGAGGTAAATATCAGACTCAAAACCCAGTGTGGATATCATAAAAAAGTATATCATTGGGATCACCATAGCGAAAACAAACTGGATAGTCCAGGAGCTCACCTCCGAGGACTTCCTGGCAGTATCCTGGATATCAGAGGCTTCTTTCATCTTTTGAACGATATCATACAGCAGGCGGGCATCATTTTTCCTGTTTATGAATATGAGCATAGTGCAGATTTTTGACAGAAAAGCGTCTTCAATTTCCTGAGCAGCCTGGGAAAGTGCAGTTTCCATATCACTCCCGCTGTCGCGCTTTTTAATTACCTTCTCATAATGAGAGGAAGATGCTGGTTGTTCCTTAACCAGTTGCCTCATTGCCTGCTCCAGGGAATTAGCGGATGAAAAATATTCAGCAAGCTTTTCAAGCTGGTTCAACTTAAACTCTTCTGACTTGTTGTCCGAGCTCTTTTTCAGCACTATTATAATGTAAACTATAAAAGACGCTCCAAATACATAAGGGGCGATTGCAGACAGTTCAACCATTTTTCAGCCTCTTGAAAAACATTAACCCAACATATATCACTGCGCATACGCCAAGCACTCCTATTTTTACAGAGTCAGTTACCACGAGGCCGCTCAGTTCAACCTCTTTAAACACTTCAGCCATGCTGCCCATAAAATAAATGCCTATGGGGATTATGGCTGCAGTGGCCAGCCATCCGATTCTTGACATTGCAGAAGAGGAAACCTCTTCAAAGTTCTCCTTCCTCTCCTTTACCAAAGCTTCCCTCAGTTCCTCCAGTTTTTGCGGGGCGAAATCCCCTGCGGTCAGCGCGCGCAAAAAATCCTTTACTTTTTTTGAGCTTTCTTTTTCAGCCTGCTCATTCAAAACCGTATTTAAATCCTGCCCTTCCCCAATTTTTTGGGCAGCTTTTTTAAGGAAATCAAACCTGTCAAGATGATCTGCAAAATATTTTGTGGCATCTCTTACAGAAACCCCTGATATTAAAGCGACTCTTAATTCTTCAATTAACAGGATAAACCTGTTCTGAGCGTCATTGTAAAAGCCCATTTAGATTGCCTCTTTTTTTACCTTTATGTGAGAAGACTTTAAAAGCTTTTCAGCTTCTGTTTTTCTCAGCAAGTTGTTCTTTGCCCCTATGTTTCTCAATGCACTTTCGGCATTGAACTGCCCCAGTCTCAAGGAATCTTCAATTGATTTGCCTTTTATGACTCCTGCAGTGAACCCTGAGGCGAAAGAATCGCCAGCCCCCGTGGTTTCAACAACCTTTATTTTTCTCGGGACAACTGTATACTTATTTATTCCGTTATAAGCATAAGCCCCTCTCTTGCCGTCAGTAATTACCACTACCTTTCCAAACTGCTGAAGCTTTTTCAGCATCTGATTAATACTACCTTTCCCTACTAAATCTGCAGCCTCTTCCTTGTTCATGGAAAGAATGTCACAGTCAGTTATTATGTCCTTGAGGAACTCGCACCCTTTCACAGTGCAGTATTTGCTGGGGTTGAATGCATACTTTATGTTTTTTTTCTTTGCGAACTTTGCTACCCTTTTCAGGGTGTCAAGGGATTCACCCAGCATTGATGAGAAGTAAAACCATTTTGTCTTAAGCTTGGCCAGTTCAAAATCCTTGGGTTTAAGCCGGTCAGCCATTCCCTTGTAGGCCAGAATTGTCCTGTCCTTTTCCAGGCCTATGAGTATGACAGAGTAGCCTGTTTTGCCCTTTTCACACTTTCCCACGAATTTGACATTCTCCTTTTTCAACTCTCTTAATATTTCCCTGGAACTCTTGTCATTCCCCAGCTTGCCAAGATAGGCTGTCCTTAACCCCATCCTGGAGAATGAAACACCTGCATTGGTCCCCCCGCCTCCTGTCTCAAAATGGATGTCATCCACGATAATCTTGGTTCCTATGGGATAGCATACTTCGTGCACAGAGTCTTTTTTGAGTATTTCAGGATTCCTAGTTTTTACAAAAACATCTTCTGTGGCGCTGCCAACTGTTATTACATCCTGCATTTTAAATAAAAAAAGAAGCAATAAAATAAAAAATTATGCTTTTTCAGCAAAAACATAGAGCTCTTTCAAAGCCACCACTATCCCTGCGGGCACAACCAGTATCATCAGATAGGTTAGCAGTCCCTGCAGGAACTGGCCTATGAAGTTAAACGCCGAGCCCTGTCCTACCAGCCCCAGGTATGTGGAGCCAAAGCCGAACATTATCACCAGCACAACACTGGCAAGCAGGAATTGCGTAGTTTCCTTTGCTGATATGTTCAAAAGCCCTACAATGATGCCTATAATCACCAATATCGAAAGTACCACAGTGTTGGTGGACACAGCCTGATTAATCACTGCGATTATGGCCCAAACCACTGCAAGAAGAACTCCCAGCAAAAAGGCATACCTGCCAACCATGGCAGCTGGTTTCACCCTCTTTTTTGTCATCATAACACCTCCTTTTTTTAAATATTATGGAAGGTCTTAAACCGCTTCTGTATTTAAATTTTGCTATAAAAATAGAGCCTAGAGGATGTTATCCAGTATTTTGTGCGCTTTCAGTGATATCTCTCTTTCTTCAAGGTCAACCCACTTGTTCCCCAGCCTTGCGGATAATTCTGTCCTCAAAACCTCTTTTTCGCGGTTGGAAACCCTGGCCATCTTGTCTGCTTCTATAAGCCCGTAAGGATATCCCAGAAAAATTGGGTCGTTGGATGTGAAAGCGAGATAGCTGAATATTTCAGGAACAGCGCAAGGCATTGCATCGCATCTCAGCACAGCTTTCGCTTCTGGATGAAGATTTATCAAGTGAGTCTGGAACTCTGTTTCAGCGATTTTTGAGTTCCACCTCCCTTCAGGGGATTTCTTTTTCGCAAGGAACGGCAGCGATTCCCCGTGATTGTTTATGAGAGTGGTTGACTTGGAAAGTGCGCATAAGTTTATCTTTCTGTTCTGTGCGATTTCCTTTAGCCGGTCCAAAAATTTCTTTTCAACATCAAATCTTGTTTCAAGACTTCCATCCAGGACAACAGATGCGTTCTGTTGAAGCTCTCTTGAAAGTGTGCAGGCCATGCTAATCTCTGCAACTCTTCTTGTTACATCTGCAAAAGCATTTAAATTAGCCTGGGCAAAATGGAAAACAAGGGAATTCTCATCCAGTAATTTACCTCCCTTGACAGGCATAATTCTTGTTTTTACCACCATCTTCTCATTTTCCCTCACTGTGTAGAACAGGGCATAGAATTCAGAAACTTGACAAAACGCTTTTTCTCTTCCCTTGAAGGCAACTCCTGCCACCCGTATGAATTGTATGGAGAAGCCAGGCCCTCCCACTAATTCAGAATTGCCTCCGTCAACAAAGAGCACTTCGCCGCTCTGCGGGCTAAAAACTGAAAAATCCCCTGAAAAAAGATTCTCTCCCCCTTTATCTAACACATTTATGAAATCTTTCATAATATTGCCTTTGCAGCACCAGTATTAATATTTTTTGAAAAACTTTATAAAATCCTCCCTTCTAATAAGCTTATGAAAGTCTACATAATCCTGGTTGCACTCTCCCTCGTAATTGTTGCGGGATGCGCCCAGACTTCTCCCCCTGAAGATTCTGAGCCTGTCCAAGTGCCTGACCAGGAAACAGAGGAGGGAGTTGATGAGCAGAAAAAGACCTATGATTTTGTCATAAACAAAACAACCATAAGCTCCATAGACTGGGAGGTTAATGAAAGGGTAACCATTTACCCTGTTATAAGAAATCTTGGAGATTCAGTGGAAGGGCTGGAAATAGAAATACTCGCAAATGAAGAGGTCATCAAAACATATTCTCTTGATTTTCAGAAAGGTGAGACAAAACAGATAACTTATGACTGGTATCCTGAAAAGGCAGGGAAATATCTCATAAGGGTAGTGCTGGACCCTGAAAGGGAATTCCCTGACATTCACAGGAAAAATAATCAGATTAATATGACCATCCAGATTAACGAGCAATAGGGTTAAGTCAAGTATTCTGTGTTGGTGCTGGTGCTGCCTGGCGCAGTTGCCAACTAAGACCTTAGATTGCAAATAAGTCGGGTTCAGGAGCGGTTTTGGAAGCGGACGGAGCGCAGCACCAGCTTTTGCACAATTAACTTGACTTAACCAGCAATAGCAAAATTTTTATATATGTTCTTTTATTACCTCTAATAATCATGAAAAATAATACTATAGCCCTTCTGATTGGTGTTTTCATAATCATTATGATTGCAAGCTTTTTCACTGCTCCGCAGAGCATAGTGCGCATTACAGGTCTTGCATCTTCCGGAACTTCAAGCACAGCCTTCAACATAACAGAGGAAGTTTCCATCCTTGTTTCAGGTACCATTGATTTTGGCGTTGGAAGGGTAGATCCCAATGCCACCAATACCACTATAGACAGTGCATTGGGAAAATATGATTATGACCTTGTCAACATAACCAGCGAAGTAGGGGATATGCCCTCCAGAAGGCTTTTTGGGGATATGAGCTTTGACAACGACAGGGGAATTGTTGTCTCTTATGGAGGGTTCATCGCAGGGCCCAGCACATATTATAATGACACTTGGGAATTTGATTATTCTGCAAAGGACTGGACAAGAATTGCCAGCGCTGACAACTCCGCAGAATTGCCTGGAGGCGGAGGATTGGCATTCGCTCCATTAGCCTATAATTCAGATGCAAATCGCGTAATACTTTTCGGAGGACAGGTTTCCGGAGGTACCAAAGTAGGAGGAACCTGGGAATATAACGGAACCAACTGGACAAAGAGGAATCCTGACACTTCCCCTCCCAACCGCAGTAGCACAAGTATGGTTTACGACTCCAACAGGAATGTGATTGTCCTATTCGGAGGAGCGGGTAATGGAGGAAAACTGGCAGATACCTGGGAATACGATTATTCTGCAAACAACTGGACAAATGTGACTCCTTCAACAAGCCCTTCAGCAAGGAACTGGCCAGGTCTGGCTTATGATTCTGAAAGAAATGAGGTAATACTCTTTGGGGGGCAAGACGCCAACAATGATTATGTTAATGACACCTGGGTATATGACGGAACTTCCTGGACTGACATTTCAAACTCTGTTAGGCCTTCCAATAGACTTGGTGTCATAAACTATGACCCATTGAGGGACAGGACATTATTGATAGGGGGGGACAATGGAACTTACCTCACTGATGTCTGGGACTTTGACAATGAATATGACCAATGGCACAGGATTTATGATGATGAGTCCATACAAAAAATAGGAGGAACACTCTTTGACTCTGTTAATAACGTAACTATTATGTTCGTCGGAACAGGGGATTTTTGGGATAATTCTGAATATGTAAATGAGACCTGGCAGTTGAATTATTCCGTTGCCGGAGGGCTGGTCAACGGAACTTGGTTCCCTTACAAGGACTATTTCTTCCTGGAGAATGACGGGACTGTGAATGTTAGCATTAATTTCACTGCTGACAAGAATGCCGGACAGTTTATTGGAGGAACCAGTCCTGTTTTTGCCATTAAGGGTGTTGTTACTGAATCAGATGCGTGCCCAAGCCTGGTTACGAGCTATACTGATGTTCCCAACTCAACAGAAACTCCCCAGAATCTTTGTCCCTTGCTGAAGTTCGGACCGCAAACCAGTGACGAGTTTAGTATAGCCACGAAGCTTGTAGTCCCAAGTGACATACAGGCAGGGGGGAGGACGGCAACCATAACCTTCGCAGCTTCCAAGGTTTGATTTGTTTATAAGCTATTTTTTAAAGATAATTTTAAATACTATTTATTTGTAATGCTCTTTTAATAATGAAAAATAATGTTTTGGCTTTTTTGGTAGTGGTTTTTATTTTTTTGAGTCTTGCTGGGTTTCTGGCTTTTCCTGGTGGTGTTGTTGAGATTACTGGTTTTGCTGGCAGCGGGATTTCCAGTGCTGCTTTTAACATTACTGAGGAAGTCTCTGTTCTGGTTTCCGGGAATGTTGATTTTGGGGCTGGCCGTGTGAATCCTGACGCTTCGGAGGCTATTTTGCAGAGTTTTGAGGGTTATGTTTTTTATTCCTGGGTGAATGTTTCCCAGCCTGTTTCACGTCCTAGCGGTCGTTTTGGACAGGTTGTTTATCATGAGGTCTGGGATGTTTTTGTTTTTTATGGCGGCCTTTTTAATGAGTCTGTTGCTGAAACCTGGCTGTACAATTATTCTGATAATTCTTGGAGCGAGTTAAGCACTTCCAGCATTCCTGTTGCCACCAGGAGTTTTGGTATGGTTTATGACTCTTCAAGTGGTGGGGTTGTTTTGTATGGTGGTATGTTGAATGATTCTTTTGATAGTGGGGTTTTGAATGGGACTTGGGTGTTGAATTCCAGCAGGGAATGGGAGAATGTCTTTCCTGCTTCAAGCCCTCCTGCGCTGGTGTGGCCTGCTATGGCTTTTGACAGTTCCAGAAATGTGACTGTTTTGTTTGGGGGTCATGCAGAAGATGAGTTTGTTAACGAAACTTGGGAATTCAACTCTTCTTCTGAAAGCTGGGTGAATGTTACTCCTTCTGGCGAGAGCCCTCATTTCAGGGTTGGTGCTGCTATTGCTTTTG
>CAZAIK010000003.1:85976-125992 GCA_964485195.1 uncultured Methanosarcinales archaeon
CAGTGGGAGAAACGTGAGTGTTTTGTCCGGGGGATACTACCTGCCTTCTGGTGGCGGAGGGAGCTTTTTTAATGATACCTGGGAGTTTGATGGCTCTTCTTGGACTGATATTACCGGTTCTGTTAGTGGGGAGCCTACTGGCACTAGGGGTGCTTCTATGGTTTATGATCCTAAGCGTGATAGGATGGTCTTGCTTGATGGGGATTATATTGTTGGTAGTAGTGGTAATTTAGTTCAAAGCTCCAAATGTGCGGGCATAGCGGGAGACCTGAATTATGATGGTTATGTTAATGAAACCGACAATGACATATTGGAAGAAACGTATACAGGAGCCAGGACAGATTCTTATTGTGGAGACCTGGATAATAATGGAATCATAGGCCCGTCAGATATTTCAACTCATAGCGATCTGATAAATAGCGGTGAATTTAATTTTTATGATCGTGTTTGGGAGTTCAACACTACTGACTGGTTTTTGACATCTCGTGAGGTTTTAGGGGACAGGCGCGCTGATTTGGTTTGGGATTCTGAAGACAATAAAACTTTTTTGTTTTACGGGACTGGTTTTGAGGAGGATTACTTATATAATGATGTCTGGTGGTATAATGGCTCTGACTTTTCTACTGATGCTGGTTTTGATGCCTGCATCAACGGCACCTGGTTGTTTTCCAAGAGTTTTTTTACTATAGAGAATGATGGCACTGTGAATATCAGCGTGAACTTTAGTGCTGACAAGAATGCCGGCCAGTTTATCGGGGGCACTTCCCCTGAGTTTAAAATCAAGGGTGCTGTTAATGAGAGTGGGGCTTGTCCTGCTCTTGTAACTTCTTTTACCGAGGTGCCTAATTCTTCTGAAACTCCCCAGAACATCTGTCCTTTGCTGAATTTTGGGAATCCTGCTGATGATTTTATTGTTCCAGTCAAGTTGGTGGTTCCGGGTGATGTGAGCGCGGGCAGTAAGAATGCCACCATAACCTTCGCAGCTTCCAAGGTTTGAACCATTTTTTTGCTCTTAGAGTTAAGTCAACTTAATCGTGGCAGATCCTGGCACTGCGCTGTCCGCTTCCAAACCGCTTCTGAATCTGGCTTATTCAAACTTTTAAGTTTTGATTGGCAGCTTCGCTTGGCAGTGCATAGCAGAAAACGCGCAATAGTTGGCTTAATCTGCTCTTAGAAACATTTTTAAAGCTTGTTCTTTTGGGCAAAACATGCCAAATGAATTGATAATAACTGAAAAGCCAAAAACAGGCTCCAAGATAGCAAAAGCTCTGGACGAGAATGCCAAAAAAGAGGCAATAAATGGCGTGCCTTACTATAATCTGGACTATAAAGGGAAAAAGGTAACTGTTGCATCTTCTGTTGGACACGTTTACAATCTTGCTGAAAAAACACCCAATAAATGGCAGTATCCTGTTTTTGATATAGGATGGAAGGAGTCCAGCAAGGTAAGGAAAGGCTCTGATTACACAAAAAAATATGTGAACGCAATAAAAAAGCTGGCAAAGGATGCGGATTCCTTTGTTGTTGCCACAGACTATGACATAGAAGGAGAAGTAATAGGACTGAACATCATCAGATATGCCTGCAACCAGAAGGATGCAGCCAGAATGAAATTTTCCACCCTGACCAAGCCCGACCTGATAAAGGCTTATGAAAACAAATCGCCAAGCCTGGACTGGGGTCAGGCGCTTGCAGGCGAGACAAGGCACACCCTGGACTGGTATTATGGAATAAATATTTCCAGGGCATTGACTCACGCCATCAAGTCTGCAGGAATGTTCAAGATTCTCAGCACCGGAAGGGTGCAGGGCCCTTCCCTGAAGATAATTGTTGACAAGGAGAGAAGCATACAGAAATTCAAGCCCAAAACATATTGGCAGATAGAGCTGGTCGGCAATGTTTCTGACGCTCTCATCAATGCCTGGCATTCAGAAGACAAAGTATTTGACAAGGCAAGGGCAGAGGAGATACTTGAAAAAACAAAGAATCAGGAAGCAGTGATAAAAGAGGTTGAAAGGAAAAAATTCAGGCAGGCCCCGCCCACACCTTTTGACCTGACAACATTGCAGACAGAAGCTTACCGCTGTTTCAAAATTGCTCCCAAAACCACTTTGGTTATAGCCCAGAACCTTTACACAGACGGTTACATATCCTATCCGAGAACAAGTTCGCAGGTTCTGCCCAAGGAACTCGGATATAAAAACTTGATAAGCGAGCTTGCCAAGCAGGACAAATACAAAAAACTTGCTTCGGACCTGTTGTCAAAACAAAAACTGGAGCCGAACAACGGCAAGAAAACAGACCCTGCGCATCCTGCCATATACCCTACAGGGGTAGTCCCCAAAAACCTGGATGACAGGGATTCAAAAATCTACGATCTAATTGTGAAAAGGTTCCTAGCCACTTTTTCAGACCACGCAGTTAGGGAAACATTGAAGGTTGACATAGAAGTTAACAAGGAAGTGTTTGTGGCAAAAGGAACAACAACAATAGAAAAGGGCTGGCACACTTTTTATGCTCCTTATGCTGATTTCAAGGAGGAAGAGCTTCCAAATGTTTCAAAAGGCCAGCAGGTCAAGGTTGTGGAGATAAAAAAGCACGAGAAAGAGACCCAGCCTCCCAAAAGATACACTCCTGCATCAATAATCAGGGAGCTGGAGAAAAAGAGCCTGGGAACAAAGGCAACCAGGGCAGGTATAATTGACACGCTTTACGAGAGAGGCTATGTTTCTGGAGAGCAGATACAGGCTACAGAATTGGGCATAAAGACAATAGAAAGCCTGGAAAAATTTTGTCCCAAAATAATTGATGAGGATTTGACAAGAAAATTTGAGGTAGAAATGGAGGAGATACAGGAGGGAAAGAAAAAGCCGGAGAAAGTGCTTGGAGAGGCACGCACCCTTCTGGAACAGATACTCCAGGAGCTAAAGCAGAAGGAGGAGCAGGTAGGGGAGAAGCTGAAGGAGGCGTACAGGGAAACTGCCAGGCAGGCAAATATAGTGGGCAAATGCCCTGTGTGCAAGGAAGGCAATTTAAGGATAATCACTGCCAAGGCCTCAGGCAAGAGGTTCATAGCCTGCGACAGGTATCCTGAGTGCAAGACCACTTTTGGGATACCCCAATCAGGATCCATAAAGCCTTTTAAAAATCCGTGCAAGGAGTGCGGATATCCTGTGGTTACTGTAATTCGCAAAGGAAAAAGGCCCTGGAGGCTGTGCATAAACTCCAATTGCCCGTCCAGGCTCAAACACAGTCTGTAGAGGTTTAATATCCCAGTATACAAAATAGTAACATTTATATAATAGTTTGCGATAATTTTGTATATGTTGTATATAAAAAGAGGCATTCCTATAGTAATTTTTCTTCTGTTAGCATCAGTCGCGCTTGGCGCTCATTCTGCATCAATATCCGCTGATTACATCCCTGTTTATGAAACAACAAACACGAATATTTCAGTTGAAGTCAGCAACAGCCTGTTCAGCTCTGCATCAATAAATGAAGTCACCCTCCTGCTGGATAATTTTGACATTCTTTCTGTTGTTGATATGGGCTGGGACTCTGATGTAAGTAACAGCACAGCAGTTTTTTCCACTTCAAAGGACAGGATAGGAAGGTGGGGCTCGCAAATATTTGGCCTTGCCATCAAGGCAGGTAATGTCAATGAAAACCAGTCAGTAATGTGGGAAATAACAACCAGGGACAACGCTGGTGATTTAGAAGTCAACACTCTGAATGTTATTATCCTTAATGATTATTCAGCACCTGTGATTTCCAACGTGCTCCCTGAAAACGGTTCTTTCGTAAGACAGGGCACAGCTGACCAGGAATTTTCCTTTACAGCAGTGGATGAAGAAACAGGCATTTTAAATGTTAACGGAATCTATGGCATTTGCGGCAATTTGTCAAACACATTAAGCTTTACCCAAAACGGAGATGATTACTCAACTTCAGAGGATCTTTCAGGATATGCTGACGAATCTGTCCTCTGCTATGAATATTCTGCACAGAATAACGGAGGTGAAACTGCAACTGTAAACGGCAGGTTCACCATTGATGGCTCTGCGCCCCATATTGAGCTGGTATTTCCTGAGGAAGGGGCATTGATGAACAACAATTCATTGTTCCAGTTTACAGCAACAGACAACCTTGCTCCGGTAATAACCTGCTCAATATACGTGGACGGGGAAGAGACAGACACAGTCAATGCAACAAGCAGTGACATCACAGGTATCTCTGTTGAGAACATACCTGAAGGAGATCACGAGTGGTACGTAAGCTGTACAGACCTTGCAGGAAACCAGGGCAGTTCTGAGACCAGGGCTTTTTCCCTTGACAAAACCCTTCCGGTGATAAATGTAACTTCTCCTCTTAGCGGATCAGTCAACAAGGCAGGTGTTCCTGTGGAAGTTGAAGTGACAGACAATTACGGAGTTACGCAGATATGGTACGAATTCCAGGATGAAACTTATTCTAATCTGACAAGCCCATTCTCAATAAACACGGAGAACGCAACAGACGGCCCCAACTTAATAACAATCTATGCGACTGATGAAGCGGGAAACGAGGCTGTTCTGGACTATTTAATGATCGTGGACAGGGAAGGACCAACAATAGACCTTATATCCCCTGTTGACAACGGAACATTTGACTATCACGTGCACTTTTTGTCAACAGTTACAGACAACTACGATCCTTTGCTTGACTGTGAAGTGATTGTTGATGGCTCTGTGGCCGGAAGCTTCCAGGCTGAAAACGGCAATATGACTGATGAGATGATTATGCTTGATTTGGGAACAAACAAGTCAGTCAGTGTCCAGTGCACCGATGATGCCGAAAACCCAGCATTTCAAAACATGACAATAAACATTGTGGATTTAACAGGCCCGGACATATCCCTTCAAGACATAGGGACAATTGTTCGCGGAGAATCTGTTAACATAAACGCAACAGTCACAGACCTCAGCGGAATAGACAGCGTAAATGCCATAATTAGTCTTGCCAACGGAACAGCTGTGACTGTAAGCCTTTCAAATAACGGAAATACCTATACAGGGGAATACCCCACAACAACCAGCTCGCCATTGGGCAACTATTCCCTGGACATAACTGCAAATGACACAAACGGATACGACTCAACAGCAATGGACAATTTTGAGGTTGTAAATGGCTACATAATAACTCTTGATATCACAAGCCCTGTAACTGAAGGCGATCAGGTAACAGTTTCAGGAACTGCCCAAAGGGATGACGAAGCTCCAGTAGATGAGATAATTGCCGTGCTTCCTTCAGGAAACAGGACACTTCCTGTTTCCAATGGTTCTTACAGCACTGTTTTCAATTCACCAGCTCCCGGCACTTATGAAATAATGGCATACCTGAGTGCCAATAACAGAACATTCAGCGAAACAAAAACACTTGAGGTTAGGGCACGAGCAAGTTCTGATGGGAGTTCAAGCTCCGGCGGAAGCTCTGGGGGAGGCCGGGGAAAGCATTCAACTGTGGCGATGCCTCTTGACGTTGAAGAAGAAGAGCCTGAAGAAAGCCAGCCCCAAGAGATTGTGGGCAAACACGCTACAGAGCCAAAATTAGAGCCGTCACCCGCAGAGCCAAGAGAGGATCCTAACAGTGCTGTCAACACGAGCGAACAGCCAGGAAACGGGATTGGGCGCGCAGGAGGATTCCTCAATCTTGAGAACATTAAATGGAGCAGCCTGTTATGGGTGGTTCTGGCAATACTGGCAGTGGCGTTGCTTATAAAGTTGCTTGCCAGTAAAGGAGGCAGAAAGAGAAGGAAAAGAAATGATTTTGATCTCGACAGATACCTGGCAAGCAGGAGACGCTGATGCTGGAGCAACTAAGGATAAGCCTGCTTGAAAAAAGGCCTTACATTATTTTTTTTATAGGAATAATATATGTTTTTATCGGTTTTTTCACTTCCAAAATATTCTTTCCCAGAATAGTATCAACAGCCACTCTTTTTCTAGTTACCCTGCTTTTGGTTCCCACCATTATCAAGCTGCTTGACCTGGAGGAAAGCAGGGAAAGAAAGGATGGCACCAATAATTTCTTCAGGAACCACAAGGATATATCCGAAGTTTACATTTTCCTGTTCCTTGGAATTTTCATAGGCGCTTTACTGCTTGCAATGTTCACGCCTTTGGAAAATTTTGAAAGCAATTTTGACTATCAGCTTGACTTCCTGGAAAACCAGGAAGGACTGAGCAGCGAGCTGGTGAAGACAAAAACCCAGACAGGGATACAGCCCTCACTTAATGCCTTTTTGGGCCTTCTTGAAAACAACCTGCTGGTAGTTCTGCTTTTGTTTGCGCTTTCCCTCTTTTACGGGGCAGGGGCAATATTCCTTATAGTGCTCAACGCCAGCATATTCTCAACCTTTGCGGCTTTTGTGATGAGGGAACTGCCCACCATCACCAACAAGGCGGCGCTTCTGGGGATTTTTTCAGTGCATATGGTGCCTGAACTTTTAGGGTTCCTGCTTGCAGCCATTGCAGGAGGTGTTGTTTCAAAAGCTGTTATGCAGGAAAGGTTCCTTAGCGGGCCTTTCAAGAACGTGATGAAAGACGCATTCTTGCTGTTCATAATAGCTGCAGCGATAATAGTGATTTCTGCTTTTCTGGAAACTTATGTGACCACCGGTCTTTTCAACATATTTTTGGTCAGTTAAAAAGAATTCATAACCTTTAAATATAACTAAACTGCTGATTTTCTATGAAAAAACTGGTTATCCTGCTGATATTAGCAGCACTGATTCCCTCAGTTTTAGCCCAGTCCGGATCCATAAAATTGCTTGCGGTTTCAGAATTAGGGAACGGTACCTACACTGGTAGCGTTGTGGACTTGCATCTTGAAGTAAAAGAGGGAGAAGGGAGGGTTTTTATTGACTCATTCCCCTTCACAAAGCTTGATACCCAGATTACCACAAGGACTGCAAAGCAGATAGCCTGCGATTATGCCGACAGGAACTGCAATGTTCATGATTTCTTCTACACTATAAATTCTTCTGCTTCAATAGTAGGAGGTCCAAGCGCGGGAGCTGCAACTGCAGTGCTTACAGTGGCAGTGTTAGAAGGGCTGCCGCTGAACAGTTCCATTGCCATTACCGGAACCATCAATGCAGGCAACATAATAGGCACGGTGGGAGGCCTTAAGGAAAAAATAAGGGCAGCCTCTGAAAATGGCATTGAAAAAGTAATCATACCTGCGGGAAGTTCAATTATTGAGGTTAACAATGAAACAATAAATCTTACTGAATACGGGAGAAAGTGGAATATTTCAGTGCAGCAGTCCCCGACGCTTGGAAAAGCGCTGGAAACATTCACAGGCAAAAAGATAAAGGAGCCTGAAAAGAATTACTCTGTAAGCCCCGTTTACCTGTCTACTATGAAATCAATATCAAAAAAGCTCTGTGACAGAAGCACGGAAATACTTGCAGATGTCCTGCAGGAGAATTACGCTGTGGGAAATGTTCTTGACAACAAGTCTGTAAAGCTTGAGCAGGATGTAAATGATTTGGTGGCAAAAGCGAGAGAGGCGATGCGGGAAGGCTTTTATTACAGCGTAGCCAGTTACTGTTATGGGGCAGGATTGAGAAACACCCAAATCAGCATAATAGAAGACAATCTCACCTTCGACGAGATGAACTCTGTCATTAACAAGCTCCAGTCCCAGCTGGAAGACTATGAAAAACTGGTTGATGAATGGGAAATAAACACCATAACAGACCTGGAAAGCTATATGATTGTGAAGGAAAGGCTTTACGATGCGAGGAAAAACATTGAAGATTTCAAAAAAAGTGCAGAGAAAGAAGATTATGACGGGGCTGTGCTGGAGCTTGCCAGTGTTATCTCCAGGTTTAGCAGTGCCAAGTCCTGGTCAGCTTTTCATAGTAAGGGGGGAAAGCCCATTGACATAGACAAGTCCTCGCTAAAACTTTCCTGCAAACAGAAGCTGGCAGAGGCGGAGGAGAGATTTCAATATGTTAATTTCTATTTCCCCGGGATTATCAGCAGGATAAGGCTTGACATAAATGAGGCGCTTTCCAACTATGGTTCAGAGAACTATGCGATGTGCCTGTTCCTTGCGACCAAGGCAAAAGCTGACATAGACTCTGTTGCCACCACCATCGGAGCTGGCGAGGCAGATTTTGATTTTCTTATAAACCAGCGCCTTGAAATTGCAAGGGAAGCCATTGCAGAACAGCACGCCCAGGGAGCATTTCCTATCATAGGGTACAGCTATTATGAATATGCATTGGACTTGTTAAAGAATAATGAGACAGGCACAAAAGCAACAGCCCTGGTTTACACTGGATACGCCCTTGAACTCAGCCGGCTGGACATTTATTTTGAAAAGAGGGGGATTGAATTCAGGATTGATTCAAAAAGGCTGTCTTACCTGCTCATATTTTTTGGAGGATTTGTTGTCGGAATTCTTGTTTATGATGTTCTGACAAGGTCAAGAAAAGGAAAATCAAAAAAGCGCAGGAAAAGGAAATAATCCTTTTTGGGTTGGTTCAGCTATCCTTGTATTGTGGCTCCCGTACCTTAGGCAAGCCACATTGTCGGGATAGAAAATATGGGTCTTTTTGGCTGTTAAATAACTTCCTGAAGGATTACAGCAGTCAATAAGAAGGGCTGCATATTTTCCACTGTCATATTTGCCGACCCATTTGCAGACACGTCTGGGCTTTCCATTATCAAGGAAGAACCATTCATCTTCAACAGCATCTCCGTGAGCGTTCAGAATAGCAATCCTGTTGTTATTCTTGGCTTTGCATATTCCTATGAGTTTTATAGTTTCAAGAAGTGTTGCTCTTTTAATACTTAGGCTTATTGAAGATTTAAGGGAGTCTTCCCTTTTCATCTTTCCTTTATCGCTGGTGGCGATTTGTTCAGAATAGATGTCCTCACTTATATGAAAATCGATTGAAAGGGGCATATGATAATAGTAATTTCTTTTGAAATGTCTCATTTTTAATGCGTCATTTTTTCTTAGAATTCTAAAACCTTAGCAAGGCCCTCCCTTGCGGGAAGGACGCTTGCCAGGTAAAAGAGGCGAATATGAACCACCCCCTAACGGGTTTATCTACTATGGAGTAGTTTAGCTAATATTTAAACTTTTCGATTTTAAAGTGGTAACAAATTTTATAAACCATTATTTTATACTTATCTAATATGATAATAGGGCTTACAGGCACTCTCTGCGCAGGGAAGGGCACAATTGCTGAATTCTTAAAGGAGAAAGGCTTTGAATACTATTCCCTGTCTGATGAGATAAGAAAGGAGCTGGATTCCCTGGGGCTGGAAAGGACAAGAGCGAACCTTATTGACAAGGCCAACGAATTGAGGGAGATGTACGGGGCAGGCGCCCTGGCAAAAAGGGTCCTGTACAGGCTGTCAAACAGGAAAACAAGTGCAGTAGTGGACGGAATCAGGAATCCTGAAGAGGTTAGGGAGCTGAGAAAAAGGCCTGATTTTTACCTGTTGGGCATAGATTCCAGCCAGCGCGCCCGATTCAAAAGAATGCTAAAAAGAAAAAGAGGGGAAAAGGATCCGGAAACACTGGAAGAGTTCAGGAAGCTGGACCAGAGTGACAGGGGAATAGGAACTCCTGAAACTGCACAGCAGGTGGGCAAGACAATGAAAATGGCAGATGCAATAATATTGAACAACAGCTCGCTCAAGAAGCTTCAGGAAAAGCTTGGGAAAGCGCTTTCTGATTTTCAAAAAAGGCATAACAACTACAAAAGGCCAAGCTGGGACGAGTATTTTATGGAAGTTGCAAGGATTATTGCAAAAAGGTCAACCTGTGACAGGGGCAGGAGCGGCTGCGTGATAGCCAGGGACAGGCAGCTGCTGGTAAGCGGATATGTGGGCTCTCCTGTAGGGTTTTCCCACTGCGATGAAATAGGCCATTATATGAAAAAGCTCATACACGAGGACGGCAGGATTACACAACACTGCCTGCGGACAGTCCACGCAGAGCAGAATGCCGTCTGCCAGGCGGCAAAGCTTGGGACGTCCTTGTCTGGTGCCACTTTATACTGCAAGATGACTCCCTGCAGGACCTGCGCAATGCTGATAATAAACTGCGGAATAAAGAGGGTTGTGTGCGAGAAAAAATATCATTCAGGGGAAGATTCTGAAAAGATGTTCAAGCAGGCAGGAGTGAAACTTGAGTATTTTGATGAATCTGTTGAAAAATATGACAATCAGTAGCGAAGGCGACTAGCAACACTTAAATTCCTGAAACAGTCGCTGTTCTTTATGAGGCGATACCATTTTTATATTTTTTACGCTTTCCTTCTTTTATTCTTGGCCTCTTGCTCTATTACAGGATATTTTGATTACCCTGCTGACGAATCAGACTTTATAAAGGCATATTTCTGCCCCCAATCCAATTGCTCTGGAATGATAGCAAAGGAGATAATGAAGGCAAACTTTTCTGTTTACTGCGCCTTTTACGAAGTTAACCTGGACAATGTGATAAACGCTCTGAAAGAAAAATCAAAAAAAGCAGACGTAAGGCTTTTCACAGACAACAATTATCCAGTCAAGCTCCCATTTGCCAGGACAGATGAAAGAACAGGGCTGATGCACAACAAGTTCTGCGTTATTGATGAGAAGAGAGTGATAACAGGCTCTTGTAACCCAACCTTTAGCGGGCTGGACAACCAGAACAACCTGATAATTGCGGAATCCAAAGTACTTGCCCGAAATTACCTTGATGAATTCAGGGAATTTGAACATGGCTATTTTGGGAAAGGAAACAGGGTGAAGCACAAGGAGATTACAATAAATAACACAAAAGTGCGGAATTACTTCTGCCCAGAGGACTGGTGCACTGACAAGGTCCTTAAAACAGTTAATCAGGCGAGTGAATCAGTGCATTTTATGATATTCTCTTTTACAGATGATTCATTGGGGGACTTATTGGTAAAAAAGCATAACGATGGAGTGGAGGTGAAGGGGCTGCTTGATAATTTCCAGAACAAGGGAAGCCAATACAGCGAATATAAGAAGCTTGTTGATAAAGGAATCAATGTCTCGCTTTACGGCAATTCCAGGGAATTTCTGCACAACAAAGTCATTATAGTTGATTCAGAAATAGTCATAACCGGTTCTTACAATCCTACCCGAAACGGGGACAGGGTGAATGATGAGAATATCCTGATAATTTATGATGAAAAGGTTGCTGAAGAATATGAGGATAAATTAAGGGACTTGCTAAAATAGGAAAATAAAGAATGGCTTATTTTAATCAAGGGGTTAAGCCAATTATTGCACGTTTTCTGCTATGCACTGCCAAGCGAGGTCCTCAATTAACTTCGGATTTTGAATAAATCGGTTTCAGAAGCGGTTTTGGAAGCGGACAGAGCGCAGTGCCAGCATGCACAATCATCAACTTGACTTAACATAATCAAGGCAAACTTTTTAAATACCGGTCTTTTCGCCCTCGATTATGCCAGATAAGCCTAAAACAATTGTTGTTCTTGGAAGCCACCGTTCAGGCAGTTCTCTTTTGGCAGGCATTTTGCAAAAGCTGGGCATTGATATGGGCAGGAATCTCATTGGAAAAGCCTATGACAATCCAAGCGGACATTTTGAGGACATTTCATTTACAAAACTTAATGAGCGAATCCTCTCTTCTGCAGGAGGAAGGTGGAATTCCCCTCCTCCCCGAGCCAAGATTGAAGAGCAAAAAACCAAATTTTCTGACTCAATAAAAAAACTTGTAAGCAGGAAAAACCAACAGCTCCTATTCGGTTGGAAAGATCCCAGAACCAGTTTGTTGATATCCTTATATGAGCCTTATCTTGAAAACCCCTACTATGTGGTGTGTGACCGCAATCTTGAAGAGATTCTTAACTCCTTGGCCAGAAGAGAGGGCAGGCCTAAAAGAGAGATTAAAAAATATGTCTTAAGATACCTTAGGGATATAGATGAATTTGTTAGCAAACAACCCAAGAAAAAGGTTTTGAGAATCAAGTATGATAATTTAGTAAAAAACCCAAAGGGAAATGTTGATTTAATAATAAGGTTCTTATCTCTTAAACCTTCCAAGAGGAGATATAATGATGCTTTGAGATTAGTCAAATCAAGGCGTGAGCTTTTTTTCGCGAAAAAGCTTTATTTAATCAGGGCAATATTCACTAAACCAAGGATGGTGTTGGGAGAGATTATAAAACGCTGGATACTAAGACCTTTGAACTTGATTAGGGACTAATTTTATGAGAGAATAAGAAGAAAAAGAAAAAATCAATAATAGCTCTGGGTGGCGTCAAACTCTTCCTCTCCTTCACCTTTGTTGCCCTTGCTTCTTGTGACTACAAGCACTATGACCACAAGCACCAGCACTATCACGAGTGCAATAAGCAGGTAGGTCAGTATGGTGTTGAAGGAGGTCTGGTCAAAGGATGCGCTTGACTCCACAACGTCTGCCTTGAAGTTTGCGGTTCCCACAACCTGGTTGTCGGACTTTATCACTGCGCTGAACTCGTGCGGCCCTACCTCTGCATTTTCATCTGCTGAAGCATACACATAAACCGCTTTTGACTGTCCGGGTCCTACAACAACTAGGTTTCCCGGGCTCAGCCTGATGGTTGCCCAGTCCACCCCTGAAACGTCAACCAGGAAGGATTCTGCTGTGCTTCCCTGATTGGTTATTGTGATTGAGTAAATTGAGCCTCCCTCTCCCTGAGTCAGCACCTTGGAGTTTGAGTCGTAGTTAATCATAACATTGCCGCTCACAACGTCCTGCTCTTCTTCCTCCTCAGTTTCTTCCTGCTCTTCTTCCTCTTCATCTGAAGGGGTTAGGTCAAGGTCTGATTCAAGCACTTCAAAATCAACCTGCTCAACAACCTTGTCGTGGTCGTTGTTGAACTCAGCTGTTACTTTCATAGTGTAAATTCCAGGGTCGGTGTCAACAGGGATTCTCAGCAATAGGTCGTCAGATGTTTTTGAGTCATCTTCCTCTATCTCATTAATGTAAGTCACGTCTGAAATTCCCAGTTCCTCTACTTCAGCTTCCACTCTGATGTCTTCCTCATCCTGAGCTCCTATGTTCTTTAGCCTGACGTTTGCAATAAGTGATCTTCCTGCCCTTACCTTTTCTGCAGGGCTAAGCAGAATGTCCCTTATCTTCAGCTCGTGCTCAGGAGCGTCTATTTTAAGGTTGTAGTTGAAGTTTGCCAGTGAGCTGTACCTGTCAGCGATTGACACCCTTAACTTGTAATCATCTTTTTCCACAAGCTGCGGAAGCTCCAGCTCCAGCTTGACAGGGTATTCCACATTTGCTTCAACGTCCGGGAGGTATTCAACATCGGATATTCTCTCATCGTCGTTGTATTCATATCCTGAAACGTACGCCGAAACTTCAACATCTGTAAGATTAACGTGTGACTGTAATTTTACAAGAACTTCCAGTTCCTGATCCCTTTCCATATTGGTCCTGATGGTTTCATTGTCAGTGACCTGGTCTCCGTTCACTTTAACGTAAAGAACGTCAATTCCTGGAGTGTAGCCGAAATTGTCTGCGTTCACGCTTGCAGAAGCAAAAACTGCCACTAACATTAGCATTACGATGCTTATAATTGCTGATATACTCTTGTTCATTTTACTCATTTTAAGCCTCCCAAACCACTTTTTTTGTGGAAACTCTCAACAAACACCCCCTTTTCTTTTCTTTGCTGTAGTAAAAGCCCGCTTATATTTAAAGCTTTCGTTTTTTAGTACTTTGGAGTAGCTAAACTATCCATTCAGCACAAAAAGCTCCCTGTAAGCGGTCTTTGTAATATCGCCATTCCTGATCTTGAACTTGATGTCATAGGCGCCTGGCTCTGCATATGCAGGAATGTCTAGATAGAGCGTTTTGGGCTCATCTTCTCCCTCATCCAGGTCCAGGCTTGCGCTTGCGTAAGCATCAAGGTCGTAAACATAAACTGCGAGCTTCAAATCCGCCAAGTCCAGGTCTCCTGTGTTTTCCAGTGTGACACTTACCGGAACAAAGTCGCCTGGATAGGCATATTCGTCAAACCTTATCCTCATAGACAAATCATAATCAGGCTCGTCTGCCCCTTCCTCAATTGGCGGCTGGTAATACTCAAACGCGCCAGTATCTGATGTTATCATCCTGGCTCCTGAATATCCCCAATTTCCGAATTCATCCCGGCAGCTGACCTGCCAGCTGTGCTCTCCGGAAGGCAATGCATAAGTTATGGTATTCAGGCCCTGTTGTGCAGGGTTTTGAGCAACATTTTGTCCGTCAACATACAGGTAACAAACATTTACGTCTGATTCGTCAGTAACATTAAACTTGAAATCAACATTCTCTGTTTTCATAACTGCCCTGTCCCCTGGGCTGAAAAGCCTTACCACAGGAGGATTTAATTCCTCTGGTGTTCCATTTGTCTGATTACCATTAGTCTGGTTGGTGTCATTGATTTCTGAAACTATCTCAATCATTATGGAGTCATTGCCCACCATTCCCTGGCTGTCGCTGGCATAAAGTATTATTGTGTGATTTCCAGCGCTTAGCTGGGCTGTCTGCACACTCTCGCCTTCACCCAGAAGATTCTGGGAGTTGTTGAAAATTGTAGTCCACAATAATGAATCACCTGATAATATGCCTTCTTCAGGGTCAAAGCCCTCTCCCGTGAATACAATATTGCTTCCCTCTTCAAAAACAGCACCATCATCAGGGCTGATTATATTTGCGAAAGGAGCGTTATTGGTCTGATTCTGGGCAAGTATGATAATGTTAATTGTGTCAGAATCGCTTTGCCCCTGGCTGTCTGTTGCAACAGCAGTTATCTCGTGCACACCAATGCTCAGGCTGCTTATAAGTACGCTGGTGCCGTTCGCAAATTGTCCGTCTATGCCTGAAAACCACGTTATGCTGTTTCCTGTCAGTATGCCATCTTCAGGGTCTGTGGCAGAACCCTCAAACAATATGAGGCTTCCATTCTGGAATGAGGTGCCGTTCAAAGGGCTGGTTATGCTCATTTCAGGCGGATTGTTTATTCCCGTGCCTGTTTCTGTAACATTTATATTAACATTGTCTGTTCCAGTTGCCCCCTGGCTGTCAGTGGCGTTGAAAGTGATTGTGTGTTCACCCACTGAAAGGTTTGAGAATATGAAAGAGGCAGTGTTGCCTATCAACCCATCAATATCTGAGAACCATTGCAAAACAAGATTGGTTCCGTCCTCATTGTCTGTCGCGGTTCCCTGGAAAGCTATTGAACTTCCATTGATGAATTCTGCTCCATCAGCAGGATTTATTATGGTTGCATCAGGGATTGAGTTGTTTCCTGCCTGTGCAGGTTCCACAGTGATCGTTACGCTGTCAGAATCATTTAGACCTTCTGAGTCAAAAGCGTAAACAGTGATTGTGTGGGTTCCGCTGGAAAGCCCGGAATAAATGAAGTCTATGCCGTGATTGATGAATCCATCTATGTCAGAATACCATTCAATGCTGTACCCTCCCAATACACCTTCCTCAGGGTCATTTGCATAGGCAAGGAATCTCACACCATCGCCTTCGTTGAAGCCTGCCCCGTCAAGGGGGTATATTATCTCGACTTCTGGCTCAAGATTCTGGCCTTCCTCCACCACACTTATTCTTATCGTGTCCTCTGCCGTCGCTCCCTGATAGTCTGTTGCAACTGCTGTTATCTGGTGGGTTCCAACATTAGTGAATATGAAACTAACATTCGTTCCATTCGCAAAATTGACATCGTTATCATACCATCTTACATTATCGCCTGTTAGCGTACCATCTTCAGCGTCGATTGCGATAGCTGAGAAATCTATTGCGGTGTTGTTCAAGAAAACACTGTCATCCTCAGGATTTGTTATGTCAATCTCAGGTTGCTGGTTTGAGGTGTCATTCATTACGTTGATAATGACAGAATCACTTGCTGTGCCATTCTCATAGTCTGTGACAGAGCATACCGCTGTCCAGTTGCCTTCAGTATTCAGCTCCTGTTCTATTGATATTGTTTCATTTGCTGTGTAAATATTTGTTTCAGTTGTTGGGATTCCGTCAGGGGCTATTAAGCTGAAATTGTAATTGTAAGGGGCTGTTCCATTTTCCACTGAGCAAGTGAAATTAACTGCCAACGGTCTTGTTCCTGAGGTCTGGTTTGCTGTCAAGCTCACTGAAATGTTTGTTTCATTCTCCTGCGCTCCACTGAGTATTGTGATTGTTATTGAATCTGTTCCATTAAAGCCCTGGCTGTCTGTTGCCGTAAGTGTTATGTTATGAGTGCCTGCACTCAAGTTCTCATAATTTAACTGAGCGCCCTGTCCAAAATTTCCGTTGATGTCAGAACTCCATTGCAGGCTTGCTCCTGTCAGGCTTCCGTCTTCTGGGTCATTTGCTGTTCCTGAAAAGATTATTGTTGCCCCCTCTGTGAAGGAGGCGCCGTCATTGGGTGTGTTAATCTGCACAGAGGGAGGATTGTTTGGCCGTGCACTCTGAAGTATTGTGATGCTGTCCTCTCCAATCCTTACCCAGCCCAGGCTGCCTCCGTAAAATTTTGAGACTTCACACTTCCAAGTTTCTCCTGGCAGGGTGTATTGCGGAGAGACGTACGCTCCGCTAATTCCTGTCTCTTGATTATTTTTATGCCAGGTGTAAGAAAACCCGTTTCCATTCACCAGCACGTTGCAGAAAAGCTGGTCATCTTCATATGCAGGATCCGGCTCTATCTGGACAGCGCCGTCTGCATAGGCAAAAGAAGCAAAAAATACTAAAATTATCAAGATTGGCAATATCCTCAATTTCATTTTTAACTATCGCCCCCAATTTCTACTTTGTAGTGAGAACAGTTATATATAAATGTTTCGTTTTTAAAATATTTATTAAGATTTTCATAAGATTTATAAATGGAACTTTTACCCAAAATATGGGGGATAATGGCAGAAGATTTTAATGACTCACAAAAAGCAGAGGACTTCTTGGTAAAGGAAAAAAGGAAGGATGAGGAGCTGGCAGATTCTGAGAAGGATATCAAAAAGGAGCTAAAGGAAAAAATAAAGGAAGAAAAGGAAGCGATAGAGAATATTGAAAAGGAAAAGAGAAAACTGAACAAGGTTGAAAAAGAAATAAAAAAAGAAGTTAAGAAGGATGAGGAACTTGCCCTTGATTTTGGCAAAATCAAAAATTTCTTCAGGCCGGGAAAAAAGAGAACAAAATCATCACCTGAAGGACCAGTTGATTTAAGCGCTGTGGGGAAGTTCTTGTGGGAGTACAGAATAGTCATATTAATATTAATAGCTGTCATATTTGCAGTCGGAATCAGGATGCAGACAGCCCAGCTTCCTTTTACAGACAAATGGGCTGATTCCACTGTTGACAATTACTTCAGGAACCAGATAGCATCGCAGGTAAGCCAGCAGTATCCAAACCTGCCTGACAGGAACAAGCAGGCAATAATACAGCAGCAGTTTGAAAATTACAAGGAAGCAAACCAAAAGGCCTTGGAACAGCAGAAAAGGGAATTGTCAAAACAGTTCAAGGAATTCTTCAAATTTGACAGCACAGGCCATAATTACATGCCAGATATAGACCCTTATGTTTTCTTGAGATACGCAGAGAACTACATTGACCATGGTTATATTGGCGATGAAAAAACAACAGTTAATGGAACAGAAGTGCAGTGGAATACTCATCAAATGGGCCCTTTGAAAAAGCGCATAGGGACTAAAACACTCCATCCATACCTTCTTGCCTACCTGTATTATACAATCAAAATATTTGATCCTGACACTACTCCTATGAATTCCGCGGCATTTTTTCCTGTGTTGTTCGCAGCGCTGTCAGTAATACCTGCATTTTTCATAGGAAGAAAAATAGCAGGGAACATAGGAGGCTTCTTTTCCTCTCTGATAATCGCAATACACCCCGCATTTATGGGGAGAAGCTTGTGGGGACACGCTGACACAGATGCGTATAACATATTCTTCCCTCTTTTCATAGCCTGGATTTTCCTTACAGCCATAGACGAAAAAAACAGGACAAGGCAAATGGCATATGCCGCCATTGCAGGAGTGATAACAGGAATCTATAGCCTTGCCTGGAACGGATGGTGGTATGTTTTTGATTTTATCATAGGAATGCTGGTGATTTATCTCATATACCTCTTCATAAAGGAAAAAGGATTCAAGGAGCGTACAAGACAGGTTGCGATAACAGCAGGAGTTTTCCTCCTGTTTTCAGGAATCTTTGTCTCCCTATTAAGTGCAGGGGGCCTTTCATCATTTGTAAATGCCCCGCTCCAGCCCCTTGGCTTTTCAAAGATAAAGATAGCCGCCCACGAAACACTGTGGCCTAATGTTTACACAACTGTTGCGGAATTAAATCCTGCCTCGCTTGACCAGATAATGAACTCCCTGGGAGGGGGCCTGCTGTTCTTCATATCCCTGGTTGGAATTGCCCTTATGTTCCTGAAAAGGCAGGGCAAAATACAGGTTCACACAGCACTGCTCATAATCTTCTGGTATATTGGAATATTCTATGCGAGCACAAAAGGCGTGAGGTTCACCATGATGCTTGTTCCTCCTTTTGCCCTGGCGTTCGGGACGGCAATTGGCAGGATATACGATAAAGTCACATCTTATTCAAAAAAAGAGCTTAACATGAGCAGGAAAGTTACAGGAATTGTTATAATAATCATCTTCCTGTTGCTGCTGATAAAACCCTACAATACTTCCGTGAATACAGCAAAAAGCGACGTTCCGATAATAAACGATGCCTGGTATTACTCGCTTAACAAAATAAAATTGGAGGCAGCACCTGATGCAATTGTCAATTCCTGGTGGGATTTCGGCCATCACTTCAAGTATTACGCTGACAGGACGGTTACATTTGACGGAGGATCGCAGAACACTCCAATGGCGCACTGGATTGGAAGAACACTGCTTACAGAAGATGAAAAACTTGCAGTGGGAATCTTAAGAATGCTCGACTGCGGGGAAAACACGGCATTTGAGAAATTGAATGAAGAGATTGATGACGTATCCAAGTCTGTTTACATTCTTTATGATGCTGTAAAGCTAAGCAGGGAGGAGGCCAAAGATTACCTGGCTGGGGAAGGGCTTTCTGATGCAGAGGCAGAAACAATACTTGAATACACCCATTGCCAGCCCCCTGAGAATTATTTCATAACTTCTGAAGACATGGTTGGAAAATCAGGAGTGTGGGCGCATTTCGGAAGCTGGGACTTTGACAGGGCAGACGTCTGGGTGTTTGCAAGAAAGATGCCGCAGGAGCAGGCAGTGGATTTCATAATGGAGGGCTCAAACATTTCAAGGGAGGAGGCAGAAAGGCTTTATTTTGAGGCCCAGGGCATTGCGAATGAAGGGCAGGCAAACCAGTGGATTGCTCCCTGGCCCAGCTACGCAGGAACATCAAGCTGCGTGAACATAGAGAATGAGACAATAAAATGCAACAACGGCGTGGAGATAAACATTACATCAAAAGATGTGAGGATTCCCACACAGCAAGGCATTGCCCAGCCTCACAGCTTTGTGTACAGGACTGCAGAAGGAGTAGCAGAAAAGGAATTTGACTCCTCTGTGGAGCTAAGCGTGGCGTTGATAGGAGACGCAGAGAACCCCCGAATAGTTTTGATGCAGCCGCCCCTTGCAAGAAGCATGTTCACAAGGCTCTTCTATTACGAAGGATACGGCCTGGAGCATTTTGACTTGTTCAGCCACCAGACCGGATTGACAGGAACCAATGTTTATGTCTGGAAGGTGGATTGGGAAGGAAATGAATAATGCGTGGAAGGCATGAGAGCAAAGGAATCAAAGAAATTTTCGATAAAAACTATGCAATAATCTTTCTAGTTGTTTTTGTCCTTTTTGGCGCATACCTGCGAATTTACCATATTGATTACCCTTCAATAGGATATCACAATATGAAGGAAAATGAGTACATTGACCAGGTAAAGGCCTTCTCGCAGGATGATTTTCCTCTGCTGCACAGGTTCAGGTCGGTGTCTGCCGGCCTGAAAGGCCCGGGCTATTTTGAGGAATACACTCAGATGCCATTGCTGAGCTGGACCGGAGCATTTTTCTGGAGCATATTTGGTGAAAGCCTTGCTGTCCTGCGCGTGATTATCATCCTGTTCTCGCTAAGTGCCATAATTGCAGTTTATTTGCTGGTCAAGGAAATATCAAAAAATGAATACCTTGCACTGTTAAGCGCGTTCATACTTTCAATCCTGCCCTTAACGATCTTTTTCGGCAGGAACATCCAGCCGGACATGCCGGCCTTTGCCTGCTCGCTCTTCTTCTCTTACTTTATGTTTAAGTCAATGAGAACCTTTGAAAACAGGCATTTCTTAGTGGCAGGAATCTTCCTGGGCCTGGCAGGGCTTTTCAAGACATCCTTCCTGATTGCTATCTTCCCTTTTATCTTCCTTTTCCCGTACAAAAGGTTTTTTATCAAAAAAGATATCCCAACCAATATAAATAAAGCAGGACTGTTTTTAATCGGGCCTGCAATCCTTGTTTTCTGGAACATTTTTGAGCAGTTCTTTTTATTCACTCAGAGCGATCAGGGCTATAACACCTTTTTTGCCAGACTCGGACTGTTTGACATCTTTACTTCTGGCTACTGGGTTAATTCACTGCCAGCCATTCAGGGATATGTGAAGGACAATTTCACCTGGATACTGGTCTATATGTTTGTATTCGGAATGGTCTTCTTTTTGTTCAAGCGCAAGCTCCTTATCTCAAAATATATGCTGCTGCTATTAATAAGCGTAATACCCTATTCAATGCTCTTAACCACATTCATTAATGCTCATAGTTATTACCAGCTGCCTTTTGCCCATATGATTGCGATAGGCATTGCCTACTTCCTGTTTAACATAGGGATTTTCCTCAAGAATGCAATAAGGATAAAATATGCATTATATGCGCCGCTGATACTTTTACTGCTCGCGATACCTTCTCTCAAGGCGAGCACAGCTGTTCAGTTTGACACGGTATTTTTCGGGCTTGACATTGCAGGTGACTATCTTGACCAGGCTATGGGTAAAGATGAGAGGTTTCTCCTCGTCGGTCACGCTCAAAGCGTTGCGGTATGCACCTATTCAAACAGGAGATGCAAACTTACCGGAAACCCCACTGTAGAGCAGCTTAAATCCCTTGAAGAGAACAGGAACGTCTCCTGGGTCTTTGTTTACGACCAATATGGAATATACTTAATGCAACAAAACCAGGAATTTTTTGATTACGTCAGCCAAAACTACAAGCTTGCTCAGGCAGGATTCATCGGAAACAGAGAGAAGCTTCAGATAAGATACCTGACACTTAAAAAAGGAGGAACTCTTGACCTTAATCTCTCTTCTGAAGGGATAATCCCTGTCAAGCAATATGAACTTACAGGATTCAGCGTGCCTTTTTATGTCAAGACCCTTGAATAAATGGAAAATGAAAAATAAATTAAGTTTTGTAATACCTGCATATAATGAAGCGGACAATCTTGAAAAAGCTGTTAAACAGCTAGATTCAGAGCTTAAAAAAATAAAAATGCCGTATGAAATTCTGGTCGCTGAGCAGGCAAGCACAGACGGCACAGATGTTTTGGCTAAAAAAATGGAAAAAAGGTTCAGGAACCTGAAGCATATACATTTTGATGAAAAAGGGAAGGGAAATGCCCTTACTGAAACCTTCGCTAATCACGCTAAGGGAAACATTCTGGCATTCATGGATGCAGACCTCGCCACAGACATCTCTTATGTTGGACATCTAATAGCAAATGTGCAAAAAGGGGCGGATGTTTCTATAGGCTCAAGAAACCATAAGGACGCAATTGTTGACAAATCCACTAAAAGAAAGATAATCAGTGCAGGGTATATGGCACTCGTAAAGCTTCTTTTCAGAACCAAAATCTCTGACTTGCAGTGCGGATTCAAGGCATTTAAAAAGAAAGCATTTAATGAAATTGCCCCCCACATCAGGAACAGGCATCTTTCCTGGGACAGTGAAGTTCTGCTCCTCTCTCACAAGAAAGGCCATAAAATAGTTGAGTTTCCTGTAAAATGGTCTGAATGGACAAGGAAAGGCGGGAGCAGCATAAAAATAGCAAAGGATTCCCTCAGAATGGGCGCGTATCTCTTTAGGCTGTGGTGGAGGCTTTTAAAAACAAAGGTTTAAATAAATTATTTGCAGATGTGGTCGTATGAGAGGGGGCGAGGAAACGAAATATATTTTAATTGCAGCTGGTTGCGCAGTTTTCGGGGCCCTGGGGCAGTTATTCTTCAAGCTGGGGGCTGAAACGGTCTCTTTGGACATTTTTTCCTGGATCTTTAACTTCTGGGTCATAACAGGGCTGATATTTTACGGAATAGCCACAATTGTCTTCATAATGACCCTGAAAAAGGCAGAATTATCGCTATTATATCCTGTGATAGCGACAAGTTACATCTGGGTGGGGCTGTTCTCTGTTTTCATAATAGGCGAGACTGTCAGCCTGGTGAACTGGCTTGGTTTTGCACTGATAATAGGAGGTGTCACCCTGACTTCAATCAAAAAATGGTAAGCGCTATGACTGTGGTGTTGGTAATTATTAGCTCCATTCTGGGAGCTTCCGGAATGTTCTTTTTCAAGCTTGGCTCGAGCAGGGTCTCCTTCAAAATCAGGGACTGGGCTAAGAACTGGAGAATAATCCTGGGAGTGTTCCTCTATTTCCTGGCATTTGTCTTTCTCGTCCTTGCGCTGAAAGTAGGGGCCCTTTCAGTTGTGTATCCTATGTTTGCACTTAGCTATTTCTGGGTGCTTATTCTTTCACAAACTTTATTAAAGGAAAAAGTGCGTTTAATCAATTGGGCGGGGGTGTTTTTGATAGTAGGAGGTATTGCTCTAACAACGGTAAAATGAAAATTTTCATAGTTATAGCGGCGTATAATGAAGGGAGAAGCATATTGAGCGTAATAAAATCGCTGAAAAAGAACGGCTACAACAATATTGTGGTAGTTGATGACGGTTCAAAAGACAACACTTACGGCGTATGCAAAAAACAGAATGTTTACGCGCTAAGGCACGTTATCAACAGGGGTCAGGGTGCGGCGTTAAAAACAGGCGTTGATTTCGCGCTTTTGCAGGGCGCTGACATAATAGTTACTTTTGACGCGGACGGCCAGCACAAGGCAGGGGAAATTAAAAGGATGACACAGCCGATAAAAAAAGGTGAGGTGGATGTGGTGCTGGGCTCAAGGTTCCTTGACCAGAAATCAAAAGTGCCCTTTTTCAAAGAATTAACCCTGAAGGCAGGGATCCTGTTCACAAGAATATTTTCAGGGGTCAAGCTAACTGACACGCATAATGGTTTCAGGGCCCTTTCAAGAGAGGCCGCAATGAAAATAGACATAAAGCAGGACAGGATGGCCCACGCATCTGAAATAATAGATGAAATTGCAAGAAAAAGGATAAAGTTTAAAGAAGTGCCTGTTACAATAGTATATACAGAGTATGCAAAAGCAAAGGGTCAAAGCATATTCAACAGCATAAAGATAGCGTTCAAGTTTTTGTTCCATAAAATTACGAGGTGAAAAAATGGTTTCATTAATACAGGTTGTTGTAGTTGCATTCGCAGTATTCGCAATCAGCAGGGTAATCTTTAGGTTTAAGGACAGAAAAATGTCTGCGCCGGCTTTTACCTTGTGGATGCTTATCTGGATTGCTGCGATAGTTGTGATACTCCTGCCCGGAACAAGCTTCTTTTTTGCAGATATCCTTGGAATCCAGAGAGGGGCGGATTTCGTTGTATACATAAGCATAATAGCGCTGTTTTACCTGGTGTTCAGGCTGTACGTGAAGATTGACAGTGTTGAGAAGAATGTCACCAAGATTGTGAGGGAGGCTGCGATAAGGAAAGGCAAAAAATAAAAACAATCGTTTTTAAATAAAAACATTATATTTATAAAGTTTGAAAATAAAAACATTTTATGAAAGAAATAATTATCATTAAAGTTGTTGAATTTTTCCTGGAAAACCCATTTAGGGAAGTCTATCTCAGGCAGCTGGCCAAAGAGCTGAAACTGAGCCCGTACGCAACCAAAAAATATGTTGACTTGCTGGCAAGGGAGAATCTTATCATTAGCCAGAAAAAAGCTAATTTGAGATATTTGAGAGCAAATAATTCCAGTCTTTTTTTTAAGCACCTCAAGATAGCGCTCAACATTAAAAAGCTGCTGGACAGCAGGTTAATAGGTTTTTTGAAGGATAAAATAAGCAATCTTTCCTCAATAGTTCTTTTTGGTTCATTGGCAAAAGGGGATGATACAGAGGAAAGTGATATAGACATAGTAATAATAGGTGCTTCAAAACGCCTGAATCTGGTCCAATTTGAAGAGACGCTAGGAAAAGAGATAAATACGCATGTTTTTAGCTGGAGCGAATGGAAAAGGAAAATGAAAGAGGACAGCCCTTTTTATTATGAAGTTACTATTTATGGCATACCTCTGTATGGGGAACTTCCAATAATCAAATGATAATCAGAAACCTAGAGGAATGTTTTAGTTTAAGGCTGCTAAGAAATATCAAGCCAGATGTAGAGAAATCCAAGAAATCGATAAAATTGGCAAAAGAAAGATTAGCAAGGTCAGAAAAAGCGTTCAATTTTGAATTTTTTGATTTTGTCATTCTTGAAGCTTATTCTTCAATGTTTCATGCAACAAGAGCTTTGCTTTACAGGGATGGGGTACAAGAAAAAAACCACTTTGCAGTTTTTTTATACCTCAAGGAAAAATATTCTGGAAAAATACCATTCCATATAATCAACCTGCTGAATATTCACCGCATAGAAAGGCACGAGGCCACTTACGGGCTGGATTATAAGCCAAGCAAGGAGAATGCACTCGTGGCAATAGAAGATGCAAAGATTTTCATAAAACAAATAAGAGGAGTTTTGGAGAGAAAGTTAAAATGAATGTCAAGCTAGTGAGGATTTTTGACAAATTCGTTATTTCTGTTATTGTGATAATTGTAGGAATAATAACAAGCATACTGCCCAAAAAACCCAGGACAAACAAAATCCTCATAATAAAAATGTGGGCCCTGGGCGATTCGGTTGTCTCCCTGCCGATGACAAAAGGCCTGAGGAAAAATCTTCCTGATTCAAGAATAGAAGTTCTCGCCCACAAGAGGAACAAGGCGGCTTTTATGAACAACAAGGACATAGATAGAATAATAGAATTCAACCTTGCAAATGTCCTGAAACTGTTCAGGAAATACGACATCTGCATTGACACAGAGCCTTATCTTAATATTTCCGCAATCATAGCTTGGTGGGCAGCCCCTTTCAGGATAGGGTTCAGCCACGGAGTAAGAAGCTTGTTGTACAAAAATAAAATCCTTTTCAGCAAGAAGCAGCACATGGTGCAGAACTATCTGGACATGATAAGAAGCATGGGAATAAGATACAACGCAGATAAGCTAGTAAAACTTGAAACAACAAAGAAAGAAAAAGCTGCAGCGGAAAGATTCCTCAAAAAGAACAGCATAAAAAAATCAGATTTTATCGTTGGAATAACTCCTGGCGTTGCCGAATCTGTAAAGACAAGAATGTGGCCTATTGACAGGATGGCAGAATTGGCAGACACTCTAATCAGGAAAAACAAAGCAAAAGTAATATTGATTGACGGGCCCGTCAATAGGGAAATTGTGAATTCAATTAAAAAACAGATGAATGAAAGACCTATCTTGTGTGTGGGAGACCTTTCAATCAGGGAAGTTTTTAACCTGATAGAGAGATGTAATTTATTCATATGCAATGATACGGGCCCTATGCATATCGCGGCTGCACAGGGAGCCAGGACAATCGGACTCTTTGGCCCTAATACTCCTGTTTTATGGAGGCCATATGGAAAGGGAAACATCGCATTATACCATCCTCCATGGTGCAGCCCGTGCATAGACAACGCAAAAGGCATAATGCCGGAATGCTTCAACAAGGTTTATCAGAAGTGCATGAAGAACATAACATTTAAAGAGGTTTTGGAAGCGGTAAATAAATTGAAAAATGCGAGATAAGATTAAAACAAGAGAGGAGATAGAGCAACTTTCAAAGAAATTGAAAGGGCAAGGAAAAACAATAGTAACAACGAACGGCTGTTTTGACATAATTCACGCAGGGCACGCAGATTCTCTTCAAAAAGCAAAAGCGCAGGGGAACACATTAATCGTGGGGCTGAACAGCGATTCATCAGTAAAAAAGAACAAGGGAGATTCAAGGCCAATTATTGGCGAGAAAAACAGGGCGTTGATGCTTGCAGCCTTGGAAGTTGTGGACTATGTTGTGCTGTTTGATGAAACAGAGCCAATCAGGTTATTGGAAGCAATAAAGCTGGACATCCACGTAAAGGGGGCTGACAGGAAAATGGAGGAAATACTGGAGAAAGGCGCTGTTGAAAAAAATGGAGGTAGAGTGCTGCTATTGCCTTTTGAAGCAGGAATCTCAACAACCCAAATAATTGAAAAAATAAAAAATGAATAGTCTAAAAGTCTTGCTGGTATCAGAGTATTTCCCTCCCAAGACATTCGGGGGAGGAGAGATTTCTGCGTATTTGCTGGCTAAACATCTTGCCAAAAAAGGGGTTGAAGTTTCTGTCCTCACTTCCAGATTCAAGGAACTTCCTGAATATGAGGTCAAGGATAAAATAAAGATTTACAGAAGGCTGAAGACAGGTGAGAATCCGAATAAGCTTCTTGATAATGTTAAGAGAGCAATAACCTTTTATCATTCAACAAAAAATGAATTAATTAATATTTGCAGAGAACAGCGGTTTGATCTGGTTCATTGTATGAATACAACCAGTCTGGTTGGTGCAGCAAAGGCGAAGAGAAAACTAAAATTGCCCCTTATCGCCACCATAAACAGCTATACAAATTTGTGTCCTAAAGGCAATCTTTTCAGAGATGAAAACAGAGAATGCAGGAATAAATGCAACTTAAAAATATATGTGCCGTGTATTATGAAATCAACTGAGATTGGTAAGTTGAAAAACAGCTTTTATTTAAGATACAACCCGCTCTTCATATTCCTTCTTTATCTTAATTATATTAAGAGAAGGAATGCTCTTAAGAACTTCGATTATCTGACCTGTATCAGTAAATATGTAAAGAAAATGTTAATTAAGAATGATTTTGATAGTGATAAAATGAAAGTTATTTACAATATTGTCCAACCAGAAGCTTTTTCAATAGGCAGGAAAAACAAAAAAATAAAAATAGTATATCTTGGAGCTTATACTAAAATTAAAGGTCCACAAATATTACTGAAAGCATTAAAAAATCTTGACAATTATTCTTGTGAATTTTATGGGAAAGGTCCGCTAAAAGAAGAGTTGATTGATTTTGTAGAAGAGCATTATCTGAATGCTTCTATCAATAACGAGATAAATCGTTCTCAGGTGGGTGAAAAACTAAAAAACGCAGATGTGGTTGTTTTTCCATCGTTATGGCCCGAGCCTATGGGGAGGGTGGTTATAGAAGCAATGTCAGCAGGTAAAATAGTTATTGGATCAAATGTAGGGGGAGTTAAGGATCTTATAGAGCACGGAAAGAATGGATTTCTTTTTAGACCAGGAGACGTAAAATCTCTTTCTAGACTTATGGAAGAGATAATAAAAAAAAGATACCCTCTTGGAAGAATAAGAAAAGCAGCAAGCATAAGTTCAAAAAAATATGAAGGATCTAAAATAGCGGATGATTTTATTGAAGTGTATAAACAAGTTAAGAGAATTATTTTCTAGGTTTTTTACATACGAATATGAAAAAATACGCAAATAATGGAGGGTATAAAGAATTCAAGGGTCCCATAAAAGGAATTATTTTTACTTCTTTAAAATATTTTTTTAGGAATTTTTTACTTAATTCCATCATCCCAAAATTTATTAAAATATATCTGAAGCTTGTTAATGCTAAATGATCTCTCAAGAGAGTATGCTACTTTATATATCCTAATTCAATGAGTGATTCTTTAGCCTTTTCTTTTTTAAGAAAGTCTTTAACTCTCTCTTTATTTTCCTTCTTTTCCCATTTATTAATTGAACTTTTAGAAAGAGTTCTTACTTCTCCAAAAAAAGCATTATTTCTTCTGACTGTTGCATATTTATGCCAATTTAAAATCTTTTGATTAAATTCAATATCCAGAAAAGCACAAAGTTTCTTCATCGTATTCTGATAATTAAGAATTAGATCTTCATATTTTAAAGTGTAAACATTTGGATGTCCTTTATATTTTAATCCAGTACTAACATCTTTTATCCATCTTTCGGGAGAAACCCAATATTTATCTGGCTTTGAAGGGTGCTTTGAAAGTATAACATCTCTGCCATCTCTGATAATATGTATAATCTTGACTTTATTGTTAAAATATTTTAATATTTTGCCAAAGCACATAACATTTTTAGGGGTTTTTTCACACCATCTGTTGCAAGTTTTGGGGATTTTTTTATTTAAAAAACAATAAAATCTTAGCATATTAATCTTAGCTTTAGGATTAAAATTTTCTAAATATGCTGTTGGACAAAAAGTGCTTGTTTCTTCATCAATTGCATATATATCAGGATGTGCTGAAAGAATAGATAATAAAAGAGTCGTGCCTGAACGACCACAACCCCCGATTATTATTGGATCTTCAGTTAACTGTTTTTTTATTTTATGATACTTAGTGATTAAATTAATTAAACATTTAGGAGAGTTAAAGATTATTTTTTTTAGATTTCTTTTCATAGACTCCTTAACTTATATGTTAGTGGTTTTCTCATTTAAATATTATTACTTTTCTGAATAATTAATCTTTTATCAATCTTTCTATTTTAAATATTTTACAATACATTTTCATTTGTTTTCAGCCTCACAATAAAACAATAGCATTTAAACAGGGAATTTATTATTTTCAGGGTTAATGAATCTCCTTCAGCCAGTTTTGGGCTCATGTGTTTGGTGATTTCCCCATCCTTTACCTTCCTCTGTTTCTGCGTTTCTTTCCTTTTTTCTGTAACAAATGAAGGGTTTAAAATTAACCAAAAATAACTTTTAAATCTGTATGGTAATTTTCTTATTTCAAACAAATTCAGAAGTATTATGTTGATAATCAAAAGAGGCATAATCCTTGCAATATTTAAAGGAGAATAAAAAGTAAGCAGATTAGTTATCCTGTTTCTTTCTCCCAGAAAAGTAAAATGCTTATTGAATTTTTTATCGCTTTTTTTCACAACATTTGTGAGGTGATAAAAGACAGAGTCCCTACATTTGACTATCTCATAACCTCTTAATCTGGTTAGCCAGCTTAGTTTTGTTTCTTCCGCATAGATGAAATAATCAGGGTCAAAAAGCTCTTTGATGACTTTTTTCCTGAAAATGAAAGAACCTCCGTGAACAGAGAAGACTTTCATAAACCTGTTTTTTCTTTTTAGCTTGGCAGGATAACCCAGTAATGTTGTAGTCCACATACTCCTCTCCCTGAACTGCTTTCTGTAGTTTGAAACATCTTTAAGAGAAGGGACGTTGAGTACAACACTTGTTGCCATAGCAACGTTTTTTTCTGATTCAAGTCCTGCGATAAGCTCGGTTAGCCATTCATTATGCACGAGGGTGTCATTATTCAAAATAGCAACATAGTCTCCCTCGCAATACTTGTAGCCAAGATTGTTTCCGCCAGTATAACCTGTGTTTTTTTTACTTCCAATAATTTTAACTTTTTTATTTTTGCCAAATGTTTTTTTAAATAATTCCAAAGAACCGTCTTTTGAAGCGTTGTCAACCAATATTATCTCAATATTTTTGTGCTTCTGTTTAAGAACTGACTTAACACAATTGACTGTAAGCTCCTTCTGCTTGAAATTTAGTATTATTATTGATACTTTTTCTTTAGGCATTATATCAACTCTACTATGAATATTTTCCTATAGCATTTCCCAAAATTGAAAAGTTCGCTAAATACTCCATAAATTTTGAACATGAGTTTTTCTCCTATTATTCTTTGAATAGGAAGAGTTACTGTATTAATGAAATGACTCAAATACCAATATGTAAGATTGCAGTTCTTTTTTACTTTAATATTAGATTCCCCAAAATAAGCAAGAATCTCCTTTTCTTCAGGCAATCCTTCTTTTTGATGCTCCTCTAACCATGGAAGTTCTTTACCTAACTTTCTTGCGAATTTTATTAATTTTATCTCATATTTTTCAGATTCTTTCCCGCACGGACAAGCCAAAATTACTTTTTTTCTAGCAACACGAAGCATTTCTTGGATTGATTTTCTTCTTTTCTCTTTTGGAAAATGTTCAAGAGCGTCAATAGAGACAACTACATCAAAAGATTTATTTTTAAATGGTAGTTTGTCTGCGGAAGTTTTCACTGTTTTAACCATCTTTTTACCTCTAAATTCTACATCTGCACTTGTTATATTATATTGCCCATCCACAAAAGGTCTGATGCTCTTCTCTCCTCCCCCTATGTCCAGTATAGTAATCTTTGCATTCGGGAGGTTTTTTATTATCCCTCTGTACCTATGTATCAAATCAAGCATTTTTAATAATTCTCTATTTTTTCTCCTTTTATCTTCTTAATTATCTGTCTTAACATTCCATAACCAAAACCAGCAAACCAAACAATTCTAAAGATTGGTGCTGCATAGAGCATCCTCATATCTTTATATTTTATAGATTTGAAAAGTCCGTACCCTATGATTACGAAGAGTATGATAAAAAGAACATAAAGCTTGATGAGGATTGTTATTGCAATCAAAATTAGAAGACCTAGAAATCCTAAAAATATCTTGAAAATATTTCTCTTTATGTGAACTTTTATCTTCCTTTTATTCAGAATGAATGAGCTTGATATCCAGCTAATATGTTTAAATATTTCTGAAAGCTTTGTTGGATTATAATGGTAACATACTGCATCTTCAACACCGTCAGCAAAACCTATCTTTTGGCATAATAAAACATCTGCAAATGTTCCTTTATCTGTAGGGCATCCTCCTACTTTAAGAAACTTGGTTTTCAGTATTGCCCGGAAAGTGCCTATTTTTTTTGGAAGTTTTTCCGGTAACCTTGTAACTCCCCAGTTCTTGGCCCAAATATTATCAATGTTTGCTACTTTCTCTATCATATGGCAAGTTCCGATACTTTCTCTTTTTACAATAGGAGCAATTAACTTTCTGACATAATCCTTATCATAAACAAGATCCGCATCTGCAAAGATTATCATCTTTCCTTGAGCATTTTTTGCACCAGTATTCCTGGAGGCACCCAGTCCTAGATGATTCTGCTTTACAATTCTCACAGAAGGATATTTCTTGACTATTTCAAGCGTATTATCTGTTGAACCATCATCAATTACAACTATCTCCATATCTTTATATGTCTGTTTTAACAAGCTTTTAATGCATCTTTCTACATAATCCTCCTCATTATATGCAGAAATCAGAATAGACACTTCGGGTTTTTTCATTTTAAAATTTATATCCAAATTTATCAATTGTTTTTTTGAATCTTTTTGCTATTATGTCTTTTGTTTCTTTGTTGTAATATTTTTTGTAATCTTTTCTCTTGGTTTTGTTGATGTGGGGAAGTCTCTTGTAAGGTAGGCCAATTCTCTCACATATTTTCTTGTAGTCCTCATCAATATTCTCAAACTTTCCGACAAAATTAACAATTATCTTGCCTTTTTCATCACTGATCCAATCAAAGATATTCCCTTCAACTTCATTTATCATCTCTCTGCCATACTTTGAATGTATGAATTCGCTGAAGGACATTTTTTTGATTTTTTGTACATGCTCTTCAAATACTTTGCATTCATGCGCTTTTTGCACCCACCACTCATAAGAGGAGACCATCAAGTCCCATGGGTTCCTGACAAATGCAAAGGTGAAATATTCTTCCCATTTTTTATCTCCAATATTTTGTCTAATCTTAATTGCGTTATCATGCTTTTTGGCTCTAATGGGATTTGGGTATAAATTTAATATGATTCTTAATGCAAAAGATATTTTGCTAGGTCGCCAGATGTAGCTTGGATATAGTTTTGCTAATTCTTTTTCAATGCTGCTTCCGGCAGTTTTGGGTATATGCACAAATACAAATTTTCTTTTATGATTTACAACCACCATTTCTCAAACTAAGCCTTGTTTTTTTTAAAAAACTATCTATTTATTATTCTGCTCTTAATTACTCTTATCTCTTCTATTGTGATTAATCTTAATAAAAATCCCATTATAAGATAAACTGCTGCTCCTAGGATCAATGTTATTGCTATTTTTGGGATTAAATTGAAATCAAGATTCCATTTGAGTAAGAGGAGGGTAATAAAAAACATCCCTGCACACAGGGTATTCTTCGTCCAGTCAAAGAAAGGCACTTTGAGACTTACTATTTTTTTCAATTCAATCGATCCGACCATCGCCATGATTAAGAATGCGGCCAGTGTCGAAATAGCCGCTCCGATCATACCTGTTGTTGGCACAAGTATGAAATTCAATAGTAGGTTTATCCCAGCACCTATCGCAGATATCTTCGCATTTACTTTTGGATTACCAGTTCCGGAAATAATTGAAATGTTGATTTGAGCTATTGTAAAGAAAAGGGAAGAAAAAGCAAAAATCTTCAGAATAACGCCTCCTGCAGAGTATCCTTCTCCGAAAAGGGTAAGCAGTATAAATTCCGGGAAAGCAATCATAAGAATTGCAAATGGAAAGATCAGGAATATGCTGTACTTGTAAAGCATGGTTATTCCCTCTTTTAGAAGATTTTTTTGCTTCTTCTTCCATATCTCTGATGAAAGCGGAAGCAGGACTATTGCCATTGAGCTGCCGAAAAACCATAATAAGTGTGCAGTAGGTGAAGCAACATTATATAATGCTACTTCAGTGATATTCCTGAAGTAAGTTATCATGACAGTGTCTATATGCAATATAACCTCCGCCATGAATAAAGTAATTATCAATGGCAATCCGAAAAGGATCATTTTCTTCGCTATTTTTTTGAAATTCCCTATTTTTACTTTAAAGAACTGAGGGAACAACTTTGTCAGGAAATAAGGGATATAGACTATAAAGGAAAGTGAGAAGACCAGAATGTAAGCGAGTATTGGGGAAGTAATACTTTTATCAAAATTAAATAGAATTATTGTGGCGAGGAAAATAAATATCATCCTCGCTAACTTTGCTCCAGAAACCCATTTCATTTTCTGGTAGCCTCTGAAGATAGCAAGCAAAACATTTTCAATAGGCGATAAGAAAACTACAAGACAGTAAAGTCTGACAGCATGTATTGCCAATTCATTCTTGAAATAATGCTGGGCTAAATAAGGAGCAAACAACCAAAAGACAATCGCGATAGAGAACGAAAGAATGAACTGAAAAGACAGAGTGAATATTATTGCTGTTTTAATCTTGCTAAGCTCTTTTTTCACCTTAAACTCAGCAATAAACTTGACTAAGGAATCTCTCAATCCAAAATCTTTAATGATAACTAAAAGACCGAATGTAGAGAATATTGAATAAAGCAAGCCAAACTCAATTGGGGTCAAATTTCTTGCTATAACTAATCTCACTAAATAACCGAAAAGAGCGGCGATTACCGTGAACATGAATACAAGAGAACCTCCAACAACAACCTTCTTAGTATAATCAGTCATTTCTTCAGATTCATAAATCCCGCTTTATAAATTTAATGAAAAGTATATAAATAAGCTCTTATTTTCCCTGTTTTAGCACGGCCATAGCGGCCTGGTAATGCCTGTACCCATTCCGAACACAGAAGCCAAGCAGGCCCGCGTTCTCCCGAGTACTGCGTTTTCACGCGGAAAACGGAGAAAGCTGTGCGCTTTTAACAAATTGCTATTATTTGTTTTTAGTATGAAAAATATTCACTTGCGTAAACCAGTAAGAATAAAGTGATAACTGTCAAAGGCAGAATCTTGCTGCTCAGCAGTCTTGCTCTTTTCGCAATTCTGGCAATCATACTCACGATAAGACAAAAGAAGCAAGGCTAAGAATTGCCAATAATAATTTATTTTTTTTATTAAATACACATTTTGAAAATATTTATAAATATTCACTTTCGCTCATCTTTCATGGCGAAAATCTTCATTTCAGGCGTTGCCGGATTTCTTGGCAGCTATCTTGCTGACAGGATGCTTGAGGAAGGCCATATTGTAACAGGCAATGACACCCTTGAAGGGGGTTACAGGGACAATGTCAACCCAAAAGTGGATTTCCACAAGGTTGACTGCCTTGATTTCAATAAAATGCTTGAGCTCACCAAAGGGGTTGATGTTGTTTATCACACAGCGGCTTTTGCTTATGAAGGATTGAGCGTTTTCAGCCCTAATGTTGTGACAAGGAATGTTTTTCAAAATACTATGTCTCTTCTTGCAGCAGCAATACAGAACAAGGTTAAAAGATTTGTTTTTTGCTCAAGTATGGCAAGATACGGGGAAAACAAGGTTCCGTTTACAGAAGATATGGAGCCAAGGCCGCAGGACCCTTACGGAATTGCAAAGGTTGCAGCAGAGGATGAGATAAAACTGCTTTGCGACGTGCACGGGGTGGAATGGGTCATAGCAGTGCCTCACAACATCATAGGCCCGAGGCAGAAGTATGACGACCCTTTCAGGAATGTTGCAAGCATAATGATAAACCTGATGCTTCAGGGAAGGCAGCCCATAATCTACGGGGACGGAACGCAAAAGAGATGTTTCAGCTTTGTGCAGGACTGCGTCGACGTGCTTGAAAAAATGGCATTTGACGAGAAGGCAAAAAGCCAGATAGTTAACATAGGCCCTGATGAGGAATTTGTGCCAATCAACGAGCTTGCGCGAACAATCGCAGAACTGCTTGATTTCGAGCTTGACCCTGAATACTATCCTGACAGGCCACAGGAAGTGAAAAACGCAACCTGCTCTGCAGACAAGGCAAGAAAACTTTTTGGTTATGAAACAAAATACACCCTGAAGCAGGGACTGAAGGAAATGGTAGACTGGATCAAGAAAAGGGGGCCAAAGCCGTTCGAATATCATATTCCCCTGGAAATAGTCAATGAAAAGACCCCGAAGACCTGGACAGAGAAAAAGTTCTAGTTTTTAAAGTAATAAAGCTTCTCTGAAGCGATGCCAAAACAAAACCAAAAATAAAATGAAAAACCGCGCACGCCGGATGATTTCTATGCCGAACTTTTAGTGGTTGCGCGCTGAATGCGTCGTTGCCTTCGCACTTACACGCCAACTCTATCAAACCCGTGTTTTGCGGGAGTTCGTGTTGTCTCTTTTTGAGGAGGGCTTCGTGCTTAGATGCTTTCAGCACTTATCCCTTGGCGCGTAGCTGCCCTGCGTACCCTGTCGGATAACAGGTAGACCAGAGGCGCCGAACCACCGTTCCTCTCGTACTAAGTGGTCCTTCCCCTCAGACAATGAACACTCCTAGTAGATATTACACATACTGTCTCACAACGTATTGAACCCAGCTCACATACCTTTTGATGGGTGAACACCCCCACCCTTGGACGCTGCTGCACGCCCAGGATAGGTAGAGCCGACATCGATGAAGCAAGACGCGCCGTCGCTATGAGCGCTCGGGCGCGACCACTCAATTATCCCCGGAGTAACTTTTCCGTCACATCTGCGCCCCATCAAGGAGCGTCAGAGGATCGCTAGGCCACACTTTCGTGTTTGGGTCTTGGGTTAGTGAAGATCCAATCAGGCTGGCTTTTGCCCTTGCACTCCACATCCGATTTCCGACCGGATTGAGCCAACCTTTGGGCCCTCTTGATATTCTTTCAAGAGGGTGCCGCCCCAGCCAAACTGTCCATCTGCTGCGGTCCTCTCTTGCGAGAGTTAGCGACGCAAGCGGTGGAAGGTGGTGTTCCATTGGCGTCTCCACCTGACCTGGCGGCCAGGCATCGACAACTCCCACCTACGCTCCATACCATCACTCACATCACAACAACAAACTACAGTAAAGTTTCACGGGGTCTTCACTTCCCACTAGGAGTCTCTGGCTTATGCACCAGAAGAGAGTGTTCAGGGGATTCCAAGTAGGGACAGCAGGAGCCTCGTTACGTCATTCATGCACGTCGTCAATCAAACGACAAGGTATTTCGCTCACATCTGTTACTTTCACTCCGAAAAGCTACTGACTATCAAAGATAGCGGACAAACATTTCTGCTTGCCTCCTCTGCTCGCACAGAGGGTCGGACTATATCTTCATTTGACTCTCAGTATCAAATGTCTGGCGTATAGTCTCTGAGGATTTTAGATACCTGGGCAATGTATGCCGATTCATTTGAGAAGCTAATTTTGCAATTTTATGCAGGCCTTTTTCATCCAAATGCTCTTTACGATTAATTCGATTTAAAATCTCCTTAAAAAGCAAAAAGTCATTCCTTTTTTTTGTCATTAAAGGATTCCTTTCGAAAAACCTAATGAGTTTTTTCAAATCATCAAGTTTTCTGACCCTTAACTCAAACCTGTCGCCGTGATTTCTTCTTATGTCCCCATATCCGAGAGTATTTTGAATTTTCTTTAAAATTTTAATGTCTCGTTTATGTTGCACAATGCGAAATTCCGGCAACACCTGCCATTTAAGAGTCATTTTGGGAATCCTGTTGATGCCCACATAAAAACATCCTTCTCCATCGGCAAATCCTGAGACCCATTTTGTATCTAACCTTTCCTGCTGGTTGTCTGCACCCATAGCATTTTTACTGCAATTTATAATTAAATACTTTGTTAGTACCTGTCCAGTACAAATCGCTAGTAGCTTGGGATACACCAGATTTCCCAGCATATAGCCAGATTTTACTAAGGCAACTTTAGTGCTCACCTTAAGAGAGTTATAGTTACCCCCGCCGTTTACCAGTCCTTAGCTTCCTTGAAAAGAAGTTTTAGATCCTGGCACTGGGCAGGCGTCACCTTTCATACACATCCTTGCGGACTAGCGAAAGGTTAAGTTTTTGTTAAACAGTCGGACCCCCCTAGTCATTGCACCCTGCAAACGCGCGTCAAGCACACATCAGCAGGGATCCCTTATGCCGAAGGCACGGGACCAATTTGCCGAATTCCCTTACCTGGATTACTCCCTCACACCTTAGGCTGCTCACCTAGGGGCACCTGTGCCGGTTCTGGGTATAGTTAGTAAGAATTTTTCCGGATTCCTTTTTCACGGACTCCGGGCCTCAGCAGAACGCCTCATACGAGACGCTCATCCCAACTTAATCAGGTTCTCATCATTACAATACTTCCCTGACACGGTTTGGTTGACAATAACGACAGTCATTGTCTGCCTAGCCAGAAGTGTCGGAAATCCGGCTTGTGTTGCCACGCATATCTTACTAGTACAGGAATATTAACCTGTTTCCCTTTCCCTAAGACTCGGTTACGAGCTTAGGTTAGGACTAACTAACTCTTGGCTGAACTGCATTGCCAAGAAACCCTTGCCCTTTCGGTGACAGAGATTCTCACTCTGCTATGATCCTACTACCACCAGGATTTTTGTTTTCGCAAGGTCCATGCTTTCTCTCGAAAACACTTCTGCCCTCACGAAACACCTGCCTATCACAGCCTTTTGGGCTGTCCAAAGTATCGGTAACTGACTTAGCCCCGTCCATTTTCGAGGCACGCACCCTTGACAAGTAAGCTGTTACGCACTTTTTAAAGGGTGGCTGCTTCTAAGCCTACCTCCTTGCTGTCTAGGGATGCGCACTCTCTTCACCCTTTAACACTTAGTCAGTTTTAGGGACCTTAACTCTGGTCTGGGTTGTTCCCCTCTCGGACCCCAAGTTTACCCCGGAGCCCCGTCTCCCAGCTTCTACGACGTTGAGATATTCGGAGTTGGACAAGAAGCCGAAGGATTTCTCCCCCTAAACCCCAGATCCGTATCTCTACCCTCTCAACAGTCTCAGCCGAGGCTTGACTTAGGCCAACTTCGGCAGGAACCAGCTATCACCGAGCTCGATTGGCTTTTTACCCCTATTCCCAGGTTAGAAGAGCGCGTGCATGCAGCACCTCTGCAGGCCTCCACAAGGTTTTACCCTCACTTCACCTTACCCAGGAATAGATCGCCCGGTTTCGGGTAGCATTCAAGTGACTATGCCCATCTTCACAGGCCCGGCCCTCGTTGCCTGCGGCCGAGTTGGTTTCCCTTAGGATGCTCTTTTACAGATTATCCTCGCCACTCAAATGCACTCCCTGGCACGTTTTTCAAAACGCACGACAGAACTCCGAAGAGCCCTGTCCCACTATAGCTACTAGGTTTCAGGATCTTTTGAATCCCTGTCAAGGGTTCTTTTCAACTTTCCCTCACGGTACTCGTACGCTATCGGTCTCAGCACATATTTAGGATTGGAAGTTGATGGCTCCCAAGTTCCCGCTTCATCTCCGAGAAACGGTAATCAGCAGACTGCCACGTCCTCCTTCTTTAGTCTACGGGGCTTTCACCCTTTTCCGCGCTACGTTCCAGCAGACTTCGACTCGGAAGGATAGGACTAAAAGGCAGTGCTATAACCCCACATCCCTGACACATTACTGCGCCAGATTCGGATTGTCCTGTGCCGCTTTCACTCGCTGTTACTCACAGCATCTCAATTGATTTCTTTTCCTGGCGTTACTAAGACGTTTCAATTCACGCCGTTCCCTGCCCTTTCGGGCCTATTGAGAAGTCTCATTCGGAAATCCCCGGTTCAATAGATGCATGCGCTTCGCCGGGGCTTTTCGCAGCTTGCCACGTCCTTCATCGGAGTCTGAGCCAAGTCATCCACCTAGCAGCATTAGAGAGATATCATCCGGTGTACGCGGCTTTCATAATGAAAATGAATGAAAGCCGTGATCCAGTACTGGTTAATTACTGAACCACTTCACTTGAATGTGTGAATGTGACATGTTGCATTAAAATTCCGACTTCGTTCCCTGTCGAAATTTTTACTGCATGATAATCCCGATTCCCTCGGTTTTATCTGGTTTTGATGGGCTGTTGGGCAGCGAAAATCAGAGATTTTCTGGTCCGCCGGCTCCAGTGCTGATGTTTAACCTTTGTTAAACGTCGCTTTTTGCTTTGAAACTGGACCCGTCGGGATTTGAACCCGAGACCCCCGCTTTGCAAGAGCGGTGCTCTACCACTGAGCTACGGGCCCGCTGTCAATCTGAGCAGCGGCTTCGTGGCGGAGCGCCGCTTTTTCGTGAGTGTGAATATATGAATACTGAGTTTTGGATATCAGTTTTACAATAAAATATTGTAAAAGGAGGTGATCCATCCGGCAGGCAGCGTAAACTCGCTTTGCTCGTTTACTGGTCTGCGGATGTCTTTCGACATGTTTTTCCGAACGGATTTTCATCCTTTTTTATTGTAAAAGGAGGTGATCCATCCGCAGGTTCCCCTACGGATACCTTGTGACAACTTGCTCCGCCTCACCAAGCTTGAATTCGTCACAGCCAAAAAAGCTGCGCCTCATTCAAACTCAGCTCGGATGAGATGATGGGCGGTGTGTGCAAGGAGCAGGGACACATTCACCAGAAGATAGTGACTTCCGATTACTAGGGATTCCGACGTCACGAGGGTGAGTTGCAACCCTCGATCTGTACTTGGATAGGGTTTAGAGGCTTAACTTCCGCTTTCGCGGTCGTATCCCATTGTCCCTACCATTGTTGCGCGCGTGTAGCCCAGAGCATTCGGGGCATACAGACCTACCGTAGCCTGCACCTTCCTCCTCCTTACGAAGGCAGTTTCCATAGTGTGCTCGATCGCCATCTCTGGCTCGCTAGCAAGTATGGATACAGGTCTCGCTCGTTACCAGACTTAACTGGACACCTTACGGCACGAGCTGACGACGGCCATGCACCTCCTCTCGGCTCGTTAGGCAAGCCCTTCAGACTGGCCTTCATCCTGCCGTCGGCCCTGGTGAGATGTCCGGCGTTGAGTTCAATTAAACCGCACGCCGCACCCCTTGTGGTGCTCCCCCGCCAATTCCTTTAAGTTT
>CAZAIK010000004.1:0-7591 GCA_964485195.1 uncultured Methanosarcinales archaeon
GAAACATTTAAATACTATCAAATCCTATTGTTTGTTATGAGGACTGTTCAGTTTAACATCAGGGTTCCGGAAAAGCTGCTGAGCGAGCTGGATGTCATCTCCAGGATGTACAATGTTGACAGGAATGACTGGATCAGGGCTGCAATGTCAGAGGCGGTTTCAGAAAAGGCAGCCTCCATCAGGAAGAAAATGAGGCACAACTTCATCTACGGCTACTGCACAGAGGAGGAGTACAAGAAAGTGCTTGGGGAGAAGGACCTGGCAGGGATGAAAAAAATGAAGGAAAAGCTGCAGCCGTCCCTGAAGTATGTTGAGTTCGCCCTTGAAAAGCTGAAGAGTCTGGATTCCAGGGCAAACGTTTATAAAGAACTGGCAAAATTTAAATAAAACATAATTACCTGAAATCCAGGAGGATTTATGGCAGCAACGCAGAAGTTTTTTTATGATGAGTTATCAGACAGTTTAATGATAACCACAAGGGCGAAAAATGACAAGGTACAGGGAAGTATAGCAATTGGGGATCTTATTCTGGACATTAATCAAAAGAAAAAAATAATTGGTGTTGAAATTGAAAACTTTTCTGAATTTCACAGGCGAATCACTGGCAGGCAGATGGGAAAAATAGAAAACGCAATTTTATCGCTTAATGAGATTGGTAACGGCTTTGAATTAATCATATCAATAAAAATGCATTCAATAAAAGAGCCTCAGAGAATGGCGGTTCTTGTAAGCCAGGAAGATTGTAGAAAAATAAATGCGACAGCTTAAGCTTTCTCTTTTACCATCCCCCTCCATCCCCTGGGCCTCAGGGTTATATGATTTATTAACAGCTTGTTCTCCAGAAAAATAAAGCCAAGGTCCAGCGTCTCATTAGCGGAAAGCTCATAATAAAATCTCAATCCGAGCTTCCCTTTGATTGACTTTTTTTCAACTATCCTGACAAGGCTGAACCGCTTCCAATTCTTGTTTACAAGGTTCATAGGAATATCCTTGCGCGCCTGTTAAAATGAAAATAGGGGGAAAACTTAAAACCATTTTTTGCAATATGGGATTTGACCATCTCAACAAAACCATTGACGTCCTTTTGAGAAGTGAACTGTTCCTTCACAAGCAGCACCTCTCGACAAAGTCAATCGCGGAAAGTCTGACTGAATTTCGCCTTTTCTTGCCTGTGTGTTTGCACATCTTCTAAACCTCTTTTTCACCCTTCAAATGAATGATGGATCTCTTCCGCGTTTAAAAGTCTTCTTGAGGAAAACAGCCATTTGTTTGTACTTTCCAATCGCCATTTTCATGTGCCTGTCTATTTCGTCTGCCAGGTCAGGATGCTTCTGCTTCTGCCATTCCTCCCAGAGGATTTCGCATAACAGGGCCACTTTCATGAAAACAAGCAACGCCTTTTTTTCTTCAAGATTCAGCTTTATCCGCTTTTGATAATGTTTCATAAACAATGAGATTTTATCTTTTTTAACCTTGTTTGGTCTAATAAAAATATCCTTCAACAATATTGCGATGTCATGCACAAGGAAATCTTTATGGGCATCCCCCCAGTCCAGAAAGACCTTTAGTTTGTTCCTCTCCACGAGAAAATTCATGTCGCTAAGGTCTGAGTGAATTATGCTCTTTTTTAGTTTTTTGTAATCAATGTCCTTTAGCTCTTTATTTGTTTTTTTGCATTGCTCAACCAAATACTTTGTTGGCCTGAACTTGTATTTCTTGAGCGAGAAATCAATCGCCTCGTCTGCCTTTGGAAAGTCCTCCCTTCCTCTGAGCTTTAATCTCAAGAGTTTTTTGTGCATAAACCCCATATTTTCTGCGAGGTCCTTAACCAGCTCTTCCGGGAATTTCTTGGGGTGGGTTCCTGGAACAAATTTATAAACAGTAACGGGCTTGTTCTTTACCATCAGGATGTCCTTTCCTTTCTTGGTGAAAATAACTTTTGGGACTTTGACGCCTTCTTTATTCAAGAATTCTTCAATATTCAGCTGGTATCTTACTGATTCCTCGTCATCCTGCTCAAATACCTTGACAACAAACCTGCCTTTGGTTGTCCTGAGAATGTAATTAGTGTTTCCCAAGGCGTATTCAACGTGCTTGTGGAACAGGTAATCCCCAATATTGTAATGTTTAAGCAATGCTAAGAAGTCCTTTTTTGTAAGTCTTGTTAAAACAGTCATTAGGACTGCCCCGGCCGGGATTTTCATTCTTGCGATTTTGAACCCGAGTCCTCGCCTTGCTTCCTGCCTTCCGGCAGCCGAAAGGGCAAGATGATTGGCTTTGTCTCAGGAGAGCAAGAAAACTCTGCCTGATCGGACTACACCACCGGGGCATAAGAAGAGAGGAAAGCATTGCATTTTTAAAGGTTTTCATCAGGTTTAAATAAAGACCTTTTTTTATGTCATAAATGAGAAGGAAGGTTGTTGTCAATGACTTGATGCAGAAGAGCTATGTCTATTACCTCACTGAGCCCAAGGGGAAAAACTTTCACAGGGATTTCAGGCCAGAGCTGAAGCCGAAACAGATGCTTGAGCTGGGAGTTTTCGGAGGAAAGTATATGACCGACTGCAAGAGGGAGTTTCCAAAGTCCTGGTTTGAGAAAGCAAAATTATGCCACGAGAAACACGACCCCAAACTTAATTTTTTCAAGGTGAATGCCTCGCAGCCGCTGTCTGCCTGGAGAAAGAAAGGCTGGATTTACAGGGAAGACCCCAGGGGCTGGTTCCAGTGGTACTGCCGGTATTATGTGGGGCGCCGCTGCCAGGATGATGAAATGCAGATAAAGCGGTGGAAGGCGATAAAGAGGCACATTGCGCAGATAAGGAAGAACTGCAAAAAAAGGGATTTCAAGTGCAGGCCAAGGCAAAGGCAGGCAGTTCTGCACTGGGCTTATGACTCAAGGAAGGTCTGATCATTCAACAGGTATCTGTATCTCTGTTGTTGAGCTGTCAAGATAAATTTCCCTGACAGGGCCGTTAACCTTGTGCTTGTTCTCATCAATCCATTTGAAAATCTCTTCAAAGCTTTTGCCCAGCTCGTCAAATGAGCCCTTGTGGATTATGGAGGCGGCTTTTGCTCTGCCTAACCTTTTTGTTTCAACACCCTCAACTTCCGTGTTTTCCTGAACAGGAATGCACACTTCATAATGAACATTTTCCCTGCCCACCTCGTCAGGATTGTCGTAGAAAATGCCGATGGTGGGCCCATCAGGCTCAACATTGTCCCTGCTCAAGGCGGATTTTAATTCCGCTTCATCATTGTCAAAATCATCAAGCCCCTTTCCGCTCTTTACAGCCACAAAAGCTTTTTCCGTGTTTTTCAGCTCAACCATTAATTCACCCCGTAATATCCCCTCAAGGATTTTTCAAAAGCCTTCTTGTCAGTATCGCTTAATGAATGGTATCTTCTTGGCACTCTTGTGCTGCCAGGCCCCGGGTCGTTCAAATCCTCAGGCGGCTTGAAGGTAATGCCTTCAAGAATGGCGTCAAGCCAGGTAGCTGCATTTGAGCGCACGCACCGGAGGAAATCATCACTGATTTTCCTGCCCATTTTTTTGGGATTTTTGTAGAAATTTTCCTGTCCTGTGACAGGATCGTAAACGCAAAAGGCAAATCTTGATGAATCAGGATGGATGCATTCCGCCCTTCCCACGAATACCCTGCCGCCTTTCATAGGCAAATGGAATATTGTTAGCATAAAAACATTGCGCAGCCAAAACAATAAATTTTTAAATAGCAACTCTATCTTTCCTGGAAAAGGAGGCGAAAAATATGAGAGTTTTTTTGGAGAATGTTCCTGAGCGCTATGCATTTCTTTTGAAAGACGGCAATAGGCTTCTGAATGTTGAGGAATTAGCCAAGGCCCTGAAAAAGATGGAGCACGATGTTTTTTACCATCACGTTTCTGAAGAGAGGAATGACTTTCACAACTGGATAAGGGACATAGTTCTGGATTTGGAGCTGGCGGAGAAACTGCTTAATGCAAAAAATCCCGAAGAGGCAAGGAAGATATTAGACAGGAGGATTGAATTCATCAAGTCGCAGACAAGGCCTGCAAGAAAATCCCCTGCCAGGAAGAAAAAAACTGCAAAAAAGAAAACCGCCAAAAAAACAAAGAAAAAGCAGGCCAAGAAAACAAAAAAGAGGAAAAAATGAAACGATTGAAGAATGTTCCTTCGGACAAGGCATTTCACGTTTACGGAGGGGGGGTTATACACAACATTTACCAGCTGGCAGACGCCCTTTCCTCACTGTCTGAAAAGTCTTTCAGGCATCACATTTCCCAGGGCAGGAATGACTTTGCAACCTGGGTTAAAGACGTGCTGGAGGACGGAAAGCTGGCTTCCAGCCTGTCCTCTTCAAAATCCAAAAGCTCAATGGCAAGGGCTGTCAAGAAAAGGATTGACGAGCTGGAGCACGAGCATATGCCTGCCCACGCTTCCCTGAACATTCTCAAGAGCGGCCTGGTGGATTTCACAGTGGGCTTGATAGTGGGGATAATAATAGGGCTAATCCTGGCATCTTTTATCTAGCCATATATTAAGTATATAGGGTATATACAAAACACTTAAAAGCTGAACTTCTGAAACGCCAGAAAACTTACGGAGGTGTATGTTAATGGATACATACAAGCTATACAACGAGGATTTTGATGATGAGGAAATAGACCTGCCTGAAGAGGACAAGGAAGACGATTCTTATGATTTTGATGATGATGAGGATGAGGAGGAAGTGGCCGACCTTTTCTAAATCTTTTTAAATAAAATTCTTTTTGTTTTGTCTTATGCTCATAAAGAAGAAGCAGGAACCTGCTTCAGGCAAAAAGCCCGAGGAGAGGACTGCGCAGGAACTTTTGGATTACGGCATTGCGGTGATAGACAAGCCCAAGGGGCCGACAACTCACCAGGTTGCAGACTATGTGAAAAGGATACTGCACATCAAAAAATGCGGGCATTCCGGCAGCCTGGACCCGGGAGTTACAGGGGTTGTTGTTATCGGACTGGGAAAATCAACAAAGATAGTGCACAACCTCCTCGCAGCAGGGAAGGAATATGTGGGCATAATGCATTTGCACAAGCTTGTTGAAAAAGACAAAATCAGGAAAGTCATGGAATCATTCATAGGGGAGATAAGGCAGATGCCTCCGGTCAAAAGCTCAGTGAGGAGAAGGGAGAGGACAAGAAAAATCTATGATATGAAAATTCTGGAGACAGAAAAGCAGGATATTCTTTTCACGGTCAAGTGCCAGGCAGGCACTTACATAAGAAAGCTGTGCCACGACATCGGAAAAAAACTGGGAGTGGGGGCGCACATGGCTGAATTGAGGAGAACGAAGGTGGGGCATATTGACGAAAGCCTTGCGGTTTCCCTGCAGGACCTTGCTGACGCTTACGCCTTCTGGAAGGAGGGGGATGAAATTGAAATAAGAAAAACAATCCTGCCAGTGGAAAGGGCAATAGAGCACCTTCCAAAAATTTATGTTCTTGATTCAACAGCAGAGTCATTGACGCACGGGGCAACATTGAATGTTCCGGGCATTTCCAAGCTCCACGAGGGGATTGAAAAAGAAGACAAGGTGGCAGTGATGACTCTAAAAGGAGAACTGATAATGACAGGCATTGCGCAGATGAGCTCTGGGGAAATAATGGAAAAGGAAAAGGGAATCGCTGTGAAGCCGGAAAGGGTGTTTATGGATTTCAATCCACAGTAAACAGTTCTGAATCCTTGTCAACGTCAAACAAAAGCGTTTGGGGAGGATATTCATTTGATGTTGGCGTTACTATTAAACATTTTAGTCAACCGTGAATAACTTTGAGTCGTTACCAACATCAAACAGCCCCAGCCTTGCCCCGGCGTCAAGCCATCCGTGGGCGTAGTTAAGGGCGGCAAACGCTGTCACTGCATCCCCTTTTTCCTGGAAGTGCCTTGCATCCTCAAAATACCTTTTTGCCATGTCAAGGAAGTCATTTGCAGCGTCCTCAAAACATACCTTGCCTTCCTTTACAATCTTGACTTTTGCCAGGGCCCTCTCAGTAACAGAGAAGTATTTTTCCAGTTTCTCATCTGTTATTCTGTTCATCTAATCTCTTGTCCCTTCAAACAATTCAATTGCAGCTTCATAAAAGCCGATCTGCTCATTGTTGAGTCTCATCAGCCATTCCAAATCCTTGAATTTCATTTTCACTTCAAAGCATTTATTATGGATTTCCGGATGAAGAGGAGAACTAACAGGGGTTTTTTGATCCTCCTTTTCTGCCCATCTGCAAAGCTTTTCTGCATAAGGCTTTAATTCTGTTGCTTGTGCCAATAGCTCCTGTTTCCCGGATATTACGCATTGGTAATACGAGACAATCTTATCTATCTTCTCCTCTTTTGTCTCTCCTCCAAACTGTAACTCTGGCCTTTCCCTTGATATTCTGCAGTATTCATCTATTGTAACCATAGTTCTTTCTATTAAACCCATCATTTCCTTGTATTCAGCACTGGAATCTTCACCTGCCATTTTACTTCTGATTAATGACAACCAGTATAAATACATTTCGTAAATATATTAAATAACTTTTATAAACAATATTGCCTTAACTAGGGAAAAATGGCGAGATTTCCAGTAGGGGCTGTCGCCCTGGCGGCAATAGTAATCCTGTGCTTCTTTTTCCTGTTCCTTCTCCCGCAGGGGTTAACAGACATTACTTCAAGAAGCGTCATAGATGACGGGATAACTTTCAAGAGCTATTACCCTTCTGACAAGGTTGAGATTGTGGGAAGCTGCTACCCTGTAAAACTTCAGGTGGAATACTATGTGAAGTGCTCGCTATGCAACAGCAAGGACGTGAGGGAATACTTCTGGTTCAGGAAGGCAGGCAATCCTGAATTCAGGTTTCTGAAAGGCGAGAGGAAACTGATGAAGCCATCGCAGGTTTACACTGCTGAAATGGAAGTTGAGGTTTGCGCAGGCAATTCCTATGAGTGGTATTTCTGCCTTGACGACGGAGAGCTGAAATGCGCTGGCAGGAGAAAGCATTTCAGGTTTGCGGCATTTACATAAATTTTTTATACCCCTCCTGTTTACCCTGTTCCTTGATGAGAACTCTTCGCGCAGGGAAAAAAAGCCTGGATGAAAAGCCGGAGCTAAGCGGGGACTCAATTCTTGAAGCTTGCAGGCTAAAGCTAAGGCTGGAGAGCGAGGGCAGGACAGGGAAGGTTTTTTTCGTGCCTTTTTTTATGATTCCTTGGGCAAGAAATTTTCAGTGAACCACGCCTATCTTGTTCTTTTTCCAGAAGATTCAAAGGCATTGGCCCTTAATGCCAGGGACAACAAATATTACAGATGCCCGCAGCTGACAGTAAGCCAGGTTATGGAATATGCAGACAACAGGCACCTGTCAATAAAGTGGGACTAAATCCTGCTGGGCGACCTTCCGAACTTGACAATTCCTTTTCCTGTTTTGTACGCCCTCTTCCCATTCTCTTCTTTCAGAAAGTCCGCTTCTTCAAAGCTGTCCCCCTTTTCAGGATGGGACGTAATCAGCCATTTCTTTTTGCATTCTGTGCACTGCCATACATCCCTGAAAACCCAGCTTGAATCATCCTCCTTG
>CAZAIK010000004.1:7691-102833 GCA_964485195.1 uncultured Methanosarcinales archaeon
TCCTTGCATCCTGCAGGGCATTTCCTGAAAAACCTTTTCCTGACCAGATGCTCCCTCACCCACTGGTCCTTTTTCACGTCGTAAAACCTGTATTCCCTGCAGTTGTCCAGCATTGCCTGCCTGAACTTGTTCTTCTCAACAACCAGGAATAAGAACTTGTCTTCCCCATTTTCATTGAAGTCTATCTTGAGCTTGACAAACCTGTAATCCTCAAGAGGGACTGAAGTGTGGGGCCTGCCTGCCATAAACCACTCCTTCTTCCCTTTTTTCAGAATGTCATCTGCTTCAACCATAAAACGTAATGGTTTAATGCATTATTTAAATATTTTGAATAAAAAAAGAAATTATCCCCTCTCGTGGGGGAGGGTTCTTACGATGGCGATGGGTATTGCTCCCTTTTCCAGCTCAACCTTTGCGATTTCTATGGGGTTGTACTTCAGCCCTTCCAAGTCCTTTTTTTTGAGGTCAATGAGGAAAGGAGCGCCCATTGCTATCTGCAACGCCCTGCTTCCTATGATGCGGGCCTTTTCAAACTTGGTAAGTTTTTCCTCGCTCATTTTAGGTGTTTCCTTATCTCATCAGCTTTTTGCATGCCTATGTCAACCATTTTTTCAATTTCCTCAACACTGAGGGTGCCTTCACCTCCCTTCTGCATTGCGCAGATTGTGTGGTTGGTGGTTGTCACTGTGAGCTTGGCATCAAAAGCTTCCTCTTCCTCTACCAGAGGATCCACTATCAGGTGGCTGCCTACCTTGAGCACTGTCACGGGAACAGGCTCCTTGTTCAACGGCAAAGGCTCGTCTGTCAATTCACCGTACTGCACCATGCCATCCTCTACCTTTGGCATTTTCGCGTTTTTCAACGCTGCCAATGCTGCAAGCCCTGCAGCGTCAAGAAGGTTTCCTGCGTCATTTACAGTTACGACGTCTATTGACACAAGCCATGCCTTCTCCCCTGCCTCTATGCAGAGTTTTTTCAGGTCTATGGCGCCTGCTTCCCTTATGCCCCTGTCAACAACCCTTGCCAGCTCTATTGCCTTTATGTCAGGTGGGCCTGTCTCGAACTCAGGGCTGGCCATTGGGGAAAGCTCTGCGTCAACCATCAGAGCGCCCTCTTCGGGCCTGTCAGGATAAGGGGTTCCTATTGAAAGCTTTATTCCTGCGAATACTTCTGTGTCGCCTATCTTTACGCTTGCAGAGCCCTCGGCATTCTTGGAGATTCCGTATTTCACTTCTATCTTCCTCATGTCCAGGGGTTTTCTGCCGTCAAATCTCAAGTTTTCTTCAAGTCCTTTGATTATGTGTGATTTTAACCTCATTTTTCATCACCTTTCTCTGCCTCAGCTTCTTTCTTGTACTTCTCCTTCAATGCTTTCTTCTGGGCGTCAAATATTATCTTTACCTGTTCCTGGCCCATCTTCAGGGCATTGATGAGCTGGTCCTTTTCTACGTCCCCGTCCATCTGGAGAAGTGACAAGGCACCTGTTCTCTGCACTATCGCTATGGGTATGTCAGCTACCTTCCCGTCAAATGCCTCCTCGTCATAGTTGAGGTCTATCAGCACCTGCTCGTCAACTCTCCCCACGGAAACAGCAGCTACCAGGTCACGCATAGGTATTCCTGCATCTGCAAGTGCTATTGAGGCGGCGCAGATTCCTGCGCATCTCGTTCCCGCGTCTGTCTGGGGAAGCTCTATGAAAACATCCACAACAGCATTGGGGAACTCCTCAAGACTCAGAACAGGAAGCAAGGCCTTTTCAGTAACCATTGAAATTTCCTTGGACCTTCTTGAAGGCCCCGGCCTTACTCTCTCTCCCTTGCTGGAGAAGGGCATCATAGCGTAGTTAACCCTGATTATTCCTTCCTTGGGATTCTGAAGAAACCTGGGGTGAAGGTTCCTGGGGCCGTAAACCGCTGCGTATGCGATGGTATTGCCTATCCTGAACATGGCAGAGCCGTCAGCCCTCTTTATTATTCCTGCCTTTGCCTCTATCTCCCGCATTTCCTCGAATTTTCTTCCGTCAAGTCTTTTTGGATAAGTCATTTTTGTTCACCTTTCTCTTCCACTTTCTTTCCTGTTGATTTTTCCAGGAAATCCTTTATCCTCTCGGTGAGCCCGCTTAAGTGGGATTCCTTTTCTATCTTCCTTATTGCTTCTATGGCGATAAGCTCGTTCTTGGGGTCTCCGGAAATCCAGAGCAGGCTGTTCTGCCCCACTATTATCTTGCAGCCGGTGACCTGCTTTATCATGTGCACCATTGAGCCCTGCTTTCCTATTATCCTCGGGACCTTGTTGGTGTTTACCTCTATAATCCTCCCGCCGCTCAGCTTCCTGAGACCGGGCCCTCTTGCGGTAAGGTCCACAAGCTTTTGCGATGTTACATTTGTTATCTTTGCAACAATGTAATCATCAACGTCAAAATACTGTGTCAAGTCCGCACCCCTCTGTATGAACTCGGAGGTGGCGTCCTTCACAGAAAGCATCGCCGGGTAAGCGCAGTTTGTGTCCACGCGCCATCCGCTGTAGGAAACATCCTCCACTCTCCCTATTATCACGTCTCCCCTTCGGGGAATGTATTTTCCTGCAAGGGGGATTATCCTTATTATCTTTCCTTCTATGCTCACCAGGCCGAGCCTGGATGCGACAATCTTGTCCTTGTCCCTGTAAGTTCCGAAGGAGGGCAGGTATTCCATTCCTGTTGCCATCTCTTCCCCAGGGATAACTATCTCCTTGTTCTTCACTAAAATTTCTGCCATTTTATTCACCTGTTTTCCTTTTCCTCTATCAGAGCTTCTCCGTGTGTCAGCTCATTTATCCGGTCAAAGAATTCATCCCTTCTGCCCGCAGGCACTTCAATAAGGCAGGAATAAGAGCCATCGGTTTTCCATTCTTCCTTGTTTATGGTTCCGAATTGTTTCAGTATTCCCTGCGCGCGGGAAGCGGTTTTTAATGGAAGCAGAACACTGAAAACCTTTGAGTCCACTCTTATCGGAAGAACGGGCTTTAATTCCTTGACTGTTTCCTCAAGCTGTTCCTCAGCTGTTTTCCCTTCTTTAACCTTTATCCTTGCCTCTTCAAAGGCGTTTGCTATTCTCTGGACCGGCAATGGATGCCCTGTCTTGCCGTCCACGCAGTTGACACGCACAAGCTCCAACAGCCTTTTTCTTTTTTTCTCTCTTTGCTCATCCCTGTATTTGTCAGAATACTGGATGATGCCTTTCTTGATGATGATTTCAGCTATTTTTACCTTGTCTGTTGTCCCGAAAAAATCCGTCAGCTCCTGCTCGCTGGGCCTTAGCCCTTTCTTCGTGTCTGTGAAAATGTCCTCGCTAAGCAGGGCTTCCCTGACATTGTTAAGCCTGCCTTCCCTGAACTGCGCTGCAAGGTCGGGGTCTATGGCAACCTCAAAATGCCTGGATCTTTCAGGAATGAAGCGTGCAACATTCCATTCCGCTGCACCTTCCTTCTTGAGGTCATAAACATATCCCTTAGCCATTTTATTTCTTCTTCAATGAGCTGAAAATCTTTTCAATCTCCTTTTTGTTCAGCTGCTTGAATTTCTTGTCCTCTGTCTTGATGTATGCAGCTGCCACCCTCTCCGGGCCGAATTTCCCGTCGAGAACTTTGATGAGTGATTTTATTCCCAGCTTCAGCCCGTCTTCCACATTCATTGATTCCTTGTACTCCTTCTTCAGGATTTCCTCAACCTCTGCTTCAGCCTCGCCGATGGCCGCTGCCTTGAACTGGAAGTATATTCCCACGGGGTCTGTCTCAAACAGTTTTGGCCCCTGCTGGTCCACTCCTGTTATCAGTAAAGAGACGCCGAAAGGCCTCAGCCCCGCCGACTGCGTGCATATCTGCTTCAGGCTGCAGATGTCCTTGACAACCTCATCAACATCAATCTGGGTGTCGTAAGTTACCTGGTGCTGCTGTGCCTTTAGCTGGCCCTTTTCCACCAGTACTCTTGCATCTGGCGCTATTCCTGAAAAGGTGGCGCCAATATGCTCATCAATCTGGTATATTTTCTCCACAGATTCAGGTATTATGAAAGGGTCAACAATCCTCTTGTCAGCTATCAACACAACCCCGTCCTTGCATACTATGCCTATTGCAGTGCTTCCCTGCTTTACTGTCTTTTTCGCATACTCAACCTGCAAAAGCCGCCCGTCGGGGGAGAACATCGTGATGGTCCTGTCATAACCCATCATTTGGTGCTGTACTTGCTGCATTTTTCAACCTCCTTATTCGATATAACTCTGAGCCTTTTTCAAAGTTCCCGAAACTCCTGTTGAGGAGATTATTGCCGGAACTTCCTTAACTTTTTTCACAAGAGCAATGCCTGCTCTCAGCTGGTCCAGAAACTTATGGTTGACCATAATTATTCCCTTGTTGTTTTTCTCTTTTATGAACCTGATGCCTGCCTTGGCCATGCCGTAATCTCCAATAAGGCCTTTTACTGAATCAGTTATTTCAGCTTTTACAGCCTTAAAATCGCTAATTGCAGTTTTGGAGGTTAACTTGAAAGCCAAATAGCGTTTTCTTTCTCTTAAACTAGGCAATAAAGCCTTTAATCGTTTTTTTGCCATTTTTAGCCTCAAAACGGTTCTTTTTAACCGAGAAAACGTCTAATGCCCGTTTTTCTCCCTTTTCTCGCTGGAATTTATGATTATTCCGGAGTTTTTAAAAGTATTGTTTTCTATATAGAGATTATTTAATGAAGCTGGCTCCTGCCTCCTTAATCCTTTTCCTGACCACGCTGCCCAGCCTGCCCTCATCCAGCACCACCTGCTTGTAAGAATCATTCCTTCCAAGAATGCTTCCTTTCCTGATTTCATCAAGGTAAACCTCGCACTCCCTGCCCACCCATCTCTCGTTACGCTCCCTTGAGATTTTCCTGTGCAATTCCCTCATTATCCTGGAGCGCTCGTTCCTTGTCCTGACATCAACCTGCTCCAGCCTGCTCGCTTCTGTCCCGGGCCTGGGCCAGAATTTTGAAATGTTCAGGGTGTCCGGCGTTATCTCTCTTATTAAATCGCAGCTGTCATTAAACTGCCTTTCTGTCTCCCCGGGGAATCCCACGATGATGTCTGTGGAAACGTGAATGTCCGGAATCTCACTCCTGAATTTGCTTATTATTCTCTTGAAATCCCCTGCTTTGTATTGCCTGTTCATTTTTTTCAGGATTTCATCATTGCCCGACTGCACAGGCAGGTGCAAAAACTTGAAAATTCGTTTGTCTTTATAGATTCCAATTAATTCATCTGCGAAATCAAGGATATGATTTGGGTTAATCATGCCTACCCTTAACCTGAAGTCTTTTTTTAATTCCAATATCTTTCTTAACAATCTGACCAGACTGGCATTCCTGTCCATTCCGTAAGCACCGCAGTCCTGCGAGGTGAGCCATATCTCATATGCGTTTGAATTCCTGACAGCGTCAACAATCATCTTTTCAGGATAAGAAAACAAATTTCCTTTTGCAACCTTTGTGATGCAATAAGAACAATTCCCCACACACCCTTCAGCTATCTGGATTATCTCAATAGCCTTGTTCTTGTTTTTCTTGGGCAATCCCAATTTTATTTCCTTGTTTTTTCCCAAAAAATCCTGTTTCTCCTTGATTGCCCTGTTTATTTTTTCCAAATTTGTTAGTGAAACAAGAACAGCATCCTTCCTTACCCTCCTGACGACTTCCTCCTGGGCGTCAGCCATGCACCCTGTAACAATTATTGGCTTTTTTATGTCCTGCATTCTCTTGATTATCCTGTTCTCAGTGGGCCCCTTCACAGTGCAGGTGTTTACCACAACCAGCTCGGCATCCTTTTCTTCAACAACTTCGTGGCCGGCCGTTTCCAAAAGCCCTTCAATTATCTCGGAATTGTTTATGTTTGCCGAGCAGCCGTAGGTTTCTATGCTGATTTTCATTTGCTCTCTTAAAAGTGCATATTTTTTAAAGCTTTTCGTGGGCAAAACTTTTTAAACAAAAACACCATTGCAGGATCATGGAGCAGATAAACCTCTTCATAAAATCCCTGAAAGACACAATTCACAAAATAAAGCAGGATTATGCAATACTTAGGGAAAATCAAAACCTGACTGATGATAAGGAAAGAAAATCTTTTCTGGCCGCGCTTGGAAACGCGTTGGCAGCTTTGCAAGAATTCAATGAAAACACACATTACAGGAATTTCAAGGAGCTGGAGCCTGAGCTGCACAAGGTAAGGTCGTTTCTCTCTGTTAAGGATCTTAAGATGACATTTGAACGCCTGACAGAGCTGGAAGGCGAATTAAGGGCGATACTTGCTAAAGCGCAGTCAGGGGAGGGTATAAAGGAAATGATAATCGGAACCAGTTCTGCAATAGGCTCCCTTGAGAAAGCCGTAGATGAGCTGCCTTACCCTGTGGAATTCAGGAAAGTGGCTTAGCAACAGATAACTTTTTAAAAGAACATAATCCATACAGCTTATGCACGGGGCCATGGGGTAGCTTGGTATCCTTTCCGGTTTGGGTAAGCGGAGAGAAGCTGCTTCGCAGCAAAAAACCGGATGACCCGGGTTCAAATCCTGGTGGCCCCACTTAATAAAGCCTTCCGCCAACAGGCACTTCTTTTTCAGGCTCAACAAGAATGCAGCTTCCGTCCTCTTTTGGAACGCCCAGAACAAGAACTTCCGACTTCATCGGTCCTATTTGCCTTGGCGGGAAGTTGATGACTGCCAGGACAAGTTTTCCCTTCAGCTCCTCTTTTGTGTAATTGCCAGCCAGCTGAGCAGAGCTTTTCTTTTTTCCAATCTCCTTTCCAAAGTCAATCTTCAGCTTGTAGCTCGGATTTCTTGCCTCTGGAAAGTCCTCTGCCTCTAATATTCTTCCTACCCTTATGTCAACCTTTTGGAAGTCCTCATATGTTGCCATATACTTTTAAGTGAAGAAGTATTTATATTTCTTCCCATACTGGGTTGAGCCAGCTGTTGCATTGCTGGCACAATAAAATGCCAGTTGGCATTTTCTGTGCAGAAACTCCTCCATATTGTCTAACAGGTGACGTGGATTATCGCGGCAGTTCTCCTTGAATTGGAGATTTCATTGAATTCTTCCCTGATGTCCTGCGTTTTGCCCTTGACCACTTCAACATTTTTTTCTTTCAACAGTTTCTTTGCTTCACCTGCAAGGCGGGCCATCCCCGAAGTGCCTTTGCCGATAAAAATTACTTCAGGCCGGCCTTCCAGTATGCGCTCAACTTCCTCTTTCTTTATGTCGTGGCCGTAATCTCTTTTTTCCACACTGCCTGAAACGAGAATGTAAACATCGTGCTCATTCCTCTTGTTGTTTATTTCAATGTACCCGTAGCCAGAGGAGGTAATTTCTGCCATAAGACTGGGAAAATAGCATAATTTTTTTAAATTTATCACTATTTTTGAATGGTATATGGCAGGAACAAGAAACATTGGGGAGTATCATATATACAGGACAGGAATGGATGAAGCAAATAAACTGCACCTTCTCACTGCAGAGATGAGGGACAATTTCTTTGAAAATCCCGCAATTATGAACCTTTTGTGGGGAAGCAGCAGGGCGAGAGGTGAAGCTCCTGAATCATTCCTGGACATTCGCGATGCAGTTGTCCACAGGAGCATTACAGCGCTGAGCCTGGCATATCTTGAACACGCGATTGGCATTGCAACAAGGCCTCAAATAATGAGCATAGGCTCCGGAGACGTGATAGCCACTCCTGAATCTGAAATCAAATTTGAAACCTCCCAGGGCCATAACTATTTCAGAGTCGAGGAATTGCAAAAGCAATGGTTTCAGAACCCGGACATAGTTGAAAAAATAAGGGAGTATGAAAAAACACTGAATCTTGCATTTGACGAATTCAACTTGAAATTTGTCCTCTCAAGGATGTTTTACTCGCAAACCAATTTCATATTTGAAGACTGCGAGGAAAAGAGAATTCAGGAAAGAATAGCGGACGCAATGAAGCCGCACAGGCTTTATCACGAGATGGATAAAGCATACTACAGTATGGGCAACAGGTTTTATGCAGAGGCAGGGAGTTTGTATGAAAAATTGTTTGAATCAGATTTCGGAAGATTCTTCATCTTGAAGGAAGAGGAGATACAGGCGGGTTTAAGCCACGATTTTGGCAGGATTAATGAGATTTTGGAAGAGCAGGAGGAGCAAAATTTATAAATGAAACCTTATCTTAATATTCAAAAGGGAGGTGTAAAATGAAAAAATACATCATTGGTTTTGCAATCTTGCTTGTTATGGCTGTTATTCTAATTGGATGTGCTGAGAAAACAACAGTGCTTCCTCCGCAGGGAGAGGCTCCTGACCAGGAAGATGAACAGGCTCCGCCTGCCGCAGAGCCGGACACGGCAGAAGATGAAACACCAACCACTGCTCCTGAAGAAACAGGATTAGAGGAAACACAGATAGAAGAGCTAAAAGACTGCGAGACTGACTACGCAATAGGATGGGTTCCCAATTCCTGCAGTTTTGACGGGGAAACTTTCAAGATAACACTGAAGGCAGTGGGCAAGGGAGGCATAGACGGAATAGTTTTCTATGTGACAGGGCCTACTGACAGGAAAGTGGTGCTCAAGGACAACACAAACGTTGCCTCTGAAGATTCACACGCTTACTCCTTTGATGTTTCAGAATTAGAGGATGACCTTGGGGGGAGCATAGATGACATACTCGCGCTGCCTGTGAAGGAAGTGGGAGGCACAGACTACGCCTGCTTCAACCAGAGACTAAAGGTCATAAAAGACCTGCACTGCGTGGGTTAATTTTTTTATTTCCCCTTCTGAAACATATTTTTTTAATTCTTCTTCATCCAATGCCAGGATTCCGTATGTAACCTGCCCTTCTTCATACCCCAAAGCGCCAACATAAAGGGGCAATGCCGGAAAATCCCTTGTCTGGACAACTGCCTGCTCAAGCATGCTTATCTTTCCCGGCTTCAGCTTTTTGAAAATATAGTTAAGTGCATTCCTTCCGTCAAGAAACCCCCTGCAGGTGTAAAAGTCAAGCTTCAGGGTTTCAAAGCCCTCCTCAGGAAAAGTGGATGCGTCCAGATGGGATTCTTCAAGTATTATTGATAGGGAAAAGCCCTGGGACTCAAACTTGTGCCCTGCCATCTTTATTACGCTGAAATTGTCGCGAACCAAACCTCTCTTGATTATTGCAGTCAGCCTGTCAGGATTGTTGAGAATGTTCTGGTTAATGCCTGTCAGCTGGCAGTAGATGTGATTTCCAATCCTGCTCACTTCATACTCTTCGCTCATGCAAAAGAAAGATTTGAAAAAGAAATTTAAAATTTTGGGTTTTTGCAATTATTACTTTTCTGCCGGCTTTTCTTCAGCCTTTTCGCACACGCAGGTTCTGCACTTCTTGCATCCGCCGCACACCGGGCACTTCTCTTCTTCAGAACATTCGCATACTTTCTTGTCCTCTTCCATAAAACATCACCTCTCATCCTGAATTAAGTTGCTTTCTTTATAAATATAACCAATTAATTTATAAACAAAAAATCAAAACTTTAACAAATGGAAAAAAAGGTGTGGGTTATTTCTGTAGATATGGGATATGGGCATCAGAGGGCAGCTTATCCCCTGAAAGACATTGCCTATGAAAGGATAATCACTGCCAATTCTGACAAGATTGTCACGCCTGGAGAAAAGAAGCAGTGGAAAAGGTTCAGGAGATATTACGAAGGGCTTTCAAGGTTCAGGAGCTTTCCTGTGCTGGGAAGGTTTATCTGGAAAATATATGACAAGTTCCAGTCAATATCCCCTTTTTATCCCTTCAGGGACTTGTCCAAGCCGAACCTCGGCTCAATATTCATGCACAAATTAATCAGGAATGATTTTCTCAGGAGCATAGTTGACTACACAAGCAAGAAAAAGATTCCTTTTGTGAGCACGTTCTTTGCCCCCGCACTTGCCGCAGCCCGCGCAGGAAGGAAGGATGTTTACTGCGTTGTCACAGATACTGACATTAACAGGATATGGGCCCCTGAAAAGCCGAAAGAAGACAGAGTATACTATCTGGCCCCCACGAGACACAGCACGAAAAGATTGATGCAGTACGGAGTGCCTGAAAAGAACATTTTCTTCACAGGATTCCCCCTGCCGAAGGAAAACACGGGCAGAAACCTGGAAATTATGAAAAAAGACCTGGGGGAACGACTGCCCAATCTCGACCCCAAAAAGGTCTACATATCACGCTACAAGGAAACAATAAAAAAACAGCTGGGCAAGCATTACAGGAAAAAAAGCAGGCATCCCCTGACATTGACATTCGCGGTGGGAGGTGCTGGCGCGCAAAAGGAAATAGGCAAGGCAATACTCAAAAGCCTTAAGAGCAGGATAAAAAGCCACAAAATACGCGTCAATCTGGTTGCAGGGACGCGGCTTGAGATTAACCAATACTTCCTGAACGCGATCAAGGAAATCGGCCTGGAACAGGAACACGGCAAGTACGTAAGGGTTCTCTGCGAGCTTAACAAGAAAAACCATTTTGAAAAATTCAACGAATGGCTCCACGAGACAGACATATTGTGGACAAAGCCCAGCGAGCTTTCCTTCTACGTTGCTCTTGGCATACCCATAATAATCACCCCACCCCTTGGCTCTCACGAGATTTTCAACGAGAAATGGCTTGTAACAATGGGCTCGGGCATAAGGCAGGAAAACCCTGAGTATGCCAGTGAATGGCTGTTTGAATGGATTAACAAGGGCATACTTGCAGAAGCGGCCTGGGAAGGATACCTGGAAGCTCCTTCCTACGGCGCATACAACATAGAAAAAATAATATTCAACAAGGACAAAAACAGGATAAAATTAAGGTATTAAACCTTTTTCCTGGCCTCTTCCAAAATCCTTTGAAGAGAGCTAAATGCTTCGCTGGTTTTTTGCTGTTCAACCAATTTTTCCACCACGTCAGCCTGTCCCGCCAAATCATTCAAGCCGGCTTTTTTTAGCAGGTCCTTTAGCACGTCAAGCTGTTCCTTAAGCTTTTTCTCGTCTTCCACTTCCATTTCGTTTGTCTTTTGGTCCCTGACAAAAGGCCAGTTAAGTATGACCAGGAGTTTTTGCAAAACCTGTTTCTCATCGTCGTTTAGCATTTTAATAACTTTTCACTTTTGGTTTATAAACTTTTTGTAAATTCAGTTCAGCAGCACAAAGCTCAGGTTAAGAACAGCTGCAAAGCTTACCCACACTATGTATGGAACAAGCAGGCAGGCAGCTGTTCTTGAAACCCTTGCAAACCATATGATTGTCAGTAAAATCGCAATCCACAAGACAATTATCCCTATAAGCCCAAACAGCGGGCTTCTCAGGTAAAAGAAGAAAAAAGACCACAGGACATTCAACACAAGCTGTACCCCAAACAGGGCAATCCCTGTCCTGACCTCTTTCTTTTTCCATCCCTTTGCCCAGACAATATAAAGGGAGATGCCCATCAGGACAAACAGGGCTGTCCATACCGGGGCGAAAACCCAGCTCGGAGGATTGAAGAAGGGCTTGTTCAACGTGTCATACCATTCGGGAATTGACCTTGCGTTGAACAAGGAGCCGATAAGCGCCGCTAATTGGCAAACTCCCAAAGAAACTACCAATACTGCAATATTCTTCAACCTTATTTTCTGCCTCCGGATTTTTTCTTTATGACCTCGTGACCGCCAAACATATTTCTTAATGCAGCTATTATCCGCCCGCAAACCTTGTGCTTCCTGGAGCGGACCCTAATCATCCTTGCCTCGTGAAGTATGGGCATATCTGCCATGTTCTCAAGCATTTTCATCTCCTCCTCTGTCTCCCCTTTTGGAACTTCGCAGGATATCTTTTCCAGGAAGCCTTTTTTCCGGAAGGCCTCCCATAGCCAGTCCATCAGGCGGCCTTCAATGATGCTTCCGTGGGAATAAACTTTTACAACCTCTTTCAAGTCGGTATTGAAAACCCCCTGCTGTTTTTCTATTGCAAGAAATCCTTCAGCAATTGCTCCCATCATTCCGTATTCAATTGCATTATGCACTGCCTTAACAAAATGGCCGGCTCCTGATTCGCCCATATAGCCGTAGCCGTTCACAACGCACAAATCCCTGAAAAGCTTTTCAGTCTTCCTAAAAGCTGTTTTTTGGCCGCCGACCATCATGCACGCTCCCTTCCTTGCTCCCTCAATTCCTCCCGAGGTTCCGCAGTCAAGAAAATAAACATCTTTCTTTTCCAGCCTGTTACGCCTTTTGATGGAGTCCTTGTAAAAGGAATTTCCTCCGTCTATCACTATGTCTCCTTTTTTCAGGTGAGGCTCAAGCTTTGATATGGTATCATCAACAGGCCTGCCTGCAGGCACCATAATCCAGATTATCCTCTCTTTTTTTGGAAGTTTGTCAAACATCTGCTTTAATGTGAAAGCAGGAACAGCTCCCCTGCCGGCCAGCGCCTTTATGGGCTTTTCAGAAACATCATAAACAACTGGCTTGTTCCTCTTATCCAGAAGGTTAAGCACCATATTATGGCCCATCTTTCCGAGTCCGATAAAGCCTATTTTCATTTTAACCTCCTTTTTTATCTTTCATTAACAATTAATGTTCCTCTCATCCCTGAATGCCCTCTCCCGCAGGGAACATTGCACCAGAAATCAAATTCTCCTGCCTCATCAGCCACGAATTCCACAATAACCTCACTCTCCGGCTCCAGCCTTTCATTGATGCCGTATTCAGGAAGCACAAAGCCGTGGGTTACATCAGCGCTTGTGATTCTCAGCCTGACAAAATCCCCTTGATTGACTGTTATTGGGTCAGGGGTGTACTCCCACTGCACGGCTGTAACTTCAATCTCCCTTTCATTGCCGGTTACATTCTGCACTGAGTTATCATTTCCATCCTGCGCGCACCCAAAAAACACGGGAAGGAGCAATGCAAATATTCCCAAGATAACGTATCTTCTCATCTTATTTCGCCCTTAAATGCCATTGCCTGTTGTCCTTTTCTATGAATTCTTTTGCCTTTTCAGGATAGCTTCCTTTTTTGTGAGGATGAATTCTTAATCTTTTACCTATTATATTATCAACTATCTTCCACTGCTCCTCAATCTCGTCAGACCGTACAAAAACTGACTGGTCCCCTTTTACGACATCCATAAGCAGTGTTTCATAAGCTTCAGGGGTGTTGGGGCCGAAGGTGCATTCGTGGCAGAAGTCCATCATCACAGAGGTTATGTCGCTGCTGGCAGGCACCTTGGCATTCAGCCTCATGTAAAACCCCTCCTCAGGCTGTATCTGTATGACAAGGTAATTGGGCTCAAAATTGCATATCCCTCTGAAAAGCAGGCAGGGCGCCTGCTTGAACTGTATGTATATTGAGGTTATCTTGTCCTTCATTCCCTTGCCTGTTATGAAATAAAAGGGAACCTCTTTCCACCTGCTGTTATTCACGAAAAGTTTCAGCGCTGCAAATGTTTCAGTTTTTGAGTTCTTCTTGACTCCTTTTTCTTTTTTGTATCCTTCATACTGTCCGAGGACAACATTTTTGCTGTCAATCTTCTTTGCTGATTTCAAAACCTTTACCTTTTCATTCCTTATGTGCTGCGCTGTCAGCGTCACAGGGGACTCCATTGAAGTGAGGCACAATAACTGGAGCATATGATTCTGTACCACATCCCGCATGGCGCCGTGTTCATCATAGTAATTGCCTCTCCCTTCAAGCCCGAAGTCCTCACTCAAGATTATCTGAACGTGATCTATGTAATTCCTGTTCCATAAAGGTTCCAGTATCGTGTTGGTAAACCTTATGATGGAAATGTTCTGCACAAGCTCCTTCCCAAGATAATGATCTATCCTGTAAATCTGCTCTTCCCTGAAAATCTTTTTCAGCTGGTTGTTTATCTTTTTTGCTGATTTCAGGTCGTGGCCGAAGGGCTTTTCAAAAACAACCCTGCTCCAGGTATTTTTCTTTTTGTTAACCAGCTTGCATCTGCTCAGGGCATTTGCAATTGCACCGAAGTGCTGGGGCATGGTTGCAAGATAAAAAAGCCTGTTGCCTTCCAGCCTGTGCTTTTTTTCCTTTTCCCTTATGAAATCGCCCAGCGCCACAAATCTTTCTTCGTCATAAAAATCTGCCCTGAAATAATAGCACCTTTTTTTCAGCTTTTCCATAACTTTCTTATTGGCATTTTTGATGAATTTTTTTGAGTTTTCAACAAGTTTTTCCCCGTTAATGTCTTCCCGGGCAATTCCCACCACTGCAAAATTATCCGCACTTTCATTGACTAGAATATTGTAAATAGCGGGAAGAAGCTTTTTCTTGGCCAAGTCTCCCGTAGCTCCAAATATTACAAACAACACATCCTTTTTCATTTTGTGATATCCCCATATTCAGGGATTACATCTTCAGTGAAATTCCTCATTCCTTCCTGGGACTTGTAATGAACAAGAAGCTCCTTGATTACTTTGTACGGAAGGGTTGCTATGTCTGCTCCCACCAGCGCAGCTTCCCTCACCTGTCTTGGATTTCTCAGGCTTGCTGCCAGCACTTTCGCTTTTATGTCCTGCTTCTTGAAAATTTCCACTATCTGTCTTACAAGGTCAATTCCTGATATTATCCCGTTGTCCTCCAGAATCTTGCCGTTTTCATTCCAGCCATAGGCAGGAAAATAGTCACGCTTCTCAAACGGGATGTTATTGTTCTTTCTTATGAAATCGTCAATCCTTCCTGCGAAGGGGCTCACGAATCTTGCCCCGGCCCTTGCAGCCAGCAGGGCCTGCTCAGGAGTGAATATCAGGGTGCAGTTCACAGGGATACCTTCCCTGGAAAGGGCTTCTATGGCTTTTATCCCCTCAAACTCCCTGCCCTGCTCTCCTTCAAATGAAGGGTTCACAGGTATTTTTATGTAAACATTGTTTGCAACGGGATTGAATCTTTTGAACAGCTTTTCGCCCTGCTCCACCATTTTTTCATATTCATATTCAGTGACTTCAAGGCTGACAGGGGTGCCCTTTGCAGTGAGCAGGATTTTCTCAATATACTGCTCCATATCTATTTCTTCTCCCTTCTCTTTCATAGCATCAACAGCTTTCTTGATAAGGGAAGGGTTCATGGTAATGCCGTCAGCTATTCCCGCAGAATAAATTTCCTCTATTTCTTCCAGTTTTGCAGAATCTATGAATATTCTCATATTGGCCTCTTTTTACAGCCTGAAAATTTCTGCACTTTTAAATCTTTATCTTTGAGATTATAATTTGCACATATAGCAGTCTGAACGCCGGCAGGTAATGCTGCTGCCTTTCCATTTCAGGCTCCATTTTTTCATGTCCTTGATTATTCCTATGAAATCCTTCCCGCTTCTTGTGAGGGAATACTCGCATTTGATAGGAGACGTCTTTGCATCAACTTTTTTAGTTATCAGTTTTTCATTCTCAAGCTCTTTTAGCCTCATGGAAAGCACTTTTGGTGTAATTTCCTCCATCTTTTTTTTGAGATGGGAATATCTTTTCCATTTTGCTTTCCCCTTGTATAATTCAAGAAGTATGAGTAGCGTCCATTTTTTGCCCACAAAACTAACAGTCCTGTATATGGTGCATTTCTTGTCCATAGTATCTTTATGGAAACTCCATATTATTTAAATAAGTTTCTTTTTTATACCAGCTATACTTATGATAACGAGGGGTTTGGAATTATGAACGAATATGAAAGGGCAAAAAAATTCAATTTTCCCACGCAGAACGTTTCCCTGGAATGGCCTGAGAGGACGGTTGACAGCTTGTGCCCCATATGCTTGAAGCACATTGCAGCCAAAATCTACGAAAAGAACAATAAAATATTTATGGAAAAAGAGTGCAAGGAGCACGGCAGTTTTAAGGAATGCTTAAGCGATGATGCTGTTTTCTTCAAGAGAAACGAATTACTGACATTTGAGGACGGATGGGGGCAGACAAACCCTCAGGTCAAAAATCCGAAAGGCTGCCCCGAATCCTGCGGACTTTGCAGCAATCACATAGGCTCGCCCTGTCTTGTAAACATCGACCTGACCAACAGGTGCAATATGAAATGCCCTGTCTGCTTCGCAAATTCAAACGCGGCAGGCTATGTTTATGAGCCCAGCCTTGCCCAAGTCAAAAAGATGATCAGAACAGCAAGAAGCCTGAGGCCGGTGCCCACAATGGCAATACAATACTCCGGCGGGGAGCCGACCATGTCCCCCATATGGTTTGACGCCTTGAAGGCTGCAAAAGAAATGGGAATAACCCACGTCCAGGCAGCCTCCAACGGGATGAAATTTGCCAACGAGCCCGGCTTTGCCAAGAAGAGCAAGGAAGCTGGGCTGGACGTTGTATACCTGCAGTTTGACGGCACAGATGACAAGCCATACAAATACACGAGGAACATTTCCAACCTTTGGCACGTTAAGGAAAAAGCAGTGGAGGAGATTGGCAAGGCAGGCATAGGCATCTGCCTGGTCTCAACCCTTGTAAAGGGGGAAAGCAGCAGGAACGTGGGGGACATAATAAGGTTTGCAGTGAATAACGACTACGTTACATCGGTGAGCCTCCAGCCTGTGTCATTCACCGGCAGGATGGACCCTGAAGAGAGAGCCAAAAAAAGGTTCACGCTCACGGACTTGGCGAATGAGACAGAGAAGCAGACAAAGGGAATTATAAAAAAATATGACTGGTATCCCATGAGCACGGTCAGTCCTTTTTCCAGGCTGCTGGACATCCTGAAACCTTCTGACACAAGGCATATGATTGCTGTTTCCCACGCCCATTGCGGAACTGCAACTTATCTGTGTGTGAATAAGGAAACAAAGGAAGCTGTTCCATTTCCAAGGTTCCTGGACATAGAAGGGCTGATGGGATATTTTGATGAGATGGCCAAAAAGCTGGAAAACAAGTCAAAGCTCACAAGAAGCATAAGCCTTGTCAAGATTTTTGCAAACCTGAAGAAATATTTCAAGGAAGAGAAAGCCCCTGAAGGGATGAAATTCAAAGACTTTATCGGTTTTTTGCGCAGCTTTTCTGACAGCTCCCAGAGGAAAAAGAGCAGGGAAAGCAAGTGGAAGATGCTCTTTGTGGCGTCAATGCACTTCCAGGACAGCTACAACTTTGAGGTTGACAGGATAAGAAGATGCTCAATATACTACTGCTCCCCTGAAGGAAAGATATACCCCTTTTGCAGTTATAACGTGGGCCCTTACTACAGGGAATATGTTGAGAAGAAATTCTCAATTCCCATAAAGGAATGGGTCAGGAAAAGGACTTCAGAAGGGGTTACCAAAGGGTTTTATGAAGGCAAAGTTTAGGAGGTGATATATGATGGCCAAAAAAATAAATGTGCTCCATCTGGGGTACGCACTGGGCATAACAGGGGCATTGTACGCATTATTCCTGGGAATTGTTGCGTGGCTTTACAGCTGGGGCGCTGACCTTGTGTTCGCGCTAAGCTCCTACTATATAGGATACGCCCCCACCCTGGGAGGAGCCCTGATAGGAACACTATGGGTGCTGGTTGACGGCTTCATAGCAGGAGTGCTGATAGCAGTGTTTTACAACCTGTTCCAGCAAAAATGACTTTTGCTTTTCAATGAAGCTTGGAAAACTTGCACGTGACTGCAGAACCCGGTCAAGAAAGAGGATTGTAGATGAAAAACTAATATCAAAGATAAAAGAGTTTGTTAAAAATGAAAAGGAAAATAATAGAGATAGAGGATGAGAAGTGCAACGGATGCGGGGTTTGCATTCCCAACTGCCCAGAAGGGGCTATCCAGATTATTGACGGCAAGGCAAGGCTGGTAAGCGACCTGTATTGCGACGGGCTGGGAGCCTGCATAGGCCACTGCCCCACAGATGCAATAAGAATTATTGAAAGGGAGGCAGAGCCGTATGATGAAAAAAAGGTCATGGAAAGGATAGTTAGGCAGGGCAGGAACGTCATAAAGGCGCACCTTGAGCATCTTAAGGAGCATAATGAGGGGGAGTTCCTGAAACAGGCAGAGGAATACCTCAGGGAAAACAACATCAGCAATCCTCTTGAAGTGAAGGCATCCAATAACCGTTCAGCAGCCCTTCAGCAGTTCCACAGCTGTCCCGGCTCGCAAACCCTGGACTTCAGCAGGAAAAGGAGCGCAAAATCAAATGCACCAAAACAGCAGTCCGAGCTGCGGCAATGGCCTGTCCAGCTGACACTGGTCCCGCCCGACGCGGGATTCTTCCAAAATTCTGACTTGCTTGTCGCAGCTGACTGCGTTCCATTTGCAAACGCAAACTTTCACCCTGAACTGTTAAAGGGGAAGTCTCTTGTCATAGGATGCCCCAAGCTTGATGACATAGAAATGTACAGGGAAAAACTCACAGCAATGCTGAAGCAGAACAGCATAAAGAGTGTTACTGTTGCGATAATGGAAGTGCCCTGCTGCAACGGGCTTTACCACGCAGTTGATGAAGCGATAAGGGAGTCAGGCAAGAACATTGAACTGGAAAAGGTGATAATTCCTATACAATGATTGTCAGCCAAGAAAGGGGTTGCCGAAAATAAGAAATGCCAGGATGGTGTGAGCAATTACTGATGCGAAGAAGAACCACCAGAACCAGCAGTGTTTGTAATAGTATCTCCTGTACCACTTGTGCCTGAACATCCTGTTAATGAAGTTTATCCCTGCCAGGCATCTGCAGGAAAAAAACACCAGCAATAGCAGGACTATGTTTGTTATCCCCAGCAGGAATACAAGCTTCACTCCAAGTTCGGGATTTATCAGCACCATTTTACGCCTTTACAAAGAGGGAGCACCAGCATTCTCCCTTCTCCTTCCAGGTTTTTTGCATCTTGAAATTGCAGGGGCAGATTAATTTCAAGTCCTCCTCCCTGTTGCCGGTGGTCATCCTGCAGGGGCAGAATTTCAGGCCGTGGTTTTTCTCATTCTCAAGAACGCCCCTTGCCAGCCTTTCCACCTCTTTTTCGTCAGGGTTTAGCCTGAAATCATTTGGTTCCTGCCTGTCCACGAAATCCTGCCAGATTTTAATCAGCTTTTCTATTTTGTTGCCCATTTTTTCAGCTCCTCATATGGCATCTCCCCGCAGTTTGCCCTGTTGTTTTCCTCATCCACATATGCAGGAACTCCGAATTCCCCTCCGCAGGCTTTCTTGATTTTTTCAGTGAACTTCCTCATCTTCTTTGCGTTTTTCTCATCACGCCACACTTCCAGCTTTTCAACTTCAATGCCTTCCTCCTTAAGTTTGTCAACCAAAGGCTGCATCTTGTGGCAATGGGGGCATTCCTTTCCGTAAAAGAATATTATCTTTTTCATAATCCCAACACCTCCCTGATTTCTTTCTCTTTGATTTCGCAGTAAGCGTGAAGTGTTGAGCAGGTAGGGCACTGCTCCGGAGGCTCCCTGCCTATATGAATGTCATTGCACACATAGCATCTCCATATTCTCTTGTCGCCAAGGTCAGAAAGTGTTTTCTCAACATCCTCATTTCCAGCATTGTCATAATCTTCAGGAGCATTGACTCCCCAGTGTATGTCCCCATCCTTGTTTTTGAATAAAGCTTTTGGCATTTCCTGTCCTAATTCATTGTTTTTTATAAACCTTGTTATGTTACATTCATATAGTGGTAAAAATGAAAATATTTATAAATAACTAATAATTCTTAATAGTGAAAATGAAGCGCATAATCAGCGTCTCTTTGGAAAAGGAAACAATAGCCAGGATAAGCGAGATTCTAAAGAAAGGCAAGTTCAGGAACAAGAGCCACATTGTGGAGGAAGCAGTGAGGAGAATGCAGGATGACGAGTGAGAAAAAGAAACACAAAAAAAGAGAGATAGTAGAACCAAGTTCAACTGTGATGGGAATTCATACGAATACTCCTGTTAATGTTTGGCAGTTAGATTATGAGTCTCCTCCTGAGGAGGTGATAAGACAGAAACATTGTTATGTTAAAAATATGCGATTCTTATCAGGAGAAGTCGGAAAGATTATTAAACTTATGACACAAGATGCCATTGGAATCTCAGTTCCGCATGAAATCTCTTTTTTTAATTTTACTCACTATACTTATGAATTTTTAAGCCTTTTTTCTGAAGACCTGCACTCAGAAATAATTTTTCTGCAACAGGCTATTCAAAAATTCAATAATAGGAAAGTAGATTCTCTAAGACTGAATGAAAAATCACATGGTATTACCTCGGAAGGTTTAGAAGAAGACAGAAAAAGCAGACTAGAAGGTCTGGATGATATGATTAGTACGCTTGTGGCTTATAATAACAGAGGGGTTAAAAACTTGGTTGAAAGCGATGATATGGTACATTTAGTACAACTAGCACAAGAATTGCCTTTTTCTTTTTCGAGACTTATGGGATTTGATTTCATAAGATACTCAGGAGATAGAAATTATAATGCTGAAAGATTTAGTTTCTTGAAGGAAGCAAGAGATCTTGAATTACTATTGGAAAGTAAAAGGAGCATACTTATGGGGAGATGGGGGGCTTATATCTTAGGTCCTGGCTCTGAAGATGTTTTTGCTGATCAGTTAGAAGAAACACATTTTTCAAGAATTAGTTCTTGGGAGGATTTTATTAAAAAAGTACCGAGGGAGAAATTAGAAAAATATTTATCTTTTCCTTTAACCTATGATGACCTTGTTTTAGGCACGCCTGAGACTGGCTATTATAAACAGCTCAGCAGCGCTACTAAAAAATTCGGTGCGTTACTTAATGTTTACCAAGCAGTGAATGATATCATTATTAATTATCAAGAAAGTATTAACATTGAGAATGGCAAAGTTAATTTTGACTTCAAAAGATTAAAGAAATTTGATGAGATACGTTCAAAAATTGAAAATCTCAAATTAAAGACAGCGCAACTTCCCCATTATAGTTTGACAAAGCACATTGGTTCGGGAGGAGCAGGAGACGTTTATCACGCTGTTGATGATTTTTCAGGGACCGATGTCAAGATCAAGGTTTTCAGGGAGGACATGAAGACTTCCATGCGGGAGGCCCGTGAGAAGGAGGGCAGGTCTGTTGACAATGTTGTCAGGGGGATGATGACCAAGATGAGGAGCAGGATAAGTGATTTCACGAACATAGGCCAGGTTTATCACGGAGGTTCAACTGAGGATGGCAGGATATTCATTGTGGGTGAATATGTTGATGGCGGAGCTGTGGAAGAAGAAGTTGATGGCGAGTATCGGATAAGGGATGATATTTCTGGTAAAGCTGTTTTTGACATTTTTGACAAGATGCTCCAGGGTATGCAAGTTTTACACGATGCCGGGATGTTGTGGAAGGATGTCAAGTTAAGGAATTTGCTTGTTTCAAAAGATCATTCAAAAGTCAAGATTGATGACCTGGAGATGCTTTCAGGGCTTGATGAGATGGTGCAGGAGCCGAGATATTCAAAGGCCTCTGACAGGTATGCAGCGCCGGAGGTGATGCAGGATCCCACGCAGGCAAGCGTGGCATCGGAGATTTATTCTGCGGGGGTCTGCCTGTTGACTATGCTTACAAGGAAGTCTGGGATAATGGACGGAGTTAATACTTTACCGCGTGAAAAATATGCTCTTGAGCTGGTTAATATTTTACGAGACCACGAATTTGGTATTGCAAATATACCTCCATTTAGTGTTATTCAGGATTTGGAGATAAAAAGTTGCATATTTGAAAGTTTGGCTTATGACCCAGTAGATAGGCCCGGGGTTACAAAAGAATTAAGACAGAACATAAAAAATCTAAATAATGAGAGGTATTACAGGGAGGGAATACCCCTGATTGATCGTGAGTTTTATGAACAGGTTTATATGAAAAAAGAAGAAAGAATAGATTTAAATCAAGCACTCATCCGCGATAAGACTTCAAAATTACTTCTTGATATTGCCAATATGAATAAAACTATTCCCATCGATACTGACAGTTCCAAGATTATGAAAGAGGCGTTTTCCATCATTGTAGAGGAGACCAGGACAAAAATAAAAAATCTTGATTACTGGAAATCTGAAGAATTCCTTTGTCTGCCTGAGAAAGCGCCCGAGTGGGGCTGTCCAGCTGTATGATCAATAAAACAACTCTTCATTTATATGATGCGAGATTTCTATGATTCCTGAAAGCTGGGCGGCGATGAATGAATCTATCTTGTTGCCCTCTAAAAGGGAGGCATCGTGAAAGACATCTTTCCTTATCCTTTTGTGTTCTTTGAACATTTCCAGCTCGTCCATTGCTGTTTTTCCCTTCATCATCCGCGTGAATATCTTGAAGTTTATTTCCTGGACTTTTATGGCTTTTTCAAACAGCTCTTTTGTTTCTTTTCTTAATTTTATCTTTTGACCCGTCACGGTCTGGATTATGTGCCTTATGTTGTCTGCAATCTCTTCAAGATGCCCCACAATTGAATAAAGCGTGGCAGGCGAATGGACTGTTCCGGGTATTGTTGTGGTCTGTAAAGCCCTCCTGCAAAAAAGAGAAAGGCGGTTGGTGTTGAACTCATATTCTAAAAGGCTTTTAAGTTCTTTATCCTCTTTTTTCAGCCTCTCAAAGGTTTCTCTTGAAAAACTTATTGCGCTTGTGAAAAGTCTTGATATAAGAATCTCAAAATTCTGCTCTAGTTTTGTTGAAATATTCATTAATCTGCAAGAATTTTCCTTGTTCTCAACAATCTCAAACCCCATTAACAATTTTGACTCTTTTAATATCCTGTCATAAACTTCTTTATCCTTAAATCGCACATTAATGATGTCATATCCTTTAACATAGGGGGAACATAAAAAACGGGTAAGAAAATCTTTCAGTTTTGGAAGCTCAATAGTTACTTCTTTCTTGGGCAGGTTAAGCGATCCCGCCAGGATTATCTTTTCACCTTCTTCCTCTACCTCAACTTCATCCCCTGCCTTTATGCCGTATTTCTTGGCCCATTTGGAGGGCAGGCTTACCATGAGCGTGCTGGGCCCTATCTTGTTGACTTTCCTTTTCATTTGCCTTTAAACCGCAATATTTGCAGAAATCACAAATTATATTTAAATTTATCGGAAATATTATAATATTATAATCAGTTATTATAATATAATCAAAATGTTTAAATAAAATCTGCTCCCATTTACAGACATCTTACAGAACACCCGGAAAAAATGCCAAGCAAAAAAGACATACAAATCATAACCCACCTGCGCCAGAACGCAAGGATGCCCCTGACTGTTATGAGCAAGAAAACCAGGATTCCGGTTTCCACCATCTTTGACAGGCTGAAGGACAATGAAAAAGGATTGATAACAAGGCACACCTGCCTGCTGGATTTTGAGAAGTTGGGTTATGGCGTGAAGGCCAACATAGCTTTCAAGGTGGACAGGGAGGACAAGGATTCATTGAAGGAATTCCTGGTAAAAAATCACCTGATAAACTCTGTCTATAAAATCAACAATGGATTTGATTTTATGATAGAAGCAGTGTTCAGGCAAATCAAGGATATGGATGACTTCATGGAAAACATAGACTCAAAATTCAGGATTCAGGACAAGAAATCATTCTTCATAATTGAGGAATTAAAGAAGGAGGAATTTATGAGCGACCCTATATTGACACAGGAGGTATTGCAGAATGAATGACAACGCGTTTGAAAAAGTCAGAAAAATACTAAGGGGGGAAATAGAAAAAAACCTGGAGCAAGGGCTTGAATGTGAAGAAGTTGTTGAAGATTGTGGCATGAGGATATGCGGAAATCCTTCATTGGCAGATAAATTCTGCCCCTATTTCAGCACTAAGAATTTCAGAACAATGAAAAAAGCCTCATCTTCAGACATCCTTTTTTGGGATGACTACATTGAAATAAAGCTTCAGACAAATTACTGCAATTACAAACCAAAATCAGGCTAGGATTCAAGGGCTTTTTGAATATGCTCCAGCTGGTCAGTAAAAATATGGGCTGACACTGATAAAGTGGCAATCTCCCCTATTTTGCATCCCACCCTTTTGGCAACATACTCCTGTATGGTCCTGATCTGGTAGATGTTTGCTGGCCATCCGAAGAACATGTCGTTGCTTCTGATAATGCCTGTGACATTCAGTTTATTGTCCCTTAATTTGAAGTCAAGCGATATCAGCCCGGGCGCGTCAGGATTAAGATTGTTTGAATCTTCCACGGGGTCCCAAAGGCATATTATTGCTTTTCTTGAGGAGGGCTTTGCCTGCAGTGTAGGTATTATGAAATCATTAACCTGGTTTATTTTCTTCTGGAAATTGAAAATCCTGGGGCCGTAGCTGTATGCGTAATCAGGAGAGGGGTTTATGGCCAGCATAACATTCCTTATCTCCTTCAGGGGAGGATATTTCCACTCTTCAAAGCTGTTCAGAATGCTTATGGGCCTGTCCAGGTCCTGGGCATCTGCAGTCAAAACTATCTGGATGTTATTGGCTTCCCTGCAGACCCTGTTGTCCTCATCCAAAAACTCATTTCCATATTCCATTACTGTTTTCAAAGCTTCTCTCCAGCACTCAAGGGCGGAGCTGCATTTTATTGTTTTTCTCATTTTAATCTATGAATTTTGTCAGGCTTTTGTGAACGTCCTGCGCTGCCCTGAAATCATACCTGAAAAAGGGCAGCCTGAAGGTGTTGAGCACGAAAAGTATCTCCCTGATTACCTCGTCAGGGCTCGCCTTTCCCTTTCTGTAAAATGTAATCAAATCGCCTCCGTCAAATATCTCAAACAGCCTTTCCTTCTCGCTTACCAGCTTCTTGACCTTTTCGTCGTAAAAATCCTTTATGTCCTTTATGTAAAATCTTTCGTAAACCGGCTGCGTAAAGTCAGATTCAACCAGCTCCTCAAAAACAAATGAAAAAGCCACCCTGAATCTTGTGGGCATTCCGCAGCTTTTGTAAATTGTGTCTTCGTAATTGCAGAAGGTGTCTATCATCTCTTTTGAATTCTTCATGAGGTTAATCATTATTTCAGGATCCACATTCTTGTTTTTCCAGCCGTAGTTCCAGAATCTCACATAATTCTTGCTGAACCTCAGCAGGTTTTTCTTTGTGAAATTGTCAAACTTTTCTACGCTCTCAAAATACTTGCTTGACTGGGTTCTTTGCACTGAGTTAGTCTCAAGGAAGGAGTAGGCGATATTTGATATGAGATTCCTGAATTTTGAGATTGACTTGCCCTTGCTCTTGAAGAATTTTTCAACGTCAACCATCACCGTTGCCTGCGAAACTATCAGCCCCATCACCTTTCCTTTGAGCTCTTTCTCATAAAGCTCCCATTCCCTCTCGCTGAAGGTGTAAGGCCCTGCCCTGCCTATGAGGTAGGGCGCTTTCTGGATGTTCTTGTTCTTGAAATAAAGCCTCTGGACATTCCTTGAAAAAAAGTTTATCAGCTCATAGAAAAGCATGCTTTTTGTCTGGATGTCCTTTGGCTCCACCTCAAAGACAAACTGGATGTTTTTTGATTTCAGCCTGCTGTAGCTGTGCATAATCTCAGTGAAAACGTCAGCATCCCTTATCCTTGCAATGTCTATTATGCAGCAGATTTTCTTGCCGTAATCAGAGCATTTCAGGTTCATCCTTTTCATAAACAATTCCAGCTGCTCCACGGAGTAGTCCTCAAAAAATGATTCAAATGAGTCAAAGGCTATGACATCATTGATTATTGAGAATGAATTCGTGACAAGGCTTTCCAGCTCCCTCAGTGTTTCAATTAAGTCGCACTCAATGATTATGGAATTAAGCCTTTCTATCCAGGTGGAGGTCTCCAGCCTTTTGATTATCCCTTCCTGTTCAAATCCCTCAATGGGAATGGAAGGGGCAGTGGGCCTTTGTATGGTGATTGACCTTCTTCCGTATTTGTCCAGGATAAGCTCCTCACCTTCCTGCAGTGCCAGCTCAAAGAATTTTTCTCCTTTTGCTGTTTTCCTGGTTTCTTTCAGGACATTGTTTTTGACTAATTTGCTCAGGTAATACAGGGTTTTGCGGTGCAGTTGGGCCTTTTTGAGCCTGAAACCCCTTATTTTCTCCTTGTCAGGAAAATGAAGCTCTTGTGCAGCATCATCCTCTTCAGCCAGCCCAGGCTCAATCTTGAACGCAATTTCAGAAGTGGAGTGCTCCTTGCCGGGCTCTTTTTGGAATATTTCAAGGATCTTGAACTCAGTATCATTCATTGTTTCAGCACCCCCTGAAACAATATATATTGTTTTTATATATAAATCTTTGCAATCCACTAGTTTGTTTCAGAAAAATCCTGAAACTTCAGAGATTCTTTATAAAAAAGGTTTATTTAGCAATTAACCTCACAAATAAGAATTCAGGGGGTAAAATGCAGAACATGAACACAAAAGACTTGCAAATCATAGCCCATCTCAGGAATAACGCCCGCATGCCCCTCACGACCATGAGCAGGAAAACAAGCATTCCAGTGTCGACGCTTTTTGACAGGCTCAAGGCAAATGAAAAGGAACTGATAACAAAGCACACAGCATTGATAGACTTCGCGAAACTGGGTTACGGAATCAGGACAAGCATAGCGCTCAAAGCCGAAAGGGAAGACAAGGAAAAGCTAAAGCAGTTTCTGGTCAACCACCATTTAGTAAACTCAGTGTATAAGGTAAGCAATGATTATGACTTCATACTGGAAGGAATATTCAGGGAGATAAAAGAAATGGAGCAGTTCTTTGATGATATGGAGAATTCATTCAGCATTTCTGACAAAAAAATCTTGTTCATAACAGAAGACCTGAAAAGAGAGTCATTCCTCAGCGACCCCCGCCTGATATTCGGATAATGATTAATTCTTCCAGAATATTTTCAGGAATTCTTAAACAACCCATATAAATCATTTTCTCTTTTCCCTGAGAATGAAAAGCCCTGAATGCTACATCCTTGGCATAAGGAAGCTTGAAGTGAAGGAGAATGGCGACAGAAAAAGAAAGACTATTGCTACAGCATCTGAGGCAGAATTCCCGGAAAAGCCTGACTAAGATAAGCAGGGAAACAGGCATTCCAGTGTCCACACTGTTTGACATTCTGAAAAGATTAGAGACGCGTTTCATACAAAAGCACGTTTCTCTCATTGATTTTTCAAAATTAGGATACGGGCTGAGAATAAACTTTGCAATGAGCGCGAAAAAGAAAAAACAGCTGAAAGAATTCCTGATGAACCATCCAAACATAAATTCTTTATTCTCCTCAATTAACGGCCAGGATTTTTACGCTGAATGCGTATTCAGAAGCCTGAAAGAATTCACTGAATTCAAGTCAGGGCTTGAACAGTTTGAAATGGAGAACGTGCAGGAAACATTTGTGGTGGAAGAGCTGAAAAGAGAGGGATTCATATTAAGCTAAAAAAATCAGGCTTTTTTGAATGAGAAAAAATATGTTCTGTTGTTTGGATCATCCTGTATTCCTGAAACAAGTATCTCCAGGTTTGGATAATCCTTAATGACATTTTCAGATGCTATTGCAGCGATATTGTTTGCACTTTCTTCGCTTACAGCCCTGGCAGCCTCCGAAGTTGTATAAGCCACTTTTTCACCGTTAACATAATAGGAAGTTATAAGTTTGGCAGAGCTTCTTCGGAGATATTCCGAGCACTGCTGCGCAGCTTTTGGGTGAGTTAGTGTTTCTTCAATGTCCCCTGTGCGCGCTCCCTTCAGCCCTATAATGTTCATCCTGACAGGTATGAGAAATTCGTCAACTTTCACTATTCTCTTGTCTCTCAAGGCAATGGAGTTCCCTGTCAATTCAAAATCAATAACCCTTTTTGTCTGCTCAACCGGTCCTGAGGACGAATTGAAATAAGGAAGGATTCCCTGATCGACTTCTTCATCAATAACTGACTGCAGCACTTGGCTGACATCTGAACAGAATAATGTTTCAGGCATTTTATACCTTTTCAACACAGCTTCTTCAGAGAAGCTTCCTTTTGGTCCCAGTGTCGCGATTTTCATATTGAACAGAGAAATTTTTTATTTAATAACTGCTTCTGCAAAAAGACCGAAAATATTATGGTAACATCCAGAAGCTTTCCAGTTTTTTGTCGGGAATCCATTTTAATCAAAATAATAATTATTTTCTCATGGGGCACGAAACAATAAGGGACGTCAGAAAGCTTTTCCTCAACAGGGATAATATGGACGAATTCATTCGTTTAACAATCGGCGCCTTGACAGAGATGGTTAACTGGTATACCGGAATCGAGATTGAAAATAATTTGAAGATTAATCCAGGCGATTACAAAAATGTGGGGGTGCACAATGGCTGTTCTGTTGAGGAGGCAGGCAAAAGAACAATAGAGCGGATACCGGAAGAGCTGCCAAAACAGCTGACTGAATCCTTAAACAGTGAACTTGAAGAGATAGTGAATTTCCTGAAAAACGAAATAAGGTTCAATGAGAATTTTATGGGCCAGATGCACCCCTCCCAAAACATCGCTTCCTACGCTGCAGGAATAGCGGCTAAGTTTGTGAATGGAAATACCGTTACAGGCAGTGTTTCAAGGGCCACATCCCAGATTGAGCAAAACAGGGCAGTGCGTTGGCTTTGTGAAATTTTGGGGTATTCCCCTGAAAAAGCATCTGGCACCATTGTTTCAGGGGGGACAAAAGCAAATTTAACAGCCCTGGTGATAGCAAGGAACCGTGCATTGTTCCATCTTCAGGAAATAAACAACGAACCGTTTGAGCAGTACCTGTTAACACCTGAGCAAATCCTGGATTTTAGCGAAAAAAGCTCTGCAATTATGGAAAACCACGGGGTTGCTAAAGTGGGAATGCAGGCGGTTAAGCCAAAGTGCGTCTTATACATGCCGGAAACAGCACATTACAGCCTTGTGCAGATACCCAATTTTATCGGGTTGGGAATTTCAAATATCAGGAAAATAAAAACAGACAAGAACCACAAAATAATAATCCACGAGCTGACAAGACAGATAGAGCTGGACAAGTCAAGGGGAAATTACATAATAGGAATTATAGGTATTGCAGGAACAACAGAGGCGGGGGCTGTGGATGACTTGGAATCTCTTGCAGGCATTGCTGAGGCATATAATCTTCACTTTCATATCGATGCGGCACATGGGGGTCCTTTCAGGATGGTGAGGCCAAACTTGTTCAAGGGGATGGAAAGGGCGGATACTATAACAGTAGACCCTCATAAAATGCTTTATTCACATTACAATGCGGGAGCTTTGCTTGTTAAGAACAAGGAATTCCTGAACCTGCTCAAGGCAAAAGCAGGATATCTGTTTGACAATGGTGTTTTAAACATAGGTGAGAACAGGATTGCCTGCTCAATGGGGCTGGAATCAGCCCTGCAAACATATGCTTCGCTGAAAGTTTTTGGTGAGGAAGGCTTGAAAGCACTTCTGAACCACAGCTTGGAGCTCACACAGAATTTTAAGAAGGTTATAGATGCAGACAAAGACGAGGTGGGGAGGCACATCAAGCTTGTCAATCCCGAGCCGGACCTTAACCTGCTTTGTTTCAGGTATGAGAACACGGATTTAAGCAAAGAGGAACTGGACAGAATAAACAAGGAAGCCCAGCGCAGGCTTGAAGAGGAGGGAAAGTTCTATTTTTCAAGCGACAATATGAGCTACAGGCGGGGCATTGCAGTTCTCAGGGCTGTAATGATGAATCCCTTCACTACGGATGAAATTGTAAAATCGGCCTATGAGAGAACGAAGGACCTGATGTTGGAGGTGAAGAATGAGGGATTATGAGCTGGAGAGAATAATAGAGGAGCTTCAGAGGGGAGCTGTGGACTTCATCACGGACAAAGAGCTAGCTTGGAAATTCATCTCTGCTGAAAAGGAAAGGAGGTCTGTTGTTGTTAAATATGGTGTTGACCCCACTGCGCCTGAGGTACACATCGGCCATACCGTGACTTTGAGGAAATTAAGGCAGTTCCAGGATTTTGGCCAGCAAGTGACATTTTTGATAGGGGATTTTACCGCGAGAATTGGCGATCCTTCAGGAAAGGATGATGCAAGGAAGCCGATGACGGAAGAAGAGGTGGCTTCAAATGCAGAAACCTACAAAAAGCAGATATTCAAGATATTAAACCCTGAAAAAACAAACATCGTGTACAATAGTAGCTGGCTCAAACAGCTTATGCTTGAAAACTGCCTTAAGCTTTTGGGGAGCGGAACTATCAATGACCTGATAAAAAGGAGATCGTTTGCAAAAAGGTTTGAGGAAGGAAAGCCGGTGTCGGCAATAGAATTAGTATACCCTTTTCTGCAGGGCTACGACTCTGTTTTCTTGAATTCAGATGTTGAGGTAGGAGGAACAGACCAGTACTTCAACCTTGTTTTCGCGAGGGAATTGCAGAAAAAATATGGGCAGGAGCCTCAAGCAGTAATCACAATGCCCCTCCTTGAGGGGCTTGACGGCGACGAAAAGATGAGCAAGAGTCTTGGCAATCACGTGGGGATTGATGAGGACCCAAAAACAATGTATGCAAAAATAATGTCCTCAAATGACAGGGTGATGTTCAAGTATTTCAGGCTGCTCACCCAAATCCCCCTTTCAGATGTGGAGAAACTGGAAAAAGAGGTGGAAAAGGGAAGCTTACACCCGATGGATGTGAAGATGAAACTTGCTTTTGATATTGTTTCGCAGTATCATGGAAACCCGCAGGCTGGCCAGGCGCAGGAAGAGTTTATCAACATCCACAGGCACAAACAAACACCCTCCGAGATGCCGACATATTTCCTTGAATCGGGAAAGCCGGCAACCATAGCGGACGTACTGGTTGAGGGGGGCATTGCAAGCTCAAAAAGCCAGGCAAGAAGGCTGGTCCAGCAAAGAGGCGTGAGACTTAATAACATAACACTTGAAGATGCGGACAGGCCAATTGAGTTTGAAGACGGGGACACAATCAACGTAGGGAAAAGAAGGTATCTTCAGTTGAAGTATAAATAGATGAACAAGCAGGGATTCAGCCACTTGTTAAAGCATTCCGAAGAGTTAAAGATTGTTTCTTTTTTTGAGAAGATAAAGAACCTCGTTGACTCTGTTGACATAGTCATTGACTGCCCCCTTCGGTTGTTGCGAAACCATATGAAAACATCCTGGAGATTCCCGGAAATAATCCGTAAAGCAAGGGCCAATTCTTTTTAACTTAAAAGAACAGAAAAAATCATGAAAAAGTCAGATATTTTGATTGTAGGAACAGGAATCGCAGGAAGCCTGGCAGCTTATGAACTCCAAAAAATAGGGATAGATTATACATTAATAACTGAACAGGCAAATCCCCTCAGAAATGTCTCCAGCCTGAGCTTCGGCCATTTCAGGATTGCACGCATTGGCGAACTGGAGCAGTTTGTGAAAAGATGTGTTTTTGAGTTGGGGGAGGATGAGGAAAAAATGATGCTGGTGTATTCCAACAGCCATCTGACCTCTAGATTACTGGGTGAGTTGGGGATGCCATTTGAAAAAAGGAGTTTTGGAGTCATCCCCACAACAAAGGGAAGGGGAGGGGCGTGCTTGTTGGCGAAACAGTCAGAAAAGGCTCGTTTGTTGATGAAAACGGAAAAGCGGTATTTGACAGGAGAACAGAGAAAATGCTGAAGCAGGATAATTACCACGAAATATTTCCTCAGATAACAGAGCGAATCAGAACAAGGGAAAAACAAGGCCACAAGGTTTATTTTATGCAAGGGGATAATATGATTCCCATAACCCCCTATGTTCATTACACTGCGGGAGGGATTAAAACAGACAGGCTAGGCAGGGTTGAAGGGTGTGAAGACCTTTTTGCAGTGGGTGAATGCCAGGCCAACGGATTCAAAAACAACGGCAGGCTTCCTGGATATCCCTTCACATCCGCGGTTGTTTACTCAAAAATCCTGGCAGAATATTTCAGTAAGATTTAAATATGACATATGAGTAACAATGAATATGAGCAAAGCAGGCAAACAGAATTTGAATGAGTTTGCTAGCCAGTACTCTGGGTTCTATTATTTTTATTGAACAGGGATTCTCTTTTTAGTAGGAATCCCATCACAAGAAACCTAGAGCCAGCACTATAAAAAAAGTTTGGAGCCTCGCTTAGCTCAACGGCAGAGCGTTCGGCTGTAGAAAACACAAGACAAGGTCCCTTATGGGGTGAGAATGAAATGTGTTCAGCTGATACCGAAAGGTTGCCAGTTCAAATCTGGCAGCGGGGATACGGAGGTAACAAAATGGAGCTGAAAGAAATAAGAGAGCACCTGGACAGGCTGGACAATGCGCTTGTCTGGATTTTGGCAGAAAGGATGAGTTTTATTCCGAAGGTTGCGGAATTTAAAGCAAAAAACAAGATGGAGAGGTACCAGCCCGAGAGGGAAAAGGCAATTCTGGAATCAAAGAAAAAACTGGCAGAACAGCAGGGGGTTAATCCGGCTTTGGCAGAGGGCCTGTTCAAAAGGATTATAGAGGACGCCCACCGCATCGAAGAGGGAATAATAGGAAAATGAGGCCAGAAACAATCTCAATCATCGGCGGAACCGGCAAGATGGGCAGTATGTTCAGGAACATCTTTGAGAAAGAAGGATACAAAGTTGTTGTTAGCGGAAAAAACACAGAGATAAGCCCTGAAGAGGCAGCTGCCAAAGGAGATGTTGTAATAGTCACGGTTCCCATAAGGAAGACAATCGAAACAATCAAGAAAATAGGGCCCCATGTTAAAAAAGAAGCTCTCCTGACTGATTTTACCTCAGTGAAGGTGGAGCCTGTCAAGGTAATGCTTGAGAGTTCTGAAGCAGATGTCATTGGGGGGCATCCTGTTTTCGGCCCCACGGTTAAACTGAAGGGACAGTATTATGTCTTATGCCCTGCCCGGGGAGAACGATACCTTGGCTGGTTCAAGGGATTTCTGGAAGGGAGGGGTTGCAAGGTAATCATCAAGACCCCAGAAGACCATGACAAGACTATGGGGATAATCCAGTGCTTAACCCATCTGAGTGTAATTGCAATGGGAGGGGTTTTAAAGAGTATGAACATCGATATAGGTAAAACACTTGAGCTTGCATCCCCAATCTACAAGATGAGAATAGGAATAGTGGGAAGGATACTCAATCAGGACCCCGAACTTTACTCCGACATCCAGATTTACAACTCAAGCTCTATGGAGATAGGAGAGGAATACAAAAAATCAATTGAAAAGCTCCTGAAGATAATTGAAGCAAGGGACTTGCAGGCATTTGACAGGTTTTTCAAAGAAGCGAAAGAATATCTTGGGGACTTTTGCAAACAGGCGCAGGAGGAAAGCGATTATATGCTTAAAAAACTGGCTGAGAGGGAAAAGTGAAAACAGGTACATTAGGGCCCAGGGGAAGCTTCAGCGAAATTGCTGCCAGGAGGCATGATAAACAAACAGAAATTGTTTTCTTCAGGCATATCTATGAGATTTTTGATGCTGTTAGAAATGCAGAGGTTGATGAGGGTGTAGTTCCCATTGAAAATATGATTGAAGGCACGGTCAGGGAAGTGCTTGACAGGTTGTATGAGAACGACTTGAAAATCATCAAGGAAGTGATCGTTCCGATACACCACTGCCTGGCAGCCCAATCTGATGATTTCAGCAAAATAATCTCGCACCCCCAGGCACTGGCACAGTGCTCTGTTTTTCTGAAGCAGCATAAGGAAAAATATGTTGAAGTGGAAGAAACAACAAGCACCTCAAAAGCCATGGAGATTGCTGGGGAAAATCTGGAATGCGCAGCCATTGGCTCTCCAAGGGCGGCAGAGTTGAATAACCTCAAAATTATAGGCACAGAGATTGAGAATAACGAGAGAAATGCAACAAGATTTATCATAATCAGCAGGACCCAGGAGGAAAGAAAACAGGAAGACGCGAAGTTCAAAACGAGCATAGCGCTGCATCCTGCTGAAGACCGCCCGGGCCTTTTGTTTGATATTCTCGCTATCTTTAAAATACAAAATGTCAACCTCACAAAAATAGAGTCAAGGCCCACTGAAAAAAAGCTGGGGGAGTACATATTTTACATTGACTTTGAAGGACATCGGCAGGATGAAAATATAAAACCTGTAATAGATTTCTTAAAATCAATTGTTCCAACCATAAAAATATTCGGGAGCTATGAAACAGAGAATGACAGTCAGCAATAAAGTAAGGAATATGGACCTGAGCGGCGTCAGAAAAATGTTTGAGATGGCATCTAGTATTGAAAACCCTGTCAGCTTAACGATAGGCGAGCCTGATTTTGACATTCCTGAAAATGTAAAGCAAAAGGCAATAGAGGCAATTAAAAAGGGAAACACAAAATACACTCCCACAACAGGAATCGTCGAATTGAGGAGAGCTCTGCTGGAAAAACTCAAGAGCGAAAATAATATCACTGTTGGCGAGGAACAGCTCATAGTAACTTCAGCTGCTTCAGGGGCCCTGTCAATAATCCTTACAACAATTCTGGAAGAAGGGGATGAAGTTATCATACCTGACCCTTATTTTGTGGCATACAAGCATCTTGTAATACAGAATGAGGCAACCCCCGTATTCGTGCATTCAAAAAAGGATTTTTCGCTTAATCTTGAGAAAATAAAAGCAGCAATCAACAGTAAAACAAAGGCAATTTTGATTAATTCTCCCAATAATCCCGCAGGAAAGGTTTACTCGAAGGAGGAATTAGGAAAACTTGCTGAAATTGCGCGGGAAAACAACCTGCTTATAATCTCGGATGAGATTTATGAGAAATTTGTATTTGACAAAAAGCATTTCAGCGTAGGCAGCATTTATGAGAACACAATAACAATAAATGGATTTTCAAAATCCCATGCAATGACAGGCTCAAGAGTTGGCTATTGTGTTGGGCCAAAGGGAATAATCCAAAACGCAATAAAGGTCCAGCAGGTCAATTTTGTGTGCGCGCCCACAGCGTTTCAGTATGCAGCAATAGAGGCATTAAAAACTCCTGTGGATAAAGAGCGGGAAGAGTACAGGAAAAGAAGGGATATGATTTATGAAGGGCTGAAAGGCAAGTACGAGATGGTGAAGCCCGAAGGAGCATTTTACGCTTTTGTAAAATACCCCTACAGGGGCGATAAATTTGTCAGGGACTGCCTTGAAAAAAATCTCCTGGTAGTTCCAGGAAAAACATTCTCAGAAAAAGATAGTCATTTCAGGATATCGTTTGCAGCAAGCCGGGAAACAATAAAGAAAGGGATAGAAATACTTAATTCCCTTATTTAACCCATCCGCACCTGTTCTCTTCCTTTACGCATCCGCATTCATAGCCCTGCGTTACTGGATGGTTTTCCACAATCTCGCAGGTTGAAAGCATATCTTCCCACTTTGCTGTGTCGTTCGTGCAGATAGTGTGGCCTCCTCCGCAGCCGTAATCAAAATTTGTGCAGTCTGAATCGCTGGTGCAGGCGCCGTCAGACCAGTTGAAAGTGAAGGACCTGTAAGTTGCCGAGTCAGTATCCATAGAGCAGGCTGTCAGAACCAAGACTGCAGCGATTAACGGAACCATTAATATTGTTGCGGTTTTACGCATAGCCCTCATACACCTCACATTCTTTATAAATTTTTTTGTTTTAACCAAGCAAAGCGCCAGCAGGCATCGCCCCGGACAGGTATAAAACAATCACGATTGCCGGTTCGTGAAGCAGATAAATCAGCAATGAGCGCCTGCCCAGGAAAGCCAGGGATTTCACTGCCGGAAATCCTGACAAATCCGGAATCCGAAACCCTCTTCTGGAATTCATGTAGAGTGCATTGCCTATAAAGATTCCAACCAATACCAGGCCGAACCAGGGCAGGACGGGGAAATAGTCAAAAGAATAAAGCTCCCTGGGCGTGAAACCAAGCCACAGGAGCCATTTGAAATCAAACGTGAAATTCCTCAGGAACAGCCCCGCAGTTATGAACACTGCCCCGAGCAGGAGATTAAGATATTTGTGCTTCAGCAAGGGGTAGGCGAGAATTATTGAAATTCCGATAAGGTGCAAGATACCGAATATCACAAAACCTTCCCGCAAAAAAATAAATGTGATTAATGTTATCAGCAGCCCCCACGAGAATATCTTAACCCCTCTTTTTAGATATCTCCCCAATAACTGCTTTTTTGTTTTGTTCTCCTTAGCCCGCGAAAAACTGAGAGTCAATGAAATTCCCACGAGAAGAAGGAAAATGCTTGCCGTGATTCTCGCGAAAACAAGCCAGAACCCGGAAGTCAGGACAAAACTTTTGCCGGCGAAATAGTTAAGGTCGTAAAGGAAATGGAAGACTATCATCATAACTATTGCTGTTCCTCTCAGAGAGTCCATTTCCCAGAAACGAAAATTGGCAGCCACAATACCATAATGGGAAGGGATTATATAAATAAGTTATCAAAGCACCCTTCTCGGGAGGAGGTATATGTAAGCCGAGCTTATGAAGCACAAAGCTGCCATTATCATAAAAATTGCGCTGAACCCCGCCAGCGTTACAATAACTCCCCCGGCAATTGCGCCGAATGCCACTGAAAAGTAATCCATTGCCTCCCAGGTTCCCCATTCAATACCTATTCTCTTCTTTGTGGTGTGCCCAGAAAAAAGCGCGTCAAATGCCGGGGAATAAAATGCCTCGGCAAAGCCTATTATGACCTGGACTATGAAAAGAAAGATTATTGAGTTGACGAAAGTGTAAAGGACAAAGCCTATGCCCATAACAAGATAGCCCAACACCACTATCAGGTCCTTTCTTTTTACATTGTCCGCGTATTTTCCTGCGATGAGGGTGGTTACTCCTGCAGCCAAAGCGAATATTCCCGCTGTCAGGCTTGCATCAAGCAGGCTGCCCCCTATCCTTTCAACAAAAAGCGCGTAAATAGGGCCGAGCATTGCCCCTGCAATAAGAACCAGTCCGTTTGTAATCAGCAAGACCCTTAACGCCCGGTTGAACAAAAAGTGTTTCATCAGCCTGAAAAAGATTAAAGAGGTATTTAAATATTTGTTTCAAAGGTTCTCTTTTATCGCGTTGCTAAGAACATTGAAGGCCTTTGCTGTATCTTTCTCGTCAACAGTGACTGTCCATTCGGTGAATGTTGAAACCACGTCCACTATGCTTATGTTCTCCCAGGCAAGAGCCCTGGTTATGAGGTAAAAGAGCCCCACAATCCTGTACGACTCTTCTGACAGGTTTATGGTAATGCTTGATATGTTCCTTATGAGCTTTTTTATCATGCTCTTTGGAAAGATTTCAGTTATCCTTTTTTCATATTTTGAATTTGTGATTATCATAACCTCGTGCAGTCCGTGGGTCATTGTCAGGAAATCACCTTTCCTCAAGTTTATCAAATTGTAAATCTTTTTCAGGTATTCCTGCACATTCTCCATCTTGAACACTGTTATCTCAACAAGGTTCGACCTCACCACTATGTCCGTGCTCTCGTCAAATTTTGCCTTGGGGGAAAATGATTTTTCCAGCTGTTCCTTAACCCTTCTTATGGCCATGTTCACTGCAGAGAATTTCACCTCTTTTCCAAGCTCTTCCTGTACCTTGGGGATGAGCTCTTCTGCAAGGGCGGCGTTGTTTATGACGCCTCTTGAGAGGGCTTCCTGGACAAAAGGGTGGTCTTTCACGTATTTCCTCACTACCTGAGCGACATTTACCATTCCAAATCTCCTTTATTTGTGAATTATTTTACATTACGTTATTATACTATTTAAGCTTTACCCTGCTCAAGAAAGTTCAGGAGGTAAAATGAGCATACCAATACAAGCGCGCCAGTTAAGAGGGGGGTTTGCAGCAATGATAACCCCCAAATTTCATAATGGAGACATAGACTATGAAAAGACAGACACGCTGATTGAGGATTTTGTCAGATGCGGGACAGGCATTGTTGCAGCAGGAACCACAGGAGAGTCAGACACTCTGGACAGGACAGAACACGAACACGAAGACTTTGTTGAATATGTCCACAGCAAGGTAGCAGGCAGAGTCCCCTTTATGGCGGGGGCTGGGTCAAACTCAACTGAAAAGGCAGTCAGGATGGTAAGAGAGCTTGAAAAGAGGATAGGGCCTGCCACATTCCTGTCAAAAAGCCCCTATGGCAACAAGCCCACGCAAAACGGAATAATTCTGCACTATGCTGCAATAGCAGATGCCCTCAACGAGCCGGAAAGCAACATAGTCCTTTACAATGTCCCTTCAAGGACAGCAAGGAATGTTGAGGCTGCCACAGCATTAAGACTGGCAGAAAACCCAAGGATAATAGGGGTAAAGGAATGCCCTCCTTCCCTTCCAGACGGCAGTCCCGATATGGGCCAGCCAAGGCAGATAGCTGAAGGTGCTGAAGAAAGAGGTCTGGATTTTGTCCTGGGATGCGGAGAAGATGGAATCCTTGCAGAAATGCTTTCCATTGGAGGAAGGTTCGGGGTTTCAGCCACAGCAAACATCTGTCCCAGGATTTACAGCAGCATCTTTGACGCCTGTGAAGAAGGAAAATATGACAGAATGCAGGAGATACAGCAAAGGCTAAACCCTCTTGTCAGTGCCACATTTTTCGTGACAAGCCCCATCCCCCTGGCAACTGCATTCAACAGCGGGTTAAGGCTTCCTTTATGCAGGGAGAATGGTGTTGAGGAAAATATGCTCAAAACTTTAAGTGATTACAGCGCAGCTGAATTGGGGATTGACTTAACCAAGTATAATGAAAAAATCCAGCTAAGGGAGGATTAAGATGAAGGAAGGAAGATACGCAATCATGGTGAACGGCCTGCCGGGGGAAATGGCAACCCTTGTTGCAAATGAGATGCTGAGAGCCCCTATAAATGGCAGAGGTTATGTCCTGTGCAGCTACGCAATTACCGGCGATAAAGTGAATGAAGACATTGAAAAGCTAAGGAGAATTTCCCTTGACGGAATGAGTTTGTGCCAGAGAAATCATCCAAGAATGAACAAATTCATAAGGCACGCAAGGGAATCTGCCGGCGACAACCTCATAGCAGTTGACTTTGCGCGGGTAGGGCAGGGAGATTTAAATGCCGAGCTTTATTTTGACAGGAGAATACCTTTTGTTATGGGAACTCGCAGCGTTGATTACACCCAAATGGACAGGGAAGCAAGAGCTTCAGGCATTCCGTGCGTGGCAACACACTTTTTGCGTTCAGCTGACCTTTCCAGGGAGCAGGAAGATTATCCCGACCACGGCATTATCAGGGGCACGCTGGCTTCCATAGATTTTCTCATAGGGGTGTTGAACAATGGAGGGGAGGCAAGAAGATACGGAGTCAGCGACGTCCTGAACGCCCGAAGAAATTTCGCTTAACGATATTATATCCGAAGCCGACTTTATATCAAAGATAATAGAGGAGGATGAGGCAAGATAACTAAATGTTTTTGCAGAGTTTGCCCCCCCGAGCGAAAAAAGAGGAATTACTTTTTAGAAAATTTTGCGAAAAAACCTTTCTTCTTTTCTGTTTCTTGTCTCTTTTTTCCACCATATACTTTTAGAACATCCATAAATTTTTTTAAATCTAAACGAACACCACTTAAACCCTCATTTTTATATTCTTCTTCAGGGGACCCCAGACCAAATGAGTAAGGTACAAAATTCGACCATAGTGTGTCGCTGTTTACCTCTCTTCCGTTAATTACAACTTTTTTGGGAAGTTTTCCTTTCAAATTCCTTCCCTCTAGAAGTTTATTAAGTTCATTTGCTCCGCCCACATACGGATAAAAACCAGTTTTTTTGGGATTTATTTGCCTTTTTGGAGGTTTGTTTAAATTAAAAACAAAAGCTTTCCCCCTTTGTGCTGGATCGTCTAGCTCTAAAATCTCAGGATTAATGACATAAACTGCCACTACATTATTATTCTCAAAATATGCAAAGTCAGGAATAGGTTCCTCTTCAAGATTCTTCTTTTTTCTCATAAATTAAAATAGATATATTTCATTTATATAAATTTCGTTTTTTAATGATGGTAAGTAGGAATAGACATCAAGCGAGGGGGCAAATTGCATATAACCTATAGCTTTAACAGAAGTTTTCCGTCGCAGAGCGATTTGGGAAAATCTGAGCCAAGGTGTTTTCCATTTTTAATTAATTTTATAAAGGGTGAATCACAAACCTGCATTATGAAACAGGTAATACTTGTAAGGCAGGACCTGCAGCTGCCAAAGGGAAAATTGGCTGCGCAGGTGGCCCACGCTTCTGTTGAGTGCGTGCTGAAGTCTGACCAGAAAAAGATGGGCAAATGGCGCCTTTTCGGAATGAAAAAATCCGTGCTAAAGGTTAAGAATCTCAGGGAGCTGAAGAAGTATGCTGCAAAGGCGAAAAAGGCAGGGCTTATCCACGCTTTAATCAAGGATTCCGGCAGGACATTTTTCAAGAGATCCACCATAACCTGCCTGGGCATAGGGCCTGATGATGAGGAGAAGATTGATGAGCTGACAGGAGAACTGAAGCTCGTTTAATATCCATTCTTTAATAGTAAATTTTATATATCTGGTGGTGCTTCCGATTATATGATAGAAAGAGGAAAAATCCTGAGTTGCTATCCTTCAGGTTCGTATGAATTCAGGAAGGTAAGCGAGGAAATCAGCAGGATAGGCAAAAAGCTGGACAGGGAGCTGAAAGAAGGGCTTGTCCTGGCAGAACCAAACCCCCGGCTAAAAGGGTGGCTGAAAAGAACCAGGGAGCTTGAAAATAAAACCCTTGAAGAAAGCGCCAGTATTCTCACAACGCTTTCAGAAAGTATAGACCAGTTTGACGAGCAGATGATTGCCAGGTTCAGGAAACAACCCGCAACATTCAGCTGCAGCCAAAGCAGAAGAACTGGCCCAGATTATTTCCCCAATCACAACCTTACCGAGATCATAATGGCTGTGAACGAATCCACAAGCCTTATCAAGAAGCCCAGTGAGAATTTTGTTGTGAAACACACAGGGACAGGAGCAGCCTTCCTGGGAAAAGGGAAGCATTCACAAATAAGCGAAGGATATGTTTACACCGGAGAATTCGGAAGGGATTTCTTCACCGCGCTTGACAACCCTGCAAGTTTTGTTGGAGGAAAAAAACAGGTAAGCAGAGCAGGAGACATAATAATGCTTGAGGAAAAGAATCCCCGCCTCGCATCAGAGCACAGCGAAATTTTCTTTCTCGGCAACGAGATAGTTTCAAAATACCTGGGCACGCTTTATGATTTGTACGCTTCCGGGCCTTCTGTTTAATTTCCCCATCAAAAACTATATAAACCCTTTTTCTACCACAAACTAGAATGGCAGAGGGAAAGGAATCAGAGGCTTCTGTGATCAGGGACAGGTACAGGAAGCTGGAAGAATTGAAAAAAAAGGGGATAAATCCTTATCCTTACAGTTTCAACAGGAAAGACACTGCATCAGAACTTCTTGCAAAATTTGACAAAAAGCTGAAGGCAGGAGACCATACCAACAGCAGGGCGGTTGTTGCAGGGAGGGTTATGGCAAAGCGGGAAATGGGCAAGCTGACTTTCTCGCACTTGCAGGATTCCACAGGAAGAATCCAGATCCTGCTGAAAAGGGACAATGACAAGGATATGCATGAACTTTTCAGGCTCTTTGACATAGGCGACATAATAGGTGTCAAGGGAAAGGTTTTCAAGACAAAAACAGGGGAGCTCACAGTAGAGGCTGAAAGCGTATCCCTGCTTTCCAAATCACTATACCCCCTGCCGGAAAAGTATCACGGCATTCACGACACGGAGTTAAAATACAGGAGGAGAAGCCTGGACCTGATAATGGACCCACAGGCGAAGGAGGTTTTCAGGAAGAGGGCAGAGATATACAAGGCAATAAGGGAATTCCTTGAAAAGAATGGTTTTATGGAAGTGCACATACCTATTCTGCAGCCGCAGTACGGGGGGGCAAATGCAAGGCCTTTCATGACAAAGATTAATGCCTGGGACATGAATGTTTATCTCAGGATAGCCTATGAAATCCACCTGAAAAGGCTTCTGGTCGGGGGCTTTGAGAAAATATATGCCCTGGGCTCCTGCTTCAGGAATGAGGGTGTTGACAAGACGCACAACCCGGAGTTTTCAATGATGGAAATACAGTGGGCGTACAGGGACTACAAAGACGCGATGAAACTGACAGAGGAGTTGTGGAATTATGTTGCCAAGAAAGTGCTGGGCAAGACGACAATAGAGTATCAGGGAAAAAAGATTGACTTGAAGCCGCCCTGGGAGAGAATAACAGTGAAGGATGCAATCAAGAAGTATGCTGACATTGATGTTGACAAACTGACTGATGAGGAACTGAAGGAATTGTTCATAACATACAACCTGAGCATAGAGGGAGACCTCACAAGAGGGGAAATAATAACAGCTCTGTTTGAGGAACTGGTTGAGGACAAATTAACAAAACCAACACAGGTCATAGACCATCCCAGGGAGTCAAGCCCGCTTGCAAAGCCCCACAGGGAAAACCCCGAGCTTGTGGAAAGGGTGGAGCCGTTCATCAACGGCTGGGAAGTGGGCAACTGCTATTCTGAATTGACAGACCCTGTCCTGCAAAGGAAACTGCTGGAAGAGCAGGTTGAGAAAGGAAGGGGCGGTGATGAAGAGGCCCACCCGATGGATGAGGATTTCATAAGGTCCCTGGAATACGGGCTCCCTCCAAATGTGGGGATAGGAATAGGTATTGACAGGATGGTAATGCTCCTGACAAATGCCAAAAGCATAAGGGATGTCATACTGTTTCCGATGATGAAGCCAGAGGGAGATTAATGCTTGGACAATTAATAAATGACCTGGAAAAGGGAGTGCAGTATGGGGTTTCCAGGGGATTGGAATTCGCAATGCAGGATCCGGAAATCCGCGAGGAAAAACCCGATGATGTTTATTATATGAAAAGTTTCTGCATAGCGGCAAGTTTTGGAAGGATAATGGGAGGAAGCATAGCACTGTTATTCATTGATGTGCCAACTTTGGGGCTTCTCCCACTGTACAACTATTATAAACACAGGAAGAATTATCAGCAAACCTAAAACTTTCTGACAATCTTGTCCTTGTTTGCGCGGGCGTAAATCCATACCTCTTTCTTCGAGGGCATGACAACAATGTCAGCCATTTTGTCTTTTTTTGTAATAAGGTAATGGCCGGAGATATCAACTCTTGATTCATCACAGCATCTTTCCAGCATTTCAAGGCGGGGCTTGGTCGCTGCAATCAAGACTGCCTTAAGCGATTCAGAATCATACATTTGCCTTGTCATTGCAGCAAGGTTCTCCTTCATCTCCCTGAATGTCACTCCTTCAGTTTCGCCGCCGACGATTTCGCAAAGCCCTGCTGTCCTGTCACAGCCGGCCAGGGCGATGGCAGTGGGGTTTATGTTTTCAATGACAATAGGCAAGTCACTAACTTCATAGTTTATCCAGGGAGGCCATCCTGCCAGGTTAAGAACTGTATGTTTCCCTATACGCCCTCCGGATCCTGACAGTCTCATAAACAATTCTTAATGTGAGAAAAATATTTAAGCTTTACTAAACACAATTTAGCATAACTGCCTTTGAAATGTCTGATATTTTTGCATTCAGGGTTTTGAAATTTTCCATGAGGATTACAAACTGCTTGTTGATTGTGGAGTTCCCGTTCTGCAGGAATTCATCACATTTTTCGTATATCTCCGGCTTTGTTGTCTCTATCTCACAGGCCACGTTCATGTCCTTGCCGTAATAGGCTTTCATAGAACTCAGGTATCTTGATTTAATCTTGTTGAATAACTCTGAGACTTCAGCAAGGCTTTTCTCATCAAGTTTGAGACCTGCCAGGCACTTGCTGATTCTCTTGATGCTGTCACCTATTTTTTCCATGCGAAGCGAAACCTCCCAGTCAAGAAGGACGTCCTTTGGTTCTGTTTCAAACATCTTTGAAATCTTTTGGTCTTCAAGGGCGGCGGTTATCATACGCCTTACAAGCCAGGTCAGCCTGTTCACATCTTCATCCCTGTCATAGATGCTTTTTACAGTCTGTTTTCCGATTTTTGTCACGGCATCGTCTGTCATGGACCTTATTATTATGTCTATCCTCCTCATCAAGGCTTTTATCGAAACTTCCTTTACATTTATGAGGTCTTTTGTTATAATCTTGTCTGAAGTCTGTTCAAGAATCTCAAGCCCGGCAAGGTTCTGGACAAGTTCCTTTACCTTGACAAGGTTGTCCTCGTCAAGCTGCCTTATTTCTATGATGTTGTAATTATTAAGGTAGGCCGCGATAAGCTCGCATCTGATAACACCGTAAGACTTGTTTGCGCCGTCAATCTGCTTCTCCTTGATCTCCTTTTCCCTGTCAGAGCGCGCAGAGGTTATGACCAGCTCATTTGGCTTCTCTTCAATGTAGAGAGGGTCCCCTTTCTCCAGCTTATTGCCTGAAATCCAGTTTTTGGGCAGAGAAATAACATATGACGAACTTCCAAAACTGATTAGCTTTCTTGTCTCCAATTTGCACCCCCTATATGCTCATATATGCATCTATTTAAATACTTTTCGCTATTCTGAAACTATCGTAAAGTTGTAGTGGGCACTAAGGGATATTTTTTAGAATATATTCTATATACATTATATCAGGCATTTTTAAATTAAAAACCTGCCTGAAAATATTCCGGAGGTGATCAAAATGAGGATAGTAAGGGTGTCAAAACCAAGGAAGGAAAAAGACCTTAAGGATGAGTTTGAGCTGATGCTGGAAGAAGACGGCATGACTGCAGAAGAAGAGGCATTTATCAGGGGCTGGGAACAAGGCAATTATTAGAAAATTTTTTAATCTCTTTCTTATTCAGGAGCTGTGATGGTGGACAAGAAACGCCTGGAGGAGATACAGGAAGCATACTCTGCCCAGCTGAAGAGGAAGGACCAGGAGATAGAGGAGCTGAAAAAGGAGAATGACCTTCTGATGAAAACAGCTATGAAACAGTCTGACAAGGCCAAGCAATGGGAAGACATAGCAAAAAAGGTGATGAGGGAAAAAAAGAAAGACTAATCCCTGCTAAAAGCATTTCTCACAAAACTGCCGATGTAAAACAAAATCCCCAAGGCAATAGCAGATGCAAAAACCCCCACAAATATCCCTGCTAAAATTAAAAGAGTGGGGCCTAATCCTTTTATTATGTAAATAACAAAAAAAGGAATGTAAACAATAAGCAGGCCCACAAGAACATTAAAGAAAAACTCCCAGAAATGAAATTCATACACAGGGTTTAATTCTCCGCATTCAGGGCATTTCCTTTTCCTATATGCAAATCTTGTGTGGCAGTTCGGACAGCTGATTTTATCTGTCTTTTTCCTGCTGAAAAAAGATTTTTTTTGTTTAGCGCCTATTCTGTGCGGAGCGCATTTGAAACAAAAGACTTTCCCGTTTTCCTTCACATATGTTCCAGGGACAACGGCTTTACCACACTTTGAGCATTTCATATCACTGCAGTTTTCTCATTCTTTAAAAACCTTACTGAATGCAGGTAGAATCAAGTTGGCTGAATCAAAAACTTAATAAACAGAATAATCAACAAAAACTTTGATGGAAGAGTTCAAAAAAGAGATTATAAGAACAGTAGGCAAAATTGTCAATGCAACAGATTCCATGCTTGAGATTCCGCCGGACTCTTCAATGGGAGACTTGGCATTGCCTTGCTTTTCATTTGCAAAGGACCTGAAGAAAAACCCGGCAGACATAGCGAAAAAGATAGAAGAGGAGGCCAGTCCGGGAGAGTTAATAGAGGAAATCAAGGCATTCGGGCCTTATGTCAATTTCTTCATCAACAAGGAAAAGCTTGCGGAATTGACACTGAAGGACATTGTGAAATTAAAGCATTCTTACGGAAAGTCACTGACGGGAAAGGGAAAAACCATAATGGTGGAATACTCATCCCCCAGCCTCAACAAGCCCCAGCACCTGGGGCACGTTAGAAACAACGTGCTGGGCTTCTCACTTTCAAGAATCTTTGAATTCTCCAGCTACAAGGTGATAAAGGCCAACCTGATGAATGACAGGGGAATCCACATCTGCCAGTCCATGCTTGCCTATAAGGAGTGGGGCGAGAACAAGGAGCCTGACAAGAAGCCCGACCATTTCGTGGGGGGCTTCTATGTGATGTTCCACAACAATGTGAAAGAAAAGCCAGAGCTTCAGGAAAAGGCCCAGCAAATGCTCAGGAAATGGGAGCAGGGCGATAAGGAGATACTGGCCTTGTGGAAAAAGATGAACAACTGGGTCTACAAGGGATTCCAGGAAACCTACAACAGCCTGGGAGTGGATTTTGACATTTATTATCACGAATCTGAATTTTACCACAAGGGGAAGAAAATCATTGATGAATCCCTGAAAAAAGGCCTGCTGAAAAAGAGCAAGAACGGTGCTATATACGCAGACCTTGAGGAATTCGGGCTTCCTGAAAAATATGTTTTGAGAGCTGACGGCACAACTGTTTACACAACCCAGGACATTTACCTTGCAAAGCTGAAATTTGAACAGTATGACCTGGACAAATCCCTCTATGTCGTAGCAAGCGAGCATAACCTGTATCTTCAGCAGCTTTTCGCCATACTGAAAAAGATGGGTTTTGGCTTTGCTGACAAGTGCTACCACAGGACATACGGCATGGTTTTTCTCCCTGAAGGAAAGATGAAGTCAAGGGAAGGAACTGTTGTTGACGCTGATGACAGCATAGGAAGGATGAAAGGGCTGGCAAAAGAGGAAGTTGAAAAGCGGTACGAAAAACTGGGGGAAAAGGAAAAAGACAGGAGAGCCAAAGCAATAGGGTTGGCAGGGCTAAAGTTTTACATGCTGAAGCAGGATCCGGTGAAGGATATCTATTTTGACCCGAGGGAGTCCATTTCCTTTGAGGGGGAAACCGGCCCTTACATCCAGTACGCATTTGCCAGGATTTGCTCCATATTGAGAAAATTCGGAAAGCCGATAAACGAAAACATTGATTTTTCCCTGGTGAAAAAAGAGGAGGAGATAAACTTGATAAAGCATTTGGACTTGTTTTACACTGCTGTGGAAGAGTCAGCAAAGCACTATGACCCTTCCAAAATCGCGCATTATCTTACAGGCCTTGCCCAGATGTTCAATAATTTTTACCATAACTGTCCTGTGCTCTCTGAAAGGGAGGACCTTAAAAAAGCGCGCCTCTTGCTGGCATACTGCACAAAGCAGGTGCTTGGGAACGGCATCTCACTGCTGGGGATTGAAACCCTGGAAGAGATGTAGGCAGAATGCAATCCAGCAGCAAATATAAGCATAACCTTTAAAAACAAAAACTACTTCTGAATCATTAAAACCTTAAAAGAGGCGTTCCATGGACATTTTGCTCATAATAATTATTGTAGTTTTGGCTATAATCGGCTTTAAAGTCTTCAGTCTGCTATTCTCTGCCATTGGCAAAATCCTCATAATCCTCCTGCTGGTCCTGGTGGCTTATGCAGTTTTTGTGCACGCTGACAGGGACCTGGCCTTTGAAGGGTATGTCTTCCCGGACCAGAGCATAACTGTAGACGAAAACCCTTTTATCATAAAATTTGAGCCTGACCAAAGGCCTTCCAGCATACAGGTTGACTATTATCAAAAATATTTTTTCATTAACAAAGGCCACTGCAAAACCATAGTGAACGTGGATATCTGTTTTGCGAACACGATATATGACCTGGAATTCAACAAATTCAAGGCGAATATAAGCGCATACAAGGTAGAGCCGGACCTGACAATAAGAAGGACAATAAACGATTCCAGGCTTGTTGTCGGCGAAAGCGCAAGGATATTCATCAATGTAACAAACGGCGTGGGCATACCTGCCAGTGATTTCAGGTTTACAGACTCCTTTTCCCCTGAAGAGTTTGAGATAGAGGATGTCGACGGGGACTGCATTGGGGAAAACAACAGCATAACTTATGCCGGAACTTTAAGGGAAAACGAAAAAATATCCTGCGAGTACGAGCTCAGGGCGCTAAAGGAATTGACAAGGTCTTCCAGGGCAAGGGCAAGCTATTTTAACGGAGTCGAGGATGAGGTATTGTTCTCAAACCCCATAAACTTTGAAGTGGACCCCGCTTTCTCCATAAAAACCAGTTTTAACGAGTCTGACAGGAAAGTATATGAGGGAGAGAAGGTTCTTTTCATCGTCAATATATCAAATAAGCATCCTGACGAGGAGATGGAAAATGTGGTGCTTGATATTTACCTTCCTTCAGGCCTGGCTTTTGAAAGGACAAGCTCTTTTGAAGTGTATTTCAACCGGACAAGCAACAGGACCATACGCTCCCAAAGGATTGAGAGGGTTAGTGAGGGGGTTTACCAGTTCACAGGCAATCTTTTGGAGGGCACTTCCAAATTCATTGTAATGGAATTGAAAACAACAAATACTGGCAGGTCTGACATACTCCTGGACGCTTCCTATGAAATTGGCACAGAGAAAAAAGAGGTTAATGAAAAGGAATCCCTGGAAGTTGAGCACAAGGAAATAGTTCTTTTTGCTAATTTTGAAGACGGGGCAATCTTTGATTCAGGAGAAGAGAAGCTGATAAAAATAGGGGTCTCAAATCCCAGCGATCATATACTCCTGAAGAACATAAACATCAGGGTGGACACTTCCATTGCAGATAACCTTTCCGGCTCTGTCCTGGCACTGGACAAGCTCAAGGCAGCAACCCTGATAAACAAGCGTGTAAAGATGCCCTCTGTTGATAGCAACAGGAATTACCAGTTTGACGTGATCGCAAGTTATGACACGGAATACGGAGTTCATCACGAGGAAACATTCGAATATGACTTCAAGATAGAAGCAACAAGGGGCCTTTCAGTCAATCACGACATCAGCAGGACCTCTGTGGAGGCAGGAGAGACTTTCACGGTCAAGACAAGGATAACAAACAACAGGAATACCGACATTAAGAACATAAGGGTCTTTGATGTTGTGCCCCAGGAATTCCAGAGAAAAGGCCTGAATTCGATAAGCAACCTTAATGTGCTGGCAAAAGACACAGTGACGGCATATGAGTACAGGATGGCCGCTCCTGAAGTGGAAACCCCCAAAGTATACTCATTCAGGACCACTGCAAGATTTGAGGAGGAAAACAAGACCTATGCTTTTGAAAGGCAGTTCCAAATAACAGTAAATCCAAGGAAAGTAGACCTTTCCATTGCCAATGCAGTTTCAGACCCAACCACTTATGAGGGGGCTGTGCTGGACATACTTTACACCCTGCAGAACCCAGATGATGAAAAGACATTGAGGGACATAACATTGTCTTTCCCTGTCCAGCAGGATGTTGACCTGATAGGCCACAGGAATTTTTCAATAAACCGGCTGCTGCCAGGTGAAAGTTACACATTAAGAAAGATTCACAAGATAAGGCTGAAAAATAACGGCTCCATAAGGCTGAACCCCGCCCTGATTGCTTATGAGGATGAGAACGGGAACACATTCAAAAAGAATTCATCCTCTTTATCATTGAACGCCAAGGAGGGGTACATCACAGGCCCGGCTTTCTTTATAACCAAGGAATCAAATTCCTCTGCGACAAGGGGAGAGATGGTGACTGTCAGAATAACTGTGGAGAACATTGGCACTGAGAAGGGAAAAATCACAATCGCAGACTCCGGAAAGGCGTGGAACCTGAACGTGGGGCCGGAGGAAAAGAATGCAATAACCTATAAGATAAGGGCGGAAACCGCAGGCCGGCTGAATCTAAAACCTGCCTCTGGAAAATATGAATACAGGAACAAGCCTGCGTACACAGTGTCCAACAGCGCGTTCACAGATGTCAAAGAAAAAGTAGTAACAGAGCTGGAAGAAGAGGAAGAAGAGGAAGAAATACAGAACGTAACAGTTGAAAAAGTGGAGGAACCCGAAGAAAAGGGATTCTTCCAGGTTGTCTGGAATGCTATAAGCAATATCTTTAAAGTGTTTTCAGGGAGGTGAACAATGGGAATCTTTTCATTCCTAAAAAAGAAAAAGAAGCCTGAAGAAAAAAAGGGAAAAGGCGCAATGAACCTGGATGTCAACCTGCCGCCAATTGAGCCGGTAAAGCCGCATCCCTCTGCTCCGGAAACCCCTGAAACAGCCCCGGAACACCCTTATCCCGGCCAGGGCAGGCAGCCGGAGCCCAGCCCTTACACTCCTCCCTCCTTTCCTTCACCAGAACAGCCCCAGGCATTTAAGGAAGCTGAGTCATACCGTGCTGAGGTTGCCAACAAGGACCTGGCCAAGAGCCTGGACCTGCTATCTGCCAAATTAGACGCGATAAAGGTGATGATTGAGAATCTCAACCACAGGATTGACAAGCTGGAGCAGAAGGAGAAGAGAGAAACAGTAAGATGGTAAAGAAGGTTTCTGCGAAGCTCCTGTTCATCCTTGCTATCAGTCTGCTCGTTGCCGACCAGCTAACCAAGATGATGGTCAGGAACCTTGGCGAATCAGTGCCTGTAATAAAAAACATATTTCACATAACCTTTGTAATGAATTTTGGAGTGGCATTTGGCCTGTTGCAGGGTTACAACCATATCGTGATATGGCTTTACCTCGTGGTACTGGGCCTGATAATATTCTTTTACGACAGGTTTCCAAAAGACAGGTTCACACAGGCAATGCTTTTTATAATCATAGCAGGAATCTTAGGAAACTTTGTAGACAGGATGGCATTCGGCTATGTCATTGACTTCATAGACTTCAGGGTATGGCCTGTTTTCAACCTGGCAGACCTTTATCTTAATATAGGGATAATAGGGTTAATAGGAAGGGAAATCCTGAAAGGAAAATCAAAGAAAGCAACTGCTGACTGATTTTAAAACTCGCTTTCCATCTCTTCCAACGGCTTAAGATACCCTTTTGACTTGAGCCATTTGACCTGTGTTGGAGTGTACTTGAATATTATGTCCCCTTTTGTCTCTCCGGAATATTCCCACGGCTCCACAATAACTATAAATCCCTGCTTAACCCACAGTCTCCTTTTCAGCCTGCCGGGCACCCTGCAAATTCTTGTCTTGCCGTCGAAACACTTGACTTCCATACGGCCGGAGCCAAGCATCCTGGAAACTATCCCCAGGGACTGGTTTCCTCTCGGCAGCTTGATTCTTCTTATCTCTGTTTGTATCCTTTGATGCTCTGCGGCAGCTTCTGCTTCTCTCTTCTTGCTCATATCCCTGGAATAAAGCCGAAAATTTATAAATGTTTGTAATTCTGTTTTTTTATGCCTGCAAAATTTTCCGAAGCGCAGACCAAGGATGTGGTGCACGGGCTGGAAGGCGTAAAGGCAGTCGCGACAATAAAGTCAAAAGTTGACGGTTCCGGTGAAGGCGCGCTTTTCTACGAAGGGTATAATATTTCTGAGCTGGCAGAAAAATCCTCTTTTGAGGAAGTTGTTTTTCTTTTATTGTACGACAAGCTTCCCAACAAGAAGGAACTGAACGAGCTTGAAAAAAAGCTAAGGTCTTACAGAAAACTTGATGAAAACGTTGTTGAATTGTTAAGGAAGGCAAAAGGGCATCCCGTGGCTGTTTTGAGAACAGCTGTTTCCGCGCTTTCATCTTTTGACAAAGAGTCCGAAGATTCCTCTTATGAGGCAAATGAAAGAAAAGCTTTAAGGCTGATAGCCCAGATTCCTGTAATAATCGCTGTTTACAACAGGCTGAGGAAAGGCGGGGAATTGATTGAGCCTGAAGGGAACCTGAACACAGCGGCTAATTTTGTTTATATGCTCGCCGGAGAGAAAGACGAGCTGAAGTCAAGGATTATGGACATTATTCTGGTTCTGCACGCTGATCACGGCCTGAATGCTTCAACTTTTGCTGCAAGAGTGACAACGTCAACGCTTTCTGATATGTATTCCGCGATAACCTCCGCAATCGGGACATTGAAAGGTCCTCTTCACGGAGGAGCGAATGAGCAGGTGCTGAAGATGCTGCTGGGCCTTGAAGGCGATGTCAAGGAATGGGTTATGGGCAAGATTGCAAAAAAGGAAAAGATAATGGGAATAGGCCATCGCGTTTACAAAGGAGGGGATCCAAGGGCGAAGATACTGAAAAGATATGCAAAGGAATTAAGCGAGGAAACAGGCAAATCCAAATTATATGAAAGGTTGAGAACAATAGAGGAAACAGTTGACAAGGAAAAAGGGCTCAAGCCCAATGTTGACTTCTATTCCGCGCTGGTCTTCCACTGCGCAGGAATCCCCCCTGACTTGTTCACACCAATATTTGCGATGTCAAGGATAGCCGGATGGGCCTCCCACGTGCTTGAGCAATACGCCAACAACAGGCTGTTAAGGCCCAAGGCTGTTTATGTTGAAGAGCTGGCTCCCCTTGGAAGAGAATATATTGAGATTGATAAAAGATAGACATTTCTGGAACTGTAAGGTTGTAGTCGTTTAATTGTGGTAATGCTGGCACTGCGCTCCTCTGCTTCATTAATCTCTTCTAAACCCTATTTATTCGTAGTTTGAGAGGTTATAAGATAACTCCGCTCGGCAGTGACAGCGCCAACACAGAACACTTGACTTAACCATATTTGAGAAACATTTTTAAAAACAAAGCAAAAAAGGATTACATGCCAAAAGCTGTGCTGATTCCAGCGTGGAAGCGTCTCGTCGCTTTTATCATAGACATTCTCATCGTGGATTTCCTGTTGCTCTACCCTTTTACAGACATATCTGAAAAAGCCTTTTCAGCAGTCCGCGCCGATTTCCTTATTTTTCAGGGCTCCCTGGTTGCACTAATCCTGTCTGTTTCAGCAATCTACATTCTTTATTTCACGTTTTTTGAATGGATTCTCGGGCAGACCATTGGAAAGATGTTCATTAGGTCCACATCAGCGAACCTTAATAACAAGCAGATGAATTTCTGGCAGGCCCTGGGCAGAAACCTTTTTTTAATTCCTGTTGTTCCCTTCGTATTCCTCTGGGTTTTGGACCCCATATTTATCATATGGAAGGGCAGGTCCCTTAGCGAAATATTTACAAAGACAAAAACAATTGAGGGTGAAAAATGGCTGGAAAAACAAAAACAGTAATATTGATATTAGTGGGACTCTTTATCTTAAGCTGGCTCCTGGTTTCCCTCTTTAGCGAGTCAAAGTTCGGAAACGTCGCCCACATAGAAGTTAACGGGATAATACTTTCTGAGGACACAGGAGGGCTTTTCGGAGATGCAATAGCTTCATCGACAGACATCGCAGGTTTTATTGAAGATGCTAATGAAGACATCAATATAAGGGCAATACTTCTTGAGATTAACTCTCCCGGAGGAGCTCCTGTTGCTTCTGCTGAAATAGCGGATGCTGTGAAGAAGTCCAACAAGACAGTTGTGGCGTGGATCAGGGACACTGGAACTTCCGGAGCTTACTGGGCCGCCTCCCCTGCCTACAAAATCGTGGCCCACCCCCTGTCAATAACAGGAAGCATAGGAGTTCTGGGCTCTTATCTTCAGTATTCAGGACTGCTGGAAAGGTTCAACATAACGTACGAGAGATTGGTGGCGGGAGAGTACAAGGACATGGGCAGCCCGTTCAAGAAGCTGGAGCCGGATGAAAAGAGAAGCCTGCAGCACACCCTGGACTTAATGCACGAGTATTTCATCCAGTCTGTCGCTGAAAACAGGGGGATGAGACTTGAAGAAATGCGGGAAATCGCTGACGGGAAATTCTTTCTGGGAATGGAAGCCAAAGAAACAGGACTGGTTGATTTCCTTGGCGGGCAGGAAATAGCAGAGGAGATAATAAAGAAAAGGGAAAACCTTGCAGCGGTCCACCTGGTAAAATATGAGCAAAAAAGAACCTTGCTTGATATGCTTGCCAGCGTTGTGGGCAATATGGGCTTTTCCTTTGGCAAGGGCTTCTCGCACGGACTGCTTGAGCAAAGAGCTCCTGCCTGGACCTGATTTCAGTTAAATTTTTATATTTCAGCTGATTTTAGGCGCTAAGTGGGGGCGGATTCAAACCTGGAGTCAAGAATAAAAACTAATTCTCTGGTAGCGCGCAAAGAAGGCAATGTCATTTATCCTGCAGCGTTCTTTAATAGCAAGGGAATACCCAACAGGCCTTTGAACACTGATGAAATTGCGAAAGTGGTGAGAATGGATTTTGCGCACGGCACTCCCCTGATAAAGCAGGATTTTGAGAAATGGAAAGAGCTGGCAATAAATGTATCTGTTTACTGCGCGACCGTTGCAGGTGTTGCTTCACTGGCATACATAACCTGCAGGGGAATAGTTGAGATAGCAAAATATTTTTGATTGTTAACAGGCGCATTTTTGACCTTAATCCAGTGATTTGAACATTATGTGCTGGTCTTTTGTTTCATACCACTTGGGGATTCTTCCCACATCCTCAAAGCCGAACCTTTCAAAGAATTCCCTGTCAGGAGTGTCAAGCGCAACCCTCTTAAATCCCTCTTTCCTTGCCTCTTCAAAAAACTTCTCCATAAGCTTGCCGGCATAGCCCTGTATCCTGCAATTTTTCCTGACAACTATGAAGTACAGCCAGCAGGAGTTCTCACCCTCAGCCCTCGCTCCCAAGGCGCCTATTATTTCTCCATCTTCTGTGATTTTTAGACATATGGAATCTTTGCTGATTATTAAGTCATTTACCAGCTCTTTAGTGTAAGCCATCCTTTCACTTTCCTCCATGATCTCATAAATCCTGTCAATGTCCTTGGTAGTGGCATATTCTATCATTCTCTCCCCAAGAAAACATTGTTATAAAAATTTTTCTAAATGTCCTCCAGGTTAACAATGGCTTTTTTGGTTTCTCCATAGGCTATTCTGGGGCACATTGTGTTAACCCAGCACTGGATAAAGGGAAAATTATCCAAATACGAAATGTTCAGTGTTTCTGTCAGGAAGTAAAAGAACTGCTTGTCTGGATATTTCTTCCCGAGCCTTTCCCTGTCAATATCAGCTGCCTGTCCTTTTTTTGTCGTGATTAAAACACCAATCTTGTCTGCTCCCAGGAATTTTGTTATCGTCGCTTTTTTCCTTGTCCTGGTTTTTTGCATTTCCATTTCACTTATCTCGAAAACCTCATTTTCAAGAGGGTTGGCTGTGACTATTTTCTTAATGCCTTCCAACCCTGTCGGATGGAACCTTCCCGAGCCGATGAACAATATGCAGTCAGCTTTTCCAGAAATCTTTCCTGCGTTAATGACATTGCATCCCAGAACCTGCCCGCCCACAAAAACCTTCCTCTTGTTTTTCTCAAGAAACTCCCTTGCCTCCTCCAGCTTGTGCAGGTGCTGGGCTGTCGTAACAATCCCAACTATATCAGGCAGTTTTTCCAGGGCTTTTTTAAGCACAGGGATTATGTCAACATCAGACTCTGCAGGTATGAATACTGTTTTCATTCTGTCTTAATATCCCCTATGTTTTTTAAAGTTATCCACGCGCACATATTCCCATGACCTTTTTTGCTTATCTTGAATGTTTTTAGCCTTCTCACGTTCTTGATGAATATCAGCGTGCAAAATTTTTTGTCTTTTACCATGCCCAAACGAGAAAGGCTAATGCCAATCCTGCTGCCGTACTTTTTGATAATCCCCTCTATTTTGGCTTTGTCCAGATGTTCAAAAAACAATGCCTTTTCAACTTCACACTTTGCCGACACCGGTTTTCCGGGCTCTTTGAGATAAACAGTTTCCCCTGCCCTTATATTACCAAAAGGCGCTTTCCTGGACCTGTACCATCTGGACTCTATGCTTTTTTCTCCTGAAAGAATCATCCCGAAGAAAGGCTGCCTTACAATTGCCAGATGGTCCATTTTGGCAAACTTATTGTTGTTGAGGATATATAAACCTTGCTGACCTAAAGATTTAAATTATTAATCCTGCTTATCCTTTTCATGAGGGTGTTATTCATCTGCAACCAGAACCTGCACAGGAGCAGAACTGCTGAAGACGTATTCAGGGGATTGTTTGAAACCAAATCAGCCGGGCTTTTCAATGAAAAACCAGTGACAGAGGAGCAGGTTGCCTGGGCAGACCTTGTTTTTGTTACGGAGGACTTTCAAAGGAAGGAGATTGCGAAAAGGTTTCCCAAACAATATATGAAGAAAAGAATAGTTTCATTTAACATTCCTGACGCTTACCAGTACGGGGATGAAAAGTTAATAACACTGTTAAAAAAGGGAGTCAGAGCATCACTTTAACCATCTCTCAACCTGTTTTCCCGCTTCCTCTTTCGTGCTGTATGTTTCTGTCCTTCAGTTCTCCCCTTACCATTCCTCATCCTGATTTTCATTTTTCTTCCAGTCTCTTAATGATTTTTTCAACAGAATCAAGCGTTGTCTTCTTTGCCTCATCAAACACGTCAGTTACAACCTTTTCAGCGGATTTTTCAAGGCCTTTCAGCCGGTGGCTTAAGTCCCCCACCTGGCTGTTCTCACATATGGGAAGCTTTTGGCCTGTTTCTGCATTAAGGAGATATGCCTTGTCCCCTCCCTCGGTGTGCTCTACCAGGACACGCAAATCATAAGGATTATTTGCAAATTTCTCTGCCGGCTCTTTCCCTGCGTTTATCCTCTTTATGGCCCCATAGCCAGTCTCCACTATTTCCTGGGCTGTATTTTCATCTTTTGTCTTCCCCAGCTCTTTCAGAAGGGTTTCTTCATACTCTTGTTTTTGGAAGACAACCTGGTTGAAAATGCCGGCTATGTCAGGTATGTTTTCATAATTGGTCTTAATGCCCAGATAGCCTGTTCCCAGTGCCGCAAAGGCGGCAATCGTGGCAATTGTCCTTTTCATAAGAAACCAGATCACGGCGTCATATTTATTTTTAATAAGTTGCGGGAAGGACGACAACATTATTTAAACGACAAGGGAGGTTAGGTTGTGAATGCAGGAAAAAACCCTCCTGAAACTTTCCCTTATTGTGAGCATAACAGGCATCGCGCTCCTGTTTTTTATCTCTGTTTATGCGGAAAGTAATGAAAATTTTCAGTTATTGGGCGAGGGGGATTTTGCAGTGGTCAGAGGACAGGTCTTAACAGCAAGGACATCAGGGAATATAACCTTTCTCAGGGTCGCTCCCGAGGGGGCAATAACAGCGGTAATCTTTGGAAATGATTACCTCGCTCTCGGTGAGGGGGACAATGTCGAGATGAGAGGTGTTGTGGAAGAATACAAGGGGGAAAAAGAGCTTATAGTGGAAGAGATGAGGAAGATATGATTATGCTTTTTCCTGGAGGTAAAGCAGGTCCTCTGTTGTGATTTTTTCACCTTTTTTGAGCTTGTCCTCCACTTCCTCTTTCTTTGCTTTTACCCGCTGTCTTGATATTTTGGGCTCTTCCTTCTTCCTTGCTCTCTCCTTTTTCTTTTTTTCAGCTTTGCTGCCGATTTCAGCTGCATTGGAGAGTTTTAGGTTTAGCTCCTCGCTGACTTCGTTGAATTTCTTCCTTTTTTCCTCAAATGATTTTGATAGCTCTTTTTCTTTCTCCCTCAGCTCGTTTAGCTGTTTGGAGATGGCGCCTATCTGCTCGTGCTTTTCCTGGCTCTCCCCTGCCTTCTCCTGTATCCTGTTATGAACTTCATCTGCCTTTTTCCTTGCCTCATCCGCCTCTCTGGAGAGCTTGTGCGTTTTTTCTATGATTTCCCTGGAATCTCCGGCTTCATCAAGCATTTTCTTTTTCTCCTTGATGAGCTTCATTATCTCCTTTTCCTTGCCGTGGGACATAACCTGCGTTTCAACTTTCCTTTCCAGCCCCTCTATTTCCTTCTTGATGCTCACAGGGTCGGTCTTGATGTTGGACTTCTGGAGAGCCTGCTTTTTTTCCCTGTTGGCTTCCTTTAATTTTGATAGAATCTCCTTGAGATTTTCATTAAGCTCCTGTCTTTTTTCCTTTAATTCTTTCACCCCTCCAGTGAGCTTGTTCCTTTCGCTCTTGAGCATTTTGAGGTTCCTAATATGCTCCCTTATCTTTTCCCTTAACTTCTTGAGCTCAGAAAAAGCGCTCTCTTTCTCTCTGTCAGAATCATTCAGCCTTTTTTTCAGGGCAGAGATGTCTCTGGAAAATCCTCTTGTCTGATTCAAGTCTTCTCTTTCTGCCATCCTTTATCACGGTCATCCTGCGGTCATAGCCGCTGATTTTGGGCTTCATTCAAAACAGGAAAGCAAAAAAATTATCCGAAGAGGGAACCCAGACCTGCTGCAGCCTGCTCTTCAGATACCTTTTCTTCCTTTGCTTCTTCCTTCTTTTCAGGCGCTTTTTCTTCAGCTGCAGGCGCTTCTGCTGCCGGAGCTGCCGCCGGAACAGCCGCTGCCTTTTCAATGGCCTCGTCAATATTGACTCCTTCCAATGCAGCCACAAGAGCCTTGACTCTTGTGTCATCAACCTGCACGCCAGCTGCCTCAAGCACCTTCTTTACAGATGCTTCGTCTACCTTTTTCCCTGCTTTGTGAAGCAACATTGCTGCATATACATATTCCATTTTTTACCTCCTTAAATGTCAAACATTGGTCTTGTTCTTCAGCGCGCTTGCCTGCGCCACGGCCCTTGCAAGTATTAACCCAACAACTTCCTTCTCCAGTATTCCCTGCTCTATCGCAAGTGATTTTGCCTCGCTGAAAGCCTTGGTCACAAGCAGTTCTATGTTTTCCTTTGTCAATATGCCCGCTTCAACAGAAAGGTTGAAAGCCTGCGCTGCCGCCTTGCTTATGCTGTCAAAGTATTCCTTCTCGTCAATGTCAAGTGTTTCTGCGGCGAGTATGTCGCCGTTTTCAAATATTGCTGTTACGTCAAGCCCTATTTCCATGGGCTTTATGTTGAACTTGGACAAAAGATTGGCAACCTTCTCGCTGATTACATCTCCCTTTCTTGCAGCCATGAAGTCTGACTTTATGGCCACCTTGCCCTGCTCGATTCCAGCCTTTACGCCCAAGGCGCCAAGCTCTCCCACGATGGGACCGGGCCCGAATTCAGTGGGCCCTGCAGGGATTATCAAATCCTTGGGGGCTGTCTGGCCCGCCTTTGCAGCTGCCGGTGTCTTGTTCTTCTTTATCCTGCTGAAAATCCTGAAGGGATCTTCCCTTGTGAACATTAATGCGGGGATGCCTTCCAGGTAATTTTCAAGCTTTTCAATGCCCTTAACCTCTTTTTTTAAATCTTCAAGGGCTATTTTCATAAGCCTCTTCTTGGTCATGTAAATCCTGAGATGATCCTTTAATCTCCTCTTGATCATCTGAAGCTGTGCGCAGGGAAGGTTGGTCATGTCAACTATTCCTATCACAGGGTACTCCTTTACCAGATTCTCAACTTCCCTTACCTGCTTCTTCTTCTTTTCTGTTATGTGAGGTTTTGGTTTTTCTTCAGGCATTTTACATCAGCTTTTCCGGTTTGCTCATAGTGAATTTGATAAAAACATCCTTGACATTGTTCCTTCCTTTGGGAAGCTTGGACTCGAGCTGCGAAAAGGCCTCCACAACGTTGTCAGCAAGCTCCTCGTCGCTGAGGCTTTCCTTGCCCACAAATATCTGCACCAAGGGAGAGGTTTTTGCTGTTATCTTGATAGTGTCCTGCAGCTTACCATACAAAGGCTTTAATGATGCCTTGGGAGGCACCACGCACCCCGCCTTGGGATTGGGCATCTTTCCCCTCGGCCCCAAGGCCTTACCAAAGGCTGCAGCAACCTTGGGCATTATGTCTGCCTGGGCAATGAAAAAGTCATATTCAGACGCAAGCTTTTTCATCTGCTTCTTGTCCTTTGTGTAACTGCTGAACTCGTCCACAGATATTGCCTTGTCGCAGACAGACCTGGCCTCTTCCAGAAGTTCAGGCCCCACCAGGGCGCAAACTTCCCTTTTCTTGCCGGTTTTCTTGTGAAAGGTTAAGAAGAAATCAACCTGCTCTTCGGATTTTTTCAAATCAATGTCTTTAAGATTTATGATTAAGTCAGTGCTTTGGTTAAATTTTCTTTTTTTTGCAGTTTCCCTCAGCTTCTTTAAAGCTTCTAAAACCTGTTTCTTTTCCATTTCCAACCCCTTCTATGCGCGCCAAGCTTATAGTATTAGCGGGATAGAGGAGTGGAAAAGCAGGGTGTTTATAAAGCTATCGGGATTTGGAAAGCAAGCTCTTAATCATTATATCGAAACCTTTATATACTACCCCCTCCTTAAATATTTCAGAGATGATTTCTGAGGGGAGTGCTTAAATGCCAGAGAATTCAGAACAGCTTAAGACAGGAACAACAACAATCGCTGTTGTGTGTAAGGACAGCGTGGTATTGGGAGCTGACAGAAGGGCCACTGTAGGCGGTGGCATGATTGTCAACAAGGACGTCCAGAAGATTTACCCCATTTCTGAGCATATGGCACTGACTATGGCAGGAAGCGTCTCTGACATACAATTAATAGTAAAGTTCATCAAGGCTCAGATCCGGCTTAAAAAAGTCAGGAGCGCAAGGGAGTTAAGAGTAAAGGAAACTGCAAACTTGCTGGCAGGGATTGTTTATGAAAACATAAGGAAGTTCAGCGCAATCCCCGGGCTTTCGCATTTCCTGCTTGGAGGATGGGATGAGGACGGACTGCACGTTTATGACATCTTTCCGGACGGCTCTGTAACAGACGTCAAGGATTATGTGAGCTCAGGCTCAGGAAGTGTTTTTGCTTATGGTGTTTTGGAAACACTGTTCAAGAAGGACTGCTCTGCTGAGGAAGGGACAAAGATAGTGATAAAGTCCCTTAACGCGGCACTGCAGAGAGACACTGCTTCAGGCTCAGGATTTGATGTGGTGCAAATAACAAAAGATGGAGTTAAGAAGGTTCTGGGAAAAGAACTGAAACTTAAAGTTGAAGCATAAAAAATTTCTGTGAAATTAGAAATTTTCTGAAAAATGGGAGACATAATAAAGGAGATTTTAAGTCAGCTGCCGGAGAACAAGGTAAGCGACGCTGTATTTGAGGGCGCCAACATTGTTCTCTACACAAAGGACATAGAATTTTTCCTGGACAACAAGGGAGTAATAAAAAAGATAGTTGACAATATCAAGAAAAGGATAGAATTAAGGCCGGACCCTTCCTGCACTATGGATGCTGAAAGGGCTGAAAAGACCATAAAGGAATTGCTGCCTGAGGAGTCAGGAGTTGGCAACATAATCTTTGACCCCCAGCGCTCGCAGGTGGTGATTGAAGTTGAAAAGCCGGGCGTTGCCATCGGGAAGAATGGCGACTTGCTCAGGGGAATAAAGGAGAAAACACACTGGGTTCCCCTCATCAAGAGAACGCCACCGATAAGATCCTTGGTGGTTGAGAACATAAGGTCGGTGCTTTACCAGAACTCTGACTACAGGAGAAAGTTCCTTAACAAGATAGGGCACAGGATTTATGACGGCTGGATAAGGGGAAAAAAGCACGAGTGGATAAGGGTTACCTTTCTTGGAGGCGCAAGGCAGGTGGGAAGGTCGTGCATGCTTATACAAACCCCTGAGTCAAGGGTTATGATGGACTGCGGAATTAATGTTGCTGCAGAAGGGGAGCAGATGTATCCCCAGCTTGACGCGCCTGAAGTCAAGATAGACGAGCTGGATGCAGTCATAATCACCCACGCGCACCTTGACCATTCAGGGCTTGTCCCCTATCTTTTCAAGTTCGGCTACAGGGGGCCTGTTTACTGCACTGAAGCAACAAGGGATTTGATGGCCCTGCTCCAGCTGGACTTTGTGAAAATACAGCAGGGAGAGGGCAAGGATCCCATTTACACTGCCGAGGACATCAAGGAGATGGTAAAGCACACAGTCTGCCTCAGCTATGAGGAGGTTAGCGACATAACCCCTGATGTGAGATTGACACTTTACAATTCAGGCCATATCCTGGGAAGCGCAATGGCCCACCTTCACGTGGGAAACGGACTTCACAATCTGCTTTATACAGGCGACTTGAAATTCGGAAAGACGCAGTTGTTCGCGCCTGCCGCCACCAGGTTCCCGAGGCTGGAGACACTGATATTGGAAAGCACTTACGGCGGCAAGGAAAACGTGACGCCTCCCATTAAGGAGGAGGAGGAAGATTTCAGGAAGGTCGTGACAGACACAATCTCAAGAGGGGGCAAGGTCCTTATGCCTGTGCTTGGCTCTGGAAGGGGAGAGGACATGATGGTCATACTTGAGGAGATGATGCGAACAGGCAGGATAGAAAAGGTGCCTATTTACATTGACGGAATGGTGTGGGACATTATGGCAATCCACACAGCTTATCCCGAATTCCTCAACAGTTCCATAAGAAAGAGAATATTCCACAAGGACGAGAATCCTTTCCTTTCAGACATTTTCAAGAGAATAGGCTCCAAGAAGGAGAGGCAGCAGGTAATTGAGAATTCAGGGCCGTGCGTCATTCTCGCAACTTCCGGAATGCTTGTGGGCGGCCCTTCTGTGGAATACCTCAAGGCGTTGGCTGACAACCCTAAAAATTCCATAATTTTCACCTGCTTCCAGCCGGAAGGAAGCCTTGGCTACAGGATAAGGGCGGGTGAGAAGGAATTCACATTTGTAGAGGGAAAGAAAACAGAAGTTGTCCGGATAAACATGGACGTTCACAGGATGGAAATCACGGACCACGCAGACAGGAGGCAGCTGGTCAATTTCGTGCACAGGTGCGAGCCCAGGCCCAGAAAAATCATAATCAACCACGGGGAAAGCTCAAAATGCCTTGACCTGGCAAGCTCGCTTCACAGGCAGTACAGGGTTGAGACAGTCTGCCCCAGGAACCTGGAAACCTTGAGGCTGAAATAACAGGACATTGTGCCCGAACTTCTTAAACCTAAGGCAAAACTTTTCATTAACCCAGGTTAAATGCCGGCACAGAAAATGTAACAGCTGGCTTAACCATCATACCACAATATTTAAATACACTTTAGTATAAAGCAGGTTATGAACATCTTCACAAAGGGGGAGCAGCCGGACATCAAGGATTATGTCGGTGAATTTGTCATCGTTCTTGGCAAGAGGGGCTCCGGAAAGTCAAATGTTCTTACAGTTGTTGCCGAGGAATTGCTGAAGCAAAAAGTGAGCATGTCAGTGCTTGACCTTGAGGACGAGTTCGGAGGTTTGATAGAGGAAAAGGCTGTTTCTTCCCCAAAGGCGGATGTCAAGAAGATTGCAAAAGACACCATTATGAAAAACAGCCCGGTCCGGTTTGATTTAAGTGATATGGACGAGAATGAAATGCAGGAATTCCTTGCAGACTACCTTAACGCCCTCTGGGATGTTGAGAAAGCTCAGAGGGTTCCTCACTGCATAGTTATCGACGAGCTGTGGACATTCGCTCCCCAGTCATCCAAGAAAACAGGGCTGGCAAGGATATTCCAGAAGATTGCCCTGAGAGGGAGGAAGTACGGCCTGTTCGTCCTGGCAGCCTCGCAAAGAAGCTCTAACATAAACAAGGACATAATAACACAGGCGGGAATTTATTTTCTTACAAAAGTGACCCATCCTGCTGACCTGAAGGTTTACAGGGAAATAATAGGGGACAGGAAGATTGTTGACGAGGTTCCCAAACTGCAGGTGGGTGAATGCATTTATGTTGAAGGGGACCAGAAGCTGAAGAGGAAGGCGAGGCTTGCTGAGACAGAGCTGGGAGGCAAAACCCCGACGCTTGAAAAGTCAAAGCCGGCGGGAGAGCCGCATAAAAAAACAAAGAAGAAGAGTCAAAACAAAATGATATTCCCCCTGGTGCTGGGCCTGGTATTCATTGCGGCAACAGTCATCTCTGCCTTTTTCATAGGCATTTTTGCCGTAATGGTGGCAATTGCCCTGGCAATAATATTCTTCAATGTTGTTTACCGCAAGAAGAGTAAATAATACACAATATTTAAATATTAATAGGCAGGAGTATCTGTTATGGCTGAGAAAACCAAGGAGAAAAAGATTACCAAGGAAACCATAATAGCAGACGCTGTTGAAATCAATCCCGACGCTCCCAAGGTTATGTTCAAGTACGGGCTGCACTGCATTGGATGCCACGTTGCATTGTGGGAAACCATAGAGCAGGGATGCAAGGGCCACGGAATGAGCGACGAAGACGTGGAAAAGCTGGTAAAGGAGCTGAATCAAAAGCCGAAACCTGAAAGCAAACCCTGAGAAACTAAAATTTTATAAAGTCCAATGTCAAAAGCAAGAAGATGCCAGTGCTTACAAAACCATCAATGCACATTCTTGAGGGAGCGTCCTTGCTAGTGGGGGTTGTGGCATTGCTTACCAGCATACTTTATTTCCTTGACTCATACGGATTCATAAACATTGCCTATGAGATATCGCAGGAAACCTTAATGCTCTTTTTTGCTTTAATGACCCTGATTTCGGGCATAGTGTTGATAGCCTCAACAATTGGAATGATAGGGCTAAAATGAAAAAGACAATCATTGCGTTAATCGCAGTACTGCTTCTTCCTGTCACTTTCGCAGGGGACGAGCAGATCTTCAAGGGAGATGAATGGCTGGCTGTTGATGACAATGAAGTTCACAGGATAAAATTAATTGACGTGACCAGCAGCGGGGACGCCTGCGGAATAGAAGTTGACGGGGAAACACACTGGATTGATGTCGGAGCTGACGCACGAATTAACGGGGTTTACATAAAAGTTTTTGACGCTTACCCTGTGCATTCCCAGACACAGGACAACGATGCCTGCGAGATTTTCATTTCAGGCAGCCTGACAAAGGAATACAGGACTCCTTTTATCGCTGAAGTTGATGACGAGCCAGAGGAGGATATGCCTGAGGAAGAGGAAGAAATCAATATCACCGAGCCTGTAATAAGCGCGGAAGAGAATGTAACAGGAACTGAAGTCAATGCAACATTTGACAATGTTCAGGAAGGGAAAAAGCCCTCCTTGTGGGAGTGGATTAAAGGATTGTTAAGGGCTCTGTTTGGAAAGTAAAAATTCTTTTTAGTCTCGCATTAACCTTGCTGCTCATCAGCTTCTTTTGCCCCATTGCCACGCAAGAATAAATATTTAATTGCCGAAGGCAATTTAAGGCAACCCTGGCAGTAAAGGCAGGTTCAAAAAAACCGGGAGCCTGGTTAAGAGTTGCCTTATTTTAGCTTTTGTTTTTCCTTTTCTAAACTATCAAATACAAAACCACAACCTTTAAAAACACCCTTTCTTTCTTTTGTTCCACAATGAGAATTGGTGGTTGTATTCATCACTAGAACTTCTGATTTTGATAGTTTTAACTCTTATGGCGGTAATAGTTTAGTGGCAGAATACAGGACTGTGGCAGAATACTGCGGAAATCCTGTGGCCCGGGTTCGATTCCCGGTTACCGCCCTGTCATATTTTATAGGTGGAAAAAATGGATATTAAGGAATTTCAGGACAGAGTATTGAAAGTATTTTCTGAAATGGATAAGGTGCCCAATAGAAAGGAGCACACGAAACAAAGTGCATTGATCCATTTAATGGAGGAAATAGGGGAGATAGCAAGACAAGTAACAAGCGAGTATCACAGGCCTGAAAAATTCAATAGAGAGAATTTAGGCACTGAAATTGCAGATGTTTTGATGTTCATTGTTGTCCTGGCAGAAATGTATCAGATTGATCTTTCAAAAGAGATGCAGGAAAGCATTAAAAGAGTTGAGAACAAAATAAAAGAATTAAACACAGAATAAAATGACTGAATTAACACCAAAAGGGATGAGGGACTTTTTGCCTGAAGAGAAGATAATCAGGGCCAGGATAGTTGAGACCCTGAAGGAAATGTTTGAAAGGTATGGCTTTAATCCCCTGGAAACACCTGCCCTGGAAAGACTGGAGGTTCTCACCTCAAAATATGCAGGAGGAGAGGAAATCCTTAAGGAAATTTTCAAGCTGAAGGACCAGGGCGGAAGGGAACTGGGATTGAGATATGACTTAACAGTTCCGCTTGCAAGGGTAATGGCGATGAATCCCGAGCTCAAGATGCCTTTCAAGAGGTATCAGATTGGAAAGGTATGGCGGGACGGCCCCATAAAGCTGGGAAGGTACAGGGAATTCTGGCAGGCAGATGTCGACATTGTCGGATGCAGGTCGGTGAAGGCAGATGCGGAAATACTTGCCCTTGCAAACTCTGTTTTCAACGCTCTCGGGCTTGACGTTGTCATTCAGGTCAATAACAGGAAGCTCTTGAACAGGATAATTGAATATTGCGATGCCAAGGGAAAAGAGGAGGATGTTATTCTTTCCCTTGACAAGCTTGAAAAGATTGGGGAGAAAGGAGTAAAAAAGGAACTGGAAGAGAAAGGGATTGATAAGAAAACAATTGAAAAAATAATGAAAACAATCTCCATTGAAAACCTGGACGAGCTGGAAAAGCAAATAGGAAAGTGCGAAGGCATTAATGAATTAAGGGAATTGTCGGGATTAACAAACTTGTTTGGGGCTGAAATAAAAATAACCCCTACACTTGCGAGAGGTTTGAGTTATTACACCGGCCCTGTTTATGAGGTTTTCCTGAAGGAAGGAGAAATCAAGTCTTCCCTTGCCGGCGGGGGGCGCTATGACAAAATGATTGCACAGCTGATAAGGAAGAAGGAGGATGTTCCTGCAGCAGGAATAAGCTTTGGCATTGACGTAATCTCCGAAGCTATCAAGCTGGAGAAAAAAATGAAATTAAGTAAAAGTGTTGCTGATGTCTATGTTGTCCCGATAGGTGACGTGATGGAAAAGGCAGTTTCCTTATTGCAGGTCTTGAGAAGAAATGGGGTCAAGGCTGACATTGACCTTATGGAGAGGGGCATTTCCAAAAATCTTAGTTATGCGAATTCATATGGTATTCCTTTTGTGATTTTTCTCGGGCAGAAGGAGGTGGGGCAGAACAAGGTCAAATTGAGGGACATGGAGAAGGGGGAGGAAAAGCTGTTAAGTGCTGATGAAGTTATGAAGATTTTACGATGAATGAAACTGAGAAAATAGTTGATGTTCTTGAGAAAGTCGTTTCAGGCGGCAAGGTTTTTGAAAGGACAGGCAGCTGGGTCATAGACAATCTTGCAAGCAGCAATCTTGTCGGCGTTATTTACGGGAAAAGGGCAGCTTCATACGCATTTGAGATAAGGAAAAGCAGGGAAGCTGTAACATTTTACAATTACCACAGGAGGGCTGTTAAGGGCAAGGGCACGGAATCACTGAAACTGCTGGAATACTTTCTCGGGCTCTTGGCCAAAAGGATTGGAAAGCCGATAATCCTTGAGTTTCCAAAGCTGGGCCAGGAGGAAACAGCCAAATGGCTCAGGAAGAACGGCTATAGAGAGGTTTCTGGAAAGGCGGGGGAGGTGTTCGTGAAGGAGGTAAAATGAGTTTGTATTTATTTCTCTATTGAAATAAACTAAATATTAACTGCTGTTAAGTGGTAAAAAACGAAACCTTTATATACAACTTCTTCTTACTTTTAACCATCATATGGTGGTAAAAATGCAGAAAATACTGGTTTTGGTGTTCATATTGGCTGTATTCTCACTGGGATGGCTTAGCAGCAGCATGTACGCAGTTGCCTCAGCCTCTGAAACACCAGTAAGAGAGCCTTTTGGCCAGCCACAGTCTGTGATGAAAACCCCATCAGACAGGGTTTCAGAAGACAGAATACACGTCTTCAGCGACAGGATAGTCCTTGACATCCAGAATGCCTCGTGGTCAGTGTTCACCCCCACACGCTCCATGGAGCCATTGATAAGCGAGAAAGCCAACGGCATAGAGCTAAAGCCAAGAACCCCTTCTGAACTGAAGATTGGAGACATAATATCCTACAAGTCACGCTTCACATCAGGCCTCGTAATCCACAGGATAACGGATGTGGGCTATGACGAAAACGGCTGGTATGCCATAGTGAAAGGGGACAACAACCCAGAGCAGGACCCCGGCAAGGTAAGGTTTGACCAGGTAAACGGAGTGCTGATTGGGATAATCTATTAACCCTTTTGATGTTGTAATCTAAAATGTCACTTACAGAAAAACTTTACAGAAACCAGGATAAAGAATTTCTTGACAAGGCGTGGGAGGAATTCCTGTTTTTCCACCCAAAACTGAGATGGCTTAACTACAAATTTGTCAAGCAGGCCCTCGATGAAAATGATAGGAACTTTTTTGTAAACCTGATAAGAATGACATACTTTCCCAAACAGGAAAACGATGTTGTGGAAGAGGAATTCAGGAAAGCCATGAACAAGGGCATAAACGCAGTGAATTCCCTTTGCAATCAGCACCTGCCCAAACCGGATTTATTCCTTATTAATGAAATTCATCCTCCGCTTAACTTGTTTGAACTCGTTCATCAGGCAAGAGAGGAATGGATAGAGGGAAGAAGAAGAGACAGCAAGCACCCAAGGGATTACGCGAAAATCCTCAAGGCTTATGACAGGATACGGGCTTTCGGATTGGGATACAATGTTAAGATGCTGGAAGAATCGCCTGAAGTCCTTGATTCTATCAGGCAGTATGAAATGGTTCTGAAATGGTTTGACGAGGCACTAGGTTTTGATGGCCTGAAAGAATGCGGCCTGGAGACATTTTGCAACACCTGGAACACCCGGGCAGGAGTGGATGTTTACGGAGCTGAAGTGCCAATGAAATCAAGGCTGAAAATCCTGGACAATGACAACAACCTGAAATATGATTCTTTGATGATGAAAATGTATCTTAAGAGAGCCTTCCCGAATATTATGACAGACCACACAGGGGCTGAATTCATAGTTGAAGATGACACTGCAAGGAAACAGCTAATCAACTACCTGCAAAACCAGCTAAGGATAACAGGCAGGATAGAGTCATTCAAAAAACAGGGAAGGGGAAAGAAAAGCAAAAAAACAAGCGAACATTCAAGCTCTGATTTCGGTGTTGTGAAATTTGTCCTGCGCCCTCCCATTGAGGTGGAGCCGATCGCAGGCTACGACCTCGGCTCAAAAGTGTATGAAAGGGTGCCTGTTGAAGTGCAGGTCTTAACGCTTGAAGACGACAAAATCAGGAGAATGCATCCCGACGTAAAGCACGATGCGTACAAGAAGAAGCAGTTATCAAGGCTTTTCCCGCTAATATTCCCTGAACAGATTTACAAGCACTTGCTGGACTAAATCTTTATAAATAATGAATATCTTTCTGTTTTAAGAGGGCGAACGGCCCAAGCGTTCTTGGGGGAGGATTAGAATGGGAAGTGATGATTTTGAAAAGGGAGCCAACCTTATGCCTAAAAGTTCTTCAGTCAGTGAAAGAGATTACGCGATCATTGTGAATGGCCAGCCGGGCAAGATGGCAAAAATAATCGCCCAGGCTGTCTTGCCCTTATGGAGGGATACTTCTTCAGGAAGAAAAATTGGACTTTTAGGCGCGTCAATGACCGGGCAGGGAATGGGGGCATCTTACAGTTTGGAACCGAAAAATGCAGGCTTTAAGTGCTTTAAGATAACCTTAGTCCCTCCTGAAGAACACGACAGTTTCTTGAAAGAAATGAAGGAGCAAAGGCCAAATGAGCAAATCATAGCAATAGACTTTGTAAAAGGAGATGGGCAGGCGGACAGGAATGCCCAATTGTATTTTGAAAACAAAATCCCCTTTGTGATGGGAAGCACAGGGGCAGATTATGAGGCGATGGACAAATTGGCAAGAGAGGCAGGAATTCCCTGCCTTGGATTTCCAAACATGGACATGAGGCTGGGCGCGTGGATGTACGGAGTCCAGCAGATGGCAGAGAGATTCCCAGGGGCGTTTGAAGGGGCAACAGTGAAGATATGGGAAAGCCATCAGGCAGGCAAGGCAGACACAAGCGGGACAGCAAAGGCGATGCTAAACCAATTCGGGGAATTGTCAAGAACTGAACTGACAATTGATGACATTGCAGTCATAAGAGACCCAAAATTCCAGGAAGCTGTGTTGGGTGTTCCAAAGGATTTTTTGGGATGGCACGCATATCACAACATAGAAGTCAGGGACAATGACGGCAATTCAGAAAGGCTGGCTTTCAAAAGGCACGGAGGGGCAAGCTATGCAAGAGGCACATTAAAAGCCCTTGACTTTTTGATTGACGTGATTGAAAACAAGGGGGAAGCGAAAAGATACACAATGTTTGACACTTTTCTCTGATTTTTTTATTTATTAGAGAAGATTTTAAATAAAAAAGTATTTTTATAATATGATAATGAATGATAGAATAAATATTTCAGACGGATCTGCTAAACATTTTCTGGCAAGAGCTAGCAATATATCAGAAAAGGCAGCATCGCTAATTGAGGAAAAATTTCGACAGTTTCTTTCCAAGTCAAAAGAAAGGGAAATATTCAGAAGAAAGTATGGATTTGCTCCCTTAAACATAACTATTTCACCTACTTATTGGTGCAATCTTTCTTGTTCAGACTGCTATTCTAACAGCTTAAAAGAAAATTCCGGAGTACTAAGCCATGACATTACTGATAGAATAATAAAAGAAGCCAGTGAAAAATGGGCAGTTCCTTTTTTTACACTAACTGGAGGAGAGCCATTACTTTATGCAATTGAAAGTGCTAAAAGACACAAAGACGCTCTTTTTCAGGTTTATACAAATGGGACATTGATAAATCGTGAGGTGGCGGATAACCTTTCTGACCTAGGAAATATCTTTCCTTTGATAAGCATTGAAGGTTTTAAAGATGAAACAAACGGGATTCGAGGGGAAGGAGCTTATGACAGAACAATGAAAGCAATGGAATTGCTCACAAAAACCAAGGTTCTTTGGGGTATTTCTTTTACACTCACTTCGCAAAACGCAAATGTTTATGATACTGATGACTTTTTAAGCATGGTAATTGGCAAAGGCGCATTACTGGGCAGGTTTCTTACTTATATGCCGGTTGGAAGAAACGCGGATTTTAGAAAAGTTCCTTCCACTGAACAAAGGAAGAGACAAGGAGATGCTTTAAGAAAATTCAACAGGGACTTTTATACAATTGATTATTTGAATAATCCTGACTTAGTTGAAGGCTGCGCCGCCGCGGGTTTAAGATATGTTCACGTAGACCCTTCAGGAGCTGTTCATCCTTGCGTTTTTATCCCTGTTCCAGCTCAATTCAATCTCGTTGGTGCTTACGAGGGAGCTTATGAAAATTTACAGATAAATTGTTTGGAAGATATTCTGGTGAAAGACCCGCTACTGCAAATGACACGTAACATAGCCAAAAAAAGGCCAAAAGATAGCTGCTGTTTAGTGATAGATGGTCCTGACGAGTTCAAAACACTAAAAGAGTGCGATTTTTCTCTTAATGTATAAACAATCCACGCAAAGCTTTTTAAATGAACCTTTTTTTAACAATTCAGGGGGTTAAAATGGCTTCTTTAGAGGACTGGAAAAAGGCCGGGAAAATAGCTGCAGAAGCTCTGGAATACGGAAGGTCCCTTGTGGGGAAAGGCGTGTATCTCAAGTCTGTTGCTGACAGGATTGAGGAGAGGATAAGGGACAAGGGCGCGATTCCCGCTTTTCCCGTGAACATCTCCTGCAATGAAATAGCTGCCCATTACACCCCTGACCCGAATGACGAGACAAAGTTCGGCGATGATTTAGTGAAAATAGACGTGGGCGTATGCTACAACGGCGCAATAGGAGACACAGCATTGACTGTTGACCTGTCAGGAAAATATTCAGAAATGGTCAAGGCTGTTGAGGAAGCCCTGCAAAAAGCAATTGAGACAATAAAGCCCGGAGTGAAGCTTTCCGAGATAGGAGCGGCCATAGAAAAAACAATAAAAAAGCACGGGTTTGTTCCGATACAGAACCTGTCAGGCCACGGCCTGGACGATTTTAACATTCACACGAAATTCTCAATACCCAACATTGACAACGGCGACGAGAGGGTTTTGCAAAAGGGCGATTTTATAGCAATTGAGCCATTCGCAACCTTGAAAGGAGGCGAGGGAAGGGTGGTGGAAGGCCCCAAGACAGAGATTTTCAGCCTGGTAAACAGGAAAGCAGTCAGGAACCAGACCGCAAGAAAAATACTCCAGCAGATTGAGCAGTACAAGACACTGCCCGTTGCCACGAGATACTTCAACTTTCCCAAGTTCCAGATGGATTTGGCATTGAGGGAGATGGACAGGCTGGGAGTGATAAAGCTTTATCCCATACTCACAGAACGCTCAAAAAATCCGGTTGCGCAGGCAGAGCACTCCTTGTACGTTGATGACGAGCCGATTATACTGACAAAAGCTGATTAATGCTTGTTCCTCCCCCTTCCCTCTACAATCTCAAACCTTTTCAGGACTTCCTCGTTTTGGGGATAATTTTCACCATACCCCCTTATGAATTCCCTGAAGCACTCCTCCCATATCTGGTGATGCTTTGACTCAAGTGCCTGGCGCAGCAAGTGCAAGTCCACTGCCTTGTCCTCTGTCTTTTCCGAGACAAAGCTGAGCCCGAAGTCTATGAAATGGATCTCATCCTTAAGAATCATATTGGAGGTTGTCAGGTCCCCGTGGATAATGTGTTTCTTGTGAAGCGCTGCCACTTTCTCACCCATCTCCCTGCTCAGCTTTTTGTGGTTCTCGTGCAGGACATCCTTGACGAGCAGACCTTCTATAAATGAAAGCCTTAGCAATCCGTTTTTATCGTCAGATTCCAGCACCCTCGCTGCAGGAAAACCCATCTCTTCAAGCTTTTCCAGGATTTTTGCTTCCCTTCTCGTCCTGCATTTCCTCAGGCTGGCGTCAATCTCAGGATGCCTGTACTCTTTCTTGAACCTGTTCTTGACTACCAGATTCTCTTGTTTTGTTACAATTGCTTCCGCTCCCTGCGCCAGTTTCATAATAAAAAGAAAAACAGATATTTATTTAATTGTTTTGCTCGGCTCTTTTTTCAGGATGAAATTCTCCTTTGTTTAGCTTTGCTTCGCATTCAGGGTCAACAAGGATGACACATCCTTCATTTCCTACGTTTTGCTGTATTCCCAGACCGGTGAGGGATTCTTTGATTATTCTTTCTTTTTCCTGTTTTTCCATTTCTCTTTCTGCTTCTTCCAGTTTTCTTAGTTTTCGCTTTTCATCAGCTTTTTCCCTTCTGCGCTCTACGAACCTGCCTAATGTATTGGAATACGTGAAGCCAACACCTGCGCCAATCCCTCCCCCGACTACTGCAAGGGAGGCTCCGATGCCTCCAAGCATAACCCCGAAACCACCAGATACTGAAGCCCCTATCTTTCCTGTGCTTTCTGTAAAACTGTCCCAGCCTTTTGCAATCCTCAGCGACAGTTCGCTCCGGTAATATACAGGGTATTCCTGAATGATTTCATCCAGGTTTAACTGGCCTAATGGATGCAAGATATGTGCCATCGCAGCACTAAAATTACCGCCCTGCTGATCCATAACCCTTCCTTTTATCCTGATCTGCTCACCTGAATTTTTTACAGTTAACACATAGCGTGGACCTTCCAGCTCAACAGCGTCTTCGCTGGACTCCAAAGCAAAGAACATTGTTTCTACAAGTTCCTTCCTGTCCACAACCCTTTCAGGTGTACAGACATATTTGATGCAGCTCTCTTCAGAAGCAAATTTCCCGGGGTCAAAACCCAGGTTTTCAACAGCATCTTCGGCGATTAACCTTGATTCCTCGTACACCCTGTCTCTTGTTTTTTCATCTGAAACCCTGCTAAGACGGTAACCGTCTGCTGTAAACTGGTCGCTAATATGAGGATTAAGAACTGTTAATTTATGAAAATTTGTTCTCTTTTCATCTCCACAGGGCAGCTGCCTGATTATATCAAGATATATCTGCAACGGCTCTGAATAATCCCTTCGCTCTGGTGGCTTGTCATCTTCTTCTATTTCCATCCCGAAAGCTTTATGGTATTTCTTTTTCATCAAGTCAGGATTCGCGCTAGTTTTGCCTTTTAGTGCCAGCTCCAGCCCTCTTTCCTTTGCTTCTCTAAGCTGGGTCCATATGGCATTTCTTTGTCCAGGCTCAGCTATATTGACCTCAAGCATTTCTTCAACTCTCCTAACTGATTCTGCAGCTGTGTCATTTGCATCTGTTTTGGCTTCAAAACGTGAGCGTTTAACTACATAAGATATGTCTTCATCAGGCACTTTTCTTTGAATTTTTATTAAGTCAAGCGGAAAATTATTCAGAAAAACCTGGGCTTGTTCTTGGTCCAATGCGAGTTCAATATCTGCAAGGATTATTGGGTTCACGAACGTAAGAGCTCTTCTGCCTTCAAGAGTCTTGCCAAGCACTTGATAACCAAAGTCAATTCCGCCATTATTGCCAAAAGAAATTGAATACAATGATATTCTTCCCTTATCTATCAAATTAGATATAGTGAAGGAGAGGTCGCCTAAAGAAAAACTTTTACTGATCTCCACAGGCCTGGAAACTTGTCTGTATGGCATAGCAGGAGAAAAAAAGGCGAGTATATAAACCTTTTGATTTTTTATCTACTATTAAGTCATTACAAAATATATATTATTTATACTTATTAGGATGCTTATAGAATCCAAACGCCTTTGCAAACCTCGGAAAACGTGCGAAAGGCCTGATGAACCTGCCGAACCTTCCGCTTCTTCCCATTTCTGCAGCAACCCGCTTGCCTTCCTCCTCAACCTCAACAGTTCCGTGCACAATCCTCTGCACCCTTGTGATGTCTTCGGCGGCGACAAACAACCCTATCATCTCCTCAACAATCCTTGCCACAACAAAAACAGGAAGGACAGCTATTATCTCAATCCAGTATTTTTTGAGAAATTTCGGAGCGTTCTTTGTCCTTATGAACTTGAAAGTCAGGTCAACAATGAAAAAGGCAATGATGATGTAGTCAGCAATCTCAACATAAAGATGGTACGGTTCAATAATTTCAGGGAAGAAAAGGTCAAGAACAATAAGCACCACAAGCACTGCCAGAAGGAAAGGGATTAACTTGTCAACAGCAACCTCAATCTTATGCCAAGATCTTTTCATCAGAAAAGGAAAATAAGACAAGCTTTAAAAATATGCCCGGTTTTTCTGGTTTTCACAGCCCCGTAGTCTAGCGGCCAAGGATGTCAGGCTCTGGAGACTGGTTCAGGAGAAACCTGGAGACCGCGGTTCAAATCCGCGCGGGGCTACTTATGTTCTTGTAATTATCCTGTAACCAAAAAACACAATTGCGATTACCAGGATTATTATTGCTGATGTTGTTATGGGGAAGTAGAATTTCATATTGCCTTTGTCTATGACTATGTCTCCGGGAAGCTTGCCGGGCCTTATGCCGAACTGCCACAGCACCCCCATTATTATCATCACTGTCCCTATTATTACCAGCAGGGCGGAGGTCTTCATTTTCAGGAGGGGAAATAGCAAATCTTTTTAAGTATGTTTGCATATTTAATGATATGAAACCAATAATAGCCACGACCCTGTCCGGGCTTTTCATCAAGTCAAAGCCGTGGAAAGAGGCCCACAATCTCTGGTTTGAGCAGATGGTGAAGGAAACAGGTGATGAGTCCCTGAGACAGTGGGTTGGCAAGGCAAATTATTTTGAGGGAGTTAACCTTGCCATGAGCAAGCTTATGCCTGACGCTTCCAGGGAAGAACGCACAAGGGAGGCAAGAAGGAGGTTTATGCAGACGGTCACTGATTACATCAAGGAGCACAATGATGATGTGATCAACAGGAAAATTGTTGAATATTTCAAGTCCTTGAAGGACAGGTTCAGGCTTGCGCTGATAACAACAAACACTGCGAAGTTCCTTAACGAAATTCTTGAGGAGACAGGCCTTGATGAATTGTTTGATATTGTGGAATGCTCTTCATCTGTTGAGGAGGATGACAAGATTGCTGTTTTTGAAAGGTTTTTTGAGAAATACGGCAAGCCTGTTGTTTATTTCGGGGGGAAGAGAAGAGATACCTATGATTATTGCAGGGAAAGGAACATCTTTTGCGTGTTTGCAAACCTTGAGAACGCTGAAGGTATAAGCGTGAGAACTGTTAAGAATATTGACGAGATTAAGCAGGTGATTCAGGAGCTTTCTTCCTGAGGCTTTTCCTTTTTCTTCACAGGTTCTTTCTTCCTGGGGGTTGTTTCCTTCTTTTCCTCTTCTTTCTCTTCCTTTTCCTCTTCAGCTGGCTCCTCCGCAGGCTGTTCCTCTTCACTAATGCCTTTCTCCTCCAGGGGCTGGGCAAGCTGCATAACCCTTATCTCAGAATTTTTCAGGGGGCAGACCTTTCGTAATGCCTGGCCCATTGCCTTTTGCAGTTTCTGGGCTACCAAGTCCTGCACCAGCTGGTTGTAGTCTGTTTTTCCCAAATACTCTTTTAATTCCTGCCTTGCCAGTTTCCTGAGAAGGGTTTTTTTGGAATTGTCAACTTTGTTTCTTGTAACCAGCAGGGCCTTCATTATAACTTCCTTGCCGTCTGCTGTTTTGAGCCTGAAAACCTCATCAATCCTGTCCCTTCCTTTCCTGATCTGCCTTTTTATCTGCGCTGCTGACAGCTCTATTTTCTTGACATCAGCCAATGCGTTGTTTCCCTGCATATTGGTGATTTTGAATGTTATCTGGGTGTTTTGCTTTCTTATCTCTCCTGTCACAGCAGCAAGGCTTATCCTTATCTCCTTCCCCATGACCTTCTCGCGCTCAGAGGCAGGGGTTTCGCCGATAAACGCGCTTCTCATATACTTTGGACCATAAACAGGGAACCACTTCTTGGATTTCCACGGGTCTATTGCCCTTGACTTGGTTTTTGCAGCCATATCCTGGGAGTTTTGGGAATTATTTATAAATATTACTAAATATAAGGGGCGCATGCCTCAAACCATAATACTTGACACCAATTTCCTGATGATACCCTGCCAGTTTGGAGTGGATATTTTCTCAGAAGTTGACAGGATATGCGATTTTGAATATGAGCTGGCAGTTCTGGACAAGACAGTGGGGGAGTTGAACAAGATTATAAGCGAGCAAAGGGGAAATAAAATCTCAGCTGCCAGAATGGCGCTTGAACTTTTGAAAAGGAAAGATTTAAAAATAATTCGCACACCTTTTCCAAAACCTGCTGATGATTTGCTTGTGGAGGAGGCAGAGAAGGGCGCTATCGTGGCAACACAGGATTCAGCCCTTAAAAAAAGGATTAAGGGGAAGAAGGGGAGAATAATCTTTTTAAGGAACAAGAAATTCCTTCAGCTTGATTAAAAATGTTTTACAAAATAGAATTAAAAGACAAAATAAGGGTCACTCCTGACCTTTTCGGACTGAAGCTGGAAGATGCAGTTGTTAAGATGGTCAAGTCCAAGTACGAAGGTTATGTTTCCCAGGACTTGGGAGTAATCATTGACGTGATTGACGTCAGGTACATTGGGGAGGGCATCATACTTCCCGGCGACGGCTCCAGCTTTTATGACACAACTTTTGAGCTGTTGACTTTCAAGCCTGAAATGCAGGAAGTCGTCATAGGAAAGATAAAGGACATTGCAGATTTCGGCGCTTTCCTCACCCTTGGACCCATAGAGGGAATGGCGCACATAGGCCAGTCAATGGATGATTATGTTTCCTTGAGCAAGGAAAAAGTGCTGACGGGCAAGGACACCAAAAGAACCCTCAAGGTGGGGGATGTCTGCAGGGCGAGAATCATTGCAATAAGCTTCAAGGACCCTGCCAGCCCTAAAATAGGGCTTACCATGAGGCAGGCCGGGCTGGGAAAGCTTGAATGGGTGGCTGAAGACATAAAGCAGAAAGAACCAAAACCTTCAGACAATAAAAAGGAGAAGAAATGAAAAAGGCGTGCAAGAAATGCAAGATATTCGTGGAAGGCAGCGAATGCCCTGTCTGCAAGGGAACGGACTTCGTGACAAACTGGAAGGGAAGGGTATATGTCATTGACGAGCAGAAGTCCTCAATTGCAAAGAAAGTGGGGCTGCCTGTGAAAGGCGAGTATGCAATCAAGGTAAAGTAAAATGAAGCTGGAAATAAAGGAGGAAAAGGAAGCTCCCCTGTTGTCAAGGAAAAGGGTAAAGCTTTATGCAGCTTTTGAGAAGGAGACGCCTTCAAGGGAATTCATAAGAAAGAAGGTGGCTGAAGCCCTTAAAACAAAGGAGGAGCTGACCATAATCAAGCACATCTATCCCATATTCGGAAAAAGGGAGTCAAAAATAATCGCTCACATTTACAAGAGCCCTGAGGATATGAAGAGGATTGAGGAGAAGCATATCCTGAAAAAGCACGTTAAAGAGGGAAAGAAGGAAGAAGAGCAGGCTGAAGCAAAAGCAGAACCCGAAGAAAAGAAAGAGGGGGCAGCCGAGGAGAAAAAAGAGGCTCCTGAAGCAAAATCAGAGCCCAACAAGAAAGAGGCCAAGGACGAAAACAAAGAAGAGAAAGCACAAAAAAAGGAATAGTAATCAAGAATGGCAGAGAAAAAGCAAAAGGAAAAGAAGAAGAAGCCAAGCCTGAAGCAGGGTTCCTATTACAAAATAGAAGGAGAAAAGATATCCAGAAGCAGGAAGTCCTGCCCAAAATGCGGACAGGGTTATTTCATGGCAGAGCACAACAACAGGCTTGCCTGCGGACGATGCGGATATACAGAATTCAGAAAAAAGGAAAAGTCAGGGGAAAAGTCAGCCCAAGCTTAGTCCGCCGTCGATAACAAGCACTTCTCCGGTGATAAAGTCAGCGTCTTCTGAGGCAAGGTAAAAAACTGCCTTTGCAATCTCTTCAGGCCTCGCCATTCTCTTCAGCAGGGTTCCCTTTATGATTTTTTCCCTTTTCTCTTCTCCTATGCCTCTCTCCATCCTGGTGTCAGTAGGCCCCGGAGCCACGGCATTGACATTTACATAGGGTGCAAGCTCCTTAGCCAGCCCTTTCGTGAAATTAACCATGCCTGCCTTTGAAGCGCAGTATGGAAGAATGCCGGGGCGGGTGAATTCACCTTTCCCCCGGACAGAGGATATGTTTATTACCTTCCCTTTCTTTTTCTTCAGCATTGTTTTCGCAGCTTCCCGCGCACAAAGAACAGCCCCCACAAGGTTTATCTCAAGGACCTTCATCCAGTCCTTCTTATTTGTCCTGAAAAACTCTTTTTGATTAAGGATTCCAGCATTGTTGACCAGTACATCAATGTCACCAAGCCTTTTCCTTGCCTTCTCAAACATAATCCTGACCTGCTTTTCGTCAGTGATGTCTGCTTTTATGTCCATCCCATCGCTGTATTTTTTAACATCTTCAACTACTTTTCTTGCAGACTCTGGCTTTTCCACATAGTTCACTGCAACATTAAACCCTTTTTTGGCGAATTCCAGTGAAACAGCCCTTCCTATGCCAGTATTGCCTCCTGTTACCAGAACATTCATAATCTTTAAAAAAGAGATTACATTTATAAATATATCCCTACCACCTACCTAAAAATGCTGAATTTTAGCAGAATGGGGGGGTTAATTCCTGTTATTGTCCAGGATTCAGCCACAGGAGAAGTCCTGATGCTGGGCTATATGAATGAGGAGGCCCTTCAGGAGACCCAGGAGACAGGAAAAACCACTTTTTGGAGCCGCTCCCGCAACAAGCTGTGGACAAAGGGAGAGACAAGCGGAAATTTTTTGGAAGTGAAGGAAATATGGGCTGACTGCGATGAGGACAGCTTGCTGATAAAGGCAAAGCCCGCAGGGCCGACGTGCCACACAGGAAAGAAGAGCTGCTTTTTCAACAAAATAAAATGAGCCAAAATAATGGGAACAACAACAAACTCAAGCTAGGGATTCCAAAAGGAAGCTTGCAAGACACAACTATCTCCATCTTCAGGAAAGCAGGATTTCACATTGTTCCAAACGGGCGTTCTTACTATCCTGACATTGACGATCCCAGGATACAGTGCATTCTCATAAGGGCGCAGGAAATGGCAAGATATGTTGAGGAAGGCCTTATTGACTGCGGAATCACAGGGAAGGACTGGATTATAGAGACTAAGGCGGATGTCCTGGAACTGGCTGACTTCATCTATGCAAAGACAGGGTTAAGAAAGGTGAAGTGGGTTGTGGCAGTCCCGAAGGACTCAGACATAAAGACAGTTAAGGATTTGGAGGGAAAGCACATCGCCACAGAGGCAATGAACCTTGCCAAAGAATACCTGGACAAGAAAGGGATAAATGCAAAGCTGGAATTCTCCTGGGGAACAACAGAGGCAAAGCCCCCCACGCTTGCCGACGCCATCATAGAGGTTACAGAAACCGGCGCTTCATTAAGGGAGAACAACCTGAAAATAATCGACACAGTGCTGGAATCCACCACAAAGTTCATCGCCAACAAGGAAGCAGTCAGGGACGAGTGGAAAAAGAACAAGATGGAAAAGATGATAATGCTTATTGAAGGGGCTTTGCAGGCAGAGGAAAAGGTAGGAATAAAAATGAATGTTGAAAACAGCAACATGAGCAACGTACTTTCGCTGCTTCCCTCGCTGAAAAAGCCAACCATAAACTCGCTTGCTGAATCAGGATGGATGTCTGTGGAGGCGATTGTTGATGAGAAGGTTGTGAGGGATTTAATACCAAAGCTCAAGAAAAACGGGGCAGAGGGCATCATAGAATACCCCTTGAACAAGGTCATTTTCTGAATTCTATAGAAAAAGTTATATACCCTGAGACCATACTGTCTTCTCAATAGGGGGTGAATCATGGAAAAAAAGAAAGTAGGCAAAATAACCCATTTTTTTCCGAAAATAAGCGTTGCAGTGATTGAGCTTGAGGATGAGCTGAAACAAGGGGACACCATAGAGATAGAAGGGCACGGAAAAAGCTTTGAGCAGAAGGCTGATTCAATGCAGGTAAATCATCAGCCTGTCGATTCTGCCAAAAAAGGCGACGCCATTGGGATGAAAGTCAGCGAAAACGTCAAGGAAGGCGACGTGGTTTTTCTGAAAACTGAATGATTTTTTTTATTAATTATCTGGATCCTGCAGTGTCGTAATCATCGCTACGTCTTAACATTAAATACTGGTTCTGGAAAAAAGAACACAAAGGCGGTACCTTCAAAATTAAAAGAAAAAACCGCCGCTCTTAATAGATGCAGACTGATGCTCTGTGGCTTTTCAAAAGCTTGCGGGTTCAAACCTGGCAGGGCGATGCTGAAAAAACGCTTCGCATTTTTGTCAAGTTAAAAACTGTTCATTTTTAACTAAGTCCCGCCGGCGCCGACCTCACAATGTTCGCAGAATTGCTGATATTTGTCATTTTCGGAATATTTTTCGGGGTGCTGACAGGCATAACCCCGGGAATCCACATTAACCTGATTGCTGTGATTTTGCTGTCCATTTCCCCTTTCCTGCTGTTTTATTTCAACGTCCTTTCTGTGGTAAGCCTTATAATCGCAATGTCCGTCACGCACACCTTCCTTGACTTCATCCCCTCCACATTCCTGGGAGCTCCTGAGGAGGCAACAGCAATGGCTGCGCTGCCGGCCCACAAACTGCTGCTGAGGGGGATGGGCTATGAGGCTGTTAAGCTTTCAACAATAGGAAGTCTTTTATCATTAATCCTTGTCGCCTGCTCCTCCCTGATCCTGATAAGGGCGGTCCCGGCAATCTTCAGCTCAATAAAGGACTACATAGGCTGGATTCTCCTCGCCATAGTAATCTTCATGATAGCAAAAACAGGAGCGAAGAACAGGGTATTCTGGAGCGCTTTTGTTTTCATTCTTGCAGGTGTTTTCGGAATAATAGTGTTCTCAATGCATATCAAGGACCCTCTTTTTCCGATGTTCTCTGGAATGTTCGGGGTTTCAATGCTCTTCACCTCCATCTTTGAAAGGGTTGTGATCCCAAAGCAGAGGACCACGGAGATGATAAAGGTAAGGAAAGGGAATGTCATCAAGGCAACTGCCGCAGGCAGCTTTTCAGGGGGATTGACAACAATATTCCCCGGGCTGGGGCCTGCACAGGCCGCGGTGATAGCGAGCCAGTTTATGGGGAAAATCGGGATTTACAGCTACATAATATTAATAGGCGGGATAGGCACTGCCTCAATGATAATGTCCCTTGTAACGCTTTTCACGATTGAAAAGGCAAGGAACGGCTCAATAATAGCTGTGCAGAGCCTGCTGGGCAATATGGGAATGAATGAATTCTATGCCTTCATTGCGGTGACATTCATTGCAGGAGGGGCAGCTGTTTTCCTCTCGCTTTACATTGCCAAGATATTCTCGGGCATCATCACGAGGATAAACTACCAGCTGCTGTGCCTGCTCATCATTATGACAATTATGATATTGTCAGTAATATTGACAGGGTGGATAGGCGCCCTAATCCTTCTGGTATCGACAACACTGGGGCTGCTGCCTCCACTGCTGAACGTGGGAAGAAACCACTTAATGGGAAGCCTTCTTCTTCCAGTAATATTTTATTTTATTCTTTAAGAATTATTCTGCCTTTTTCCTGTAATTGCTTATCCACTTCTTGACTTCTGCTGTTTTGGGAAATCCCCATTGCCTGGCTTTTTCATCAGCATCCCTCTCCAGTTTCATCCCGTCTCCTTTTTTCCAGTTCCGCCCCTGAAGGGCGTGACCTAATTCGTGGGCAATGACATATCTCAGAACATTTACAGGGATTTCTCCTGGCAATATCAACTGAAGGATTGTGAATTTTCCATTAACACCGGGGAAGTGCATCGCCTGCCCCAACGACCCTTCGTGCAGGGCGGCAATAACAAGATTCTTGGTCGCTTTCTCATATTCCTGTTCATTTAAGGATGATAAAACTTCTTTTAGTGCGTCCTGCGCCTTTTTATAGAATTGCAGGCTTTTCTGGGAGCTGATGAACCCTTCAATTTCCTTTTGCGATGGCATACTCTGCTCTGGACAATTTTTCCAGCCTTTTTATATCTTTTTAAATAAAAGCTCCCGGGGATTTTTTAAACTCCAGAGTGATAAATGTCTTGCGCTGCTGAATATTCCTGCTGTTACGGCCTGAAAAGAGAAATCATTGTCGAGGAAAAAGGGCATTACGAAAACTTTATAAAGGAGAACCTTTATTTTTAGTGCTGGAGGCTAAGTCTCCCCCGACATTAATACCCCATCGAAAAAACGCAAAGTATAAAAATAACCTAAATCAGTTTCACATTACTTCCATAAAAAAGATTGTTTGTAATGAACTTATGGACGCATAAGGTTCATACAAACCCGATAACTACTAATAACAGGAGGTGTTTAAATGGAAGTTAAGAAGGCAATTAAGAAAGTTGTTGCCTTAGGCGCTGGAGCTACCATGATGGGAGCAACCCTGATGGGAGCTGTGGCAGCAGACCTAGCAGATTACCCTGCGCCGTTCGTAAAGAACGGACAGTTCGACGCATTCATCGTCGTGGGTGATCAGGCAGCAGCTGAAGACGTTGTCGGCGCAGTCGACATTGGCGCAAGTCTTCAGTTCGAGATGAGAGAGGAGGAGTTCGTTTCTACCGGGACTGCAAATGTTCTTGTTTCCGATGGGGTAAAAATCAAGGGAACTGGTTCTGAAGTCCTGAACTACAACGAATCCATCGGAGAAGTGAGAGACACGACTCTGGACGAGGAAGACATGCCAGTGATGTTGGCAGAAGGCCGATACTCTGAGAGCGAAGGAGCAACAGACAACGACGAGAATTATGTCCAGGAGCTTTTGCTTAACAACACAAACGGCATAACACTGCACGACCAGCCAGATGATTTGGACCACGATGACTACCTGGAACTGCTGGATGACGGGCCAATATATGTCTACACTCTGGAGTTTGACGACCCGGTTGAGTTTGAGACATCATCATCTGTGGACGGCTCGCTAGACGACGACATAGAGGGAACGCAGATAGAGATACAAGGAAACCTGTACACCATAACAGATGTCAAGTTTGAGAACAATGCAAACCTGTCGGACATGACATTGATGGCAGGAGACACTCTTGTATGGCTGATGCAGGACCAGGTGATTGAGAAGACAGTCAACGGCGTTAGCCACGAGATAAAGGTCGTTGACGTGACCGACAACGAGGATTCCTGCGGAGTCTCTGTGGACGGATTCGTGGCCTGGATTGATGTTAAGTCAGACAAGACCATCAACGGAGTGAACATCGGAGTGCTTGACGCAAAAGCTGTACACGCACAGCTGCAGGACGTTGACATCTGCGAACTGAACATCGGAGCTACAGAGATAGACATAGAGAACGCTGAGGTAGATGGGTTCAACTCTTCAAATCTTGGAGGTTCTTCCATCACAGTAGACGGAATGGAGATTGACGACGCAGAAGTAGGCCTTGTAAGCGAAGGAGATGGAAAATGGGGCGGTATAATAATTGAGTTCACGCCAGACGATGACGTGTTCTTGGCAACTGACCAGGAATTCATTGACCCAGTGCTTGACAACTTCAAGTTTTTGATGGGAGGCGTGACAACACCGAGAGAGGAGATTGAACTGAAAACTTCCGGTTCAAAGGACGCAGAGCTGACCTTCATCAACAACGACGGAAAGAAAGTTGAAATCCCGCTCTATGTCAACGACGCAGAGACAGGATTCGGCCTAGGTTCTGACGACGACGAGCCATTGCTGCTTGAAGGAGACACCTTTGACTGCGGAACATCCCTGGAGGACTGTGACGGGGTGCTGTTATATGCACTGACAAGCGGAGACACCGCTCACGTGCTTGAAATAACAAACCTTGACACAGACGACACAGAGGTTGACCTCAAGGACCTGACCTACGGAAGGAACTTCGATGACAAGAATTATTCCAGTTCAATCAGCCTGGGCTCACTGGGCTCAATAACCCTGACGGACTCTGGTTCAGGAGTAATCACCGCAACAAACCTTGACACAAACAACAACAACTACGCAGAGACCAACTACGGAGGAAATCTTACGCTTGACTCTGCAGATGCTTTGGGAGGAACTGTAGCAGCTAATGACACAGTTACTGAAGTCTTCCTGTTCACAGAAGACGATACTGACGACACAGATATTTCTGCACAGACCCTGAACGTGACTGCGCAATACGACAGGTCGGATGACGATGAGCTTGAAATCTCACTGACCACAACAGGCGTTGTTTTCGAGCCTACAGGCGGTGTGGACGAGAGCGAAGACAATTCCGACGTGAGGTACTACACAACCCTTCACGGAACAATTGTTGAGGTTGACGACGAGGACGACGACTACGTGACAATAATGTATCCGCAGGAAGAAGTTGAGATAAATGCTTTCATAGCACCAACATCTGCTCAGATAACATCATCTGGCGGAGACATCTCAACAATGACCCTGGACAAGATAAACGTCGGAGCAGCCAGGCTTGCATCTGAAGTGGATGTGGGAAGCGAGAACCTCATACTTGTAGGAGGGGCTTGCGCCAACGCAGCTACTGCAGAAGCTATGGACCTGCCTTTCAACGCAGCAGGATGTGAGGGCGACCTCCAGAGCGGGGAAGCAATCATAAAGCTGGTTGAGCACGACACAGGCAAGGTCTCAATGGTCGTGGCTGGTATGGACGCAATCGACACAAGAAGGGCTACAAGGGTTGTTTCAAACTACGCTGCTTACGACCTGAGCGGAAGCGAAGCAAGAGTAACAGGAACAAGCCTGACCGACATAAAAGTGAGCATGCCTTCATAAAGGCAGCTTATTTTTTTTCTTTTTCTTTTGTTTTGAACGAGAACTAGTTTGGAATCTTTAAAAATTAAAACAATAAATATCTCCCAGTCAATTCTTAAAACTCTTATTTGTTTAATTGCTGTTGGTTTTTGTTGCCAGAATTGCAGATATATCACTGTTTATAGACAATATTATTCCATCCTGCGTGGCAATAAGAACAAAAGAGTGATAATTACTCTGTTTTAATGCAGGACTATAGCAAGATTTTTATTTTTATCAACATACCCTAAAAGAATGAGTAAAAATAGAATGCCAAAAGTTCTTGTGGGATGTCCCACTTATGAAGGCAAGGCCTACTGCTTTGATGAATATGCAAGGTCTGTGCAGAACCTTGACTATGGCAATTATGACATACTGCTGGCTGACAACTCCAAAACAGAGGAGTATTTCAATAAAACAAGAGAAAAACTGCCTGCAATTAGGGTGCAAAACTATGAAAATCCCAGGAAGACGCTTGCTGAGGCCAGGAATGCCCTCCGTAAGAAGGCCCTCGAGGGAAATTATGATTTTTTCCTCAGCCTTGAGCAGGACGTAATCCCCCCAGAAAATGCGATTAAAAAATTAATTTCCCATAATAAGGACATTGTCACGGGGAACTATCTTGTGCCGAAGAGAATCAACAACAAGGTTTTTCCGGTCTCGCCCGTGCTGATAAAAAGGAACGGAAAATTCATCACAGCTGACAGGGGTGTTCTTGATTCTGAGAATCTGGCGGAGATAGAGGCCTGCGGGCTCGGCTGCGTTCTGATAAGCAGGAAAGTGCTTGAGAAAATAAAATTCAGGCACGAGGAAAACAGCAGAACGTGGGATGACATGTTCTTCTCAAAGGACGCAAGGCAGGCGGGCTTTCAAATATTCCTGGACCCAACGATTAAGTGCAGGCACCTCATAAAAAGAGGTTAAGTCAGTTAATAAGTGAAATGCTGGCACTGCGCTCCGTGCCAATGCTGATTAGGAGTTCAGTCGGTTTATTTGGAATCTCACAGCAATTATAGCAATATGAAACTTACAGTTGTCCTGGAAAGACAGGAAGAGGGAGGCTACAGTATACGTGCCTTCCTTGCCCGGATGCGTTTCGCAGGGGATACAAGAGAAAAAGCGCTTAGAAACATAAAAGAAGCAATTGAGCTGTACCTTGAGCCTGATACCAGCGAAATTCTGGAGTATAGCGGAGAGAAGGTTAAAGTCGCTATATGAAGATGCTCACTTTCTGGACTTGAACTTATTAAACACCTGGAAAAATTTGATTTTGTGGCTACAAGGAGAAAAGGCTCTCACGTGAGACTTGAAGAGTATAATAGCACAGCTAAAAAGACGATAAAAATAACTGTTCCGCTTCACAAGAACCTGAAAAAAGGGACCCTCATCAGGATGATTAAAAGCGCTGGCTTAACACTTAAAGGTTTTGAAAAGTTAAAGAATTCATAGGCATTTTCCTGCGAAGCAGTTGTGCTTGTCCCTCACCAGCTTTATCCTTGCTTCGCTTCCAGCACTTTTGGCACAGCCAAACGCATTAATGCTTCTCTCGTCAGAAGCTGCTATTTTCTCGTTTCCATACATCCCCTCGCACATTAATTCAGCCTTTATTGCCTGGCCCTTCCTGAAGGGCTTTGGAAGCGTCTTTGACTTGTGAATCCCGAAATCCCCTGCTTTCAGCACCAGTTTCGTGTTGTACTTCTCTTCCAGCTTTCGCAGCTTTTTGTAAAACTCATTCCAGGACATCTGTTTTGCGGGCTTTCTTCCGTGCTCGTATTCCAGGAAATTCTGTATTCCCACCTTAATCCTGCTTTTCTTGCAGGCCTTTATTGCAAACTGTACCAGTTTCTCAATCTCCCCGTCATTAAGTCCGGGAACCCAGACAGGAGCTATGAGCATATCTGACTTTTTTCCCACATACCTGATTATTTTCTTGACGTGCTCCAGGTCGTAGGGAAAATTTGCCATCTTCCCCGCAGTTTGCTCGTTGAGGGCGTCAAGGGAAATGTTAAACCTGGTCAGGCCCGCATCCATCAGCTCGTCAGCCATTTTTTCAGTCAGGAGCGTTGCGTTGGTGTCCATTGATATTGCACCCACATTCGCCATCCCCGCGATTTCCCTGACCAGCTCATTAAGCTCAGGGTAAAGCAGGGGCTCCCCGTGGGTTCCAATATGGCAGTTCCACCTTTCCCCTATGAAGCCCGCCAGCTTTTTTATCTCCTCAACCAGATAATCCCTCTCGATAAGAAAGTCAGTCTTTTTGCCAGAGCCGGCGCCTTCGTCAATGGAGCAGTAAACACAGTTCAGGTTGCATCCTGTCACGGGCTTAACCTCTATGACATTTGTGTTCCTGTAGATTATCCCGAAGGCCGTGTTGCCTATGAGGGGAATGCCTGAATTCCTGTGTATGTACACTGTTTTTTTCTTTGTAACAGCATTTGTCAGGCTTCCCATATGCTTTTCAACAAGAAAATTGAATTTCCTTTCAGCCCGTTGCCGCGGAATGTTCTTGAAAACAATGCTGTTTTCATTTGCCTTAAAATCACCTATCCTCTCAACCTCCTCCCTTGGTATTTTCAGGTAATAATTCCTCAGAAACAGGACTTTCAGCGCGTTCTCCTCCTCCAGAAATCCCAATTGCTCGTATTCCAGCCTGGCATTCATTTTATAAACTGCTATTCAAAAACTATTTAAATCCTGTTGTTTTTGCCTGAGCCGGGGGAAAATGGAAAACGAAGTTGTAATAACCTACGAAACCCTCTTTGAAATCCTGCGAAGGGAGAAGTCCCGCGAGGAACTTCAGGAACTGCCGGAAAATTTTGAAGAGGAAGTCAAAAAATATTTGGAAGAGAAAAAGCAGTCATTATTCCCTGATTCTGATGACAAATTCTCAGAGCTTGAGCAGGAAAAAACCAGGAAGCAGATCCTCAACATCAAAAAAATCCTCAATGATGTTTATGAAAGAAGGGAAAAGAAGATTGCAAACATAGCCCTGAGCAAGAGCAGGATTCCCAAGAGCGTGATTGACATTTCCAGGCTGACGGATAAGGAAAAAAAGCTTTATGAGGAGCTTCTGGCTGTATTGAACAGCGCAAGGCAGGACACTTTAAGCAATGTTCTTCTTGAAAATTCAAACATTTCCGGGAAGCAGGAACAGGCTGAAGAGAGGCAGCAAGAAACCGGGCCTGAAAAGGAAGAAACACAGCCCCAGGAAGGGCAAAAGGCCTCGTTCAGGACAGCTGAAAGCGAGACAAAAACAGTCAGGTTCAAGTGCGACGTTTCCCAGTTTGTGGGGCCAAATCTTGAGATTTACGGGCCTTTCAAGTCAGAAGAAACAGCAGTCCTGCCCCTGAAGGTGTGCAATGTGCTCATTAACAAGGAAAAGGCAGAATTTGAGGATTCTGAGGAGTAAACTTTTTAAATAAGTCTCTTACACCTCTTATATGGCAAAATACCCAAAATTAGTCAAGAGGCTCTGCCCTCACTGCAAAAAGCACGCAGAGCACAAGGTAACCCAGTCCAAGAAAAGGACTAGAGGCACTGCCAACCCTCTCGCCTGGGGCTCCAGGATAAGAATCAAGAGAAGGGGTAGGGCGAGGGGCCACGGCAACACAGGAAAGTACAGCAAGCCCGCAAACCCAAAAATGACCGGCAAGAAGCAGTCAAAAAAGACAGATTTCAGGTACGAGTGCAAGGAGTGCAGCAAGCAGCACGCGCAGGGCAAGGGATTCAGGGCAAAAAAAATAGAGATGGTGTAAAATGAAAAAACAGGCTTCCAGCAAGTTCATAAAGGTCAAATGCTCAAAGTGCAAGAATGAGCAGATAATATTCGGAAAGATATCCTCAAATGTCAAATGCCTGGTTTGCGAGAAAATGCTAGCAGAACCCACCGGAGGCAAGGCCAAGATAAAGGCAAGGATTCTGGAAGTGCTGGAATAATCACGATGCTTCTTAAAAGAAAAGGATGGCCTGAGGAAGGCGAACTGGCGATATGCACAGTCACAAAGATAACAGGCAACTGCGTGTTTGTGAATCTTGACGAGTACAACAAGTCAGGAATGATTCACATTTCTGAAGTAAGCCCCGGAAGGATAAGAAACCTGAGGGATTTCGTGAAGGAAGGAAGGGTTGTGATATGCAAGATCCTTAAGATAGACGAGCAAAAGGGGCACATAGACCTCTCTCTCAGAAGGGTTTCTGAGAGCATGAGAAGAAAGAAGAATGAGGAGATAAAGCAGGAGCAGAAGGCAGAGAAGATTGTTGAGATGGTCGCGCACAACCTGAAAGTTGATGCCAGGAAGCTTTACGAGGCAGTCGCTCCCAAGATTCTTGAGAAATACGACTTCCTGTATAATGCATTTGAGGATGTTGCGCTTAAAGGCGGCTCCCTGGCGGACCTGGGAGTGGACAAGAAATACGCAAAGGCCCTTGACGAGGCAGTGAAGCAGAAAATCACGCCGCCGGAAGTGTCAATAACAGGAACCTTCACGCTCTTAACATACGCTCCCGACGGCGTACGAGTCATAAAGACAGCGCTGAAGCCAGCAGAGGAAAAAGAAGGGGTTTCTGTGAAATACCTTGGCAAGGGCCAGTACCTGATAAGCGTGAAAGATGAGGATTACAAGTCAGCTGAAAAAACCCTCAGGCCATTGGTTGAGAACGCGATTTCATACGTTGAAAAGCACGACGGAATGGCAAGCTTTGAGAGAAAGGAAGAATGATCAGCGCTACTTAGTGGTCCAAGGCAAGAACATAAGATTTGAAATAGCTGATTTAAAGAAAAAAAATGAAGCACATAATGAAATGCGCCGAATGCAGTTCTTACACTATGAAGGAAGAGCACTGCAGCCAGAAGACAATACCTGCAAGGCCGGCAAAATACTCCCCTGCGGACAAGTGGGCTGAGTGGAGAAGAAAGGCCAAGAAGGAAAAAGCTAAATTGATTTTAACAATCTCCTAAATTCATTGACAGTTAAGCCTAATGGCGTCTTTAACATTCTGACAGAATCTTCCTTGTTTTTCCCTGGGAAACACAACCAGGCAAAGAGGAACACCCTGCTACAGATTCCCCTCCTTCATCTTGTTCAATGGTGATTCCATAAAATTCTCTTTTATGAAGATTTAACTAATCCTTATCGCGAAACCTTTTTAAACATCAAATCAACAAAAACATCTATGCTGATACTTCAGGTAAAGGGGCGGGAGATTCTTGATTCAAGGGCAAATCCTACTGTTGAGGCTGAAATAAAAACTGACAAGGGTGTTTTCAGGGCTGCTGTTCCTTCAGGAGCGTCAACAGGAGTGCACGAGGCCCTGGAATTGAGGGACGGCGGGAAGAGGTTTCTCGGCAAGGGGGTTTCAAAGGCAGTTAAGAACATTAATGAGGCAATCGCTAAAAGAGTAACGAAAAAGATATTCACAGAGCAGAAGGATTTGGATGATGCTTTGATAAAGCTCGACGGCACTGCCAGCAAGAAAAAACTCGGCGCCAATGCAATGCTTGCTGTTTCAATGGCCTGCTGCAGGGCATTTGCTGCGGAAAACAACAACAAATTATATGAGTACATTGCGACCATCTCTGACAACAAGGAATTAAGAATGCCCGTGCCTGCCTTCAACATCATCAACGGGGGAAAGCACGCAGAAAACAACATAGACATACAGGAGTTCATGATACTTCCTGCCAAGGCAAAGAGCTTCAGGGAAGCTGTAAGGATGGGTGCAGAAACATATCACTATCTCAAGCAGGAAATAGCGAAAACCCACGGCAAGGACCAGACCAATGTGGGTGATGAAGGAGGATTCGCGCCAAGACTGGAAGGGACTGATGAGGCAATACAACTGATACTTGCTGCCATAAAGGACGCAGGTTACAAGAACAAGATATTCCTGGGGATGGACTGTGCAGCCTCGGAGTTTTACAAGGGAAGCAAGTACTATCTTGAGGGAATGGAATACAATGCAGAGGAGCTTAGCGAGAGATATTATGAACTGGTCCAGAAATATCCGATAGTGTCAATAGAGGACCCCTTTGCCCAGGACGACTGGCAGAGCTGGCCAAAACTGATGGAAAAACTGAAAGGCGTGCAGGTTGTGGGGGATGATTTGACAGTCACCAACATCAAGAGGGTTCAGAAGGCGATGGTCCTGAACGCCTGCAATGCGCTTTTGCTCAAGGTCAACCAGATAGGAACTGTTTCCGAGGCGATAGAGGCTGCCCAGCTGGCAAGGAAAAACAAGTGGAATGTGATTGTTTCGCACCGTTCAGGAGAGACTGAGGACACTTTCATAGCTGACCTTGCTGTGGGGCTTGGCGCAGGCCAGGTAAAGTCAGGAGCGCCCTGCAGGGGCGAGAGAACAGCCAAATACAACCAGTTATTGAGGATAGAGGAGGAGTTGGGGAAGAAAGCCAGGTTCGCAAGAAGGTAACGAAAAATTTACATACTTGTCCTGATTATTGGACTTAAGTACATAAAATGGGACAAGAATCCGCGAACCTGGACAAGATTTTAGAAGTGTTCTATGAACAGCCTGAGAAAACCTTCACTGTCAGAGAACTTTCAACAAGGACAGGAATGCCTAAATCAACAGTTCACAAATACCTTCAACAGCTAAAAGAGGAGAAGCTCATAACAGGTAACAAGGCATCAGACACGCTTTTATTCAAAACCAAAAAACACATTTTTACATTGAAAAGATGATAAAAACAGGGCTTGTTGCTTATATAACAAAAGAATTAACTGACATTAATAAACTCCCCAAGAAGCTGAAAAACAACATTGTAAACGGAATGAAATTATGGGGTTATCTGGAAGTAGGATGAATTTGATAAGATGGGGGAGTGTGAAGAAAGATTCATAAGAAAAATAACTCCTGACAAAGACAAGATTGAATCTATTGCCGGAACCGCAATTAATAGGAGAAAAATTCATCCAATCACGGACAATCACTCCTGAAAATGTGTCGTTCATCATTGAGGGGTTTTATGAAATAATTAAAGGTTGCTGGTCGCGTTCTTATTAAAGAACGGCCTTAAATCAAGCAATCACCAATGTCTGATTTCATATTTTTACAAAAGATTTCCTGACCGCGAACTTGAGGCAAGCCTTATTTCCCAGATGAGTTGCTTAAGGAATAAGCTGAACTATTATGGGGAAATGATAGACATATCGTTCTACAAGAAGAACAAAGAGGATATTCATAATCTTATAGATTTCTTGTTTGAGATTCTCAAATAAACAATGAGCGAGCATCACTTACAGCTGAACCGGGTTATTTAGCCCTGAAATGTTGCTTGACGACCGCGCCAGGCGGCGCACCAGTCCTGGATAGAAAACTATTTAAATAATTGTCTTAAAATTCTTGTTATGGAATACGAAGCCAAGGCTGTGATAATAGGAAGGAAGAAGGACGCCGGCCAGTACGGCGCTTTTGTGGCGCTTTTTGACATGAACGAGCCGCACAAGAGCGGGAAGGCCCCCAAGAAGGTGCTTGACTTTCTGGGGTGCAGGAATGTTAAGATATCAGGGCTTGACTTCAAGTTTATGATAGGCGGGGCAGACATAATCATCAACAATATCGAAAAGCTTGAGATAGACGAGAAAGACCAGAGAGTAACAATCAAAGGCAAGCAGAACAAGAATGCTTCTTAAAGACATAAAGAAAAAGATTCATCCTGAAGTTTATTCTGTGCTTGGCAATCTTGGAATAAATGATTTGAGGCCTGCGCAGGAAAAGGCGATAAATGAGGGGTTGCTGGATTACAACAATCTTCTTGTGTGCACTCCCACTGCAAGCGGAAAGACCCTTGTTGCAGAGCTGGCCTTGATGAACAGCATCCTCAACAACGTGGGCAAGGCGATTTATATTGTTCCGCTGAAAGCACTTGCCACGGAAAAATTCAGGGAATTCAAGAAGAGATATGGTCATCTTGCCAGCATTACAGTTTCCATAGGGGACAGGGACAGTGCAGACCCTTACCTCAGCAGGTATGATTTGATAATAACCACCTCGGAAAAGCTTGACTCCCTGATAAGGCACAAGGCGCCCTGGCTCAGGGACGTGAAAACAGTTGTTATTGATGAAATACACCTTATTGATGATGCGAGCAGGGGGCCGACATTGGAGATATTGATAACGCTTCTGAGAAAACTGCTGGGCAACATCCAGATAATCGGGTTGAGCGCAACGATAGGGAATCCGAAAGAACTGGCAAGATGGCTGGATGCAAAATTAATAGAGGACTTCTGGAGGCCCGTGGAATTGCACAAGGGAATTTATTACGAGGGGGAGATTGAGTTTTATTAGGTCTAAAAAATAAGAAAAAATTATTGATACTGCTCAACCAAGGCGCTTAAATCCTCTGGTTCTGAGGGCAGTTCAAACACGGAGTCAGAGACTGTTGTTGAATATTCCACAGCCTTTATTTCAGTTGCCTCACCAGCTACCGAGGTTCTTGCGTAGAGCATCACGTTTTCAGGGGAATAGCAGGTTTCCACATCTGTCAAGCTGCTGGGGTCAGAGAAACCAAAGCATTTGGCAGTCACGCCCGCAATAACCCTTGAAGGCCTGGCGGAAACAATCTGCCCTTCCAGGTTTGCGTTGAACTGGTCAGACATAGTCCTTGGCGGAGTGGCATTTCCGAGGTCAACGCACTGGCCCGGACTGCAGCTGTAAACTATCTGGTCCATAAAGTAAATGGAGCCAGTCTCCCCGCCCACTGCAAGATCATACCTGAGATTTTCTCCCTTGCGGTATAATGTTTTTTCTGAAACATTTGTTATTCCTGTTATCTCATATCCAGCCATAAATGTTGAAGCCCTGTTGTCAATTATGTCCTGCAATTCCGCAGTTGCCTCCTGAGAAGGCTGCGATGCTTTCACTTCTGTTTCTTCCGCCCGCGACGTGCCTGCTTTTTCACCGCAGGCTGTCAACAGGAAAGCAGAAACAAAAATCAAAAACAAGAATTTGCTTATATTTTCCATTTTTCAGCGTAGTGTCCCACAACCGGCAGTGGAGCGTACTTTCCTGAGGCTGAATTCACGATTCCTATTATGATTCCTATTATGAAAAGCATGAAAAGCACAAGCAGGAAAATCCACCCGAGCGCTGTCACTATCCATCCGAGTATCGGCACCCATCCTATTGCAAATGAAATTGCCAGGATTACTGCCGAAATTGCCAGGATTACTGCCCAGCAGATAAAAAGCATCAAGCCCTGTTTTGCGTGATAAAGCGCGAACTTGTTGTCCTTTTTTGCAAGCAAGGGTACCAGAAACAGGATCCAGAGATAGGCAATTATGCCCCAAATCATTCCCTCTTCAACTACTTTGTCTTTTGCCATCTAACCACCTCCTGACATCCTTTTTGTCTTTTTATTTTTAAATGTTTTGCAAGAAGATAGAGAGGTGGGCTTTATAATGCATAAGGAATTTTTATTTCTTCCCCTTCCCTTAATTTTTCCTTGGCTTTTTCCAATGGAATTAGTTCCACCTTGTCTTCATAGGCCAGTATTGCCACCTTGGAGCCCTCCTTGAATCCTTCCATTTCCCTGATGTCCTTGGGTATTGCTATCTGCCCTTTTGATGTTATTGTCGCGCTTTTTACCTCAATTAGCCTGGCTTCCATCTTACAAGTAAGAAATATAAGAAATAGTATATAATTGTTTTGGTTTTTCCATTTATTTTCCATATTGGAATCTAAACTCAATATGTCACTACGC